>JBJMQT010000106.1:0-92359 GCA_045802525.1 Gemmataceae bacterium
ACACTATTACCCAACACCACACAATTCAGAACTAGCCGTTGGCATTGGAGCCCAGGGTGGTGATCGCCGTGATGCAGACCACGATGATCAGGGCCAGCATGACCGCATACTCGACAGCCGTCGGGCCGTCTTCACGCTTCAAGAATTCAACCGCGAACTGTGTGAACTTACGCATGAGCCTCGTCCCTTTTTCTGGAAACACAAAATACTGTAACAGGCGATAGCCGGCCAAAACACGTATTGACCGACTGCATTCTCCCGATGTGGTTGCTCGCTCGGGTTAGCTGCCGGACGCCGCCGCCGTGTTCAAGGCGACATCGCTGAACACGCCGTTGGCATTGGAACCCAAGGTCGTAATAGCCGCAATGCAGACCACGATGATCAGAGCCAGCATGACCGCGTACTCGACCGCCGTTGGCCCGTCTTCACGTTTTAAGAAGTCCATGGCGCCCGACGCGATTCGCGAAAACATTTCTTGACTCCAAGGGGAAAATCGTGATGAGTGAATTTAGAACAGCCTGATTAGTTTCAGGAAGAGGCTTGGCTTGGTGAACTGGAAGTTGGCGGTTGGACAACCGCGTCTGCCTGCCTGTTCCGGGGGAGGCTGTTTGGACAATCAAAACTAGGCCAAGAAAGCCGCGCAGTCAAAAAGGCGAGGCAATTTTTCTTGCCCGCCCAATCACGAGCTGCCGGGTTCGGTTTCTTCTTTGGCGTGGTGAAAGGGCCGCTGAAGAGAGCGGCTAAGTATCAATGCCGCGACCAGTAGCCCGCCCGAAAGGTAAAAGGCGTAATCCAGACTACCCGTGGCATCTTTGATATAGCCAGCCACCTGGGGCACGAGAAACGCAATGCCCCAGCCCATAAAAACGAGCCCGTAATTAAAACCCAAGTTCTTCGGCCCATAGTAGTCGGCCGTCAAGGCCGGCATGAGAGACAATCCGCCGCCGTATTGCCAATAGGCCACGCCGACAACCAAAAACAACAGCAGCACGTTGCCGGACCGCATGATGGCCGGCGTCAAAAATAGGCACACTGCAGAAAGGGCCCCGTTGAGCAGATAGGCGTTGATGCGGCCCATTTTGTCCGAATAAAGCCCCGTTCCCACCCGGCCGGCGGCGTTGACCAACCCGCCGAAAGAAGACAACAGCCAGGCGTGTGCTGCGAAGAAGGCAACCGCGGCAGCCGTGTGGTTGAGCATGGGAGTGGCATTGGCGATTACCAGCAAGCCCGATTGGGCCGAACCAAAGAACAAAAACACCAGAGCATAAAACTGCCAAGTCTCGACCATGTCCCAACCCGTCCAGTCCGTCCGGGTCATGGCCGGATTCTTTTCGCTGACCCATGCCGGCGGGGCTGGCGGCACATAATCCGCCGGCGGCTGGCTCAGAAGCTGACCGGCCCCAATCACGACCAGCGCGAACAGAATTCCCAGGCCAATGAAGCTGGCGGATAAGCCGTAATTTCCAATCAAGAATCTTGCCAGCGGTGAGATATAGATAGCCGCTCCGCCGTAGCCGCCGACAACAAGCCCCACGATAAGGCCGCGCTGATGCCGTCCAAACCATTGCACCGCAGCGGGAGTGGCGGCTGCATAGCCCATGCCCATGCCGATGCCTCCCAGGATGCCAAAACCCAGGAGCAGCCCCGCATAGCTTTTCATCAACCCGGCAAGGATGCAGCCGCCTCCCAAGAATAGGCCGCCCAGGGTCGCGCCGATTTTGGGGCCATATTTGTCTTGGATCCGCCCACCGGGGATCATGAAAAGTGCGAAGACACAGCCACAAAGGGCATAAGCCCAGGTCGCTTGAGCATCGGTAAGGTAAGACCAACCTGTGTTTGGCTCGCTCATGGGCGAACCGGCCGGGTGATCCCGATCGGCGACCAGGCTGGCTTTCCATACGCTCCAGGCATAGAGGATTCCCAAGCACAGATTGATGGCCGTGCCTGCAAAAGTGACGACCCAGGCCGTCGACGGAACGCGAGCGGGTTGCTTCATGTGCCGGCTGTCCTCGGAGAGAAAGGGCCTACCATAACATGCTTGTAGAGCGCTGCAAAGAGCGGCAATTTGATTGTGGGCAGGAGTTAACCGGTGCTTTGACGAACCGTCAAAGTCAAGCTAAGCTTTTCGCATTCCGCCCGAAAACTACTGGAGGATAAAGATGCGCGCAGCGATTTCAGTATTTCTTAGAAATGATGACGGCCCTACTACCGTCGAATATGGGGTACTGCTTGCGTTGATCGTCGCCGTATGCCTGGCGGCAATTACCACGCTGGGAAGCAACTCCAACAAGACCTACACGAAAGTGGGAACGTCGGCCAAGGTTTCCGGCTCGTAATCGCGCCTCGCGAAACCCGGTCTCACCTTCTCTAAGTGGCGCTTGCTAAGTCAGTTTCGGCAATACCCCGTCGCCGCAGAAGTTGGGATTGCCGAACTGCTTGATTGGATGACCCATGCCGTGCGCCAGCGAAAGCAGCAGCCGGTTGTGAGGCAGCTTGGGGTAGTGAATGGAACGGCCCATTTGGAAATCCAGGCCGGTGCCCACCATTACGAACGGAATATCGTCCAGGGTGTGCGAATTGCCCTTGCCCAGCTCGTTCGTCCAAACGATTAGCGTATTATCCAAAAGACTTCCTTTGCCGCCCGGCTCGGGCGTCTCCGCGAGCCGCTTCGTTAAATAGGCTAACTGCTCGCAGTACCATTTGTTGATACGGGTCAATTTGTCCTGTGCATCCTTGTCGTCATCCGGCTTATGCGACAGCTCGTGGTGGCTTTCGTCCACCTTGATCCAGCGCATCCGGGCCTGACCGACTGAGTTGGTGAATTGCAGAGTTGCCACGCGGGCGAAATCGCCCGCAAAGCTGTTGACCATCAGATCGATCTGCATCTTGCTGGTTTTGGGCATGTTGTCGTTTTCCTTTTTGATGCCCGGTTCCAGCTCAGGGACGGCGTGGCCCACATCTTGCTTCCCTGCCGCCTTCAGGTCTTGCTCCATCTCACGAACGAAGGTGGCATGATCCTCCAGCAACCGCCGATCCTCGGCACTAACCTTCGCGCTGACCTTGCGCAGGTCCTCCCGAACGTCATCCAGGACGCTCTTGAGGGTCTCTTGATCTTTCACGTGACCGTAAAGCTTGGCGAACATTTGGTAGGGGTCGTCAAGCGGGGCAATGGGTTTATTGCTGCCCGCGTAAACCATGCGGGTCCAAGTGTCGGCTCGGTCGGGGACCATGACGCCGAATTCCAACGAGCCAAAGCGCGTGCGCGTTGCGGGGTTGTTTTGCAGATGGTTCTTGATCTCCTGATCGATGGAGATCCCCTTGGCCCAACCCGCCGGAGTATCGGAGCCGCCCTGAATGTTGCCGGGAAACAGCTCGACGCCCGTCAGAAGGCAACCCATGCCGCGCATGTGCGCATCGCCGTCGCCTCGGACTTTATCGCAAACCCCCTTCAGGATCAGCGTTCGTTCTTTGAATGGATCCAGCGGCTGCAAAGATTCCTTGAGAGTTGTCAGCTTGTCTTCCGCGTCCGGCCAAAAGGCGGCAGGCACAATGCCATTGGGGCTGAACATGATGACGAGCCGTTGCTTGCGGCGCTCTTGATTGGCGAAACCGAGGCTGGGCAGGTTTAGGATGAACGGGAAAGCCGCCGCCCCAATTCCCAAGTCGCGGATGAATTCGCGTCGCGTATTCTTTAGGACCACGTCACTTCCTCCTAGGTGGCTAAATTCCTTGTGGGTCGCCATTCGCATAGCCACTCACGTGTTTTGATAATACTACGGAATCCAAGGCCTTACCACGCGCCTAGCGGCAGTCTTGGCAGATTCCTGCTGCGGCAGCATTGTGGAATCCGCTGCTATCTCCACGATTAGTTTTTGGATGCTGTACTGATTATCGGCGAACCCTTTCTGGAGCGTCAGGGATTCGCGGGGGCCGAAGGCGCGCACGGGCTGCTTGACCAGGTAATGAAAGAGCCGTTCGACAAAAGCCTCGTGCGTTTCTTCACTGCCGGCGAGGAAGGTCGCCAGATCGCGCAGGCCCGAGAATTTGACGACATCGCCCGAGCGAGTCTGATAAGCGCCCGTTGTGTCAATCGGCTTGTCTTTCTCCTTCTCTCGGTAACGGCCCAGCGCATCAAAATTCTCCAGCGTGAAGCCCAACGGATTGATCATGCCATGGCACGATTGGCATGCTTGCGGCTTGGTTTGGAGCATCACGCGTTCGCGCGTTGTCAACTGAGGGTGCAACTCGGGCGCCAAAGGCGTGAAGGCCTCGGGCGGCGGCCGCAGGACTTGTCCCAAAAGGTTGCGCGCCAAGAAGACGCCGCGATGGATCGGTGAACTGGCGGCGGTATAAGCGAAGGTCGCCATCAAATAGGGGTGCGACAATACGCCGGCTCGTTCGCCGTTTAGCTTCGTCACTTTTTGAAACACCGCATCGGCCGGGAGATCGGCGCCATACAGGTGCGCCAGCCGTCCATTGAGGTACAACGAGTTTGCCAGAATGAGTTGGCGAAAGTCGGACTCTTTGCTCCAAGCCACATCTTCCAGGAAGAGATCGAGCGAAGTTCGGAGATCCGACGCCACCGCTCGATCGAAAGCTGGAAACGTTTTAGGGTCCTTCGCCAGATCGGGGGCCGGATCGACCTTGAGCCATTGAAAGAAGAAGTCATGCAGTTTTGAACGGGTTCGCAGGTCGGGCAGCATGCGCTCGACTTGTCGAATCGCGTCTTCCCGGGAAGCGAGTTGGCCGTTGGCGGCCGCGTCGAGAAGGGCCTGGTCGGGGAGCGAATCCCACAGTGTGAAGGAAAGGCGCGAAGCAACATCGTAGGCATCCGAACCGCCTGGCAATTCGCGATAAAGAAATCGTGGCGACTTAAGAACCAGCAGCACAACCTCTTTGACCTTCATCTCCAAACTTTGCCCGGTTTCAAAGCGGCGATCGACGAAGAACTGTTTTTGCTCGGCCGCCAACGGACGCCGAAGAGCCCGCTCGGCTAAGCGCCGGCAAAACTCCCGAATGCGCGCTTCACGGTCCGGCGCGCCCTCTTGGGTCCCGGCAAGTTCGTTCAAGTGCGCCAAAACGTAAGCGGCCGCCTCGAACGCGGCATCCGTCGTGGCCTGGTCCCATGCCTTGGAAACCGATGTTCCTCGTTCGTAGCCCATGCTACGATCGTCCGCGGGAAAAGAAGTGCTGACGACAAATGTCTCAGGAACTTGTTTCGGGGACAGGTTTCGGCTGGGGATTGTCTCGACGACTCGGCCAGGCATTTTCCATTGCAGCGCGATGGAAGCCTTTACCGGCGGCGGTTTCTTTTCATCTTTCTTCCCGTCGGGCTCACCTTGCTTGCCCTTGGCGAACTCCAGCTTCAGCGGATAGGCGCGGCCGCCGAGCAAGAAAATCGACGCCTTATGCTCCATGCCATCGCCGGATTTTACCCAGGCATCGATCAGAGGCCGTTTTGGGTCGTTGATCCAGAGCCGGGCCGCATGTTCTGTTCGGACTATGAATTCGTAATCACCGGTTTCCGGCGCCAGCACCGAACCTTCCCAACGCATACCGAAACGGTCGGCCTCGATCTTGTCGGCGTCGGGGCTGGCCACGCCGAAGTCAAACTGAACCACCGGATCGACGCGCTCCAGAACGCGATTCTTGCCTTTCATTCCATAGCTTTTGAAGTATGCCGCCTTTAAGCCGCGCTGATCATCCCAGCTTCCGGCCGGCCTAAAAGTGCCGATCAAATCCGCAAGGACGTTCCGGTATTGGCGGACAGTCAGGCGCGCCAGTTCGATGCGGGGCGGCTTGTTGCGATCCTGTGCAGCTTTGGAATAAAATGCCTCATAGATATAGGCCGCGACCTTTTGCGCGTTTTCGCCGGTGCATTTCACCTCGGCGTCCTTGGGCATGGTTTTGGAGATCAGGCGGGTCAGTTGCGCCACTGAGCGGTCGCCCTGAAGAGGACGCTTGTACTTCTTAATCGTGCCTTCGCCGGATGCTCCGTGGCACGAGGCGCACATTTTCCGGTAAATCTGCTCGCCTGATAAATTCAATTCCGCAGCGCGCCCTGGAGTTAGCACCAAGCCGATGGCCACCATGGCAGCGCAGGCCTTGGCAGTGAAGTCCTGATTCGCGGTGTGCGAAAAACGTCGCATGAGAAAATCGACTCGTAAGGGGTAAGTTATTCAAAATTAGGCGGGAGCAAATCAGCTAGGCAGGTCTAATCTCAATTCTTGCCAAAATTCGAAGGAAGTGCAAGAGCTCGCCAAGCCGTAAACAGAGAAAAAAACGTGCCATTAGGGTCGGACTCTTGCTTCCCCCAGCCGGCGTGGGATAATCCGACATCTTGCCAAGCCTCACCCCGAGCCGTCTTCCTACGCATTATCCCGATTTCACTGGAGCAAGACATGGCATACTTCCCTGCCCGTCGCCGCTTTCTTAAGCACAGCGCCGCTCTGGCGGCTTCCGCAACCATGCTCGGGACCATGCAGGCCGACGAGAAAAAGAAACCGCCGAGCGAACGGCTCAACTTGGGCATTATCGGCTGCGGGGCCGGCAGCCAGGGCGATTACAACTTGAGCAACGTGATCAGCGAAAATATCGTAGCCCTTTGCGACGTCGATAGCGACCGGGCCGGCAAAGCCCGCCAAGCCCATCCCAAGGCCGCCTTTTATCAGAATTTTCACAAGCTGCTGGACCACAAAGGCGTTGATGCGGTGGTTATTAGCACGCCCGATCACATGCATGCAATTCCCGCCGTCCTGGCCATGCAGGCAGGCAAAGCTCTTTATTGCGAGAAGCCTCTGGCCCATACCGTCCACGAAATTCGCGTCATGATGGAGACGGCGGCCAAAAACAAGCTCGTAACCCAGATGGGCACCCAAATCCACGCCGGGGACAACTATCGCCGCGTGGTCGAAATCGTGCAAGCGGGAGTTATTGGACCGGTCAGCCGCGTTCATGTCTGGTGCGCCAAGAGGCCTGACACGCGTAAATTGGCAGCCAAACCGGTCAAGGTTCCCGCCTCACTCGATTACGACCTCTGGCTGGGTCCGGCGCCCGAGCGGCCTTACGATCCCGCTTTCTTGCCGTTTCATTGGCGCTGGTGGTGGGATTTCGGCGGCGGCATCCTGGCGGACATGGCCTGTCATTTCATGGATTTGCCGCACTGGGCACTGGACCTGCGCACGCCAACGACTGTAGCTGCGACAGGCAAGAAGATCGGCGAAGGCGACCATGATGTCCCCGATATTCTGCAAGTAGACTACCAGTATCCTGCCCGCGGCGAGCGACCTGCCGTCCATTTGACCTGGTATAGCGGTTGCGTCGGCCCTGATCTTCGTGCCAAGGAACCGTTTCACGGATTCGCCAACGGCGTGCTGTTTGAGGGAGAAAAGGGGCAGCTCGTTGCCGACTATGGAAATCATAAACTGCTGCCGGAAGCTCAATTCAAAGACTTCAAACCGCCAAAGGAGACGATTCCGCGGTCGGTCGGCCATCACAAAGAATGGATTGAGGCGGTGAAAGCAGGCGGCACGACGAGCTGCAATTTTGGCTATAGCGGCGCCTTGGCCGAAACCGTCCTTCTCGGCAACGTGGCTTTTCGGTCCGGGAAAAAGATTTCCTGGAACGACAAAGAAGGCACGGTCGATTCACCGGAAGCAAGCAAGTACTTACAACGCGAATATCGAAAAGGGTGGAAACTCGGATAGGAGGAAGAAAGCGCTGTTCTCTCGTACTCAGCATAATTCCTAGTCCAAAAGGAGACGTACCCATGGCAAAGGTGGAACCCATTCCGGAAGGCTTTCACTCCCTGACCCCCCATATCGTGGTGCGCGGGGCGGTGCAGGCTATCGAGTTTTATAAGAAGGCGTTTGGAGCCGTCGAAATCCGCAGGGCGCCCATGCCCGATGGCAAGACGTTGATGCATGCCGACCTCAAGATCGGCGACTCGCACCTCATGCTGGTGGACGAGATGCCGGGCATGGGCTCTCACGCGCCGCGCGAGGGTGGCGGCACGCCGGTGACTCTCCATCTCTTTGTGGAGGACGTGGATGCCGTGATGAAGCGCGCCGAGGCCGCCGGCGCTAAAGTGACCAAGCCCCCCATGGATATGTTTTGGGGCGACCGCTACGGGGCCCTTACTGATCCCTTCGGCCACGATTGGTCCGTGGCCACTCACAAGGAAGACGTGACGCCTGAAGAGATGAAGAAACGCGGCGATGCCATGTTCGCGGAAATGGCCAAAGGTAAACCCTAAAACAAGGCTGACAAAGACGCCGAGAATGGCCGGGGTGCATCCGGCCATTGGCGTTCCTTTATATGCGGCGGCAAAAGGTTCTAGTCGCGCCAAAATTGTCAGGCAGCGCATATTGTCAGGCAGGACCGTAGTCGATCGCGTATTCCAGCGCTACGATGCCCGTCTTATACACCTTGTTGGCGACCAGGCGTAGCTTGGCCTGATTGGCCGGGGCCGGCAACATAGAGATACCGCCGCCTAGGAGCACGGGAATCACAGCAACGTCAACGCCATGGACCAGCCGGAGGTTGAGGACGCTGCGGAAGAGTTCTCCGCCGCCGAAGAGCCAAATATCTTTGCCCGGTTTGGCTCGCAGACGAGTCAATTGGCCTTCGAGGTCTTCAGAAATGATCGTGATCTTAGGGTAGTCCCGCGGCCGCAAGGTGCGCGAGACAACCACCGTATCCATTCCGTCCATAAGACCGCGGCGAGCCTTGGCAACTTCGAACGCGCGACGGCCCATTAGAAAGGTGTCAAAGCGGCTAAAGATCTGCGGAAAATCGATTTCCGGATCCATGATGATCCAGTCGCATTCCCCCTTCGGACCGGCGATATATCCATCAAGGCTCATCGCCACGCCGTAGCGAATTGCTCGCATCCCGCGAATTCTCCAAGTCCCAATTTATCGGTCGCTGGGGACGTTGTCCTTTTTGATTGTGTCGTTGGCTTTGTTAGCGTCGTTGGCGTCTCCTTTAGCGTTGCTCCCAGTGTCCCTTGTCAGCAGTTGGGTAATGGAGCTGTCATAAGCCACCATGGCGTCGAGCAAGGCCCGGTAGGAGGGTTCATCGCCAGTCACAGCCGGGGCGAAACGCAGGCCTTTCTCCCTCATGTAATTAACAAGCTCGGCCACCGTTTTGCCTTTGGCCTCATACTTATGGTTAAAGTAGTTGGTTGCGTCGGCGTCTCCGAGCGCCTGAACGGCCTCGTCGAGAGAATTCAAGAAGCGCTTGCCTTCAATATATTGGGCCGTCGTCAAATTATTGACATTGTTCGTAAAGCGGTCCTGAAGATCGCCGAGGACTTCGCGAACGGCGCTGAGCGTGCCGGCGTCGACGCCCTTCTCGGAAGCCTGCCGAATCGCCTTGGGAATGAATTCCTCCAGCCGTTGCCGATCGTCCTCATAGGCAGCGGCCTTGAGAGCCGGCGGCCATTTCAGGTTCACGTCGCTCTTCAGCATTCCCGCGTTGCCCGTGCGGCCTTGGGGTCGGACATTAATATGCTTCAGCGTTGCCTCTTCAAGGGGCACGCTAGGCCCTCGAGCGCCGGAGACCTGGAGTTTGGCCAGGTGGTCCAAAAGGACGTTTAAGGCATCGCCCGAGACGACCTCGGTAGTGGAAGGCGTCGTCATGCTTCGTCGATAGAGAGCCTCTTGGTCCCTCTCGCGCATCTGTTGCGCGGTAGGCGTGTTCTCTCGCTCATACCGATATTCGTCGAAGGCCTTTCGCCTTGTTTCGATGCGGGCTTGCCGGACCTGTTCGTGCGTCGCGCGCGACTGCTCAATGCTCATGGCGAAGCGACCTTGACCGTTGATGATGTCGGCGCTGCCCACCAAGGCGCTGCTGTAAGGATCGTAGGCGCCGGTCATATAGGGATTGGGATAGCCGGCCGTCGAAAGGCTCGACCCATAATACGGGTTGTTGTTGGCCAGTGAGGCTGAGAACGGATCGTACCCGCTTCCGACCGTCACGGGAGATACATAGGGATTAAACCCCATCGCATAAGGGGGGATTTGCGAAATAGCCTGTCCCACGACCGCCGTATTGTAAGCCGCTTGGGATAGCGTCAGGTTGGGATTGATGCGGAAATTCGGATTCCCAAAAGCAGTCGAATTAACGGCAGGCTGGAAGGCATTGTACGCCGGGTTAACACGCGGCAGCTGAGCGCTTGCTGGCCCCGCCACCCAACCCAGCAGGGCGACACTGACAAACGCGAACCGGCCGAAATAGCTTTGTAGTGACCTCATAGTTGAAACTCCGGGGACGGGTTCCTTGGGTTGCCAGCGGTCGGGCAATCGGGCGCATACGACTTAGTGCAACTATTGTGCCGCTGTCTCCGCTTGGGTGTATGCCACCGCACGGAGCGCTTCGGCAGCAAAATGAAGAATATGCCGACTGTTGAGGATGCTCCTGCCATCCGGGACCTGCTTGCCCTTATCCTTCCTATTTCCTGCCCAAAGTCCCCAGTCAAATTTCCCATCTTTCCTTTCCTTGTAGGTCCTGCTCTTTCCGGGCCGATGATTACCTGGTAAGCCGTCTCGACAACCGTCCATGGGCGGCAAACGGCGCCCGCGCTTTTTGCGCTTTGGAGTCGGTTTCCAAGGAGACATTCGTCCATGTTCAGATTCTTGGGCCGTTTGACTGCGACCTACCCTTCCACGATTTGCATGCTTTGGGTAGTCGCCGACCTTGCCCTCGCCTGGTTGGCTCCCACGTGGGATAGCCGAGCGGTCGATGACGACATTCATTTTCTCCCCCAGCGCTGCGCCAGCGTGCGCGGCTTCCAACTGCTCGAGCAAGCGTTTCCCCAAGACGTTTTCGCTAGTCGAGTCGTCCTTGCCCTGGAGCGCGCGGACGGGCCTCTTACCGAAGCCGACTTCGCTCTGGCGGATCAATGCGTTACGGATTTAAACCGTCTGAGAACGGACGAGCCGGATCTTCAAATCGTCAGGATCTATTCTCATCGCGACCCGGTGATCGGCAAACGGTTGGTCAGTGCCGACGGCCGTTGCACTTTGATTCAAGCGGCCTTGGGCTCTCCGTTTCTAGCGCTTCAGACTCAGGCCACGGTGGATCGCTTGGAGGAAAGAGTCCTGCCGCTGTTGAGCGGCCCGAATGCTCCGCGGCTGTTTGTAACCGGACCGGCCGGCATAGGCCGCGACCTAGTGCATGCCAGCTCGGCCAGCCTGGAAAGCACAACTTGGGCAACAATCTTGCTCGTCGTTGTAATCCTATTGTTCGTCTATCGGGCCCCGTTGCTGGCGCTCGTGCCTTTAATCACGATCGCCCTTTCGGTCTGGGTCGCGCTCAATCTTCTAGCCTTGCTCACCTTGATCCCGGGCGTGTATCTAGTGAATGTCAGCAAGGTCTTTGCCGTGGTCTTGCTTTACGGGGCTGGAACGGACTATTGCCTGTTTCTCATTAGCCGATATCGCGAAGAAATATCGGAAGGCCATGTGCCGCGCGAGGCCTTACGGCGCAGTGTCGGCACTGTCGGGGGCGCCCTGGCCGCTAGCGCCGGCACGGTGATATGCGGATTAGGCATGATGGGTTTGGCAGAGTTTGCCAAGGTGCGCTGTGCCGGACCCGCGATTGCGCTTGGCTTGTTAGTCGCCTTGGCCGCCTCCCTCACGCTGACCCCGGCTTTGCTTCACCTTCTGGGCCGAAGAGTTTTTTGGCCGATTGGTTTGCCGAAAAAGGCCACCGGCGCCGAAGATCCGGACTTGTGGACGCGGATCAGCCGGAACGTCGTCAAGAAACCGGTTCTAATTTGGGGCCTGGCCGTTGCGGGATTGATCCCGCTAGCTCTTCTGGGTCTCCGCGTTCGACCAACCTTCAGGCCGACTAGCGAGCTATCTCCTTCCTCCAGCAGTATTCAAGGGCTGGCAGCCATTCAGAGCCACTTCACGGCAGGCGAAACCGGTCCCGTAACCGTGCTGCTCGTCTCCTCGACGGATTGGACAAGTCTCGAAGGCCGCCGCCTGATCGCTCATTTAAGCAATGGCTTTGCCGCATTGGACAATGTTGCCGAAGTCCGCAGCCTCACGCAGCCGCTGGGGCAAATAAAAAGCGATTCCGCGACGACCGCTGAAAAAAGCAAGAACCCGGTTGGCTTCCTCAACAAGTTTTTGGACAAAGCTCCTTGTGGCGCCGACCTGATCCGTGCTCAAGTGGAACGCACCTCCAAAGACTTCTACGTTGCCTCCTTGCCATTCGACGGGCAAAGTTCGCGTTTCGCCACACGTTTGGATGTCGTGTTGCGCACAGATCCCTTCGCTTCGAAAAGCATGGACACGCTCAATGTCATTCAGACGTGGCTCGACGAGGCCTTGCCGGCTGCCGCGGGCAACCTGAAAGTGCTCCAGGCGGAGACCTATGGAGTCACCGTAAACGCCCGCGATCTTTCGGGCGTGGTCGCCAGCGATCAGGCGCGCATCAACCTTCTTGTGTTAGGCGCCGTGTTTTTGATTCTCTTGGCGTTGGTGCGCCGGCCGTGGTTGGCGGTGTACCTCTTGCTAACGGTTCTTCTTAGCTATTATGCGACGCTTGGCGCGACGGCCATCATGGGTTCCGTCTGGTATGGCAGATCGCTGGGCGAAGTGGACTGGCGCGTGCCGTTCTTCTTGTTCACGATCTTGGTAGCGGTGGGCGAGGATTACAATATCCTGCTCATTACGCGGGCCTTACAAGAACACAAACGGCATGGCATAACCGAAGGCACGCGCCGCGCGTTGGCACGAACGGGCGGTACGATCACTTCCTGCGGCTTGATCATGGCCGGCACCTTTGGGACGCTGATGCTTGGAGGCTTGGGAACGCTAATTCAGATAGGTTTTGCTTTGGCGTTTGGCGTCATCCTGGACACGTTGGTTGTCCGCCCCTTCTTGGTCCCGGCGTTCGCTTTGCTCGTTTGGCGGCACAGCGAGCAACCCAAACTATTGAGGCCCATGTCGGCCCGCCGCTCAAGACTGCCCCGCCGGGTGGCGTAATCGAATAGGTTGCCAATGTGGGCTGTCCCCTTTGATTTTCGTGCCCACCCCTCGTGCCCAAGCTCTGCTTGAGCACGCACTTCCGCGAAGCTCTGCTTCGGCTGATAGTGGGTTGGCGGCATTTTCGATCGCCCGTTCTTGAGCACTGACTTGAACGACACAGCCTCGCGAAGCGGAACTTCGCAGAAGTGCGTGACGAAGCAGAGCTTCGTCACGAGAGTGAAGCATGCCTTCCAAGCGGTCCGTCAGAGACATTCACGGTGGGGCTAACATGCGCCTGGCTGCGGCTTTTCACCTATGCGGCCGGGGCGTGGCCGGAATCAAAGAAGACAGCGTGAACCTCGACGGCATCAAGCAGAGTATTGCCCGTGCCCAATCCGCCGGCAGTTGACACATCTCCGATTATTGTCTTGGTCGCATCCCTTATCCTCCGACCAAAGGTGTCAGCTTCACAAAGCTGATCTTGCTTTCGTGTCCGATCTCGAACTCCTGGTCAACGTCCTCAGCTTGCTTTTCGTCGATCAATATTAGGAATCCATTGTGGTCAAACGCCTCGACGGCCTTTTCGAATTGAGATTTCCATTGAATGTTGCGGTGTTTATTGAGACGAAACTCAGTGCGATTGCCATTCAAGACGCGCTCGCTATCGGTTGGCTGCACTAGCCCGCAAAATACTTGTTGGTCTTGTTTGCGATTATAGTCTTGGACTTCCTGGTAGACCCGCTCTCGGATCAAATCCCGGATCGTAATGCGTTCAAACGGGAATTCCAGCGGCATTTCGTTATAAGTGGCGCCTGATGCAGTTTCGTCTTTAATTGTCACAGCAATGGACATAATTCACCTCAAAGGTCAAGGAAAGATACTCTCGCCTTTTAGGAGGTCTTTCTCCTATCTATTTGCCGAATTATCGTAGGATCTTTGATTTTCGTGTCCTCAGCCAACAGGAAGGCCTTGCTTATGATGATGGAAAGTGTGTTGTCCCCTTCAAACGGCAAGAACAGGTCGGCTTGCTGCGCGCGTGACCGAGAATCGGGGACTATGCACAGGTATTGATCATTCGGTTCCATTAGGATGTTGCCTGATCCAAGATGGATTTTATAAGTCCGCTTGGTTCCGCGCACCACCAAAAAGCGATCACTCAAGGAGCATTGCTTTGCGATTTTGAGTCGCGGCACAAGCCGTTCAAGCACTTGTTTACGCGTCGTTGCGGAACCGGACAACTCGCCAAACGAATAGGTGTTCCAGTAATCTCGATACCGCCCTCCCGGGCCTCCGTCTTGCCACGTAGGATCATTGCCAACAGATGCTACTCCGACAAATAGGTCAACATCGCGCATAATTTCGCAGAACACCAGAGGAGGGACCTGCTCCAAAGCAAGTGGTTCATTAATGTTTCCTTGACCGGGACCTGCCGCATTGCTGCCGTACCCGCCTCCTCCCGCATGGGCAAGATTGCGCGCGGCTTCTGTGCGATAAAAGCGGACCTGGTCAGTCGCGAGTCTCAAAAAGGCACTCGATTCATTAGTATCGGTGCCGTAATCTTGGCCGATTCCTTCGACCCAGAATTCTGCGCGTAGACCCCATTTCGGCAAATCCTTGCTGGCTGGCGGAAAGACATCATCGACCATTAGTCGCAGTTTGTTTTTCCAACCGCGCGCTGCGCAGAGAGCACTAAACTGATGCTGTCGAATGACATGGGCCGCGAAGCGATTGGAGTAACTATTTGTGTTGCGCTCAGCATCGGTAAGAAAATAAACTTCGCGGTGTGTATCGACGAGATAACGGCCTGGCGAGCAAGGCTGGAAAACGTGGGGATCACGCAGCCGTTCAAACAGGCACACCTGCAACCGACAGGATGCCAAAGTGTAATCTCGGCAGTCTTGCCATGCTTGATTTTTCTCCCGCTAGTGTCAGTCGGCTGTCCATCGATGAACAGAGCCGCTGTACCGTCCACTCGCCACAACAGTCTTTGCGAGATCGTGCCGATCAAAGGATGTTTGAGGTAACGCTCGCGCCACGTCTCGATGGGCCAGGCTTTTTGAAGGAGAAACATCGAGTCAATTCGGTCGCGCTGGGCGGGCAACATGGCTTGAATGTCTTTTAGCGACTGTTGAAGATCCTTCAAATCCTCTTTGTGATCACGTTTGACTTTAGCCGGGACCGCCTTGAGCGTCTTGCCGTTGGCATCAGACCATTTGAGCTGGGCATCTGACCCGGTAACGATCAAGTCGGCGCGATAGTCGCCGAGCATTTCGTGTCTCAAGCCGCCTTCCTCTAGGCCATAGGAAGGCACGCCCATTTCTTCGATTTGATCACGCGGCAGCCCAAGAGTTTGGGCTGCCTTGTTAAAAGCCTTCTCAATCTCCTTCTGCGCCGTACCAAATTTGATGCGTACCTTGAGCATCGCAAGTTGGCCAACGGCATCGGTCGAACTCATTTGCGAAAGGGCGTAGACGGCGGCGTTGCCTACCTTAATCGCCCGTGGGCCAACACCTGGGACTTTTTTATAGGCCGATAGCGCTACCGAAGTTATCGAGCGCGCCAACAGTTCATAGTTGGGCAAGGCTTGGGCGAGCCAAAGTAATCCGCGCAAGCAGGTGGCATTTTCTTCATTCATCACATCGGCTGCGCCACGAGCATCTCCGCTATATAATGCCAGTTTTCGTATTGTCTGGCCTTGTGTGACCAGGGGCAGCCAGCGCTCCAAGGCTTTGCGCAGAATGTCTCCGTCGATCTCATCTGCTAACTTTCGCGCTGTCTTGAGCCATTTGTCAGAAGGTCTGGCGGCGGTAGCGGTCAGGGCATGCTTGAACAAGCGTGCCCATTGCTGGCGCTTCCCTGACGGCAATCGTGAAACGTCATCGTTTAACGCATCCGTCCAAGACTCGCCGGGGACTAGGTAGTGGTTGGCGCCGTCCTGAATAAGGTGTGTTAGCCGTGCAACCTCATCTGACGGCGAGCCTAACGGCGGTCCGGAAATCAGTGACGCGCGGAATAGCCACAAGACGTAGCGTTCGCCCTCGGATAGAGGAGAGGCTGCCGCTTCCTTTTCGGCGAGCCAGATCAGCCTTCCCGTGAGGCCGTGCGTTGCCGCGCGCTCGTACCCGGGACGTGCTGAAAGATACAAGAGCAAGTCGAAGAAGCCCTCGCGGTCCAACTCAAAATGCGACTGCATCAGCGGCGCTACGCTCGCAGCGGCCGCGTAACGCGATTGCCAAACGCGGTGCTCCAGGTAATTAGCCGAAGGGGTGAGCAGCGAGTTGATGTGCCGCTCCGCCGCCGCCAGCAACGCTTTCCCCATCGTCAGAGGCTTTAGAGCTAAGAGCACTTGGCCGGCCTTGAGGGCGCTGAGTTCTGGTTTGTAGTAGTTCGTTGTTCCGATCACCTCCTCGAAGAGCGCGCTAAGCAACTCGTGCACGTTCCGCAAAGGCGAATCGTCGCGCAGAGCAAACCGATCCGGTTCAATAACGGTGGTTGACGGCGCGGCATCGCCGGGCAACATTCCGAGGCATCGTTTGAGTTCGTCAAGGATGCACTCACATCCCGCCGGTCCTGGCATGGGTACGGCACGAGCATCGCCCGACGGAACGTCCTCGTGAGCCGCTTCGGCTCCGTCGTCAATGCAAAGCTGTTCAACCTCTGTCCCAAACCGCTTGGTCTGCTGGTCGTATGATGCCCGGAGTTGCGTTGCGAACTGTTTTATCCCCTTACGTATGTCAGGGTCGATCGGCCTATCCGAGGCGTAGCGCTTTAGTGCACGGACAATTTGCCCAATCGGGGCCAAATAGGTTGACAGATTATCGGACCCACGGAGCCACTCGAGGATGCAAATTAGATCGTCTCTCTCGAACGGCAGCGCGCGACGCATCAGAGCGCTAATAACTGCTTCCGCCTGACGGCGCCTTCCCCATACTTGGGCCCATCCCGGAAGATGATGGGCATTTATGCGCTCCATTTCTGTTGCTGCTAGAGCACGAATCTGAGACGTTTGGTGGTCCCAGTATCGCACTTGGCCGACTGCGGCAAGCACGTATCGCCGCGCCAGATCGGGCTGCGCTTCGAGCAGTTTCACGCCGCTTGGAAGAGACTTGAGGTCAACGTCTTGATAATACTGGTGTTCGCCGAGCGACGCCAAAGCTTCTTCGATCCATGATGCTACTGCTGCATGTTCGAATGCCAGTGGATCGTCTTGCGCGATTTTATACTCTTCCGGTTTAATGGGCTCGGCCACGACTTGTCCTACCTCTTCTGCGCACCAGGTATATCTTCCAACTTTTCCTTATCGCTCAAGGTGATTTCGCGTTAGCCGCATCGTCTCCGATCTCGAGCCCATAGGCAAGGCTTATAGTATCTATCAGATGTTAGCCGTTTATCGAAAGGTTGGTTCCGATAGGGCAAGGCGCGGGCATCAAGACGGAGAGAGAATTGAGAAGCGTGCTGTCGTCTCACTGGCGGACAAGCCGCCAGTGGCACCAGGCAATAGCCAAGCAAGCCTTGAAAAATGTCGGTTAGAAACTGCGGGAATAAAACGTGTCAGGAACCTTTTTCCGCCACTTTGTTCGGTCGGCCGCATGAAAAAAAGGTTCCTGACACCTTTTATTTCCCTATACTGTTACTAATCCAAAAACCGGAGAAATGGTGTACGTGGGAGTTGCTAATAGAGGGTTAAATAAGACACTACCGCAAAGGCTGAAAGCCGCTTTTAAGAAGACTGGGCTTCCAGCCGAAGTAATTCCTGGAACTCAGAATCTAAACCCGGCAGAAGCGGAGGCTGTTGAGCAAGCGATAATCAAGATAAAGGGCCGAATTGGAATCGATGAAGGGGGCACATTGATTAATAAGCTTCCTGGAATAAACGTCAATCCTGCCAATATTGCGAAAGGTATAGCCATCCTCAAGAACATCGGCTTGGCAGGAATCTGATTATGAAATCGAGACCGCCTTCTCTTTCCATCGGTGACATAATTGAAATATCGACAAATAAGGGCTTTGGCTACGCACAGTATACTCACAATAATCCTCTAATGGGCTATCTCATTAGGGTGTTGCCTGGCATTTTCGAGGCTCCCATCAAGGAGTTTAGAAAAATAGTGATTAGCAAGGAGCTTTACCATACGTTTGTAGTATGGCCGCCCCTTGAAGGGGATAAGTATGTGCGACTAGTAGGTAAGGAATCAATTCCAAAACGAAGCCAGACCTTTCCGCAATTTAGAGCGCCGATGAGAAATCTACGCACCGGAGAAATAACAGCTTGGTGGCTTTGGGATGGAAAAAACGAATGGCAGATCCCTAAACTTCTAGACGACCAGAGGTCATTGTCGATTAGGCAATTATGGCCTGATGTTTACCTATCCAAAAGGGTCGAAGAAGGGTGGCTACCTTCTTGGGAGGTCTAGGAGTTAAGAAAATCAATGGGGAGCGGGCAGTACTGTCTGACCGTGTCCTCTCTGCTCCCGCGAGGCGCCTTCAAATGCAGGCGTAGTAAGAAGTGTAAGCTCAATGCCAAACGCGCCCCCAGTGCCTTCCCGGCTCTTCATCTCGCCGTCCCTTCTAAAATGGGTCATCGTAGATTAGTCGTTGCGATTTCTACGGGTCGTTGCAGAGGAGTAATTCCTCCGTCTCGCCTTTTCGGCCGTAGGCAGCCCCAATTGCTTTCCATTTCTTTCCACGGGGGGTCAGGCGAAATGGAGAGAACCAAATCGGAGGGGCCTTCCCGGCGAGCGAGACCTTAGGTTTCGTTTTTCAACCCAAAGTTGCGTTTTTCACCCCTAGCTTCCGTTTTTCACCAGGTAGTTCCGTTTTTCATCAGGGGTGGGTGGGGGATGAAAAACGGAAAACGAATGCGCAGCTAGGTGATTGCTGCCAAGTTGGCCTCTTTGGCACCCGAACGCCGCATGAGGCCGACCGCACTGACCCTCTGGCTCAAGTGACCCACCCTCTAGTCCCCCAACACTGCGCCACAGGGTTTACACCTGTAAACCCATGCGCCCACTTGGCGCCTTTGGCGTTCTTTGATTCCAAGGTGACCAGCGTCGGACTCAGGCGGTGCCGCGTTTGGCCTGAGCACGGTCGGGAGACCGTGCCAGGACGGTGGGCGTGTGCGGCCATTCCACCGATTCGCTTCTTGCATCGGGGCGAAACCCGATTAATCTGTGTCAGAGATGGACTCCACCAAGCAACCTCTTTGGAGACTCTCCGATGACTACAATTCCTCGCCGCCAATTCCTGGGCGCCGCGGCCGCCGCCGGACTGGCCGGGCCGCTGGCGCTGGCCGGTCAAAATAAGAACGTCGCCGCCAGCGAGCGCGTTCGCGTGGCCCTAATCGGCTGCGGCGGCATGGGGCGGTATGATCTGGCCGACTTCATGCGCGTGCCCGAAGTCGAGATCGTCGGCCTGTGCGATCCCGACGAAAATCAGATCAAGCAAGCCATGGACGACGTCAAAAAAGCCAACCGTCCGACCGAACACGTTGAGCCCGAAAAGGACTTTCGCAAAGTGATCGAGCGCAAGGATCTGGACGCCGTCATCGTCGGCACGCCCGATCACTGGCACGCGTATGTGTTGATCGCCGCCTGTGCGAGCGGCAAGGACGTCTACTGCGAGAAGCCGCTTTCACACAATATCGCCGAGGGCAGGGCGATGGTGGACGCGGCCAAGAAAAACAAACGCATTGTCCAGATCGGCACGCAACAGCGCAGCGGCCAGCATTTCAAGGACGCGGTGAAGTATGTGCAGGAGGGCAAGCTCGGCGAAGTGACCTTGTGCCGGACGTTCATCACCAATCGCACGCCGCCCCAAGGCGCCGGCAACCCGCCCGATGAGGATCAGGCGCCCAAAGGCGTCGATTACGATCTCTGGCTCGGGCCCGCGCCCAAGCACAAGTTCAACGCCAACCGCTTCCACCACAACTTTCGCTGGTTTCAAGACTACGGCAACGGCCTGTGCAACGACTGGGGCGTCCATCTAAACGACATCATTCTCTGGGCCATGAAGATTGCCGCGCCAACGTCGGTATTCGCCACCGGCGGCAAGTACGACATGAAAGACAACAGCGACACGCCCGATACGCTGGATGTCTATTACGACTATCCGGGCTTCAGCCATCTTTACACCGTTCGCCGGGGCATGTTTGTCTACGGGCCGGAGAATGTCAACCGCGCCGCTCACGGCATGGAATTCCACGGCAGCAAGGGCGTCCTCTTTCTCGACCGCGACGGCTGGACCGTCACTGCCGAAGGCGACCGGGCCAAGCCAGAAAAGCACGGCAGCTCCGAGCAGCACTTCGCGCATGTGCAGAACTTCCTGCACTGCGTTAAGAATCGTTCGGAAAAGACGGCATCGTACATCGAAGACATGCACCACGCCACCGTGACCGCCCACCTGGCCAATATTTCGTACAAGGTGGGCCGGCGCATCTTCTGGGACGCCCAAAACGAGCGCTGCTATCGCGGCTATGATGCGGCCGCCAAGAAGTTTGTCGGCGAGGACAGCGACGCGAATGCGTATTTGTTGAGGGAACCACGCAAGCCGTGGTCGTTGACGATTTAATGGCGTAGGCAAGCGGGCGAGGCGTGTAAACGCCCCGCCTGCCGAAATGTTACGTGGTTATGATCTTCGGCTTCATTTCCGGATCGGGCACATCGGCGGCGGCGGCATCGAACCATTTCTCGTTGAATTCAATGCGCTGATGGCGCTTCATGGCCAGGTTGGATGTCAGGGCGATAATGGCGTCGGCCATGGCCACGCGGCCGTGGCAGCGGGGCAGGGGACGATCCTCCTTGCTCTTGCCCTCGTTCCACATTTTGATGCAGTAGGCGAAATGCTCCATTTCTTCACGGTAGCCGCGGCTAATGGGGCCTTTGCCGAGTGAATCGGCGCCTTTGGCCTGGGCATTGGCCACATCGACCTGGCCGGTGGAAGAGGATGACTCGACCGCCGGCTTGCCGCCGCCGCCCGCGCTGACGGTCACGGAGGTGGCCGCCTTGGCCGCGGCGCCATTGGGATTCCTTTCGGGAAACAACAGGGCCGACTCTTCTTTTTCCACAATCATGGTGGCCCGCGAGCCCATGACGCATTCCCCGTAAGCTTCGAAGCTGTTGGTGCTGACGGAGGAATAGGTCACGACGACGATATCATTTTTGTCCTTGATCTGCTTGCGCGTTTCGTCGGTGAAGTAATTCTTGCCGGGGAACTCGAAAGTGACGAAGACGTTGTCGTCTACCTCGCGGTTGTCGTGATAGAAAAACTTCCCGCCGACGCCGGAGACGGCCAGCGGATGGACCTTGCCCAAGAAGATGCTACAGGCGTCGAGTTGATGGCTGCCCAGCTCGGCCATCAGGCCGCCGCCGGTGCGATTAAATAGCCGCCAGCGGACCAGTTCTTCCATATTCTCGTAGCCAAGTTGACGGATCTTACTCTCGAGGACCTGACGATCTTCCTCCAGAATATCGGGGCGCCAACCGTCGCGCAGAAGCGGCTGTCCGCTCGCGTCAACCATTTCCTTGCCATTACTGTCAAGCTTCGGCCAACTATTGTTGCGATGCCAAAGGGCGCGAATATGCTTGATGTCTCCTAGTTCGCCGGACTTGATGACCTCGCTGGCATGGGCATAAAGCATGCTGTAATGGCGTTGGTGGCCGATGGCGAGAATGCGATCGTTCTCGTCGGCGGCATGAATCATTTCCTTGCACTGGTTGATGTTCCAAGCCATCAACTTTTCGCACAAGACGTGCTTGCCTTTTTTCATCGCCTCGATTGCCACGGGGGCATGTAAAAACAAAGGCAGCGCGATGACGACGGCCTCGATATCCTTTTGGTCCAACAGTTCGTGATAATCCTGATATACCTTGACCTGCGAATGGGCTTGACTGCCGTAGACGTGATCGAAGCCTTTGCGAGGCCCTGTCGGCTCCCCTTTGAAGATCCTGTTCAGATTCGAAGGGCGAATGTCGGCGACGGCCACGAATTGGAGATAATCGGGATTGTGTTCGCCGACTAAGACGCCTCCCTCGTCACCTGCTCCAATCAGGCCGACTTTAACCGGGTTGCCTTGCAGCTTCTGGTAGCCAAAGTACATAGCCGCGCCAATGGGCAACGCTGCACCGCCGGCAATCATGCCTTTCATGAAGTCCCGGCGCGTCAACCCCTTGATGCCGACCGTCTGATGGAAGTTGTCCACGCCCTTGATGCGTTGTTCCGGGGTAAAAAAGAGAGCCATGTAAATGCTCCTTAGGCTTATTACAGATTTAATTATCTATCGGGGATCTTCGCGACGAAGCTTCCCTTTCGTTCGGATGAGTCTCTCTGCCATAGTTGCGCGGGTTCAGGAAACGCAGCAATCCATCCAGTCCGACCCAACGACCGCTCGCGGTAGTCGCCAAGGCCAACAGGGCGATCATTTCAATGATGTTCTTGTTGACGTAAAGATAATGGCCTTCACTTCGGGCCAAGGCAGGTAGATCGGGAAGCGCCGGCTGAGCCAGGTAAAACATCAATAAAAGGATCGCTCCGCCAACGCAGGCCGTACGCGTAAAGACGCCGAGCAGCAGACCCGCGCCGACAAAGAGCAAGCCGTAGCTGACAAATCGGTCCGTCCAAACGAGCAAAGCCGGCGGCGGCGCGGCCGGAACAACGCCTTTCGTCCTCTGTTCGGAACTAAGGACCTGGCTTAGATCGTCCTGCACGATGCTGTCCAAATCGTCGACAAGCTCATTGCGCATCTTGGCAACCTCACTCTTCAGGGCGGTCAGCTTTTGCTTGTAAACATCCTTGCCGAATTTGGACAGGATATCGTTTTGAATCTTCCGAAGCTCCTGAAGCTTGTCGCGATAGTTGTTGATGCGTTGCAGCGATGTTTCCTTGATTTTGTACCCGACGCCGGCAAACCTCTCTTCGCGCTCGCGCTCACTATCCAGGCCGAGCAGCCAACGGACCGCCCTTTCCTTGCTATGCACCAGCGCGTCTTCAGCCCGTTTGGTTTGTTCCTCGTCCAATTTGTAGAACTCAACGAAGCGTTGAAAATAATCGTCAAAATGCTTGTCAAGCGCAGGCGGTATGCGTGATCGAAAGGAGGTCTTAGCCGTATCTTCCACGGGAAGGACAGCAAATCTTTGCAGAGCTTCTTCATCGGGATCGCCGGCCTGCCAGCGGAAGAAAGGCGCCAGCGGCCCGGACGATTCGCGCAGGTAAGCGGCGCTGCTCCACGCCGGGCCGGAAACTGTAGGGCCTCGACGAATCGATTCGACCTTATCCAAACCCTCGATCAAGCAATGCCAACCGATGGTCAAGCGCAATAAGACAAGGAAAAAACGGGTCCAGCTGTTCATGACAACCCAACGGGAGGGATAAGAGTTTGCACTTGAGCCTATTGTAGCGAATTGGCCCGTTGATCTCCGAAGGAAATATCGTTTGGCGAGAGATTCAAAATAATCGGCGCTTCGACGTTTTCAGGCAACAATACGGCGCCGATATCTGGATGCGCGGCACAATAAGCTCGAGCTTTGTCCACTCCCAGGATATAAAACGCCGTCGCCAGCGCATCGGCTTCTGCGGAGGTAGGCGCAATAACGGTGGCGCTGGCCATGCCTTCTGCCGGCCAACCCGTGCGCGGGTCGAGAATGTGCCCTAATTTGCGGCCCTGATGTTCCAGGTGCTGAAAGGTCGCCGCAGACGTGGCCAGACCGCGATCCTTAAGCCACACTATTGCCAGCCGTCTTTCAGGATCCCAAGGATGCTTGATGCCGACGGGCCAACCGCGCGGGCTACCCGGCTCTGTTCCCAGCGCGTAAACGCTGCTTTGGCCGCCATGCAGCAAAGCGCTTAAGATGTTGCCTTCCGTACGCAGAAGTTCGGCCGTGCGGTCAAGGGCATACCCCTTGCCAATGCTGCCGAGATTGATCTCCAATCCGGAACGCAGGTAGCGGACTTGGCGCGTTGGCGGGTCTAAAACGACGTAGCGCATGCCCACGCGGAAAAGAGCCCGGCGTATCTCCGTTTCATTGGGAACGCGCCGTGGTCCTTTGTAAAAGCCCCAGGCTTTCACCAGAGCACCGGCGGTTATGTCGAATGCATATTCAGTCGATTCGCTAAGCGCGGCGGAAAATTGCAAAAGATCGAAAAGCCGCTCTTCAACGGCTGTCGCGCTTTCCGCAGCGGACGCATTGATGCGACTTACTTCGCTGGTTTCGCGATAGACGGAAAGCTGGTCTTCGAGACGGTCCACTTCGTCAAGCGCTGCCTCGGCCAGTTGCTGCGCGGCCGGCGTTCCAAACGGCAAAATAACCTCGAAGATGGTCGCCATGGCCCGGCGCGAAAAGCGCAAGAGCGCAATATTTGGGATCTCTTCCCCAGGTTCGTCGGAAAGGAGATTATCGGTATTTTGCAGTTCATCAACGCCGGCCAAGATTTGACCGGCCGTATGGGCGACGCGGCGGGGGTGAAGAAAATCGCGGCGATTCATGGAAGTGCTAAAAGTTTAGCGGCGAGTCTTTGGCGAGCGCGCCCCGCAAGTGCGCTCACGGAAGGCTCGCCGCTAAACGATTTACTCGTTGCCGTCGTGGATCATGGGCTCCAGCTGCTTGGTATTGCGTTCAACGGCCAGCACGATGGTCCGCTCTTCCACGCCGTCGGGCGAGGTCGCAACGGCGGGGATAATTTGCCGGCTATCGGGAAGGCTGAAGCGCATGGTGAAGGTGCCATCAGGGCGGAGCTTCATCGGTTCGCCTTGGAGAGTCACACGCGAGTTGGGTTCGGTCGCGCCATAGACGATGAGTTCCGCGTCCAGCTGAAACCAGAACTTGCGGCTTTTGCCGGGGAGCATGCCGCCCGAACCGAAGCTCGTGACTGCCGGGGAACCAAGCGGGCGCCGCAGACGTTCCTCGAAAAGCTGCTTTAGTTCCAGGCTGCTGGCTGCCGGATCGAAGCCGCCCGACATTGCATAAATGCGGTCGGCCTTCTTGGCATCGATGTCAGCCCAGTTTTCGTCGATCACGTCGCTCACGCCGGCGCGCGGTGTGGAAACAACGTTGGAGCGGGCCAGGACATAAAAGCGGCCCGCTCGCGAGAGGTAGCCAATATCAACCCGGTAAGACCGCGGTGGATTTTGAACGTCGATGTACCAATTGCTGCAGCCGCCGTGAATGTCGATGTCCCGAATGGTGCTTTCGGATGTGCTCGTGGTGCCGTGGCTGCTCACGTCGAGCACGCGCAAGATCGGCCGTGCGGTGTGCCATTCCTGGCCTAGAGCCGCTTCCGCCCGCTGGATGGCGTTGCGCGTCAATTCCCAATAGCAATGCAGCCAATAGGGATCGCGCACCATGACGACGATGCGGTCCTTGCCGTAACCGCCGGGAAGATCGCGGGGGACTTTGTTGGAGAGATCCTTGGTTGGAACGCCCACATCGTATTTGCTGCTGCCGACTTTTTCTTCCGCGGAGGTCGAGGACGTATCGCGGGCGACGGCGGCCTGCGCTCGGATTAGCGTGCCTTTGCGAGTCTTAACCGAACCGTTCGTCTTATGGGAATCATTAACCGCCTTGTGAGACCCATTGGCGGTTTTATGAGAAGCATTGACTAGGGCTATTACCAATTCTTCCTTACGCATCGCGTGCCAGCCCATGATGCCCTTTTTGCGGGCCATCTCGGCTAACTCTTTCTTGCTTCGAGCGAGCAATCTATCCGTGGTCATACGCGGCAACTCCGGCACCGGATGCGCCACCCGGGGCCTTGAAAAAGGATCCAGAACCGACGTCCTTGTCTTTGGGGGTTAGGCTCCGGGAAGTCCGTTCCAGGAGAATCCGCTGTAAGAAGTCACCAAGGATCAACAAGGGAGAGAAATCAAGAGTCCTCGGCGTTGAAGGCGGTGTGAAGGACACTGACGGCCAATCGTTCCTGTTTTCCGGCGGCTATAAATCAAACGAGGCAACTGGTCAAAACTGACCGCAGTTGCCCGGCTGATGCTTCCCGAAGGTATTTTGTGGTTGGGGTGACAGCATCAGTAAGCTCAGGATAGCCGCACCATCACTAAACGATTGTTACCAATCTATAACGACTTAGAACCGACACATGGTAACCAGGCACAGCGAAATTGTCAACTCGAAAAGACACCGACACGTCACGCTTGCATACTTCCCGCGACAGTTGAACTCTAATTTCCGATTTTCGTGGAGACATGGGGAAAGAAACGGCAGTGATATTCCAAACAGTAACACAAGTCACATCCCGCCCGGTGGTTGTGATTGTTCACGGCCTGGCATCCGAGATTGTGAAAACTTTCGCAAATTTGCAATTGACTTTCCTGGTTCTCTCCTGAGAATAACCGCACAAGGCGGATTTTATGACCGGTTCAACCACACTTTAGGCGCAGAGACCCCGTTTTTCTGGGAGTTCGGAGGGTCATTGGCCACCAATAATCCTGATCCCAAGCAAGTCGCCCGCTATTACGCTATGGCTCAGGTCGGATTGGAGATGGCTGCGCCGATTGGACTAGGGGCGTACCTCGATACCCGTTTTGGTTGGTTGCCTTGGGCCACAGTTACAGGGGCGGTATTGGGGCTAGGCGGCGGCATGTACCATCTGGTGAAGATGCTGAATCAGGATGATTCAACCAAGGATAGGGATAAAGGGCCGAGGTAAACATCGTGTCCGTTAAGCGTTTCCTCCTGTTAATCGTCGGTTCATTGCTGTTCTGGCTTTTAGTGGCTATATTGGCACACCAATTCAACAGTCTTTCTCTATACTTGTTTCCCGAGCGCGCGATTACGCTTCCAGAAGGCTATGTCGGCAATCCTGCTGTCGTCTTCAGTCTGTCTGCTGTCCTTATCTGCCTGATTCCGACCACGGGGACGCTGTACTGGGGAATGCGAGCCCTGCAAGGTTCGCCTGAACAGCAACTAACGCTTGTAATGGGTGGGACGGGCATCCGCATGTTGTTCGTTCTGCTAGTGGGACTGGCCCTCTACAAGCTGGTTCCCTATTACGAGGCTAACCAGGGCTTCTGGATTTGGTTACTGGTTTTCTACCTATTTACGCTGGCTCTCGAGATGGCTCTTCTCTTGAGCGGCCGAAATACAAATAAGGCTTGACCTGTCCCCGCTGGCCTAGACGTTCAATACAATCACGGACTCTAGACTCGTTCTTGCAGACGTTGGTGGTTTGTTCATGTTAGCGGCACACGATCCCAGCCCGATGCATCACGTGCGGGACTCCTCCACTTGGGAGTTCTTCGATCGCTTGGCAGGCGATAAAGTCGAGATTCGATTGCCGGAGCTCTTTGGTTTTCAGATCACCAAGTTCATGCTGTTGGAGTTGCTGGCTGCCGGTTTGATCCTGGCCATCTACATTCCTTTGGCTCGCCGGGCGGCTAACGGTTCCTTGCCTAAAGGGCCGTGGTGGAATTGCTTCGAGTCTTTGCTCACGTTCATTCGCAATGAAGTAGCCCGGCCCAACCTTGGCGAACACGACGCCGATCGGTTTGTGCCATTCCTTTGGACCATGTTTTTGTTTGTCCTCTTCTGCAATCTACTCGGTCTTTTTCCATTCTTGGGTTCGCCGACCGCAAGCATCTGGATGACCGGAAGCTTGGCGTTTTGCAGCTTCATAATGTTCCACGGGCCGCCCATAGCCAAGAAGGGCTTAGTAGGCTACTTTAAATCGATTTGGCCGCATATCGACGTGCCTTATGTCGGGATTCTTTTTAGCGCCCTTATCTTCGCGATTGAGCTAATGGGAACGGTAATCAAAGGCAGCGTGTTGGCGGTTCGTCTTTTCGCCAACATGTTCGCGGGGCACATGGTGCTAGCGACCCTGCTCATGTTCATATTCGCAGTAGGAAAGAATGGGTTCACGCTTTTGTGGCCCGTGGTGACGATTTCCAGCGTTATGGGCGTGGTAGCACTGAGCATGCTCGAATTATTTGTCGGGTTCTTGCAGGCTTATATTTTTACGTTCCTGACTGCCTTATTTATGGGTATGTCGTTGCACCCGGAACACTAACAAGTAACGCGGGGGCCGTTCCCCGATGAGTATTCCTTTTTTGCAAACGCGGATTTGGTAGGAGCAAAACCCTTTATGAAAGCAGTACAACTAGTTGGTATGGTCCTGGTCGTGTTGTTATTAATGGCCGCGCCCGCAGCGGCGGCGGACGGGGACAGCCGGATCGGCGGAAGTTTCGGGGCGGGACTGGGCGCTGGCATTACGATTATTGGAGCAGGTTGGGGATTTGGCCGAATCGGCGCTGCGGCTTTAGAGAGCATGGCGAGGCAACCGGAAGTCGCCGGCCGCGTTCAGACGGGCATGATTGTCATCGCCGCTCTTCTGGAAGGGGCTACGTTCTTCGCTCTTATCGTTTGCATCGTAGCGATTCCAACGGCCGGTTGAAAACGCTGATGAAAAAAGTTTCTGTTCTTCTTTGTGAGCGTGCAAGTTGTAAGTGAGGGTCCTATGCGCCAAGTTTGGGCTTGGATAGCATTTCTAGCGATTTTCGCAGGCGCCGCTACGTTGGCTAAAGCAGCGGATCCGCAAGGGAGCCCGGCAGCGGAAGGGAAAGGGCACTCGGATGCCGGGGAGCAAAAGGAGCCGGGCTTATTCGAGAAAGCCCTCGACCTGAGCCTTTGGACCATTGTGGTCTTCTTGGTGCTGCTTTTCGTTTTGCGCAGGTATGCCTGGAAGCCGCTGCTTGAGGGTCTTGAACAACGCGAGCACAGCATTCATTCTGCGATGGAGGAAGCCAAGAAGGCCCGGGAAGAAGCCCAGGCTCTCCGCAACGCGCTGGCTGAAGAAGCCACCAAGGCTCAGGATAAGGTTCGCGAGGTGCTCGACCAGGCTCGCCGCGACGCGGAAAAAGCGTCCGCCGAAATGATGGCCAAAGCGAAAACGGAGATTCAATCCGAGCGCGATCGGCTGCGCCGTGAGATTGAAACCGCCCGCGATCAAGCGATTCAACAACTTTGGAACCAGACCGCCGAGTTAGCCACGCTTGTGTCCTCCAAAGCCATTCGCCGGCAACTGACTGCCGAAGACCATCGGCGCTTGGTTGAGGAAGCGATCGCGGACCTGGACAAGGCAAGCAAGCAAAGGCAGCGCGTCGGCGCTAGCGTCTAATCTATGCCGGACACGATCAATTCTGAATTCGAGTCTGTAATCGATGTAGACACGCAGCGCGTCGCCAAGCTGTATGCCGAAGCGCTCTACGGCGCTGCCGAAAAACGCGATCAAGCCCGGGAAGTCTTGGACGAATTGCACTCTCTTGTAAGCGATGTCTTTAAAGCTAATCCGCAAATCGAAAACTTCCTTACGAGCGTCATTATCGGACGGGATAGGAAGACGGACCTCATTAAAGACGGCTTTGCCAACCGCGCCAGCGAAACGCTCGTCAATTTCCTGTTCGTCCTTAACAATCACGAGCGCCTCGACCTGATCCGGCCGATCTTGGCCGCTTATCAGGAGCTGTATGATCAGAAGGCCGGTCGCATTCATGTGCAAGTGCGCACGGCGCAAGCGCTGCCGGACGATCAACGGGATAGCCTTCACCGGGAATTGAAGCAAGCATTTCAAAAAGAACCTATTCTCGAAACCAAGGTGGAACCCGACCTGCTGGGCGGTTTGGTTGTGCAAGTGGGTGATTGGCTTTACGACGCCTCGGTGCGTTCAAGCTTAGAAAATCTCCGTAATCAGATCATTGAAAGAAGCAGCCATGAGATTCAAAGCGGACGAGATCGTTTCAGTGCTAGAAACGGAAATTAAGGATTATCAATCCAAGGCGGATGCCCGCGAGGTGGGTCGCGTCCTGGAGGTCGGCGACGGCATCGCACGCATTTATGGCCTGTCCGGGACCATGTCGGGCGAGATGGTAGAGTTTAGCCGCACCGGCGTTCGAGGCCTCGCTTTTAATTTGGAAGAAAACGCGGTCGGGGTCATTATCCTTGGCAAGTATCTGGAGATTGAAGAGGGCGACGAAGTCCGCAGCACCGGCGCTCTTCTGCGCGTCCCTGTAGGCGACGCTCTCATTGGCCGTGTGGTCGATCCTTTGGGCAATCCCAAAGACGGCAAAGGGCCAATTGTCACTTCCACGACGCGAGCCGTGGAATCCATTGCTCCCGGCGTCGCCGAACGGCAGCCGGTCGAAGTGCCTCTCCAAACCGGCATCAAGGCGATTGACGCCATGACTCCGATCGGCCGGGGGCAACGCGAACTCATCATCGGCGACCGCAAGACCGGCAAAACGGCAATCGCCGTCGACACGATCATCAATCAGCGTGAAGAAAACGTCATCTGCGTTTACGTTGCCATCGGCCAAAAAGAATCCACCGTTGCCGGCGTCGTTGAAAGCCTGCGGGCCCAAGGCGCCATGGACTATACGATCGTGGTCGTCGCCTCGGCCGCCGACCCCGCTCCGCTGCAATACATCGCCCCTTATGCCGGCTGCGCGATGGCGGAGTTTTATATGTACGAGCAGGGCCGTGATACGCTCTGCGTCTATGACGACTTAACCAAGCAAGCCGCCTCTTATCGTCAGCTCTCCTTGCTCATGCGGCGGCCTCCCGGCCGGGAGGCCTATCCCGGCGATATTTTTTTCGCGCACTCGCGTTTGCTCGAGCGTTCCGCGAAAGTCGCCAACAAATATGTCATCGTGCCCAATAACGCCGATGAAACAAAAGTTACCGAAGATTGGGGCGTTAATCGCAATCCCGATGGGAAGGGCGTCGTCTATATCGGCCCGATGGCACGGGAGCATGCCGCTAAAGTGGATTTGCCCAAATACCCCGACCATAAGCTTGCCCGGATACCCGGTTCGGGCGGCTCGTTGACCGCGTTGCCGATCATCGAAACACTTGAGGGCGAGGTGTCGGCCTACATTCCAACCAACGTGATCTCCATCACTGATGGTCAGATTTACTTGCAGCCCTCGCTATTCTTCGCCGGCGTCCGACCGGCCATCGACGTCGGCATCAGCGTTTCGCGCGTGGGCGGCAAGGCTCAGATTCCCGCCATGAAACAAGTGGCTGGCGGTTTGCGCCTCGATCTGGCAGCCTTCCGGGCTCTCGAAGCTTTTGCTCAGCTTGGCACCGAACTGGACCGGTCGTCGCAGGCGGAGCTGGACCGCGGCTATCGCATGGTCGAAATCTTGAAGCAGCCGCAATTCAAACCGATGAATGTGACCGATCAGGTAATGATTTTGTATGCAGGCACCAAGGGCTATTTGGATCAGGTCAATGTCCGCCATGTCGCTGCCTGGGAAGACCAGTTCATGCGCTTCATGCGCGAACAGAAGAGCGATGTTTGGGACGCGCTGAAAAAGGAGCGCAAGGTCACGCCGGCGATCGAAAACATGCTCAAAGCCGCCCTGGAAGCTTTCAAAGGCCAGTTCAAGCCCCCGGCATAGGCCGAAAGGGAGCCGGTCATGTTGGTCCAAGACGTTCATGACAAGAGTTTAAACAAGATAACGGAGCTGTCTCGGTATTGGAGTGATTCCATCATTACTCCGCTGGATGTCATACCTGTCCTGAATCAGGCGGGTGTGTCCTTTGTTCTCGTGGGCGCTTATGGGCTTGGCGGATGGATGAATGAAGCGCGGGCCACAGAAGACGTTGACGTGGTGGTGGCCCAGAAGCATGTGAAAAAGGCCGTGAAAGCGTTGCTGGAGGCTTTTCCCCATCTGGAAGCCGACGATCAGGAAGTTGTAACGCGGTTACGCGAAAAACGGACCGGCGTGATCGTCATCGATGTCATGAAGCCGACCCAGCCGCACCTGCGGGTCATCTTTAGAAACGCTGAAACGGTCCGGTCAAAAGGGCATGAGTATCGAATTCCATCGTTGGAAATGGCCGTGGCACTGAAGTTCGCGCCCATGATTAGTTTGACTCGGGCGGAGGAAGACAAACATCAGGACGCTCATGACTTCATACGAATGGTAAAAGTCAACCCTCAAATGGCCACCGAGAAACTCGCTGAACTTGGTGATTTAATCTATCCCGGCGGTGGCAACGAATTGTTGGAATTGGTGCGAAAAGTAAGGGCCGGAGAGAAACTTAATTTGTGAGGGATTTGAGTTCGTAGTGCTTTTAACCTTTGGAAGAAAGATTACCGAAATGGGCCTGGACCTCAACTTTGCTGCTCATTGACATCAATAGGCGTTCTCTGGAACGCTTGCGGTAGGGTGGGGGTACATGCAATGCAACGTATTTGGGACGGCACGGGTTCTCGTCGCCTGAGGCGCCTTCGGTGGCTTTTCCAACGGACTAAAGCCCTATGAATTAATTAACCCAAAGGCCTAAGCATTTCATGGCTAAGACCCAAGCGATCGTCAAACGACGCAAAGCGATCCGCAATACCCGCAAGATCACGCGGACTATGGAGCTGATTGCCACGGCACGCTTCAAGAAGGCGCTCGATCGCGCTGTAGAAGCCGACGCTTATACGCGTAAAATCGCCGAACTGGCCCATGACCTCAGCTCCAGCGCGGCGAATCTGACTCATCCCCTTTTGCAAAAACGCGAAGAGATCAAGAACAGCCTGCTTCTAGTTGTTACTTCCAATCGCGGCCTCTGTGGCGGCTACAACGGCAGCATCCTGCGTGAGGCTATGGCTGCCGTGCGCCGTATGCAAGAAGCCGGCATGGGGCTCAATCTCGAGCTATCCGGGAAGCGCGCCATCGCCTTCTTTCGATTTCACCGCATTCAGGCGACAGCTACCTACACGCACTTAGAGGACAAGCCGCGTTTTGATGAGGTGGAGGAACTGGCGGACAAGTATTTGGCTGCCTATATCAGCGGCAAAGTCGATCGGGTGGAAGTCGCGTACATGAAGTTTCTCAACGCGGCCAAGCAGACGCCTGTAGTGGAAACTTTGTTGCCCCTTTCGTCTGCCGAGCCGGAGACCCGGAAACCTGGAGGGCGGACTGGCCAAGGCGCTTCAGTGGAATACGAGTTTTTGCCGGAAGCCGCCGGCATCTTGGAGGAACTGTTGCCGGTCTCTTTCAAGGTTCGGTTATTCAAATGTTTCCTCGATGCGGCGGTAAGCGAACAAATCGCCCGGCGCGTCGCCATGAAGGCGGCCACGGAAAACGCCGAAGACATGATCAAGAATTTGACGCGCCTCTACAACCGGGCCCGGCAAGCCCAGATTACCAAGGAAATCGCGGAGGTCATCGGCGGAGCGGAGGCGCTAAAATGAGCGTTGTCTCTGCTAAGAAGCATTCACGCGCTCACTTGCGGGCTTTGGCAACGACTTCTGCCCTGACGGGTTTTTTTCAACAAATGTACCGTCCAGGTGCAGCCGTGGTTAGTCCCAAGAAGATTATTGGGCTCTTTAACGACGCCAAGATCAGCTTTGTTCTTATGGGCGCGCATGGCTTGGGTGGGTGGCGCAGCCGGCCTCGAGCCACCCAGGACGTTGACGTCTTAGTGGCTAAAAGGCATCACGGTAGAGCGGTTAGGGTTCTTCAACGAGCTTTCCCGAAACTAATCGTTGAAGACGGAGTGATTGTGACAAGATTCAAAGATCCGATCACCGGAGAACCGCGGATTGATTTAATGAAGCCTTTGCAAAAAATCTATCAAATGGTTTTTCGGCACACGCGCCGCGTCGGTGATTCTCATAGGGTTCCTGATCTAGAGATGGCTTTAGTCTCAAAATTCTCGGCGATTGTTTCGCCCCACCGCCAACCGCCAAGAAAAATTCAAGACGCGGCAGACTTCGCCGATATGGTGGTGCATAACAAAGCGGACATCAATTTGGCTAAACTTAGTAAGCTTGCCGGCCAGGTTTACCCCGAAGGGCAAAGAGAAATCTCCCAATTGATAAGTGATATTCTGGCAGGACGTCCAATTCAGGTCTAAAGCGAGGACATCGAAGATGGTTGCTGCGAGCTCACAACAAAATTCCCACCAAATCGGCCGCATTGTTCAGGTCATCGGTTCGACGTTCGATGTCGAGTTCCCCGAAGGCCACCTGCCGGAAATCTATAACGCCGTCCGGGTGGACTCGGAATTCAAGGGCGTCCGGATCCACCTGACCGGTGAAGTCCAGCAGCATCTGGGCGGCAATCGCGTTCGCACCGTTGCCCTCGGCTCGACCGACGGCCTGGTGCGCGGTATGGAAGTGACGGACACCGGAGCTCCGGTCAAGGTCCCTGTCGGCAAAGAGACGCTAAGCCGAGTTTTTAACTTGCTGGGCGAGCCCATAGACGGGCGCGGGCCGGTCCATGCAACGGAATACCGGTCGATTCATCAAAGTCCTCCGCCGCTCTCCGAACTGACCGCCAAGTCGGAGATCTTCGAAACAGGCATCAAGGTCATCGACTTGCTCACGCCGCTGGTTCGCGGCGGCAAGGCCGGCTTATTCGGCGGCGCCGGCCTGGGCAAGACGGTTATTCTCACGGAGTTGATTGCCCGCATTGCCAGCCAGCACGGCGGTTACTCGGTCTTCGCCGGCGTTGGCGAGCGCACGCGCGAGGGCAACGACTTGTGGCTGGAAATGCAAGAGACGAAGATCGGCAAGAGCGATCGCTCCGTCATCACTCAAACGGCCATGGTCTTTGGTCAGATGAACGAGCCGCCCGGCGCCCGTCTGCGCGTCGCTCTTTCCGCTTTGACGATGGCCGAGTGGTTCCGTGATTCAACCGGGGCCGATACGCTGCTTTTCGTGGACAATATTTTCCGGTTTTCGCAGGCCGGCTCCGAGGTGTCCGCACTCTTAGGTCGTATGCCCAGTGCCGTGGGTTATCAGCCGACGTTGGCCACCGAAATGGGCGAGCTTCAAGAACGCATCACTTCCACGGCTAAAGGCGCCATCACGAGCGTACAAGCCGTCTATGTCCCCGCCGATGATCCGACCGATCCGGCGCCCGCGAATGCGTTTCAGCACTTGGACGCATTCATTTATCTTGAACGCAGCATCACCGAGAAGGGCATTTACCCGGCGGTCGACCCTCTCGCTTCCAATAGCCGTATTTTGCAGCCGCAAAACGTGGGCGAGGAACATTACGCCGTCGCTCGGCGCGTGCAGCAAATACTCCAGCGTTATCGGGAACTGCAGGACATCATCGCCATCTTGGGCGTTGAGGAGTTGAGCGAGGAAGATAAGCGCGTGGTCGCACGGGCTCGGCGCATTGAAAAGTTTCTGTCGCAGCCGTTCATCGTCGCCGAGGCGTTTACCAACCGGCCTGGCAAGGTGACTCCGCTCAAGGACTCGATCCGCAGTTTCAAAGAATTGTGCGATGGCAAGTGGGACCACCTGCCTGAAAATGCCTTCATGTATATTGGCTCCATCGAGGAAGCGGAAGAGCAAGCCAAAAAACAGGCCGCCGAAGGAAGGTAAACACCGATGGAAACGACGACGGGAAAAACCCTGCAATGCGTGGTCGTTACTCCGGAAAGGGCGGTGATCGACGCGGCCGCCGACTTCGTCGCCCTGCCCATGTATGACGGCGAGCTAGGCGTCCTGCCGGACCGCGCTCCGCTCATCGGCCGGTTGGGCTACGGGGAATTACGCATCCAGCAGGGGGCGGATACGCGCCGATATTTCGTTGACGGCGGCTTCGCTCAAGTTCGAGCTAATGTGGTCACCGTGCTGACATCACGAGCGCTCAAGGGCGAGGATATCGACCCGGCTGCAGCCGAACAATCGCTAGAAGCCGCCAAGGCGCCGGCGGAATCGCCGGAAAAACAGGAAGCGCAATACAAAGCCCAAGAGCGCGCCCGAAGTCAGCTTCGCGTGGCCCAGCGCGCCCGTGGCGTTTTCGAAACGGCGCATTGAACGGATCTAATCAATCGTGTAATCCCCGCGCATGAAACCGGAATCCTTCGAAGGCTCGTAGTCAAAATCCAAATCCATCGTATCTAAGCGCTTGCTTTTCTCCACGCGCGATTGCAAGGCCCAATCGAGGATGCCGCCTGTCAAAAGCGTCCGCTCCAGGGGATAGGGCGTTTTGCCGGTCGCCAGAAACTTTTCAATGTGGGTCGTCAAGGCTTCAAGGAAAGCCGCGCCGGGCGGCGGCGGAAGATAGAAGAGCGTCGAGACCGGCTTCTTTTCCTCTTTCACTTTAGCGGCAAAAGTCGTGTCGTCCGTATGGCCGTTAAGGATCAAGACGCTCGCTTTCAACCCATCGCGGTATTCGATCACAAAGGCGACGGGTCCTTTGCGAAGCGGGTCACGTCCGGGGAACTGGGAATACTGCTGACAATTCTCGCGCATGTCGCCGCAGTTGCGCGAGGGGCTGCGATTGAGGGCACGCTCCACCAGGTCCCACGACCAGACGCCGTTGTCGCCGGCTTTCCAGACGGCGTTTCCTTCAAAGCACGTCACCGCCTTGACGCCTTGCTGATTCGTGGCACGCCGTTCGACCATGCACTGAAGCGCTTCTAGGGCGTGGATCCCGTAGATTTCTAACTCGCCTCGCGACACGACGACCGCTTCTTCGATTTTCGCGCCCAAGGGCAGTTCGAATTCTGGCCTGCGCCAAGTTATCGGCAAGCTCGATCCGGCATAGAGCGGGAACCCGAGTTTCTTGGCAGTCGCCGCCATTTCGCGAGCTTTGTTGCGGTCGTAGGACAAGTGCTTGTCGCAGAATACCGGAACGCTCCTTTGCGAACGGCCAAAGACTTCGACGATCTTCTCAAACATTTCATAGCGCGGATAAAGCTTCTGGCCCTTGGCGTTGTAGGGATAGTCGCCGTGTTCCCCGATCAGCAGAACTCCGTCAACGGCCAACGCTTTGCCGCCCAGCGTCAAAGCGCCGGCGATGTCGGGGTAGATTTTGAATCCGTGTTTCTTCGCCAGATCGCGGCTCAGGTCGTTGTCCTTGACCTGCTCCACATGCATCCCCGCGATCTCGAAACCCGGCTTGTGCGGCTTGCCGTTTCGCAGGTAGCCATACAAAAAGCGCCCGCATATGTGATAAGCGTGAGACAAGTAGTGATATGCGGTCGTAATGACCGCAATCTTCTTGGCCGGCTTAGAGCCTTCGGCCTTCTTTGCCGGTTGCGGCTTCTCTTCTTCCCCGTGATCCCACGCCGAGCGCCCCGCTGCCAGTGCGGCCGCGCCCAGAAAGCTCCGCCGCGTCCAATCATTATCAACACTTGCCATGCCAGGCACTCCGAAAAGCGGTTATTAAAGATTTCTCATTCTCATCCGATACGGGGCCTATGCCCAGAACAAACTCCTTGGCAGGTCCGTAGCTTAGCCGTATACTGGCAAGAGAAGCCACGCTCACTCTGACGACCAAAGAAGGTCGCGTGACTTTACCGCTTACTCTCCCGCCTTTTTGCCCGCCCGTCTATTGATCAACTTGTCCTCTGTGTCCGAGGAAACGATGAAAACGCGACTGTGGTGCCTCGCTGTCACCTACTGTCTAGGCGCTGTAATTTTCGCGCGAGCCGACGACTGGCCGCAATGGCGCGGACCTGATCGCAATGACATCTCCAAAGAGACCGGCTTGCTCAAGTCGTGGCCCAAGGATGGACCCAAGCTGCTCTGGAAGTTTAAGGATGCCGGGGCGGGTTTCTCCTCCCCTTCCATCGTCGGCGACCGACTCTATTGCATGGGCGGCGACGGCAACAATGACTTCGTATTCGCGCTCGATATTAAGGACAAAGGCAAGAAAATCTGGTCTAAGCAAGTGGGCCCGTTCTTCAAGAACAATAACGCCGATGGCCCTCGCTCCGAACCCGCCGTGGATGGCGATTTTCTCTATGTCTTAACCGCCCAGGGTGAATTAATCTGCCTGGAAACGAAGAACGGCGAAAAGAAATGGCAAATCTCGCTGAAGCAAGATCTCGGCGGCCAATTGATGTCGGGATGGGGCTACAGCGAATCGCCTTTGGTAGACGGCGACAAAGTAATTTGCACGCCGGGCGGTTCCAAAGGCACGATGGCGGCGGTCGACAAAAAGACCGGCAAGCTCTTGTGGGAAAGCAAAGAGATCTCCGACAAAGCCGCTTATTCTTCGGTCGTCCCGATGACCGTGGGCGGCATTCATCAATATGTGCAAATGACGGGCAACAGTGTTTTCGGTGTGGCGGCTGACGATGGCCGGCTTCTTTGGCGCGTGGAGCGCTCCGGTCCCGTGGCCGCGGTACCGACTCCCGTTGTTCATGACAACTATGTCTACGTCACATCGGGCTACGATGCGCAATGCACCTTGATCAAATTGACCCCCGATGGGAAAACCATCAAAGCCGAGAAGGTTTACTCCAACAAAAACATGGAGAACCAGCACGGCGGCGTTGTGCTGGTGGACGGCCATATCTTCGGCCATTGGGGCAGCAACCCTGAAAGGCCGCACCGCTGGGTCTGCCAGGATCTCTTGACCGGCGAAGTGACGTGGGAAGAAAAGAAAAAGGGCGACCCCGGCACGAGCAAACTGGAAAAGGGCTCCATCACCTACGCCGACGGTCATCTCTATCTCTTTAGCGAGAAAACCGGCACCGCCGTCCTTCTAGAAGCCAGCACCAAGGGTTGGAAGGAAGATGGGCGCTTCACGATTCCCCATGAGAGCAAAGTCCGCAATAAAGGCCGCATCTGGACTCATCCCGTCGTCGCCGACGGCCGCCTTTTTCTGCGCGATCAAGATGTATTATTCTGTTACGACATCAAGGCTTCAACCTCCACCAAGCGTTGATCTCCGTTGTGAGAGAAGGTGCTGCACATGATTCGGACGACCTTGCCGGCCGTCGCCTTAGGATTGTTTACCCTCGTCACGCTGGGTTACGCCGCCGACTGGCCTCAGTGGCGCGGTCCTAACCGGGACGACGTTTCGAAAGAGACGGGCTTACTTCATGAATGGCCCAAAGACGGACCGAAACTCGTATGGGTTTGCGAGGAAGCCGGCATCGGCTTTTCGGGTCCGGCGATTGTCGGCGACCGGCTTTATTCGATGGGCGCCGACGATAAGGATAAGAAGGAATATGCCTTTGCACTGGATATCAAGAATGGAAAGAAACTCTGGTCTATAGAAGTCGGCGACCTATTTACCAATTTCTTTGGCGACGGACCGCGTAGCACGCCCACGGTCGACGGCGAGTTTGTTTACTGTTTAGGCTCCAACGGGGACTTGCTTTGCGTTAAAGCCGCCAATGGAGAAAAGGTTTGGATGACCTCACTGCAAAAAGACCTTGAAGGAAAGGTGGGCCACGGTTGGGGCTCCTGCGAATCCGTCCTAATCGACGGCGATAAACTTATCTGTACTCCGGGCGGCAAAAAGGGAACCCTGGCGGCGCTCGAAAAAAAGACGGGCAAGGTTTTGCGGCGGACTAAGGATTTGGAAGACACCGCCTCTTCGGCGTCGATTGTCCCCGCCCATATTGGCGGCAAATCCCAATACGTGCAAATGACGCAGCAGAGCGTCGTAGGCGTTTCGTCCAAGGACGGCAAGGTGCTTTGGCGATTCCCGCGCAAAGGGAGCACGGCGGCGATTCCAACGCCGATTGTCAACGACCATTTCGTTTACGTCGTATCGGGCTATGGGGTGGGCTGCCAACTTCTTGATGTGACTTCTGCGGGCGACAAACTGGACGTCAAGGAAATATACGACAAAGAAAAGCACCGCAATATGGTCAATATGCACGGCGGCGTTGTCCGCGTAGGGGACTACCTCTATGGGTTTTGCGACGGCAAAGGTTGGGCATGCCAGAAGTTTGATTTGGGCGACCTTGTCTGGCCGGAAAAAGATCGGACTAAGCTGACCGGCAACAGCGGCAGCTTGACCTACGCCGACGGCCATCTCTATTGCTACCAGGATGACGGGACGGTCGCCCTTGTGGAAGCCTCTCCCGACGGCTGGAAAGAAACAGGTCGATTCTCGATCCCCCAAAAAACCAAACGCCCTCGGAAAGGCAGCTCCATCTGGACGCACCCGGTCGTCGCCAACGGCAAGCTGTACCTACGCGACCAGAATTTGATCTTCTGCTACGACGTAAAGGGGCCGTAGGAGAAGACTGCGCGAAATTATACTGCCTGAGTGTAAGGCAGTATTTCTATTTCGAGATCTGCCATGAAGATTGCCTTTCTGACGTCCGTCCTTTTAGTTCTTGGACTGTTCTCTGGTTGCAAATCCAAGAAGACCGACACCGCGGAATCCAGCGGCCCGGCCAAGGATGGGAATGTCTCCCTTGCGGGCAAGGCCTTTTTGGATCAGAAAAAAGAGATTGGCCCTCAGTTGGAGTGGAGTCGGGAAGTGGTTTCGAAAGCAGGAGGGACCATTGCTTTCCGGATAACCTCCCAGGGTCCCTTTGGCGTTACGGTCGTGACAGGGGCGGCATGGAAAGCCATGCAGAGTAGAAACGAGAAAGCAATGAACAAGGCCGACGTTCTCTTGTCGACCAATTCCAAAGGGCCGACGTATGAAGGTAAAGTCACTATCCCCGCCGGCTCTTCCTTTTTCATTCTCGAAAATCAATCCAACAATAAGGTGGAGTTCCATCTTGAGTGTTTTCCAGGCGATTAGGCAGTCCCAAACGGCCAGTCGATTAGAGAAAACCGCGGCCTGTGCTGTGGCTGTAATAGTCGGTCTTGTCTGCATCGCTGCGGATTGGCCGCAGTGGCAGGGGCCTCGGCGGGACAACGTTTCGCAAGAAAAAAATCTGCTAAAGACCTGGCCGGCCGGCGGGCCGCCCTTGATCTGGACGTACAAAAACGCCGGCATCGGGTATGCCAGCCCAGCCATCGTCGGCGATTGCTTGTATTTGACCGGAGCGCGGGGCGAGGAAGAATTTGTTTACGCGCTCGATTTGAAAGCCAACCCACCCAAGGAGCTTTGGGCGGCCAAAATCGGCCCGATCTTTACCTTCAAACAAACCAAGGAGTGGGGCGACGGCCCGCGGATTACACCCACCGTCGAAGGCGGCCGCGTCTACGCCCTGGGCGGTTTTGGCGACTTAGTTTGTGTCGATGCCGCAAAGGGATCAGAAGTTTGGCGAAAGAACCTACCGAAGGATTTGAAGGCCGAGGTTAACTCCATAGGCGGAGGGCCCGAGAAGTTTGGCTGGGGCTTCTCCTGGGCCCCGCTGGTCGACGGCAATCAGCTCATTTGCGTGCCTGGAGGGCCCGAGGGCACACTGGCGGCTTTAGACAAAGCGAGCGGCAACGTCCTTTGGCGGAGCAAGGAGCTAACCGAACAGGCTTCCTACTCCTCTCCTATCGTCGCGGATTTCGGCGGCGAGCGCCAATACGTCGTCGCAACCAACGGCGGGCTTCACGGCGTCGAGGCCAAGACAGGCAAGCTGCTATGGACCTACAAGCGCAACTATCCGGATGTGCTTATTCCCACCCCGATCGCGCTAAAGGATGAAGTCTACCTGGCCGCCGGCTTCGGCGCCGGCTGCGATCTTATCAAGATTGCTAAGAACGACGATTCGTTCAAAGCCACCAAAGTCTTCGCCAACAAGGAAATGAAAAATGACCTGGGCGGCGTTGTGCTGGTAGACGGCTATTTTTACGGGTACTCCACCCAGCGCGGCTGGATTTGCCAGGATGCCAAGACCGGCAAACAGAAATGGGCGGAGAAGCAAAAGCTTGGTCCGGGTTCTCTGACCAGCGCCGACGGCATTCTCTATTGCTACGGCGAGGGCGATGGCTCCGTGGTTCTTGTAGAAGCCAACCCCAAGGGATGGAAGGAACTAGGCCGCTTTGCGATTCCAGAAAAATCGGAGCGTCATGCTCCGAGCGGCAAGATCTGGACCCATCCGGTCATCGCCAACGGCAAGCTTTATCTCCGCGATCTGGAACTGCTTTTCTGCTACGACATCCAGGACAAGACCGCCGCTAGGCCTTGACCCTGCTGGTTCTGGGATATTCCTCGCATGGCCGGACCGGATACGTTTACCCTTGATCGCAACGGCATCCAGCAGATGCAAGCGACCAAGTTGCAAGCGCTCCTGGCCGAGGTTGTTCCCGCCAATCCTTTTTACGCGCAAAAATTCGCACAGGCCGGCCTTTCCGGCGAACAGGTGAAGGAACCGACCGATTTGAGCCGCCTTCCCTTCACGACCAAGGCGGAACTGCAGGACGATCAAGCTCGGCATCCGCCCTATGGGACGAACCTGACCTTTCCTTTAGCAGGCTACAGCCGTCTTCATCAGACGTCCGGTTCCTATGGCAAGCCGCTTCGCTGGCTCGACACGGTCCAGACCTGGAACTGGATGCTCGATTGTTGGACGCAGTATTTTCGTATGATCGGCCTCCGCCCGGACGATCGCCTTTTTTTCCCTTTTTCCTTCGGCCCTTTCCTCGGCTTCTGGACGGCTTTTGAAGCCGCTACGCGGCTGGGTAACTTCTGTCTTCCCGCCGGAGGCATGAGCAGCACGGCCCGTTTGCGCTTCCTGTTGGATAATGATGCCACGATTGTGTTGGCGACGCCTACCTATGCTCAGCACCTTGTCGATGTCGCTAAGAAGGAAGGGATTGATTTGGCAGGTTCGTCGGTGCGGGCGGTAATCGTAGCCGGCGAGCCGGGCGGCGGCATTCCCTCGACGCGCCAGCGCATCGAGCAGGGCTGGGGTGCGCGGCTGTTCGATCACTGCGGCATGACCGAAATAGGGCCGGCCGGAATAGAGTGCCTGGAGAATCCGGTTGGCTTGCACCTTCTGGAAACGGATTACCTTGCCGAGATCATCGACCCGGAGACCGCCGAGCCGGTTGCCTCGGGCCGAACGGGAGAACTGGTCCTGACGAACTTGGGGCGGACGGGCAGTCCGCTCCTTCGCTATCGCACCGGCGATCTGGTTTGCCGCGATCTAGAACCATGCCCATGCGGCCGGCCGATGCTCCGGCTCAAAGGTGGCATCCTCGGTCGCGTCGATGATATGATCCATCTTCGCGGCAACAACGTTTATCCGAGCGCTCTCGAAGCCGTTATCCGCCGTTTTCCCGAAGTCGCCGAGTACCGCGTGGAGGTCAATCAATCGGCAACGTTGCCCTCTTTACGAATCGAACTGGAACCGGTCAATCGCGTTGAAAGAAGCCTGTTAGCGGAGCGCGTGGATCGCGCCATCCGCGATGAGTTTTTGTTCCGAGCCGAGGTCCGGGAAGTGGCCCCCGGCAGCTTGCCGCGGTTTGAAATGAAAGCCCAGCGCATAAAAAGAAGTTAGGTGGAGCGGAAGCTACAAATGACAGAGTTGCTCCCTATGACGCTGATCCGGACCAGTTTCCGCCATAAACTGCCGCGCGGTCTCAGCTATGCAATTGGAGCGGAGGCTATCAGTGAAGCGCTATGGGCGTGTCCGAGGTACGAGGAGTTGTGGATTGCTTTCGGGCCACGAGCATTGCCGGTCCATCCTGCCGCTGAGGAGTACGCCATGTTTGGGCTGGCGTTCTCCGTGATGTGCACCAACCATCCGTGCGGTTGGTATTTGCGTGTGCCGGCAGTTCCGAGCGATCAGCGAGCATTTGTCCGGCGGCTAATGATTTCGGCCGGCCTGCCCAACGTGCGGAAATGGCTATGCGGAGCGCATCCTGAAACGTGGTACGAGGGGTGGCGAGAGTTCCAAATAGGCTATTCCGTTGAGCCGCCAAGAATCTGTTTTCTCGAATCCCACAATCAGCGGAATATTAGCTCGTCGGTCGCTCAGCCTTAAGAGGTTGCGCCTCCCGGGGCACTGCAAACTACCGCAAATGAAAAATGATCTGGAGTAGTGAACATGAGAATGACCAGTCGCTTGCCTCGATCCGCTGCGCTTTATGTGGGGTTGTTCTTGGTTGCGATCTTTTCGCTGTCTTCCCTCAGCAAAGCCGCGGCTGGAAATTGGGCGGACTGGCGCGGGCCGGAGCACAATGGCGTTTCGCGCGATCTAGGCTTGCCGGACAAGTTTTCCCTTGATGCCAGCGACCCGAAAAGCAACCTCTTGTGGAAAGCGCCCTTTGGCGGCCGCTCGACGCCCATTGTCATGAACGGCCGGGTCTATTTGATCGGCAATGTCGGCGAAGGCCCCACCGATCAGGAGCGCGTGGTCTGTCTCAATGCCGATACCGGCGAAAAGGTCTGGGAGGCCCGGTTCAACGTCTTCTTCACCGATATTGTGGCAGTGCGCGTCGGCTGGACCAACCTGGTCGGCGATCCGGAAACCGATTGCATTTACGCTCATGGCGTGCAAGGCCTGCTGTTTTGCTTCAGCGGCAAGGACGGCAAGATCCTGTGGTCGCGCTCGCTGACGGAAGAATATGGCCGCATTTCCGGCTATGGCGGCCGCGTTTGCAGCCCGATTGTTGACGGCGATCTGGTAATCGTCGGCATGCTCAACGCCAGTTGGGGCCAATATGCTCGCGGCGGCAATCGCTTCGTCGCCTTTGATAAACGAACCGGCAAGGTGGTCTGGTGGAGCGAGACCGGCTTCCCGCCCAAAGACACGTATTACTCCGTTCCGGTGGTGGCAGTCATCAACGGCGAAAGGGTCATGATTACCGGCGGCGGCGACGGCGGCGTTCACGCCTTTCAAGTCCACACCGGCAAAAAGCTCTGGAGCTACATGTTCGGCACCGGCGCCGTAAACTGCTCCCCGGTCGTAGAAGGAACGAGAATTTACATCGGACACGGCGAAGAGAACCTGGACAATAACATCCAGGGCCGGACGTTTTGCTTGGATGCGGCGGATGTCAAGGACGGCCAGCCGCGGCTGGTCTGGAAAAGAGACGGCATCAAGCCCAAGTATTCCTCCCCGCTTCTGCATGACGGCCGCCTCTACGTTTGTGACGAAACGGCTCGCATGTATTGCCTTGACGCCGAAAACGGCAAAACGCTTTGGTCCAAGACCTATGGCCGCAATGCCAAGGGTTCGCCCGTCTGGGCGGACGGCAAAATCTATGTCGCCGCGGTAAACGCGCAATTCGTAATCCTAAAACCCAAGGAAAAAGCCTGCGACGTTCTCCACAAGCAGACATTTCCCAGCGAGACCGGGTCGGACGTGGAGATCAACGGCAGCCCGGCGGTTGCCAACAATCGGCTCTATTTCATGACCAGCGAGGCCCTTTATTGCGTTGGCCTCAAGGACGGCGCCAAGGGTTCGAGCCCGATGACTCCCATGCCGAAGGAAGCAGCGCCTGCCCCGGACTCCAAGATTTCGACAATCCAGGTCGTGCCCGCCGATGCGGTGCTTGAGCCGGGCGACACCGCTACGTTTCGGGCTCGCCTTTTTGACGCCAAGGGTCATCTGATCCGCGAGGAGCAGTCGGTCAAATGGTCGCTGGCGCCGATGATTCCCCCACCGCCCTTGCCCAATGCGCCGGTTCCCAAAACGCCGCCGCCACCGCCGCCTAACCTGAAAGGCGCGATCAGTTCCGAAGGCAAATTGTCGGTTGACAAGGCGCCCAATGGGCAGTTTGGCACTGTGGTTGCCGAATTGGAGGGAGTCAAAGGAATGGCCCGCGTGCGCGTGGCGCCGATCTTGCCTTATAAACAGGATTTCGAAAAAGTGCCGCTCGATCGCACGCCGGCCGGCTGGATCAATGCCATGGGAAAATTCGTGGTGCGCAAGGTGGGCGATTCCAACGTTCTTGTCAAAACGGCCACCAACCCGAGCCCGCTCGTGGCCCGTGCCAACGCGTTTATCGCCATGCCTCACTACTCGAATTACACCGTCGAGTCGGACGTCATGGGCGCCCGGGTCCGCGACGACCTGCCTGATATGGGCGTTGTAGCGTGCCGGTATACGTTTTTTCTCGACGGCAACAAGCAGCAGCTCCGGTTGGTCTCCTGGGACGCCTTGCCGCGAATCGACAAGAGCATCGACTTTCCGTGGAAAGCAGGCGAGTGGTATCGCATGAAGATCACGGCCGATATTCACAACGGCAAAGCGCTGGTGAAAGGAAAGATTTGGCCCCGGGGCGAAAAGGAGCCGGAAAAATGGACGCTCGAACTGGAAGACGAGCTTGCCAACCCGGAAGGCAGCCCGGCCCTGTACGCCAACGCAACAGGCTTCGTCGGCAACAGCCCGGGAACCGAGATCTTTTTTGATAATGTCAGCGTGACGCTAAACAAGAAGCCGTGAAAGGGCGCTTGGAGGTCTTTGAGCATTTTTTAGTGTTGTAATGTGGCTCATACCGTATGAGCCCCGAGGGCGCACCCTGTGGCCCAAGTGACCCACCCTGTGGTCCCCGCACACTGCGCCACAGGGTTTACACTTGTAAACCTGTACGCTCCGTTGGCGCCTTTGGCGTTCTTTCATTCGAAGGTGGCCAACGTCGGGCTCAAAGGTGGCCAACGTCGGGCTCAAAGGTGGCCACGGGTTGGCCTGGCCCCCTTCAAATGAAAGAATGCCAAAAAGCGTTGCGAAAGCTTAATCAACAGGTCCTAATGTCGGAGTCGCTGGCTGGTATACTTAAGGGGCAGCAAACATGAAATCCTATCCTGCATTACGACGTCTGCTGGCGAGCGGCATCACGGTGGTCCTGCTCGGCGGCGTTCTGGCTGTCGTTACTTGGGCCAATAAGTCCAATAAGGACGAGGAAAATTCTAAAGACAAGGCGCCCGCCGACCGCGGCTGGCATCTCTTTGGCGGCGGCATCACTCGCAATATGGTCAATACCTGGGAACATAACGTCCCCACGGAGTGGAGCGTCGAAGAAGGCAGCCAGAAGAACATCAAATGGGTGGCCGACCTGGGGTCCAAGGCTTATGGCGGCCCCGTTATCGCCGACGGCAAAATCTTCGTCGGCACCAACAATGAGAATCCAAAGGACCCTAAGATCAAGGGCGATAAGGGCGTCCTCATGTGCTTCAACGAGAAAGACGGCAAATTTCTCTGGCAAGCCGTCCATGACAAGCTCGAAGCCGGCCGCGTAAATGACTGGCCGCGTGAAGGCATCTGCTCGACCCCCTTTGTCGAAGGCAAAAGGATTTACTATTGCAGCAACCGCAGTGAAGTCATCTGCGCCACGACCGACGGCCTCTCCGCCGGCAAGAATGAAGGCGTCCAGGACGAAACTTACAAGGGGCCCCAAAAGGCCGACATTGTCTGGCGCCTCGATTTGATACAAAAACTGAACAACTTCCCTCACAATTTGACAACGTGTTCACCGCTCATCGTGGGCGACTTGCTCTTCATCATTACAGCCAACGGCGTGGATGAAGGCCATATCAACATCCCGCAGCCCAAGGCGCCGAGCTTCATCGCTCTCGACAAGAAGACTGGAAACCTCGTTTGGCAGGACAACTCGCCCAGTCGAAGTCTCGCCGAAGCCCAAGCAGCCGGTAAACCGGTGGTGGTCAAAGACCTGGTTAACCAGGGCAAACTGCTCATGCACGGCCAGTGGTCCAATCCCGTTTACGCGGAGGCCGACGGCCATCCTCAGGTGCTCTTTCCCGGTGGCGACGGCTGGATCTATTCCTTTGAGCCCAAGACCGGGAAGCTCATTTGGAAATTTGAATGCAACCCAAAAAACTCCAAGTATGAACTGGGCGGCAAGGGCACCCGCAGCGACTTCCTTGGCACTCCGGTCATTTACGAAAACAAATGCTACATCGGCGTCGGCCAGGACCCCGAGCACGATGAAGGCGTCGGCCATTTCTGGTGCATCGACATCACGAAGAAGCCCGTGAACAAGGAGTTGGACCTGTCGCCTCAAAAAGACAATTTTGGCCCCAAGGCCGAGGTCAACAAGAATTCCGGGCTGGTTTGGCACTATGGCGGCGCCGCTCCAAAGGGAAGCGAGCGCAACTACCTTTTCGGTCGAACCATGTCCACTGCGGCGATCAAAGACGACCTGGTCTATATCGCGGAACTGGCCGGTTATCTTCACTGCCTCGATGCTAAGACCGGCAAGCAGTATTGGGAGCACAACATGGAGGCGGCCGCGTGGAGTTCGGCCTATTGGGTCGATAACAAGATCTACATGGGCAACGACGATGGCAAAGTCTTGATCTTCGCCCACGGCAAGGACAAGAAACTGCTAGGCGAGATCGACATGGGCGGCAAGGTCCGAGCCATGCCGACCGTCGCCAACGGCGTATTGTACATCACCACGGAGAACAAGCTCTACGCTATTGCCGACAAGGCTGGCAAGTAGCCGGACCTACTAGGAGCCCGATCAACCAGAGCCGCGACCGTAAAGGAGCGTTTCGGCAAACGCTCCCTTACGGTCGCGGCTCTGATAAGGAAACCTAAGCGATGCCTATTTGCGATAAACTTTTCGGTTTGATCCTGGCTGGATTCCTGGCGATCATTTTCTTGTTCGGCGCCGGGTGCAATCGGGCATCATCGGAATCGGCCGCCGAAGACGAGGCCAAGCAAACTACCGAAGCCGCCGGCAAGAAAGTCGGTGCGGGACGCGATTGGCCAATGCTCGGAGGCACGCCTCAGCGCAATCTTGTCAACACCATCGATAAAAACATGCCGACCGAATGGAGCGTGCAGGAAGGCAAAGTTTCCAATATTAAGTGGGTCGCCACCCTGGGCAAATCTTCCTACGGAGGTCCGGTCATCAGCGGCGGCAAGATCTATGTCGGCACCAATAACGACAATCCGCGCAATCCCAATGAGAAGAAGGATCAGGGCGTCGTTATGTGCTTCAACGAAGCCGACGGCAAATTCCTTTGGCAGGCCCTGCACGACAAGCTGCCGACAGGCGAAGAAAACGACTGGCCCAAAGTCGGCATCGCCTCGCATCCCATGGTTGAAGGCGACCGCGTTTACTATGTCAGCAACCGCTGCGAACTTGTCTGCGCCGACACGGAAGGCTTTTACGACAACAAGAACGACGGCGTCAAGGACGAGAAATTCACTGACATGACGGATGCTGACATCGTTTGGCGGCTCGATATGGTCGACGAATTGAAGGTATATCCGCGCTGGTTGGCGACTTGCTCGCCGTTCATTGCCGGGGACCTCATTTTCGTCGTCACTGACAATGGCGTAGACATGAAGGACCACCACGTGGTTGCGCCCGAAGCGCCGAGTTTCGTGGCCGTCAACAAGAAGACCGGCAAAGTTGCATGGAAGGACAATTCTCCTGGAACAAAGATCATGGATGGTCAGTGGTCCAACCCGGCCTTTGCCGTGGTGAATGACAAGCCCCAGGTTATTTTCCCAGGCGGGGACGGTTGGCTTTATGCCTTCGAGCCGGAGACGGGCAAACTCATCTGGAAATTCGACTGCAATCCCAAGAAATCGGAGTATAAGCCGGGCGGACGAGGCGACCGCAACTTTCCGGTGGCGACGCCGGTTATTTACGACAATAAGCTCTACATCGGCACGGGCCGGGAGCCCGACGATGGTCCGGGGGTTGGCCACTTCTGGTGCATCGACATAACAAAGACCGGCGACCTCTCGCCGGTAAACGACAACTTCGACCCTAAGGCAGAGGTCAATAAGAATTCCGGCCTGGTTTGGCACTATGGCGGGCCGATTCTTCCGAAGCCGGACATGGGCCGGGATATTCTTTTCGGGCGCACGATGAGCACTTGTGCGATCCATGACGACCTCGTTTACGTTGCCGAATTAGAAGGGTTCTTGCACTGCTTGGATGCCAAGACGGGAGCGAAATACTGGGAATTCGATCTCGGCGCCAGCATCTGGGGATCGCCGCTGTGGGTGGACGGCAAGGTTTATTTGGGCACCGATGACGGGGAAATGCAGATATTTAAGCATGGCAAGAAAGCCGAGCGCATTTCAAAGATTGACATGGAAAGGCCTCTCAAATCGACTCCCGTCGCCTGTAACGGAGTTTTGTACGTTTTGACCGACGCCTACCTTTACGCGATAGAGAAGAAATGATCTCATCAGTTTGCCAGCCCAAAATGACAAAGACCGCCCTTCGAATTCCCGCCTGTTGATTCATCCTGTACGATTTGAGTAGCTACAAATGGTCCGAGGGTATCCCGTGTCAACCGCTGCCGCTCAATCCGTTCAGAACGAGAAAATCCGCCAAGCTCGTGAGAAGCTTGACGCTCATACGCGCGAGGTTGTCGCCTGGCACTTTGATCCGGACACCGGCACGCCGTTCTGGCTGGAGAAAGCCAAATCGTACAGCTTTAACCCGCTCAAGGACGTCGCCGGGTTTGATGACTTGAAGCTCTTTGGGCTGTTTGAAGATGAATGGCTGCGCGGAGGGCCGGTCCGGCGCTGGGCTCCCAAGGCGCTTCAGAACAAGCCCATATTTGTCTTTGAGACCGGCGGAACGACCGGTATCCCCAAAAGCCGAGTTTTAAGCGAGGATTTCCGCATTGACTATGAGATGTTCAGCGACACCCTGCCGGATAAATTCTTCCCCAAGGGCTCCAACTGGTTGATGCTCGGTCCGTCAGGCCCGCGCCGTCTTCGTTTGGCGGTTGAACACCTTTGCCAATATCGAGGCGGAATCTGCTTTTGCGTAGATCTCGATCCGCGCTGGGTCGTGAAGCTCATCAAAAAAGGCTGGATGGAACACCTGAAGGCTTATCAAGAGCATGTAATCGATCAGGCCATGACGGTCTTATCGGCGAACCACGAAATCAAATGCATGTTTACGACCCCCAAGTTGCTCGATTCCTTGGCGGCCCGTCTGGAGAAAGAGGGTTCCAGCCTCGCTCAGAGGGGCATCACGGGCGTCTTCTGCGGTGGCACGGAGATGACCTCACAATGGGTTCGGTTTGCCATCGAAGAGATCCTGGGCCCGAACATCTACATTGCCCCTACCTACGGCAACACGCTCATGGGTCTGGCCGCCGCCGAAATGCCGACCGCGAGCGACAACTTTAAGATCAACTACTACGCGCCACAACCGCGGGCGGTTATTCAAGTCGTGGACTTTGACAATCCGGATAAGGTCGTTGATTACGGCCAGTCAGGCCGGGTCATGTTGACAACATTGACCAAGGAATTCTTTGTCCCGCGCTTCTTGGAACGTGATGAGGGCGAACGGGAACCGCCCAGCGCGAAATACCCCTGGGATGGCGTCAGCGGCGTTAAACCGTTTCGCGCTATCGCGGCAGCGACTACGGTGGGAGTGTATTGAAAAAAAGTTTAGTTGTTTTCGGGAGAGCTAATCGTGCTGCACATCCCCGTCCTCCGCTGGGGCGAACCTTACAAGAGCCTAGATCTGGACAAGGTGATTCACTTCGACACAGGTGAACCGCTGGCCGAGGTGAGCCGTGCCAACGCCGGACTAGTCGAGCGCGATATGCGCCAGGCCAAGCGTGCTCGGGAAGCGCTTCGGGAAATTCCGATCCCCGAGCTAATCAAAATCGCAAAAAAGGCGGCGGATTTGTACATGGAGGCAGAGCTGCCTTTAGGCGACGGCACGCAGACGCCCGATCAATTTGCGCGCATGCAATCCGCGACGACCGGCCTGCCCGAGCATATGTGCCGGTTCAACATGAAGAAGAACCATTTCGTTCTTCATCAGATGGACAAGATTCTCGACAGCCTAACGCGAGGCCTGGATTTGAACTTTCTAACGCGGGGCTACGGCATCGAGGCGCGGGGTGTGCCCGTGAGTTATCAAGCTCAGACTCCAGTGCTGGGCATGGTATTGCCGAGTAATTCGCCCGGCGTGCATACGCTCTGGTTGCCTATAATCCCCATGCAGATCGGTCTGGTTTTAAAGCCGGGTCCCCAGGAACCGTGGACGCCTTACCGCATGACGCAGGCCTTCGTCCAGGCCGGCATACCTAAGCAAGCGATAGCCATTTACCCCGGCTTAGGCGATGTAGGCGCGGCCGTGTTGAACACTTGTCCGCGCAGCTTGATATTTGGAGGGACCGCCACGGTCGAACAATATAAGGGTAATCCCAAGGTGCAGGCACATGGCCCCGGCTTCAGCAAGATCTTGTTGGGCGACGATCAAGTGGACAACTGGCCCCAATATCTCGGCATGATGGTGGACAGCGTTCTCCTCAATAGCGGGCGCGGCTGCATCAATTGTTCGGGCATCTGGGTCTCGCGCCATGCTAAGGAGATCGGAGAAGCTCTGGCCGAGAGGATGGGCCCGGTTGTCCCGTTGCCGCCAGACGATCCGAAATCGGCTTTAGCAGCCTTTACCGTGCCCGGTCAGGCCGATGCCGTCTCCGCTGATATTGACAAGGATCTGAAAGCCTCCGGCGTTCGTGACTTGACGGCCAAGTATGGCCCGCGCCTCGTCAAGAAAGAGAGCTGCGACTATTTACGGCCCACGGTAATCCTTTGCGATTCCCCCGAGCCGGCCATTGCCAAGAAAGAGTACATGTTCCCCTTCTGCACCGTGGTGCAATGCCCGCAAGAGAAGATGCTTGATGCAATCGGACCTACGCTGGTGTGCTCGGCAGTCACTGGGGATGCCAAGTTCCAGCGAGCCTTGACGGATGCCCCGCATATTGATCGGCTCAATATCGGGCCTTTGCCAACGATTCAGTTGAACTGGCTGCAACCTCACGAAGGCAACATTGTTGACTTTCTGTTTCGAGCGCGTGCCTTTCAGTTTGACAAGGAAATGATCAAAATCTAATCCAGAAAGGGCCCACGCCCGGTTATGGCTGCCATTCACGCCGCTTCTGCAAAGCAAAGCTCCACGCCCCATGCGTTGCCGCCGTTTGACTCAAGGCTGCCCACGCGCGTGGTCTTCGGCATCGGCACGTTGGGGCGCCTAGCGAATTGCGTCCGTGACCTGGGCGGCTCGCGCGTCCTTTTGGTAACGGATCCCGGCCTTGAGGCCGCCGGTCATCCGCAGCGGGCGTTGCAGATAATGCAGGATGACGGACTGGAGGTGTGGTTGTTCGATGCTGTTGAGGAAAACCCAACGAACCATCATGTTGAAGCAGGGCGGGCATACGCTAAAAAGTGCCAAATTGATTTTCTCGTGGCCGTTGGCGGCGGCAGCTCCATGGACTGTGCCAAAGGAATCAACTTCCTGCTCACCAACGGCGGCACGATGGCGGATTATGTGGGCTTTGGAAAAGCCGTGAAGCCGATGTTTCCTTCTATCGGCATTCCCACAACCGCGGGCACGGGCAGTGAGGCTCAATCTTTCGCACTCATCGCAGATGACAGGTCGCACATGAAGATGGCTTGCGGCGATCCCAAGGCCGCTTTTCGCTTGGCGATTCTTGATCCGGAGGTAACCGTCTCCCAACCAACCAAGGTCACAGCCGTTACGGGGATCGACGCCTTGTCGCACGCTGTGGAGTCTTATGTCACTACTCGAAGGAACCCCCTTTCCCAGACGTTCGCCCGGTCGGCTTGGCAACTTCTTTCAGCAAACTTGGATACTGTATTGCAGTATCCTAATGATCTGGAAGCCCGGGGCGCCACGCAGATCGGCGCCCACTTTGCCGGCATGGCCATCGAAAACTCGATGCTGGGCGCCTGCCATGCTTGCGCTAACCCCTTGACGGCCCATTATGGCCTAACGCATGGCATCGCCATAGGCATCCTTCTCCCGCATGTCATCCGGTATAATGCAGAGGTCGTCGGCCCTCTCTACGGGGATCTAGCCCACGAAGCCGGCATTGTTAATGGCGACAGCCGGGCGGCTGCCGAGGAGTTGGCCGGCCGAATAATGGGCTTAATGAAAACAGCCGAGTTGCCTACTACGCTGTCAACATGCGGCGTTTCTGAGGGAATCCTGCCTTTGCTGGCTGAAGAAGCCGCTCAACAATGGACCAACCGCTTCAATCCGCGTCCCGCCACGCAAGCAGATTTGTTAGGGCTTTTTCAGGCGGCATTTTAAGTTCCTGGCGCATAGAGGGATTAGCCGTGACATCGCTCTGTCGCAGTATTGGCTGGTTGGTCCTTGGCACAGGATTACTGGTCTTTCTATGCTTCTCCGCTCAGGGTGGAGAAAAAGGAAATGCAGATTGGCCCGTTTTCCGCGGCAACACTCTACAAACGGGTGTGGCGAATTCTGGATTACCTGAAAAACTGGAAGTTCTTTGGAAGTTTGAAACCAAGGACGCGATTGAAGCAACCGCCGCCATCGTCGGCCAAACCGCCTATGTCGGTTGCACCGATGAACTTCTCTACGCCCTCGATCTCGCCAGCGGCAAGGAAAAATGGAAGTACAAGGGCGCCGCATTTATGGCGCCGGCGAGCGTTCGCAATGGCCGAGTCTATATCGGCGACTCTGATGGGACCTTTCATTGCGTCGATGCCCAAACAGGCAAGAAAATTTGGACCTTGAGCACCGATGCCGAGATTAAGTCCGGCGCCAGCTTTTTTGATAACAAAGTCCTATTCGGCGCTTACGACAGCACGCTTTATTGCCTGGACAAGGACGGCAAGGAAGTTTGGAAGTTCAGGGCCCAAGGTCCAATCAACGGCTCTGCTACGATAGTTGACGGCCGCACTTTTGCCGCCGGCTGCGATAGTTCCCTTCATGTAATTGATTCCAAAAAAGGTACGGAGATTCTCGCCGTCGATCTCGAAGGCCAGGCCGCGGCTACCGCAGCGGTGGTGGGAGATTACGCCTATGTCGGAACAATGACCAATCAAGTGCTCGCCGTGGATTGGAAAAAGGGCGAGGTCAAATGGACGTTTCAGGCCCAAAAAAAACCGCAGGCGTTTTATGGCTCCGCCGCCGCGACGGACAAATTTGTCGTCATCGGCAGCCAAGACAAACGCGTCTATGGTCTGCATCGTGACACCGGCAAAGAAGCCTGGAGCTACTTGACGCGCGGCAAAGTGGATAGCTCACCCGTGGTGGTTGGGCAACGCGTCTTCGTGGGCTCCGCTGACGGCAAGCTCTACGACCTTGATTTAGGAAAAGGGACGAAAAACCAAGAATTCAATCTCGATGGCCCCATAACGGCATCGCCCGCTGTGGGCGGAGGTTGCCTGGTAATCGGCACGCAGAAAAACACGATTTACTGTCTCGGATCAAAGAAGGCAGGGCGAGGTTCCGAAAATGCCAACCGCTGATGCGACCCAAGAAAAAACGGGCCTGGGCAACTATTTCGTTGCCAACTACCCGCCGTTTTCTTTTTGGAAGGCGACCTACCTTCCCGATGCCTTCCGCGCGTTGAACAAAGAGCCGAATTTAGCCACGCCGCTGGGGCTCTATTTGCATATTCCGTTCTGCCGTAAGCGCTGCAAATTCTGCTACTTTCGGGTCTACACAGACAAGAATGCCCGCGACGTTGAAACCTATAGCACGGCCCTCATTAAGGAAGTCGAAATGTATAGCCGGTTGCCGATCGTTGGCGGCCGGCCGCTGCATTATGTTTATTTCGGCGGCGGAACGCCTTCCTACTTGAGTGCCGCTCAGCTTCGCAGCCTGATGGAACGACTTCGGGAGCTTCTCCCCTGGAATCAGGCGGCAGAAGTCACCTTTGAGTGCGAGCCGGGGACGCTGCAAAAGCACAAGCTAGAGACGCTCAAGGAAATGGGCGTCACACGGCTCAGCCTCGGCATCGAGAACTTCGATCCCAAAATCCTGGAGTTCAATGGCAGGGCCCATCTTGAAGAGGAGATCTACCGCGCCTATAGGTGGGCTCGCGACCTAGGTTTCGATCAGATCAATATCGATCTGATCGCCGGCATGGTCGGAGAAAGCTGGGACAACTGGCGCGAGTGCGTACGCAAGACGATTGCCTTGAATCCGGACAGCGTCACAATCTATCAAATGGAGTTGCCTTACAACACGGTCTTCTCACAAGAACTAAAGCTCATCGGCCAGGACGAGCCGCCTGCTATGGCCATAGCAGATTGGCCGACCAAGCGCGCTTGGGTTGATTACGCCTTCAATGAAATGGCCCAGGCAGGCTATGAAGTGTCGAGCGCTTACACGATGGTCAAGGACAGGACGACCTGCAAGTTTGTCTATCGGGACAGCCTCTGGCATGGCGCCGACATGTTGGGCACCGGGGTCGCATCGTTCGGCCACGCCAACGGCGTGCATATTCAGAACGTGGATACATGGGAGCAATACGTCGGCATGCTGGACAAGAGCGAGCTGCCACTGGGCCGAGCTTTGCCCGTCAGGGCGCGCGAACTGCTGATTCGGGAAATGATTTTGCAACTCAAAACCGGATGGTTGGAGGCGGATTACTTTGAGCGGAAGTTCGGGGTTAATGTGCTCGATTCCTACGGCGAGGCTTTCGGCCGGCTGGAGGCGAAAGGCTTTCTCACGATTCATGATCGCCATGTGGAACTTACTCGGCCCGGCTTGCTCCAAGTTGACCGGTCCTTGCCCGAGTTCTTTCTGCCTGAACATCACACTAGCCGGTATACTTGATAGGGGTAAAGAATAAATAAGAGGGTGCCGTTTTGAACATGCAAGCGATTCGAAACGCCTTGCATCAGCCATTTTGTTTCCGATTGGCGGATGGCAGGTCAATGCCCGTGCCCCATCCGGACTTTGTAGCGATTTCCACGCGCCGTATTCTCCATATCGACAACCAAGATGACTCCTGGTCGGAGTTGGAACCATTGCTCATCACGTCGATCAATTACGAAGCGGCGGGAAAGGGAAGTGATAACGGGCCGCCGGCTTCTCAAAATGAATGAGCAGCACGCCAATTGAGCAGCCATTTGAGATGGCTTTCCTCCCACCGGCCATCCTTCCATCAGGCAGATTTTCCTCAATTTATGGCGCCCCTATGAATTCACCCCAACGAATGTTGCGGCCCGATCTTCAGACGCTTCTCGATTTGTTCCCATTGGCTGACGATATTCCCGAATATGAAATAGTCCAGGCCGACGAGGTCCCCCCTCCTTATGACAAGCTCTTGGTCCACGAACATCACATGACTGTCACGGTTGAGGAGCACCACGGCGGACCGGTCGACGTGCATATCATGAATCGCCGCCATGATAAGGATTACTATGCGCGTCGCATTCTGCTGGTGCTTCGGTCTACTGGCCGGGTTGTGCAATTTGGAATTGTGCGGATTGATCTGCGCGTTTGCAGTCTGGAAGTCCGGCAAGAAATTCTTGGAGGCAACACGCCGTTAGGGCGAATCCTTATTAACCACAACGTCCTGCGCCGCATTGAGCCAACGGGTTTTCTGCGGGCTAACCTCGGTTACGAATTGACCGAGGCGTTTCAATTGCCCGCGCCGCGTCCGACCTATGGCCGGCTGGCCATTATTCACTGCGACGGCAAGCCGGCGATTGAGCTTTTGGAAGTCGTGGCTCCGGAAGGATAGGCTTGCCGGCTTCGGTTCAATTCGTAGGAAATTGTCATCGCCTTCCCGCCTTTTGACGTCTCACCTTTCTGCTGTGGAGTCGTCCGTGTCAAATTCCGCAGGACTTGAAGCCCCTCAACGTCTAACCTTGACCCATTGGCTAATCATCCTGATTGCCATCATTGGCTTTGCTTTTGACACCTACGAATTGCTCATGTTGCCGCTGGTCATGCCCCCCGCAATGCGCGAATTGCTGCCTGACGCCGCGCCCGGCAGCCAAACGTTCAATGTCTGGCGGGGACTGCTCTTCTTCGTCCCAGCGGTTGCCGGAGGCATTTTCGGCCTATTAGGTGGTTATTTGACTGACCGCTTCGGGCGTCGGCGCGTCCTAACCGGTAGTATTCTCCTCTATGCGTTTTCGGCCTTCGCTTCTGGATTTTCCACTTCGATTGTAATGCTCCTAATCTTTCGCTGCACAACGTTTATCGGCGTTTGCGTCGAATTCGTGGCGGCCGTCGCCTGGTTAGCCGAGTTGTTTCCCAACAGGCATCAACGCGAAAACGTATTGGGCTACACGCAAGCTTTTTCCTCCTTGGGCGGGCTGATGGTATCCGGAGCGAACTTGCTGGTCGTAGCTTGGGCCAGTCGATTGCCGGCGGTTATCATGCCAGGTTGGCTTACAAGCTTTCTCGGCGACATCGGCACGCCTCACGCACCGTGGCGGTATACTTTGATGTCAGGTCTGGTTCCCGCCGTTCCACTGATCCTGATTCGGCCCTTCCTGCCCGAATCCCCGGCTTGGCAACAGAAGAAATCCGCCGGAACTCTCAAGCGACCCAGCCTAGCGGAGTTGTTTGCTCCTGCCCTTCGAAAGACCACGGTCGTGACTACGATCATGGTAGCCTTAAGCTTCGGAGCGGCTTTTGGGGCAATCCAACAGATGCCGCAAATCCTGCCTGCCGTTCCAGATTACGTTGAACGAGCTGAAACGCTCCCTAAACCCGACCAGAAGAAACTGGAAGATAAGCTGCGGGGCCAGCTAAGCATGGTTCAGGAGATTGGGGGGCTGGTGGGCCGCTTCGCCCTTGCGCTGCTGGCGGTTCGTATTCTGAGCCGGCGCAACTTGCTGCGCGTCTTCCAGATTCCAGGACTAATAGTTGTCCCCCTAGTCTTTGCTTACTGGTCCTTGCACAGTCGGCCGCTGTTCGAATTGAACCTTAGCTGGCTTCACTTGGAAACGGTTCACATTAGCCTTTTTGGAATCGGTATGTTTCTGGCCGGGTTTCTTACGGTGGCGCAGTTTAGCTTTTGGGGCAATTATTTGCCGCGGGTTTATCCGCTCCATTTGCGCGGCACAGGGGAGAGCTTTGCAGCTAATATTGGAGGCCGGATGATCGGCACATCGTTTGCCTTCCTAGCAAGTCTAATCGCAGGGTCGAGCCTTGTTCCTGGCAGCAATGACGCGATTAAAATGGCGTATACCACAGGTGGGATTGCCCTATTTGTCTTTCTGGCCGGCTCCATCGCTTGCTTCTTCTTGCCCGAGCCAAAAGAAGGCGTTCTCTTGGACTAGCTCTGCTTGGCGAGCGGGGGCGTTGGCCCCTTGATGACCCGGATAATCAGGGGCTGACGCCCCCCGCCTGAAGATATCGCGCTTCTCCCATGAAGATTGCTTACATTACCGCCGGCGCCGCAAACATGTACTGCGGCAGTTGCCTGCGCGATAATACGCTGGCGGCGGCTCTCATCGCCCAGGGCCATGATGCCCTACTCATTCCGACCTATACGCCCATCCGGACCGATGAAGAAGACGTCAGCCAACATCGCGTCTTCTATGGCGGCATCAACGTCTATCTGCAACAAAAGCTTTCCTTTTTCCGCCATACCCCGCGCTTTTTTGACCGGCTCCTGGACTTCCCTCGCCTTCTTCGTTGGGTGTCTGGGTTCGCGGTAAAGGTCCAGGCGGAGGAGTTGGGCGCCCTTACGGTCGCCATGCTCCAGGGTGACCACGGGCCTATTCGCAAAGAAGTGGCCAAACTGGCCGATTGGCTTGCCGAGGACGTTAAGCCGGACATCGTCAATCTTTCCAACATCATGATCGCGGGCATGGTCCCGCATGTGAAAAGACAGGTCAAGGCGCCGCTTCTAGTCACTCTCCAAGGGGATGACATTTTTCTCGACGCTCTCATTGAGCCGTATCGGTCTCAGGCCATACGATTAGTTCGTGACTTGTCTCAGCAGATCGATGGCTTCATAACGACTAGCGTCTACTACGCCGACCACATGGCCCCGTACCTCGGCGTCGATCGTAGCAAGATCCACGTCGTTTATCCGGGGCTGAATTTAAAAGGGCATGGATCAATCCCACCGTCGCGCAACGGCGATCCGGCCACCATCGGTTACTTCGCGCGCATCTGCCCGGAAAAGGGCCTGCACGTTTTAGTGGAGGCTTTTTACCTCCTCAAGCAAATGCCGGATACGCCCCCTTGCCGGCTGCGCATCTCCGGTTACTTGGGCGAAAACAACCGCCCTTACTTCGACGACTTGCAAAAACGCATCAAGAATTGGGGGTTGTCCGACCTGGTCGAGCATGTGGAGTCCCCCGATCATGCCAGCAAGCTGCGTTTTTTGCAAAGTCTCGATATTCTTTCCGTACCGACGACCTATCGGGAGCCTAAGGGCCTCTACATCCTCGAAGCCTTGGCCAACGGTGTCCCGGTTGTGCAGCCGCGCCATGGCTCCTTCCCGGAATTGATCGAGGCGACTAGCGGGGGCCTTCTCATAGAGCCCGACAACCCAGCCGATCTAGCGCGCGGCCTGCGCCGATTGCTCGACGATCCTTCGCATCGAGCGGAGTTGGGTAAGAAGGGCAAAGAGGCGGTGCATGGGCGTTTCCATGCTGCTAACATGGCATCGGAAACCGTCGCGGTCTATCGCCAATACGTCCGGTGAACTTCTGCATGCCGAACCCTTTTCGCACAACCCGCCGCGTTGAATTCGCCGACACGGACATGGCCGGCATCATGCACTTTGCCAATTTCTTTCGTTACATGGAGGCAGCCGAGGTGGAGTTCTTGCGCTCGCTCGGCTTGTCGGTTCGCCTGGGCTGGGAAGGTCAAGAACTCGGCTTTCCGCGCGTGTCGGCTTCATGTGACTATCAGAAGCCGGCCCGGTTCGAGGATGTGTTGGAGATTACTGTCCGCATCATGAAGATTGGGGCGAAATCAATAACTTATGGCTTCGAGTTTTTCTCTAAGGAAGCCTTGTTGGCCAAAGGCCAGGTCAGCAGCGTTTGTTGCACCATCCTGCCCAACCGGGAGATTACCTCGCTGGAGATCCCCGCCAGCCTGCGGAAGATTCTGGAGGCTGCCAATCAGTAGCCGCACCCGTTGCTTATTCCCTTTGCTGCCATGCCTCTAAATGTCAGCCATCTCTGCAAGGACTACCCGACGCGCAGCGGACCGCTTTCGGTTTTGCGCGACGTTTCCTTTGGTTTGCAGCGCGGTGAAGCGCTCGCGGTCATGGGGCCGTCCGGCTCCGGCAAAAGTACGCTGCTGCACCTGGTAGGCACGCTGGATCGTCCGACCTCGGGAACGATTCAATTGGACGGCAAAGATCCGTTTTCGCTTTCCGACGCGGAATTAGCGGACTTTCGCAATCAACAGGTGGGTTTCGTTTTTCAGGATCATCATTTATTGCCGCAGTGTTCGGTTGTTGAAAATGTGCTGATTCCCACGCTCGTCAATCACGCCAGCCCAGCCGATGTGGCTAAGCGCGCTCAGGAGTTGCTCGATCGCGTGGGCCTGTGCGATCGAATGCATCATCGTCCCGCAGAGCTGTCGGGAGGAGAACGTCAGCGCGTGGCTGTAGCCCGGGCTTTGATCCTGCGTCCGACGTTACTGCTGGCCGACGAGCCCACCGGCAATCTTGACCGGCGCACGGCTCAATCAGTGGGCCGCCTTTTGCTGGAGATGCATCAGCAAGAACAAACGATTCTCATCGTGGTTACGCACAGCGCTGAGCTGGCCCGCACGTTTCCGCGAACTCTTGAAATGGCCGACGGCGCCTTGCAGCCGGCGGATTTGACGCCATGAGTTTTACGCGCCTGTTGCTCCGTAATCTGCTTTATCACTGGCGCGGCAACCTCGCTGTCTTGCTGGGCGCGGCGGTCAGTACGGCGGTTTTGACGGGAGCGCTCCTAGTCGGCGACTCGTTGCGCGGCAGCCTGGCTGACTTGACCAGGCGCCGACTCGGCTGGGTCGATCAAGCGCTCGTGGCCAACCGCTTCTTTCAAAGTGATTTGGCATCGCCGGAGAAATTAGCCTGCCGGCGCGCGGCAGGTCTCATTCTTTTGCAAGGGACTGCTTCGAAGTCCTCCGACTCTGGGGAAGGTTTTCCAGCGAGTGAAACCGTTCACCGAGCTGGCAAGGTAACCCTCTTCGGCGTCGACGATTCCTTCTTTGGAAAAGGCGACCCCCCCTTTGAGAAGGAAGTATCGTCGGATGCCGCCGGATCAGCAGCGTACCCTGTTTATCTAAATGGCACACTCGCCGCCGACCTCGGCGTCCACACCGGTGATGCTATCGTCCTCCATTTGCAAAAAGTCAGCCTCTTGCCGCGCGAGTCGCTGCTGGGTCGGCGCGACACGGGCGATGTGGTGGATAAAATTCGCGCCCGTATCGTCGGGATCCTGAATGAGCTGGATATGGGCAATCGGTTCAGTTTGTCGCCTAGTCCGGAGCCTCCCCGGAATGCGTTCTTGCCGCTAAACGCACTTCAAGAGTTGGTGAATCAACCCGGCCGCATCAACGTGCTTTTGGTTGAAGGCGGCTCCAATGATTTGAAAAATCGCTTCCTTTCACTCCTTCGGCTCGACGATTGGGGACTGCAAGTTTTGGATCCGGCCAAACGAACGGATGCCCTCTTCGGCAAACTGGACCGCGATCATCGGGGCAGGCTGCGCCGCGGGGAATGGCAGGGCAGGGTGGCGGAGACCTTCGCTAGGGTCGCCGATGCCGATCACAATGGCGAACTGACGCGCCAGGAAGTGCTGGCCTATTACGAGAAACAGCATCCCTACTTGACGCTGGAAAGCCGGCAAGTATTATTGGAACCGCCAATAGCCGACGCGGCTTTGCTGGCGGCCAAAGAGGCCGGGCTTCAATCGGCGCCAACGCTTGTTTATCTCGCCAACAGCATTGCCGTCGGCGACAAATCCATTCCGTATTCCACCATTGCAGCACTCGACCCGTCCTTGCCGCCGCCGCTGGGCCCCTTTCTACGCGACTCGGACAAGCCGTTGGAGGATGATGAAATACTGCTGGCGGCCTGGGACAAATCACCCCTCCAGGCCAAGCCAGGCGACCGCGTCTCCGTGAGCTATTTCCCGGCCAAGGAGACCGGCCAGGTCAAGGAAGAGCGCGCGATCTTCCGTTTACGCGGCTTTGTGCCCCTTGAAGGGGTCGGCAATGACCCGGACTTGACGCCCGAGTTTCCCGGCATCACCGACAGCAAGACAATCACGCTCCGCGACTGGAATCTCCCCTCGCCGCCGTTTGACAATAGCCAAATCCGCAAGGTGGTCGGCGCTAATGATGAAGATTACTGGAAGAAATACCGTACGACGCCGAAAGCCTACGTCAACCTGGAGACCGGCAAACGCCTCTGGGGCAGCCGCTTCGGCCAATTAACGTCGATTCGGTTGGCGTCGGCCAAAGGACAGGATCAGACCGTCGCAAGCCAGGCTTTCGAAAAGGAATTGCTGCGTACTCTTAATCCTGACCAGGGCGGCTTCGTCTTTGAAAATCTGCGCGAGGAAGGGTTGTCGGCCAGCGCGGGGAGCATGGATTTTGGCTGGCTCCTTCTTTTCTTCAGCTTTTTTTTGATCCTGGCCTCGCTGCTATTGGTCGGCTTGCTTTTTCGACTTAATCTCGATCGGCGCGCTGCCGAAGTGGGTCTGCTCTTGGCAAGCGGCTATCGGCGGCGACACCTGCGCCTTCTGCTGCTTGGCGAAGGAAGCATCTTGGCTCTCGTAGGCGCTTTGGCGGGTCTGGCAATCGGTTACGCGTATGCTCTTTTTCTTCTCGATCTCCTTCAGTCATTGTGGCCGACGACCACGAGCTTGTCGTTCCTGAGGCTTCATGCCGAGCGGTTGAGCGTAGCGATCGGTTTTGGGGCCGCCCTTATCATGAGCTTTGTGGCTATTTCTTGGGCGATTCGTATTCTGGGAAAGGTTTCGCCAACCGCCTTGCTCATGGGCGAAACGGCCGTTCAAGAGAACCCGGGAACTGAAAAGCGAGCCCGGTGGAGCGTTTGGATTTCCATCGCTAGTTTGGCTTTGGCGGTGGTCCTCACGGTAGGCGGTCTCTTCGTCAAGGACCACGAAGCACGCGCGGGCAGTTTCTTCGGAAGCGGCGCCTTTTTGCTGACGGCCGGCCTGGCAGCGCTCTGGGCAGGGATGAAGCGCACACGAGAAGGGTTTGCCGATGAATCTAAAAGGACACACGTCAATCCTTTTCCCCCCGCTTATCATGTTGGCGCAGAGCAACAAGGCTCGCCAGAGCGGGGGGAAAGGCCAGCTCCAATGGCAACGCCAAACACGTCTAATCGTGCCGTGGGACCGGTCGCGTTTAACATTCCGACGTTGGCTTGGCGCAACACGGCTCGCAATCCGCTGCGCAGCATGTTAACGGCCGGGCTTTTGGCCGCGGCGGCGTTCTTGATCGTGGCCGTGGAACTGTTTCGTCAGCACGCCGATAGCGATCCTAAGGACGTGCATTCGGGGACCGGCGGTTTTGCCTTGCTCGGCGAGACCGACGTCCCGGTTTTTCAGAATCTAAATGAGGATAGCGCCCGAGCAGGATTGCTCGACGTTTTGGAAAGGCAAAAGCAGGAAGCGACGCCGCAGAACCCCGATCAGGCTCAAGCCCGGCTCGAAAAGCAAAAAGAAATCCTCGACCAGCTTCGCTTTGTCTCTTTTCGCGTCAAAGCCGGCGAAGACGCCAGTTGCTTAAACCTCTATCAGCCTAAGAAGCCGCGCTTGCTCGGCGTTCCGCCTAATTTGATTGAACGAAACGCGTTTACGTTCGCCGACACGGAAGCCCGATCCCCGGAAACCACTGCCAATCCGTGGCGGCTGCTCGAACAAGACTTGCCAAACGGCGAAATCCCCGTCATTGGCGAGGCGGAAACGGTGACCTGGATCTTGGAGAACCATCTGGGCGGCGCAATTGCCGCGACCGATGATCGCGGCGAAAAGGTCGCCCTGCGCATCGTCGCTTTGCTTCAGGGCAGTATCTTTCAAAGCGGCTTGTTGCTTTCCGAAGCTAACCTGCTCAAGCTTTACCCCAGCCAGGAAGGTTACACGTTTTTCTTGATCGACACCGGCAAGGCGCCGACCCAGGCGGCCAAGGAAGTGGTCGAAACGGTCCTCGCGGATCACGGCATGGAAGCGACCCCGACGGCCGAGCGCCTGGAATCTTATTTAGCCGTGAGAAACACCTACCTTTCCACGTTTCAGGCCCTCGGCGCGTTGGGCCTCTTGTTGGGCGCTGTCGGACTGGCGGTGGTGCTCTTGCGCGGGATCTGGGAACGGCGGGCGGAGCTGGCCCTTCTGCGCGCCCTGGGCTACCGCAAGCCGGCCCTTGGAAGGCTCCTGTTTTTGGAGAACGGCTTCTTGCTGCTTTTCGGTCTGGGGATTGGTACGCTGGCCGCTGTGTTGGCAGTGCTTCCAAGCCTCTTTGGCGGCGAGGCGGCTGTGCCGTGGCTTAGACTCCTGGCCATGCTGGGCGGCGTCCTCGCGTTCGGCTTGCTGTGCGCCTTTGGAACGCTCACGCTTTCCCTGCGAACACCGGTCTTGGAAGGACTGCGGCGGGAGTAATAACGATATCTAGTAACTTAAACTGCCTCTCCCGGTACTGCGGATTTTTTGATAAACGAGGAGACTGCAACGATGGAAAAATATCTTTGGCTCATTTACGCCTTGGCCGCCGGCGTTTGCTGGGGGACCTATGTGCCGCTTATCGCTCACGGCGGGCAAGAGCTGAGGAGCCGGTATGGAGCTTTTCTGTGCGTGGGCATTGCCTATGTACTGATTGCCGTGCTGTTTCCGTTGGCGCGCTTTTATATGGTTGGGACGGAGAATTTGAAAATCGACGCGACCGGCGTGATCTTTGCCTGCCTGGCCGGCACGGCAGGCGCGTTGGGAGCGTTGTGCGTGATTTTCGCGACCAGCGCCGCTCCAGATAAAAGCGCTGTAATCGCACCCATCATTTTTGGCCTGGCCCCGCTTCTTAACACCGTGGTGAGCATGTTCTGGCAGCCCAAGCAAGGTGCCTTCAGCTTTGCCATGCCCGAACACATGCCGAGCTGGCTTTTCTTTGTGGGCGTGGTCTCAATCGGCTTGGGGTCGGCTCTGGTCTTGCTTTTCAAGCCGGAAGAAGCGCCCAAAACGAAGACCGCGGCAAGGCAAGGCAGCGCCGTTGTGGTTGACGCGTCGGGAGGTTCGGCGCCGTAGACTTTCTCTTAGCAATAAGAGCTACCCGCGGGTTGGACCTGAAGAAAGCCGCAAAGCCATGAAGCCGCCACGAGACCCGCGGGAATGAGTTGTCCCCTTTGATGATCAAGAGACCGTTGCGACTCGGCGTTTGACCCTCTGGCTCAAGTGCCCCACCCTCTAGACCCGCACACATTGAGCCAGAGGGTTAGAGGGTCGGCAGCTAACAGAAGGAAACGGTTAGAGAGGCGCCGGGAGGTCGCGGCGTTTGAAGGACCAGAGGGCGAGCAAGTAGCCGACGAGGCCTACGCCGAACAGGACCCCGTTGGCGGGGACTTCGATCAGCGGATGACCGCCGTTCCAGACGCTGAAATCCACGTGGGTCCCATGCCGCAAGATCATCCGCTGCGGCTGAAAGTAGTAGAAGACGGAGAAGGGGCGAAAGGGCGCCAGCACGTCCCAAAGTTGGCCGGCCATGTTCAAAATAAACTGGAGCAGCGTCACCAGCACAGCGATGCCCATGACGCGCCAGCGAAAACGGCCTTGCGAAGAAATCCACATCGTGTAACCACAGACGGCAAAAATGAGCGCGCCGATGTTGATTACGCCCGGCCAAAACGCCAGCGGCTCGATGCGCAGCACCTCGGGATCGACCTTGACCTCATTGCGCAAGAAGGACGGCAGGTCGGCAAAGTCCGCCTGATCGACATGAAACGGCCCAATCAACTTTTCGCCGATGAAGGTGCCGGACCAGAGGGCCAGGCACAAAACCGGGATCGTGATCAAGTCGACGATCAAATGGCTGAGAATAACGGTCCGCCGCGAAATCGGCTGCGCCATGAGCAGTTCCATTGTACCCTTGTCAAGCTCGCCGGCAATCGCCCCGGCCGCCCGGCCGATCGCCCAAATGCAAAACAGCGTCTGCATGAGCGGGTGAACGTAGCCTATGGAAAGCATGTCCATGGCTTTTTCAAAGCGCATGTTGTCGCCGCCCGCCAGCGTCTGCATGATCCGGCCGGGGCCTTTAAATAATCGATTTTCAATGATCTTGGACAAGTCGCCATCCTTGCTCACCAGAGCGGCCGGCACTTTTTGCAAAGCGGAGGTGATGCTGGCGAAGAAAGGCGAAACATCGGTCACGACGCGCTGCGTGATCTTCACCCAGAAGCACTGAAACGCACACAAGATCAAACAGACCACCAGCAAAGGCACGCGCAAATCGCGCAGGATCTTCCGCACCAGCGTGATCATAAGGCCTCCACGCCATGAAACCGTTGGTAAATGGCGCCCAAACCCATCGGCTCAATGCGCATGTCTTCAAGCGGCTGCCGAGATAGCCATTCCAGAAGCCAGGGCAGGGCACCGGTATATTCCAGCGTTAGGCGGTCGCCGTGATGTTCGCGCACACGCATTCCTTTGCCGTCGGGCAAATTGTCTAGCCTCTTGCTGAATCGGGCATGGACTAAACAAGAACTGCGCAACTCGTTCATGCGCTGGAGGTGCACGAGTTTGCCGCGTTGCAGAATAGCCACGCGATCACAGACTTGCTCGACCTCGCTAAGGACGTGAGACGAGAACAAGACGGCTTGACCGTCGTTGCGAGCTTGTTTGAGCTGATCGAGCAATTCCTCGCGCATGGTGGGGTCAAGCGTGTTGGTAGGCTCGTCGAGAATAAGCAGGGGGGCGTGCGGCGTAAGAACTTGCAGAAGTGCCACCTTGCGTTTCATCCCTGACGACAGCGCAACGATGGGCCGGTCCAAGTCAATGTCGAGACGGCGGGCCATATCATCAAGCTTGGCGGTGACCGGGACGCCGCGCAGCTTGCACAGGAAAACGACTAACTGCCGCCCGGTCATGTTCTCATACAGGCGCAGTTCACCAGGCAGGTAGGCAATATGCTGACGCGCGACGACGCTATCGTGCCAACAGTCATGGCCGTTGATCTTGGCGGTTCCTGAAGTGGGCCGCAAAAAGCCCATAATGATGCGTAGAGCGGTGGATTTGCCAGAGCCGTTAGGGCCGAGCAAACCGAAGATCTCGCCGGGAGATACCTCGAGGCTGAGGTCATGCAAGGCGCGGAAGCCGTTATATTCCTTGGTCAGGTGTTCCGTACGTAAAAGCATCACTGCACTTAGCAAGAGGGTGCCAGTCCAAACGATCCGTTTGCGGCATGAAGAGTCGGGTTGGCTCGCATTGTACGACTCGTGGCTCAACTTATAATTGATAATAGGTTTACGCCGTTGGATCGCCAAGCATACAGGAAACTCTCTCATGGTCGACGCCTTCATACTTTCCGCGGTCCGGACGCCCATCGGCAAATACCTGGGCGCCCTGGCGGATATTCCTTCTCCGATACTAGGTTCGCTGGCCATTGCAGAGGCCTTGCGTCGAGCCCAGGCGCCCGTGGAAAAAGTCGATGAAGTAATTATGGGCTGTGTGCTACAGGCAGGGTTGGGCCAAAATCCGGCTCGCCAGGCAGCCCTCCAAGCAGGCCTTCCGGACACAATCGCCGCCTTCACGGTAAACAAAGTGTGCGGCTCCGGCCTCAAGGCGGTCATGCTGGCATCCCAGGCTATTCGCGCCGGCGACGCGAATCTTGTCGTGGCCGGCGGCATGGAAAGTATGAGCCGGGCGCCGTACTTGCTCTTCGGCGCTCGGGCCGGTTGGAAGATTGGAGATCAAAAGGCCGTTGATGCAATGATCCACGACGGTCTTTGCTGTGCCTTTGAAAATTGGCACATGGGGGAGGCGGCAGAGTACATCGCTGGTCAACGCGGGGTTAATCGCTCGGAACAGGACCAGTTTGCGCTTGAAAGTCAGCGCCGTGCTGCTGGCGCTTGGGAAAGAGGCGCCTTTGCGGCGGAACTTGTGCCGGTCACCGTTGGCAGCGGACCGAAGGCAAAAACCGTTGCTCGCGATGAAGGCATTCGGCCTGACACGACGCTGGAAATGCTACAAAAAATCAAGCCGGCATTTCGTGAGGGGGGCACAGTAACGGCGGGGAATTCCTCGCTTCTAAGCGATGGGGCCGCAGCCTTGGTCGTGGCAAGTGGTCCAATGGCAAAAAGCCTGGGAACCAAGCCCATGGCGCGCATTGTCGCCTATGCGACCAGCGGCGTTGCCCCAAAAGACATTTTCATCGCTCCAGTCCTTGCCGTGCGTCAAGTGCTCGAACGCGCCCAATTGCGGCCGCAGGACATTGACTTATTTGAATTGAATGAGGCCTTTGCCGCCCAGATGCTGGCCTGCAATAAGGACCTGCATTTGGATGAAAGCCGTCTCAACGTAAACGGCGGAGCTATTGCCTTGGGTCATCCCATTGGCGCCTCCGGAGCGCGTGTGCTAGTGACTCTTGTGAATGCTTTGGAGCAACGGGGATTAAGACGAGGGCTGGCCTCTCTCTGCCTGGGCGGCGGCAACGCGGTGGCCATGATCGTGGAAAGGATGTGACCTTATCGGTGCCCAGACAACGAGCGCCAGTTTGTCCCAATGGCTAGCCAAATGGTTCTCTCCATTTCGCCTGCCCCACTGTGGAATGAAAAGCCAAAGCCTTTTGGGCTCGCCTGCCGCTAAAGGAGCGAAATGGAGGGATTAATCTCAAGTTAAGAAATGCCCAAGACTTGCGTAAACAATCACCACTGTGCAGCGGCCGAAATGAGCAACCGTTTTCCGTTTTTCATCCCCCACTCACCCCTGATGAAAAACGGAACCACCTGGTGAAAAACGGGATCTAAGTACTAGCCCTCCGGGAACGCCCACTCCGATTTGGTTCTCTCCATTTCGCCTGACCCTCCGTGGAAAGAAATGGAAAGAATCTCTAAGACTCTTTCCGCTGTTTTGAATTGTGCGAAGTGGCGATGACGCCTGTTGCCCCGACCTGATTGCCTTTGAGATTTTCTCCAATGCCTGACGGCCCAGCAAGAAGCTTCGTTCGGCCCTGAAACGGTCGGCCTCAAAACGATCATCCATTACTGCGTTCCAGCTCCTTCAGAAAATCAAGCGCTTCATCAAGCGTACAGACCATAATGCCCGGCACGCGGCCGCGGTCATCACATTCGCGCAGCAGCATCAGGTCTTCGAAATCCGGCGAGCTTTCCAATTCCCGTCTTAATGTTGGCGTCAAGGAACGCGACTTGTAATGGTGAGCGTCCATGTGATGCCGGATAAAGAATGCCGTCCGCTCCGTAATCAGACCCTCCAAGGCTTCCAGTGCTGCCTCGACGTGGTTGGCTCGATCCAGCCCCTTGCCGACGTCATGCAGCAAGGCGGCCAGCAAGAACTCCTCATCATAGGAGCGCCTGTCGCGAGCGAGTTCGAAAACCTGGAGCGAGTGATAAAGCGCATCTCCTTCCGGATGATACTTCGGCGATTGTTCCACATTTTCCAGCGGAAGGAGCAGCATGCGGTAGATGGGATAGGGATCGACATGGGCGGCTGCGGGGTTTGATAGCTCTTCGAGATCCAGGTCGGGGTATTCTCTTGCCATTAACTCCTCCAATTCCCGAATGGACGCTCGCTCAATGGCCTTTCCGGTAATTGAACTCTTGAAGACGTAATGGGCCTTATTCTCGCCATAAACCGTTAGTTCGAAGTTGAAGCGGGCAAAGACGTGGATGTGCGTGAAGATGCGGGCCTCATTATGCTTTACGATTTGTTTGCGCTCGACTTCAAAAGAATACCCTTCTTGTTCGAGTAGATCCGTGACGAGACCGATGCCATCGCAAAAGACATGGAGGTCGATGTCCGAGCCTTTGCGCGTATGGCCCGTCATGACGCTGCCGATGAGCCGGGGCCGGAAAGCGCGCACAATTCTCATGAGGCGCAAGGCTTCTACCCGCATCTCCTGCAAATGCTTGGTGCGTTGTTCGCCTTCGTGAATGCGAGCGAAAACTTGGATCTGATCGCGGATTTCGGCGTTGGAGGGAAGATCTTCGGGTCTGACGTCCTTGCGAAAAAGACGTTTTGCGGCCTTGCGTTTAGCGGTGTAGTATTCCGACTCGACGCGTTCATACATCAGGCGAGCCGCTTCGAGCGCGATCGCCTGGCGATTTTTGCCATGAGACATGCCTTTCATGCGCCGATACCAAGCCCATCAAAGCGGCGCGGGGCTCTTGCATGTAGAATCTTGAATTCAAAAGTCACCGTTATGATAGGGCGCCGGCGTCGGATTCGAAAGTCGACTTCAATTCGTGAACCTCTCTTCGTGGATCCTGATCGCCCTGCTTGGCTGCCCAGCGCAGCTTTGCCGATCGGGCTCGGGGATTATCCGTTCGCTCGGCGAACGAGGCGCGTAAGGGCTCGTCGCTAACTTTGGCATAGGGTCCGTCTCGCAATCCTTTGCGGAATGTGACCTTATATCGATGACCAGACAACCGAGCGCTGGTTGTCCCACGGCTAGCCAAATGGTTCTCTCCATTTCGCCTGACCCCCCGTGGAAAGAAATGGAAAGAATCTTTAGGGCTCTTTCCATTCTTTTGAATTGTGCGAAGTCGCGATGACGCCTGGTGGCCCGACCTGATTGCCCTTTAGATTTTCTGAAATGCCTAACGAGGCAGGAAGAATCCTTCGTTCCGCCCCGAAAGCGTCGGCCTCAAAACGTTATCCATTAGCGTGTTCCAGCTCATTCGAAAAACCCAGCGCCCAATTAACATTGCGAACCCCGCCGCCACCATTCAATCTCGAGTATAAAGCCACTAAAGTGTCGCCTCTAACCTTTTGATTCCAATGGCAACCGTCTATATTCCCTCACTGCTTCGTGATCTCGCCAAGGATCAACAAGTCGTGTCGGTCCCCGGATCGACTATTGGTCAGGTGATCGACGCTCTCGAAAAAGCTTACCCAGGCATCAAGGTCAGGCTTTGCAATGAGCAGGGTCTGAGGCCAGGTATTGCGGTAGCGGTTGATACTCAAATCACGCGGTTGGGATTGCGCCAACCTGTCGAAGCCTTCAGTGAGATCCACTTTCTGCCGGCTGTGAGCGGCGGTTAAAAATCGGCTTCCTCCTTTGTTGCAAAACCCCCGAGAAAAGGTTGACGATGGCGTACATTCGTTCGTATCATCAGCCTTATTGGGATTGAATCTCAGTATCAACACGCTTTTCCAAGGGAAGTCCATGACTCGTCTAAATAAAAAGTTCGAACGGGCCGCCTTTACCCTAATTGAACTGCTCGTGGTAATCGCCATTATTATTGTGCTAATCGGTCTTCTTCTTCCCGCGGTGCAAAAGGTTCGAGAGGCGGCTAATAGGCTGAGCTGCCAAAATAACCTCAAGCAAATCGGCCTGGCTCTACACAATCACCACGGTTCGCTCGGAACATTGCCTTCAGGTTTCCTTTGGCAACCGGCCGGTCCGGATAATCCCGTTGTTACTGCTCCCGGCTGGAGCTGGGCAGCCATGTTGTTGCCGTATATTGAGCAGGACAATCTCTTTAGGGGGATTCAGGTCAACATTCCGATCGAAGATTCTTCTCATTCCTCTGTCCGAACCCAAGTCGTTAAGTTGTTTGTTTGCCCCTCTGATCGAAGCACCGGACTTTTCACGGTTCTGGATGAGGCGGGGAACGGACTAGGAAAAGCGGCAACCAATAGCTATGCCGCTTGTTATGGCGCGGGCGGCGAAATCGGTGATGCGCCCGACTGCGGCAATGGCCTCTTCTTCCGTAATAGCCGGATTCGCCTGACCGACATTACAGATGGCACAAGCAACACTATTGCCGTCGGCGAGCGCGGCGCTTTCTTTACTCAGGCGTCTTGGGCCGGCGCCTTTTCGAGGGGCACAACACGCGTCACGCCGGGCGCTCCGACCTCTAGCAACGCCCTAGAGAAAGCAGCGACCCAGGTCCTCGCTCACACCGGTTCGCATACCCTGAATGATGCAAGCGCCGACCCGGACGACTTTTTCACGCCGCATACCGGCAATGTTCAGTTCGTTTTCGGAGACGGTTCCGTACGTCCGGTGAGTAACGGAATAAAGTTGGCCATTTTGCAAGCCTTGTCAACGCGGGCCGGCGGCGAAGTCGTCAACGCCGGGGACTATTAGTCCGCCAAAAATAAGCGGCGCCCGTTTTCGCCGGCCCGTATGATTCTCCGCCCACCCACTTCATCGACCATCGCTTCCTGGCTGTCTTGTCCCGCCGCATTGGCCCCTGTAAAGTGGTAGCTTCCTCGGGATGCAAGCTAGAAAGGCAAACATCGCCTGCTAGACAACGGATGCCGCCGCTCATGACCCAAGTTATCGCTTGGCAAAGTGACACGGCCACGGTAGACCTCGTTCGCTTGGCGGTGAAAACGCTTCGGGAAGGAGGCTTGGTGGCTCTGCCCACGGAGACGACTTACGCGCTCGCTGCCAATGCAACTTCGCCGGATGCAATGAAGCGTCTCCAGCGCCACCAAGGCGGCGCCGATATTAAACTGGCCCTTGCCGATCCCTCACTGATCGGGGAATGGTTGCCCGATCTAGGCAGGGCAGGGCAACGGCTTTCGCGCCGTTTGTGGCCGGGGCCTTTGACCCTCCTTTCGGGAGAGGGGCTGTCAAAAGGAAAGGCCGCAACCATTCCTGAGCCTTTAGGCAGCGAGATCCGGCAGGAGGGCCGGCTAGGATTCTGCGTGCCGGATCATGAAGTGGTCCAGCAAGTATTGCGCTCCTCAGCCTGGCCCGTCGCCTTTTCTTGTGATTACAGCGCCGCTATTTCTTATTTGGCATCGGCGGAGGAAATTCTTCAAGTTGTACGCAACGATCTGGCTCTGGTGATTGACGATGGTCCTACCTTCTTCAAAAGGCCTTCCACATTGGTGGAGGTCAAAGGCAGTGCCTGGTCCGTTGTGCGGCCAGGGGCCTTGAGTGATCAGTCGGTTGTAGAGCAAGCCGCCTGCCGAATCGTGTTTGTCTGCACAGGCAATACTTGCCGAAGTCCATTAGCGGAAGCGTTGTGCAAGAAGCGCCTGGCCGATCGGCTGGGCTGCTCCCCGGACGAGCTTCCCGCTCACGGATTTGTCGTGCTTTCAGCCGGCTTGGCCGCGATGATAGGGGAAGAAGCCGCGAAGGAAGCGGTGCAGGCGGCGCAATTGTACGGGGCCAATTTGGAGAGGCATACAAGTCGGCAAGCTACGGTCGACTTACTTCTCCAGGCGGATCATGTACTCGCCATGACGCAAGGCCACCTGGATCTTATGGCGGGTTTGTCCGCCTTGCCCGGCTGTAAACCGCGTCTGCTCTCTGCCCGTGGAGAGGATATTGCCGACCCAATAGGCGGCGATGCCCAGGTTTACGAACTATGTGCGCGGCAAATCTACGACTGCCTGGGCCCGATTATGGAAGAACTTCTGGCCTGAGCTGTCGTTTGCAAAAGGCCCCCTTGGCCAGTTACACAATACTAGGGAAGATGCACTTTCGAGCGGTTGGGAAGGACCATGAAAATTGCCATTGGCAGCGACCATCGCGGTTTTGAGGCCAAGCATCGGCTCGTGGCCGTGTTGCGCGCCCTCGGCCACGATGTGTTGGACGTGGGCGCGGAAGGTAAGAACAGCGTCGACTATCCGGATTTCGCCTTTCAGGTCGCTCAAGCCGTCGGTACAGGGCGATCGGAGCGCGGGATCTTGATATGCGGCACCGGCATTGGGATGTGCATCGCGGCCAACAAAGTGCCCGGCGTTCGTGCTGCCCCGTGCCATGACAGCATCACCGCCGAGATGAGCCGGCGACACAATGACGCCAATGTTCTGTGCCTTTCGGCCGATCTCCTTGGCGAGGAACTCATCGAGCGCATGGTTAAGCAGTGGCTGGAGACGCCGTTCGAGGGCGGCAGGCATGCGCGCCGTGTGGCCAAGATCGTGCAGTTCGAAAGCGGTATGGAAGGCCTGGGCGGGCAGGGGATCTGAGCCGGCGTAATAGGCTTACGAGGGTTCGTTATCCGGCGGGGACAGTCCTCCATGCCCCTGATCGCTTGTCCCAATTGTGCACGCAGTATCGATCTGCCGCTTGAATACCTTTCCATCTGGGTCCAATGCGCTCAGTGCGCTCAGCAGTTCTTACCCTTAACCGGAGACCGGCGCGCCAGCGTCTTAAACGAGCTTCGGTCCTACGACTGCCTTTCTTGCAAAATTCGCTTTACGAGTTATGTCCCCTTCTCAGCCAATCGACCTCACTGCCCCGCGTGCGGCACTTCCGATACGTTGCCTACCGAGTTCGCCATGTACGTCCGACCCAAAGAGCACGAGAAGCCGCGCGAGGTTTTCAATCCGGTTGACCCAAAACCGAACGCCGTTGTCCCCCAGCCGGCTCGATCCTACGCCCGCTTTCGATTCCGTACAAAAACCAAGGACGACCGCGCGGATTACTGGATCGTTGCCCTGGTCATTGGCGTTCTGCTAGTCTTCGGCGGACTGATCCTAGTATTGGTGTCGCTGTTGGCTCGAGGTGATTGATAAGTCTAGCGCATTTAGCTGCTATTTCGTTATTCCTTTTTCTGCCGCGAAACTATACAAAGCGTGCAAGGACTAATTACAACGACCTGACAGAGGAGACCGATAATGGGACACAACCGAGCGGGCGTTAAAGCCCGGGCCCGAATGAAACGCCGCAAGACCTACGATGCCCGAATGGACAAGAAGAACGGCATCGCCGTCCCCGCAAGTCCGAAAAGTAAGCGAACCGGTCTGCGCGGGCTCTAAGCCGGTTTTGTTCGCCCCTCAACAAATTCATTGCCGGTTCAAAACAGGACCCGGAAGGCAAAGGCCGTCCGGGCCCTGTTTGTGTTGAGACTGCCTTATTCGACTCAGATTATTGTGCCCTCATAATTTACTTCCTTGGGGAGTTGCCTGCTCCAGTTTCTTGTCCTAGGTTTCAGTTGCTTCGAGCAAGGCCCGTCTCAGTTAATCCCCTTAACACGCAAGACGCCCTCCGCATCATGGCCCTAGTGCGGCGATGAACGAAGGCTTTATTGTGGCAGACATTTGATGCATCCCCGCTAAGAAGGTGCTTCCCATGTTTACTAGCATTCTTGCACTTGCCGAAAAGTCCGGCTTACTGCTTTGCTTCAGGCCTTGGGCCGTTGTCCTGGGAATGATGGCTACCGCTTCCTATTTCACGGGTTGGGCGTTCGTGCCTCACGAGCCTGTTACCCAGGCGAACTACGAAAAAATCCCAGTCGGCATGCCCATCAACGATGTCTACCAAGTTCTTGGCGAACCGAACAGCCAGGAGGCGCAAAAGCCGTACGAGTTGGGTGACTACAACGAACGCGCCGAGCTTTGGGCCGGGGAGAGAGGCGCCCGGATCACCGTTTACTTCAGTGATGCCGGCCGCGTGACGGACAAAATCTACAAAGGGCCGGGCGATGACGTCAGCACGGAAGAAATCCTATGGAATTGGATTGGAAAATGGCTGTAACAAGCCGAGCTCGTCGAAGGGAATTCCCAGGGGAATAGCGGGCTCTTAGGTGTAGGCTAGTTGAGTTCTCGCCACGAGTTCGCCGGTTTGACCTCGGAGAGGTCGTAGCCATTAGCCGGTGGTTGAGCGAAGCGACACCACCGGAAGAACGGCCATAATGTCTTTTCGACCACGCAGGGGTCGCAGAACACAACGCGCTCGGATCGCCATCTCCCAAAATCCGATAGCCGCCACCGTCCCCAGTATCTGCAATAAAGCGGGGGCCTCTGCGACCCCTTCCAGGGTCGTTTTGGATGGGGCATCGTCTACCGGTGGTGTCGCTTCGCTCAACCACCGGCTAATTGCTGTAACGCCTCCGGCGTAAAGAGTTGGCGCTGCGACCCCCACCCGGGGCCCCTCCGGGGTCATGGAAAAGCCTACACCTGTAAGGGAATGGCGGGGGCGATTATCAAGTAAGCAGCAGGCTTGATGCCTGCCGAGTGCACGTTAGCCTTCGGCCTTTAATACGGCTGGTCCTGCCGCCGCAGCTTCCGCAACACATCCCGGGCGCTTACAACGCCTAATAGAACCCCGGCGTCGTCCACGACAAAAAGCCGGTGAACGTTTCCCAGGCCCAAAAGCTGGGCTACCACTTCGATGGCCGGTGTCTGAGGCCGTACGGAAAGGACTGCCGGGGTCATGATTTTCTGCACGCTTGGCATGGCGGACGCAGCCATAGACGGCGTTTTTTCATTCATGTCCCGGTAATAGCGGACCACATCGGTTCGGCTCAACACGCCGATTGGACGGCCTTCCTCGTCGAGCACGGGGACGGCACTGACATTCTTTTCCGTCAAGAGCGTCGCAGCGTCCGACAAGGTAGCATTCCGGTTGATTGATACAGGCTTGGGCGTCATAAGGTCGGCCGCCGTCTCCGCATTCAACACGAGTCGGACCAACGACTTAGTCTGCACGGAGCTGCCCATGTCTGCCTCCTCCAACCGGACTAAGGGTCTTTAACCGTCCCTTGTGAAACTCTACCCATCTAGCGCACCAGTTCGGACCCAAGAAGGCAAGTGCAAATGGTATTGCACCTCCATTCCAATAGATCCAAAACGAAGACCGGCTCATCGGTCAAATAGTCAACGTTTCATTTTTGGCGGAGTATGTCGGATCGTCACTTGGAAATGGGTTTGGAGTCTCTTTTCCAAAGCGGCTTGCTCTTTGAGGGCTTTGGCCTCATGCTCTAGCGCCGTTCGTTCCGCAAGCGTTGTTGATAATGTCAGGCGTTGCTCAGCCAGGGCCAATTCTCTTTGGGAATTGACCTGGTTCGCCAAGCGCATGGCGAAACCCTTGGCCCAGATATCAAACTCTTCTTTGCTGACCTTGCCGTCCCCGTTTTGGTCGGCCAATTTCAGGAAACTGTAATCCGTGTAAACGACAACATCGGCATCGTGCTTGTCTTTGTCGTTTTCTTTGTCCTTTGCATCGCCCTTCTTATCGTCCTTCTTTGCCTCTTTCTTCTCTTCCTCGTAGGGCTTGGCCTCGGGACCGCGAAAAGCCTTAGCCAGCTCCGCCTTGTCGAGATAGCCATCGTTGTTGGCATCGGCAACTCTGAACCACGCTTGCAACTGGCCCAAAGAATGCGCCAAGACCCTTGGATCGATGGCCGCGGACCGTTCACTGGCGGCCAGTACGATGAGAGTGGCCGCGAGAATTGGAATGAGAGCGAGGGACGAGCGGTCCATACAGCGCATGCAGAGCTCCTGGGACATTGCTGAGCTTGGACAAGAAGAGAGTGCCTTAGGATTTCTTCGTCCAATTACGGAGCCGGCTGTCTAATAAATGGGACCCCAAGGCCGAGTTGAACGCGAAGAGGACGTTGGAATTGCGAGAAGCCGCTAATTCCTTCACTTCTACTTATTGAGCTTGCGGAGGCCGGTCGATGGGGCGAAACGTGGGCCGATTCGCTCGGCACGGTCCTCAAGCGCTTTGATGCAGTTGGCGACGCCGCGTTGTTGCGCGTAATGCAGCGGACCGCCCCGGTGCGGCGCCCAACCGGTTCCGAGCACCATGGCCAAGTCGATGGCTTCGGCATCTTCGGCCAGTCCCTCTTCCAAGACCATCGCTGCTTCATTGACCATCAGCAGCACCAGGCGCTCGCGAGCTTCGGTCATGGCAGCGGAAGCAGGCAGGTCGCTCAGGTTTCCACCGACCGACGAACCCAGTTCTTGAACGATAAAGTTGGCCGCCATTTCGTTCACTTTCTTGCGCTTGCCTTGGTGGCGATAAAAACCTGTCCCTGATTTTTGACCCAGCCAGCCTTTGGCGATTAAACCTTCGAAGACCTGAAAAGGATTGCTGCCCGCCAGAGCCAGCCGGCTCCCCAAGGCCGGTTGGACACTGCGGCCGACGTGGGCCGCGATATCCAGCCCAACTTGATCGAGCAGGTCCAGCGGTCCCATGGGCATGCCGAAGCGCTGCATGGTTTGATCGATTTGATCGATCGGCAATTTTTCCGCGACTAATAAAACGGCTTCGGCCAGATAGGGCATCAGGATCCGGTTAACGACAAAGCCTGGGCCATCGCCAACGATCACCGGCGTCTTGCCAAGCTTCACGGCCCAGCGAGCCAGCTGTTTGGCCACGCTGTCCAAGGTCTTCGGCGTGCGAACCACCTCAACCAAGGGCATCTTGTGAACCGGGTTGAAGAAGTGTAGACCGGCTACTCTCTCGGGGTGGCTCAGTCCCTGCTCCAGTTCCGATACCGCAAGGGAGGAGGTGTTGGTCGCCAGCGGTGTCTCCGGGCCTGTTCGCCGATCCAGCTCGCGAAAGAGGTTCTGCTTGGCTTGTTTGTCCTCGATAGCCGCCTCGACGACGAGGTCGACGCCGTCAAAACCTCTCCATTCCGTGGTGCCCTGAATGGCCGCCAATTTTTCTCGAGCTTCGCTTTCCGACAGGAGCTTGCGTTCCACTGCTTTTTGGATGAGACCGGCAATCCGCAGCATGCCCGCGCCGAGTGCCGCGTCATTCACCTCTTGCACGATCACCTGGTAGCCCTTGATCGCTGCTAGCTGGGCGATCCCCGCGCCCATAACGCCCGCCCCGACAATCCCCACGCGAGCGACCGAAGGCGCATTCGCTTGGTCGCCTTTGGCAATGTCGCGGGCGCGCTCGCGTTGCAGAAAGAGGTTCACGAGATTATGACAGGCGTTGCTCGTTGCGAGCCGGGCGGCGGCCTCGCGTTCACGCTGCAGTCCCGCGTCCAAACCTCTATCCAAACCGACCTTGATGGTCTGTAGAGCTTCCCACGGCGCCGGCATGTCTTCGGGGACGCGCTTTTTGAGAAGGCGCTCCGTGCCCCGGAAGAGCAGATGGCGTCCCAAGGCGTTCGATTCCAGAATACGCTGACGCCATGAGCGAAGCGTCAGACGGCGTCTTGACCGCTTGCCCTCGGCTAACGCCGTTTTACTGACCCGGTCTATCGCGCTGAGCCATTCGTTTTGATCGCGGCCTACAGCGTCGACGAGTCCCCAGCGCAAGGCTTCCGGAGCGCTCAACCGTTTGCCGGCCAGAATAACTTTCAAAGTCCGCTCCAGACCGATAACGCGCGGCAATCGTTGCGTCCCGCCCCATGCGGGGAGTAGACCCAACTCCACTTCCGGCAAACCTAGTTGCGTACTCGGCTGGTCGAGGGCCGTGCGATAATCACAAGCCAGCGCTAGCTCGAGGCCGCCTCCTAAACACGGACCGTGAATGGCGGCAAGAGTCGGAAAAGGAAAATCGGCCAGCTTTGCAAACAATTCTTGCCCTTTGGCGGAAAGTTCTTTGGCCTGTTCGGGATTGGCAATCTTTTGAAACTCACGAACATCTGCGCCCGCAATGAATCCTGTAGATTTGGCCCCGCGGATAATAAGCAGGCGCAAAGCCGGGTCCCTTTGCAGGCGCTCCAGGGCCGCCTCCAGGTCAACCATCACCTGGGGCGTGATCACATTCATGCTGCGTGCCGGCACGTCGATTAAAAGGAGGACGACCCCCTCGCCGGCAGGTTGCATGCGGATGGTTTCGGAATGGAAATAATCCATAGTGGAGATTGTACGCCAGGCGGACGTGATCGTTTATTCCGTTTCGACCAACACCGCGCCGCCTTGGCCGCCGCCGACGCACAGAGTGGCTAGTCCCCGCCGTAGGCCGCGCCGATGCAGTTCTTTGAGCAACGTTACGATAAGTCTGGTCCCTGTCGCTCCGACGGGATGCCCCAGTGCGATGGCACCGCCGTTGACGTTTAAGCGGTCGGGATTAATCTCGCCTAGTCTTTGGTCGCGCCCTAGTTCTTTTCGGGCGAATTCATCAGAGGCGAAGGCTTTTTGATCGGCGAGCACCTGCGCTGCGAACGCTTCGTTGATTTCGACCATATCAATGTCCTTTAAAGCAATCCCAGCGCGATTAAGGAGCTTGCTGGTCGCGTAAACGGGCCCCAATCCCATTCGCCGCGGATCGCAACCCGCATAGGCGTAGCCCCGAAGATATCCGAGCGGTCTGCGGCCTTCCGCCCGCGCTTGTTCACCCGACATGACAACGACCGCGGCAGCGCCATCGGTGAGCGAGCAGGAATTACCTACGGTGACCGTTCCGCCTTCCTTGAAGAACGGCTTGAGTTTGGCTAAGGCTTCGAGACTCTGATCTGCGCGCGGGCCAATATCTTCCCCGATGGTCCGTCCGGCGCTCACTTCAGACACAGGGACAATTTCTTCATGGAAAACGTTGTGCTTCTGCGCGGAGATCGCTTTTTGATGGCTGCCGAGCGCGAATAAGTCTTGCTCGGTTCGACCGATCGCAAACTCCTCGGCCAGCACCTCTGCCGTGGCGCCCATGATCAAGCCGAATACGGGATCGGTCAGACCTTGTTGCACGGCGAGCACCGGCTGGAAATGTCTGAGACGAAATTGCAAAAGCGTTTTTAGCCGCTGCCACAACGTTTTGGATCTCCCCAATTTCATGAAGAGACGGGTCGCTTCGGGACTGTAAAGAAGCGGAATGCGACTCATCGACTCCGTTCCGCCGGCCAGTACAGTCTTGGCCTGGCCAAGCTCGATTAATTGAGCGGCAGTCGTGATCGCTTCCATGCCGGAAGCGCAGTTGCGCTGAACGGTGTGAGCAATGCGGTCTTGTGGAATTCCGGCACGGAGCGCAATGACGCGAGCAATGTTGGCGGCGTTGGCTGGAGTCGCGACATTGCCGAATACGACTTGATCAACGGCGGCTGGGCTAATGGCCGCGCGTTGCAAAGCCGCCACGGCGGCCACGCGGCCCAGCTCATCGGGTTGCACTGAAGCGAGAGCGCCAAAGGCCTTGGCAAAAGGTGTGCGACATCCGTCCAGGATGGCGATATCAAGCATTGATGCATCCTCCGTTTAGCTATCAATCCAATACGCGAGCTAAACGATTATCAAGCAACGGTTTCCCCCGCCGTGGCCTCCTTGTCGCGCAGTTTGCGGCGAAGAACTTTGCCGAGAAAATTCTTGGGCAACTCGGTCACGATCTCGATGCGCCGGGGCTGCTTGTGTTTGCCCAGATGCTGGCGCAAGAACGCCTGGAGTTCCGCGATGTCGAGCTTGCCATCCCTCGGCACAACCAGGGCCTTGATCAGCTCCCCCTTTTCTACATCGGGCACGCCGACCACAGCGGCCTCGGCAACGTTGGGAAACGTCAGGAGAACTTCCTCGACTTCGGCGGGAAAGACCAAGAACCCGGATGTTTTGATGATGTCCTTTTTGCGGTCGACGATGGTGTAATAGCCGTCGCTATCGCGCCGGGCTAAGTCGCCAGTGTAGAGCCAGCCGCCGCGCAGAGCCGCGGCGGTGGCTTCCGGATTGTTGTAATAACCCTTCATGACCTGCGGGCCCCGAACCACCAGCTCTCCAACTTCTCCGACCGGCATCTCGTCGATACCGATCAATTGGTCCATGATCCGCGCTTCCGTATCCGGCAAAGGCAGGCCAATTGTGCCGGGCTTGTTGCCCGCGCCGGTTAGATTGGCATGGGTAACGGGACTCGCTTCAGTTAGGCCATAGCCTTCAATGACGTCATGGGCCCCGTGGCTTTCAAACTCTTGGCGGACTTTGGGATCCAGAGCCGATGCGCCCGAAATAACCGCGCGCACAAACGACAGGTCGTGCGGCCTATTGCGCATGGCAATGTTCAAGGCATTGAGCATGGCCGGCACCGCGGCGACTAACTCGACGTGCTCCTGTTCCAACAGTGATAGCACGGCCTTCGTCTCAAAGCGCGGGTAGAGATGCACTGTGCTGGCCTTCGCCCAGGCGGTTAAGAGCGATACGCTCAAGCCATACGAATGGAAAAACGGCAAGACGCCGAGGATGCCTTCCTCGCCGTCGACGCCTTGACACCAATTGCGTAGCTGAATCGCATTGGCCACCAGGTTGCTATGCGTCAGCATGACGGCCTTGGGCGATGCCGTCGTCCCGCCGGTGGGCGCCAAAACGGCCATGTCTTCGTCCGGCCTGATAAGCGGGCTGTCAGTAATGGGTTCGTCGCGAAGAAGATGTTCAAAGAGGTGGCAATGAGCATCTTCGCGCAACCGTAGGGAACCGTTGCGGCGCATGCGAACCACGCGATAAAGCCAACCGCGCCATAGAGCAAGCTTGTCCGCCAGCGATGTCACAATCATGTGTTCTAAAACGCCGGCGCCTACCGCGCCTCGAACGGCCGGCGTCAGCAAATCCAGGGTTACAACGATGTGGCAACCGGTCGCTTCCAGCCAATGGCCAACCTCTTCGGCCACCATGAGCGGGCTAAGCTGAAGCGCGGTCGCCCCGGTCAACCAAGTCGCCTGGAGCGCAACCAGGTACTCCGGAATGTTCGGCAGCAGCATGCCGACGAAACGCCCTGGTTTGGCGCCCATTCGGCTCAGCGCATGGGCCAGGCGGTGCGCTTGGTCATTGAGCTGCGCGTAACTGGTCTGCTTCCCATAGAGCGTGCATGCCGTTCGGTCGGGAAAGCGGTTCGCCGCCGATTCCAGGAGGACGCTGAGGGGTTTGTCGGGATAGGGGAGGTTTGTCTGTTGACTGCACGGATATGTTCTGAGCCAGAATTGCCGCCAGTCCTCCTGCATTCCACCCCGTTCAAACAAGATGCGGTGGTCCATGATGGCCTCTTCTCCGAGGGCGGACCGCCTCGTCATGGTGGGCTTGTGCGCATCACGAGGCCGGTCATGGAGAGAAGGCACAAGCGGCGCAGATGAAAGAGCGGAAACGATTGGCGGGCTAGAGGAGAATAGAACGTTCTGGGTCTTGTTAGAGAAGGGTGACAAGACGCCGACGCCCAGCCCTGGAAGGTATCTATCGCGGAACGAGATGAGGCGGACAAGCCGGACCTTCCCAAGGCCTCTCGCCGCTATTTTCCATCTATGTGATTCTACGCTGGCCTATCGTCCCAGACAAATCGCGGACGCAGTTTTGTGCCGGAAAGTAGCATGAAGATTAGGTGATTTAGGACGCTTGGTCTTCCTTCGCGCCTTGTTCCGGTTTTTCGCCTGTTGTTGAGCCCTCGATCTTGTTTCGTTTCGGGGGTGTGGGGGGTAGTGAAATGAAATGAATATTCCATCCGTGCAAGATGATCGTTCGCCGTTCGGTTTATACAATCGCCAACATAGGTCGATAAGGCCGACCCCGGGGTCGTAATGGAGCTTTTCCAGTGTTTTGGCCTAATTCCTTGCTTCAGGATATCAGAACTCTCACATACGACGGAGGTTAAACCCTGTGGACCAAGCGCCGACCCTCTGGACCCGCCAACATTGATCCAGAGGGTCAGAGGGGTCCTTCTACTAACCGGTTAAAGTATTTCCCACTATTCGAGCTACAAACCAATGCAACCGCTTCTCCAAAGCAACATTTCGGGTGTCCCTTGCCGCCACGGCAAAGTGCGTGATGTTTATGATCTTGGTGATCAATTAGTCATTGTCGCCACCGATCGGATCAGCGCCTTCGACTGGGTATTGCCGACCGGCATTCCTGACAAAGGGCGAGTGCTGACCGCCTTAACGCTCTTCTGGTTGGAATACCTGCGCGTGCCCAACCATTATCTGAGCTCCAACCTGAATGACATGGGCCTGGCTTTCGCATCCCAGGCCGAAGCCTTGTCCGGTAGAACCATGCTGGTTCGCAAAGCCCGCGTTGTGCCGATTGAGTGCGTCGTGCGCGGGTATCTCGCCGGGTCCGGCTGGAAAGAATACCAACGGGACAGCAAAGTCTGTGGCATACCGCTCCCGCCGGGATTAACGAACAGCGAACAATTGCCGGAGCCGATCTTTACGCCTGCGACAAAAGAGGAATCAGGCCACGATGAGAATATCTCATTCGAGCGCATGGCCCAGATCACCGGGCCGGAAATGGCTCACAAGTTGAGCCGCCGCAGCCTGGACATCTACCGTCGGGCCAGTGAATATGCAAGAACGCGCGGGTTGATTCTAGCCGACACCAAATTTGAATGGGGCACCCTTCCCGATGGCGAAGTGATTTTGATTGACGAAGTCTTGACGCCCGATAGTTCGCGTTATTGGCCCGCCGATTCCTACAAACCGGGCACTAATCCGCCTTCATTTGACAAACAGTTCGTGCGCGATTGGCTCGAAACGACCAGCTGGGATAAGAACAGCCCACCTCCTGAGTTGCCTCAGGAAGTCGTGGAGCGTACCCAAGGCAAGTACCTTGAGGCTTTCGAGCGATTAACGGGGAAGAAGCTGGTACCAGGTTAGAAAAGGTCTATTCGGGCGATCCGGTCAGCCGCAATCCAATTGGCAGTGACTCGCCGAACAACTGGCTCTGCTCGCTTCCTTCCAATTCGGTTACTTCCTCGACCATTCGGGCCCAGTGGCGGGGAACCTTAAGGTTATTCAAAACCGCCAATACGCTTTGCCGATGACTCTCATCGACATCCAGCGCTCGCTGGCCGCTTCGGCGCGCTAATCCGGTTAAACAGAACGCCCAAGCCAGACGTTCGCTTTCGTTGCCCGGGTGAAACCCAAGAATGCCGTCAAGCCACTGGTGCACGGTTTCTTGGTGGACGACAGTGTTGAGTGGTCCATAAAGCAACGCCCGCGCTCCCAGGCGTGTAAGCGCCCAAAAGGCATAGGTAGGCGCTGGGCTGCGACGCACCTGTTTCAAAAGGCCCGCTCCAAGAGCCTCTTTGTGTCTCGGATCAAGCCTTTCAAGGCTTGCCGCCGCCCGCCACATCTCCGCTAACTCATTGGCGGACGGTTTCGATGCGCTTTTGCCCTTGGCGGGAATCAATGTCGGCCTCAAGCGCTCAAAAAGGGCGGTTTGCAAAGTCGAACTAAGGCCTCCCGCCACACGCCGCCACATGATCCAATAGTCGGCGCCGCTTTCAGGAATGCGCACGATGGCCCGACCCGATTCCGCCCGCGGCGGCGTATTGATTAGCTTCCACAGTTGTTCCACGCGATATTTATCCAGCGTGTCGCCGAACCCGGGACGGAGGCAATAGCCGGTCAAGTGATACCAGCGGCTCAAATGAGCGGGCGACCGCTTCCGCTGATCGCCGACCTCCAATAAGAATTCCCATAATCGACGGCAAAGCCCCATCGGCCATTCATGGCGCGCGGTATCTAGAGTTTTCTCCAAGTTCTTTGTCAGATCGCGAGCCGACAGCTCGCTAGCGCCGGGGCTGCTATAGGTAGTCCGAATTTGCATGCCTGCCGCCTGGACTTGTTCTTCAGGCCAAACGTCTCCGAGGGCCGCTAATGAAGCAGTACGATCTGAACCCTGCTCTTTATCGACATCCTCTTCCACAATGTCACGGACATTGAACTCCAGCCGCCAACGGTTGCCGCCTTCCCGGGCCACGCACCACAACTCCAGGGTGCCGATCTCGGTGCAGCGAGCCGCCAGCGTGACCGGAACATTTTTGGCGCCGCTGCGTTTGCCGCCTCGCAAGATCGTGTGCATAGCCGGCAGGCGCCGCAGTTGATCCGGGACGATGCGCAGGACGTCGCCGGCATGATCGTCCCAGCGCACGGTAGAGGTGTATAACGGAAAACTTACCGGCTGACCCAGAGCCAGTTCGAGCTCCGGCTTCATTAAGGAGATTTCCTGACCTTCCTCCAGGCGCCTGGGCACAACACAAAGGAGGGTGACGGCCTGCCCGTCGCCCGATGCCTTTTCACCGCTTCCGACGGCTATGTAGTAGGATCGGGCAATTCCGCCGCCGATCCGGCGACCGCCGGTATGGCGAAGCCATCCAAAATAGGCCGCTCCCCACGCCACCGCGAGATCAAGCGAAGGATTTGTCAAAACTAAAGGCTGCCATCGATGGTCCGGCGCGTCATACCAATGGCGCATGACGTCAACGAGACGTTCCCGCAGCGGGGCCGGCTGGAAAACGCCCCCGTTGAACAAAATCGCCTGGGGTACGGCTGATCCAGCGGCAGGCCCGGATTGTTTTTTGAGAAACGCCGCGAGATGGCGAGTGATGGCCGGGTCGTTGACATAGGGCAAACCCATTTCGTGCAATCCGGTTCGCGCGCCTCTTTGCGGTTCGCTGTCTCGCTCCACTAGGGGAAAAAATCCCTCGAACAACGTCTTGCGCACTTCGTCAGCCGTCAGCGACGCGTGCAGCGTGCCTCCGACTACTTGGCGGCCGCGGCCAAAGACTGTCACCGTCGTGCTCGCGGGAGCTTGGGGGCCTAAAAGCGTCTCCTTGGCCAACCGGCAAGCTTGAGCAAGCATTCCGTATTGGGCCGCATCAAGTCGGCCCGCTGCCGGCAGCTTGCCTTCTACGGCTTTGGCCAACGCGAGATCCATATTATCGCCGCCTAAGAGGAGGTGATCCCCCACCGCCTGGCGAACGAATCCTAACTCGCCCTGTTGAGCAACCGCCTGGATGAGGCTGAAATCGCTCGTGCCGCCGCCGACATCCACAACGAGGCAAAGCGAATCGGCCTTCAATTCGACCGCTTCGGTCGCGGAGTGTTTAGCCAGCCAACAGTAGAAAGCGGCTTGGGGCTCTTCGAGAAGAGTCAAATCGTCCAAACCTGCCTGTCTCGCCGCCTCAACGGTAAGATTGCGGGCTACGTCATCAAACGAGGCCGGCACGGTTAAGACGATGACTTGTTTCTCCAACCGGTCATCCGGCCGGTTGGCGGCCATGGCGTGATTCCAACTATCCACCATGTGGCGTAGGTAGCGGACGGATGCTTCGACGGGCGATATGCGCGGCACATCAGGCGGCGCGCTCCAGGGCAACAAAGCTGCCTTGCGGTCCACACCGGCATGGCACAGCCAGGATTTCGCTGAGGCAACTAGACGGCCCGGCACCCGGCTGCCGTGATTGCGGGCAAATTCCCCAACAATGTAATCGCGCTGTTTATCCCACGGTAAGGCGGCGGCGCCAGGAGGCAAGTCGTGTTGACCAGGCAAATAAAGGAAGGAGGGAAGCAAAGGGCGATTGCCAAGTTCACCTAGCGCTACTAATTGCGGAATCTGGAATGTTTGGATTTCAGGCGGTCCGTGCCGCACCTTGCGCTGTAAGTCTATAAATGACAGGGCGCTGTTCGTCGTACCTAAGTCGATCCCGATGAGATAGCGTGCCATGGAAATCTATGCTTTCGGCTTCAGGGGGCGGAACAAACCCATTTTATCAGCTTGCGACTTCCACGGAGTTTGGGGTGCCTATCGATTGCCCTTGTGCCTCTGGAACAAGAAGCTAAACTCCGCCGTCGAATTGCAGGGCAAGGAGGTCGTGCATGGCGGAGTCAGGACGGCAAAGTCGAGCGAGAATAGCGTTTTTCCTCATTAGCGCGCTAGCCTTGGGACAAGCCGGTTGTCTCGCGGCAGCAGCGACTTGCGCTGCCGGAGGAGTCGCTGGATACGCCTACTATAACGCCAAGGTCACCAGGGACTTTGCCGCTAATCGCGAAGACGTTTGGAGCGCTCTTCATGCTTCCATGCGCGATCTGCAAATGCCGATCGGCAACGTGGAATCAAATGACGAAGAATGGGTTCTCGAAAGTAAAACGGCGGACGGCGACCAAGTTCGGATAACCCTCGAAATCCAGAAGAGCCCGATCCAGGCCGAAGGCAATTTGACGCACGTCGGGGTCCGAATCGCCACTTTCGGCGACAGCATCGTCAGCAACCGCATTCTGGACCAAATCGGTTTGCATCTGGTTCCGGCGTCGAATCTAGGAACGCCTCCGCCAGTGGCGGTCGGTCCTAATCCGCAGGGATCAAGTTCCGCAAGCGGCCCGCAGTCCCCGCCTCCCCCGCTTGCAGTCGAAAACACCAAAAAATAACGGCCAATTATTTTGGGTCTATTGCAGAGCGTAGGGCGCTTGGGCTACAGGGCCATGAGTGTTCGCGCCATAAAAATACGTTGCATTGCATGCGCCTCCACCCTAGGGCAGCGGCTCCAATGAGCGTCTTTGGACGTCAATGAGGAGCTAAGTCAACTGCGAGCCGGAATTCCCTAAACCTTTTCGCCGATCATTTCCCTTGGCAAAGGTCCGTGCTCGCAATAATGCAACGCATGCCAAAACTAAAGATCACTATAACGATCACCGTCTGGTATCTTAATCAGCGAAGTAAAGAATCGCCGTTCTGATGCCGTCGGGCTAACGTGAGCACAGAACCAACCGGAAGTGGCTAAGCGTCGTTCATCCCGCAAGGCTCTACATCAACTTTGAAATCCGTTATCGGTCTCGACATTGGCGGCGCAAATCTGAAAGCGGCTCATACGAGCGGAGTTGCTCGTTTGCAGCCCTTTGAGCTTTGGAAAAACCCTTCCGGCTTGGCCGACTCTGTGCGAGCGCTTTTGGCGACGCTTCCTCCTGCCGATTTTCTTGCCGTCACCATGACCGGCGAATTGTGCGATTGTTTTGAGACAAAACGTCAAGGCGTGTCGTCCATTCTTGAGGCAGTCGCTCAGGCCGCCGGCGCGACCCCCGTCCAGGTCTGGCGCAACGATGGGCAGTTCGTCAGTCTATCTTCCGCACCCCTTGATCCCTTGCCTATCGCAGCCGCTAACTGGTTGGCGCTGGCAACGTTTGTGGGGCGCTATGCTGCCGGAAGCGCCGCCCTGCTAATTGACATAGGCTCCACGACGACGGATATTGTTCCTTTGCGCGATGGATGCCCTGTGCCCGTTGGGCATACAGACCGGGATCGGCTCCGAAGCGGAGAATTAGTTTACACGGGCGTTCACCGCACGCCGGTGTGCGCGGTTCTTGGCAGCCTTGGCGCCGCCGAATTGTTTGCGACCATGCATGACGTCTATCTTCTTCTTAATGCCGTTCCCGAAGACCCACGAGATCGACAAACAGCCGATGGCCGGCCGGCGACGAAAGCTCACGCGCACGCCCGACTTGCCCGGATGGTGTGCGCGGATGCGGAAACCCTGTCCCTGGAGGAAACCGTCAAGCTGGCTCAGAAAGTGGCTCTTCGCCAAACTCGGACGATCGGATGGGCAATTGAAAGGGTTTTGGAACGACGCTTACCTAATCGGCCTGAAATGGTCATTGTCAGTGGATCGGGAGAGTTTCTCGCGCTGCCTTTGTTGACTGAACAGCCGAACCTCTCGCGGTGTAAAAGAAAGAGATTGAGCCAGTTATTGTGTGAAGAAGTGTCCCGTGCCGCCTGCGCCTACGCTGTGGCCGTGCTGGCAAGCGAACAGAACCTGTGATGGAAGCATCAGCGCCAGTTGTTGTCAAAGTCGGCGGCAGCCTTTTTGATTTGCCCAATCTGGGAGCCCACTTAAAACGTTGGCTGGATCGACTGGGTTCTCCCGTGTTAATTGTCCCAGGCGGCGGAAGGGCGGTTGATGCCGTTCGCGATCTCGATCGAACGCACAAACTCGGAGAAGAAACCTGTCATTGGTTGGCGCTAGAAGCCATGTCCCAAAGCGCCCTTTTTCTTTCAAAGTTACTTGATAACGCCCCAGTGATTAAGAAGGCGCCGGGCCAGCAAACCGATAAGCCGAACGGCCGCCTCGCCATCTTGGACGCTCATCTTTTTGCAAGGGAAGACGAAGGGCTGCCCGGTTGTTTGCCTCATTGTTGGGACGTAACAAGCGACAGCATCGCAGCCAGAGCGGCCGCCGTCTTTGGCGCCTCGAGTCTAGTATTACTTAAGTCGGCAGCGATACCGAACGATGCAAGCTTGGCACAAGCTCAACAAATGGGAATCGTGGATCCCTATTTCCGCAAAGCGCTAATCCCAGCAATTAATCTGCAGTTGCTGAACTTTGGGCAATGGGCGCATGAAAATCCAGCGCTTTGACGAGTCTGCGCACGGCCAAGTTGTCTATATTCCCGTCCCGTCGGCCCCGACGACACACGGCGCCGCGTACGGCCAACCAAGTCGGCTGGAGCTCGGACAAAATCGCCACATGCTCCGCACCGAGCGAGCCGGCCAGCGCGATTGCCGTCCCGGCTGTTCGACATGAACGGCAGATCCGCTTGAGCCGCGGCAGGCTTAACCAATCCAGAAGTGTCTTCCCGTCTTTTTGAAACGTGTCGAGTAACACGGCCTTCCAGTGATTTTGCAAGGCAAAATCCACCACTACTTCGGGCTCCGGGGCGCCCGCATGTTTGGCATCGGCATAGGCCACCGCCACCGGCTTGCAGGCCGGGTGAAAACGTTCCAGGTCACGTTCGGCCTTCAGCAACCGGTCTTGCCAATTTCGAAAACGACATCCGGCCAGGCCCCATTTAATAAAGGTCAGCCCGTTAAGCAACGGGACATCCGGCTCTTCAAGGAATTCGCCCATCGCCGCGCTTACGGGTACATAACGGCCCACTTGCCGCATTACGGCAGAAATCGTCTCGTCCGTGGCACGGCCCAGCGGACCCCGGCGCGGTTCCTTCACGTCGATCAACGACGCTCCGCCTTCAAGAGCCGCCCTGGCTTCATCAACCGAGCGCACACTGACCAATAATTGCATCGGCAACTCGTAGCGAAGCCTCGTAAACGGAGCAAGAAAGGGTTACCTTTTCCACAGCCTTCGGCGAGCCCGCACGATTAAGGGCACTGCTAAGACAACTGCAAACCCGAAGACCGAGGCATCCGAGGGCATGCGCGACGAAACATACCGGATAATGGGGGGTCGCTTTACCGAATTTTGATCTGAGGCTCGTGAAAAGTAAACATCAGCCGGCGCGATTTGGTACGGCCAATTATCCTCGAACTCTGTTAACCACCATTCGGCAGGGCCTGTTTTCTCAGGGAGCTTAAGCATTTCCAGCAGTCTCTGGCGGTCTTCCGGCTTGATGGAATTGGCCCATGCCACTTCGCCGGTCCATTTAGCTTCCTGGGCCAGCTCGCCTTGATACCGAGCCTCAGCGAGAAAATAAATCCGCAGCAAGCGGTTGCTTACCCCTAGAGCAGATGTCTGGTTCTTATAGTCCGGTTCCCGATAGGGGAAAAGCGGACGATCGGTCTTGAAGGATAGCCGCAGGGAGGCGGCGTTTACCGATTTTTTGTCTTCGCCGGTCTTCTGCTTGGCCACCTTCAGCGCAGTAATCTTCCAGCCGCCGTCAATGTAGGGCTTCGCCCAGGCCTGCACTTCCGGCGAAAAGGCATAGTCATGGTCCTTAAGCCAGCCAGTCAAAGCATCCGCGGAGGAGGCTTTCAGTACCACGGCCTGAAACCCGGCTACGAGCTTATCCTGGAGCACAACTACTGACTGGGGCAGGGCGCTATTTGCGGCCGATTTCACGTCACCGCTTTTCACTCCACTGGCGCCGCAGCCGCAACCCATGCCGCCAAGAGGCCGTTGCACTTTCTTTGTTTCCGGCTCCGTCAGCTTGAGCAAATACGGAAAGGCTTCATTGCCTGACTCGCTCAACTCAGGCTCACTAGGAGAAGGCACCAAAAAGCCGAAGTCGTCGGCTTCGCTCTTGAACGACGCCTGCCGGATGAAGTGTTGCATCTTCGTATCGGGGTCCCAGATCATGATGACGGTCTGGTCGGCATTAACTACCGGTTTGCCAGACCGCCCCGCCGGACAGCACGCCGGCGCTGGGCACAATAAGAACGCAGGGACCAGCAAAATTGCTAACAGCGAGAAAAGAAGCCATGTGCGCGCGGCCATGGATCCGCCTCCAAGTGAAACAAGCCAAAGGAATCTCGTTTCACTAGTTAAGAACCGCCAGGGCGCATATTATTCCCCTTTTCACTCAGCTTTAATAGCACCTCAGCGGGCGGGACCGCATTTCGTTGGTAGAGTCGGGAGGTGGCGCGGTGGTTTAGGGAAGCCATGCGTGTTGCCGGCCCTTTCGGTGATGCCGGTGCCAGAGTATCTGCCCATGCTCCGTTTCCACACCCCCGCTCATCGAACCGGACGTGCGGATTTCCCGCATCCGGCTCTCGGACAAGAGCTCATGCGTTCGCCCACGGCAAGCGGTGCGGTTTGGCAAGCAGTTGGACCAAACCCAACCGGTCGTGCAAGTACTCGGTGGGAAAACGGCCATA
>JBJMQT010000107.1:0-16375 GCA_045802525.1 Gemmataceae bacterium
CGGCGTCACTCAAGACCCTATCAAGCCCGGCGATAAGGGCATTTATGAATTCACGCTTCATCAGAACGGAACCTTCTTTTATCACTCGCATGGGCCGATGCAGGAGGGGCTTGGCATGGCCGGGCTGTTCATCGTTCATCCGAAAAGCGCCTACCAGCCCTCAGTCGATCACGATTTCGCACTGATGATTCAGGAATGGGCGATCCTGCCGCAGAGCACCATTCCCAATGTCACGTCGATGGAGTTCAATTGGTTCACGCTCAACGGGCGGTCGGCCCCGTACATCACGCCGCTGCTTGTGCGACTCGGCAGCCGGGTGCGCATTCGCCTCGTTAACATGAGCGCCATCGACCATCACCCCATGCACTTGCATGGTCACAGCTTTTGGATCACTGGCACTGAGGCGGGCCGCATTCCGGAAACCGCCTGGATTCCAAGCAACAACGTGCTAGTCGGCGTGGCTCAGGCCCGCGACATCGAGTTCATTGCCAATAACCCCGGCGATTGGGTCCTGCATTGTCATATGTTCCACCACATGATGAATCATATGGCGGTCATGGTCGGGCCGATGCATGGCGAATCGCGCGGCGGAATGAAGACGGGAATGAACGGGCAAGCGGGAATGGGAATGACACAGGGCGGACCGGCACTGAGCCATGATAATGGCCCCAGTATGGGACGCAGCATGGGCGAGAACACGGGAAGCGAGCGTGCTGTGCCCACCATGCCCTTGAACATGCAACCGAAGAAGGATGGGCCGGAAGCTATGGATGCACATGAAGGCCATGAGGGGCACGACATGAGCACCATGCGCAAGGTCCCAGGGTTTCCGGCCGACATGATGGACATGATGGGGATGTACAGCGAAAACGAAATCAAGAAACTGAACAAACCGGAAATGCGCGGCATGCGCCGTAATTGGTTCGCCGGCGTTGAGGCGCTGCACACGATCGTGCGCGTCCTGCCGCCGGACTTGTACGACAAGGTGGTTTCGGGCAAAGGGGACATAGCGGCAGGGGCCAGCGTTCCCGGCGGCACCTCCGGCGCTCTGCCGGGTAGTCATGAGCACGATCATTAACCACTGCAACGCAGCGTTCAGTCGTAACCACCCGGGCGGTTCTCGACGCGCCCCGATCGGCCGACGATCGGTTCCGGAAGCCCGCCTTCCTCCTGGCCGCGACGTTGTCCTTCGCCGGCGCTTGGTGCATTCGCCGGTTCGTTTAGCCCATCAACGAGCAGCAGTCCTAGAATTGCCACTTCAGCCGAGCGCATTTCGGCAAGCGCCTCGTTATATTCAACGCTGATCTGGAAATACGTACGCTGTGCCACCAGCACTTGCGGCCAGGCCGCGCGGCGCTTGCGAAAGCTCTCCAGGTACAACTCGTAGGCTTCCTTGGCGTCCGGCAAATTTTCTTTTCGATCGGTCTGGACTGTGGCCGCGGCGGTGCGATACTGCGCATATGCTCGGGCCAGTCGTTGGTTTAACGAAAGCTGCGTTCGGCGCAGATCAGCTTGGGCGTAGGCGAGTTGAGCACGAGCCGCGCGGATGTTGCCCTGGTTCTTGTCGAATACGGGGAGCCGTACGCCTATTTGCACGCTCGTCACGTCGCGGCGGGTCTCGAAATCGTAGCCGTTGGCGACCCGCATTTGCACGTTGGTGATCGGCTCGACCTGCTCACGTTTCAGGCCCATTTCAGCGCGGGCAATCTCGGCAACGGCAGCCTGGATTTCCGGGCTGGCTTCGAGCAAGTGCGTCAGCGTGGCATCGAAGTCCGGCACCGCCACGGTGGCTTCCAGATCGCCTTCTAATCGAGACACTGCCAACTCTGGCACACCAACGAGCGCGGCTAGCCGCCGCCATGCCGCATCGTATCGGGTGCGCGCGTTTTCCAGAGCAACGCGTTCCTGGCGGGCTTCAATGCGTGCCTGCAAAAGATCGACCTTGTTCGCGGCGCCGACGTTGAGGAGTTCTTTAGTTGTCTGTACAGAATCGTCGGCCACCTTGAGCAGTTCGCTCCGCACATCGAGAAGGCGTTGCAACGCGATGAGTTGATAAAAACGGATGCGAACACTGTTGAGCACCCGGTATTGCTGGGCAAGCGCCAGGGCCCTCGTTTGCGAAACCTCCTGGGCGAATTTGGCGCGGCTAAGCCGCAGCTTTCCGGCCGTCACAATCGTTTGATCGATGAACAGGCCTTGCATTTCCCCGGCAGTCCCACCGGCGCCAATCCGTTCGGCTGAGTATCCTACCGTGGGGTTGGGATAGAGTCCCGCTTGCTGGGCGCGACCCTGTGCAGCTTCGATGTTCGCGCCTGTCTGCAAGAGCGTTGGGTTGCGCTCCAACGCAAGCTGTTCGAGCGCCGGCAGATTCAAGAGGGGAGGCGGCTCAGCGGCGCCAGCCGTCCATGAATCTGAAATAATCAGCGCGAGGCAAGCGAGCCAACTCCCATATTTGACCCTGGGATCACGCATCCTTGCAGCTCCTGAGTGGCGCTATTTCGAGTCCGGAATCTGTCGAGAATATCGACAAGTTCGACAATGCAGTCTTAGTCCTGCCACGGAGGATGTGCTAGAGAACTGTACCGTCTGAAAGAAGCTTGACGCTTGTAACGATCATTTAGCCTGAGGGAAAGCAAAAAAACGGACAGGGAGGGACTCGGACAGAGACCAATTTCTAGGAGCGAATCCCCGTCCCTTTTGCCACAGTGGCGATGAGCTTAATCGGGTTGTCACTCCGCCGCTCTCGGTCGTAAGGTGACGGATGCGGGCGTCAAGGAACTGCTATGGCCCTCCTCAGTGCAAGATCCATCGCTGATTCCTCGGCTCCTTTTCGTCGGGGGACAACTCACCGGCAGTCGGCACGTCATTTGTGAGCGTTAACTGGCAAGGTCATTTTGACCGTCACTGCTGATCTCTTTTCACAAGGAGCCGAACATGAATACTTGGTTGATACGCTGCTTCGCTGGTCTCTTGTTGGCTCTGCCGTTCGATCCAGTCGCGTTAGCGCAGGAACCGGACCAAGGGAAGAAACCCGGCGCTGTCTTCAAAGTGCCGGGCAGTCACACGCATGACGTGGCGCTCTCACCGGACGGTAAGATCCTGGCCAGGGCGGGTACGGGTAGGTGCGACTTGTGGGACGTCGCCTCCGGCAAGAAACTGCACACGCTGAAGGGCCAACCGCACTTCTACAAGGTAGCGTTTTCGCCCGACGGCAAGATCCTGGCTTCGGGCACCGGAAACGTGGCGGCGGACAAATTTGAAGTCGAAGTGAAGCTGTGGGACGTGGCCACGGGAAAAGAACGAGTTCTGGGGAAGGGTCATCCTATCAAAGCGGTCTCCATGGCATTTTCGCCCGACGGCAAGACCCTGGCCACATCCTACCTCGACCACGCTGCCGTGAGATTATGGGATCTGCCGACCGGGAAGGAGAAGATGGAACTCGGCGGCGTGTGGGGGTTCCTCGCGTTCTCGCCGGATGGCAAGACCCTCGCGATTGGCGACAGTTCGGTGCACCTTTGGGATTTGACCACCAGGAAGAAGCGGGTCAGCCTGGCGAGAAAGGGGGATTTGTTGGATCTTCGCCCCTTCGCATATTCGGATGTACTCGGTTTCTCGCCGGACGGCAAGACTCTGGTTTCGGCGGGTTTACATAAAAGGAAAGACGACCCGAAAACACTGCATGCAGAGCTCACGCTGTGGGACGTTGCCACGGCCAAGGAGCGGGCCACCATCGCCGTCCCGGGATATTCCGCACCAAACGCTCCCCCCTTTGTGTTCACGGCCGATGGCAAGACCTTGATTACGGCAGTATGGATCTTTGAAGACAACAAGGGCGAGAATAGTAATGGTCGGGTGAACGTCCAGCATTGGGATCTCGCCACCGGCAAGGCTCGGGCAACCTTCTGGACGCCAGTAAGTCCCGGTGGAAATCATCCCGAAGCGGGCCACGTTGTTGGTTTCTACTTCGCCGCACTCTCCGCGGACGGCAAGACCGTGGCCTGGGGCGGCGCCGAGGGGGAAGAGAAGATCACCGGCACGGCGCACACACAACGTGGCCGTAAAGATATAGCGTAAGGCGATCATTTGCGCCCCGGGAATGAGCGGTCCGATCGTCTTCGGCCGCCGACTCACATCGATTTGGTACCGCGTCGCGAACTTATGGCCTTCAGGTTTGTCCAAGGCAAGCGTGCTAGCAAAAGCAGAGTCAAGCTGACCCATTGCCAATTTCTGCTCTTAGTATTGCCTGTGTCTCCTAAGGCCGGGCTAACTCACTCCTCTCGGTTTGCAATTCGATTAAGGGTGAGCTTCAGCCTATACAGGTTCTTGGCAAGTGGCGTGGCCCTGCCACCCCTCAACATGCCGATAGCGACTTGGCACCCATGGCCTAGTCGTATATGAACCCCGTACAGGCAGCAATGCTTGTACGGGGTTTTTGAATTGCGCGCAATTCACGATTCATCGCTCGACCGATTGCCCGGTAGACTCTGCGCATATGCCAATTGCCCCGCGTGCCGAAAGGCACGCGGGGTTTTTTCGTGAATTGCGCGCAATTCAAAATCCATCGCTTAACTAAAACCGCTCCCTGGCCATTTCTGAACGAGTGGAATTAGACATTGCAATAGCGAACTTGCCCGAACCTCGGCGGCGTTGATTAGGCGTGATTCATTGCCGAAACGGGCTCTCATCGTCGAGTAGAGGAAGGAGGCGGGCGGCATACCGGTTTTATCGGTTTTGACGGTTCAAAACGTCGGCAATGGCGTCTAGATCTTGTTCGCATTAATAATTTCTAATGGTCGAGGCCGTTCACGCCGGGTCGCCGTCCTGCGACAATGCCTTGGGAGGGTGCAACGTGCCGCGTGTTCTGGTAATCGAAGATGAGCGCAAGGTCCTCCGCGGCCTGGAGCGTGGTTTGCAAGCGGAGGGTTATGAAGTGGCAGGCGCCGCCACGGGCGAGCTTGGTTACGACTTGATCCTTACTGAGGATTTCGACTGCATCATCCTTGATCTAATGCTGCCGGGGCGCAGCGGGCTGGAGGTCCTGGGTGACCTGCGGCGCAAGGGGAGAACGATTCCGGTCCTTATTCTGACAGCTCGCGATGCAATCGAAGATCGCGTGCTTGGATTGGACGCTGGGTCCGACGATTACCTGGTAAAACCTTTCGCCTTTGCCGAACTTCTTGCCCGCCTTCGTGTCCTCTTGCGCCGCGGGCGAAGCGATCGAGAGAGCTTCCTACAAGGCGGCGATTTGGAGGTGGACCTGCTCGAGCGGCGTGCCGCGCGCGGCGGGATCGAAATCTCTCTCAAACCTCGCGAATTTGAATTGCTGGCTTACTTGCTGCGGCACAAAAACGCCACCGTTACGCGTGCCATGTTAGGCCAAGACGTCTGGCGGGAACCCGGCTGGACGATGACGAATGTTATTGACGTCCACATCAACTCGCTGCGGCGAAAACTCGAACAACCGGGCCGGCCGCAACCAATTCAGACGTTGCGCGGCCTGGGTTATAGCCTGCGCGTACAAGAATCGGGGAGTGCCTGAACCATGGCGCTCAGCATCCGGTGGCAGCTAACTCTTTGGAACGTGCTTACGTTGGCCCTGGGTTTCCTGGGCTTCGGTGGCCTTGTCTACATTCTTCTGGGACAGGCCCTTTACCAAGGAATTGACAGGTCCCTCCTCGCGGAAATGCAGGAATTGGAACATAAGCCGGACGTTGACCTCGCTTATTGGATTAAGGAGGCCAAGGAACACGAAAACATTCTGTGTGTGGTTTACGACGCCAACGGCCAGGTGTATGAACGCACCGAGGAGATGCCCGCCGATTCGATTGATGCTCTGGCGCCCTCCTCGAAAGAAGGAAAGCAATTCGCCGATATCAAGCTTCCTGTCCTGGGCCGCTACCGAGAATTAACCAGCCCGGCTCGGTTAGGCGATAGGAGACTACACATCGTTCTTCTGGGTAGCCTCGAAGAGGTAGATCGTGAACTTAACCAGTTATTCGGAGTGCTGATAACCGCCATCCCTATCGCTTTAGCGCTGGCCGGTGGCTTTGGTTTCTTTCTGACGCGCAAGGCTCTGGCGCCCATGAAGACGCTCCACCGGCTAGCGGCAGAAATTACCGTTGATCGTTTGGATCGGCGCTTACCCATCCTGAACCAAGGAGATGAACTGGGGCAACTCACGCAAACCATCAACGCCATGGTTGCCCGGCTTGAGAAATCGGTTCAGAAATTCGCCGATTCACGGCCGATGCTTCCCATGAACTTCGTACTCCTCTCACTGCTATCCGGACCGAAGCCGAAGTCGCCTTGAGGTCGCCGATGAGCATCGCGGATCACCAGCAGCTTCTGGGAAGCATTTTGGAAGAATGCGAGCGTTTGACGCGGATGACGGAACAGCTTTTGACCCTGGCCCGTGAGGACGCTGCAGTCGGCCAGGCGGAATCGGAAATCATTGGCCTCAACTCCTTGCTGGACAATGTCGTCGAAACCATTCGCCCCGTCGCCGACGCTAAAGGCGTGTCGCTTCACTATGAAGGAAAGGGGAACAATCAAGTCCGGGGTGATTCGTCCCGGCTGCGCCAGGTCTTCATAAACTTGCTCGATAACGCCATTAAATTCACTCCCCAAGGAGGCGGTGTCGTCCTACGCTGTGAAGGCCAGAATCATGATGTCCGCATTACGGTTCACGACACCGGTGAAGGCATCTCGGAGGGGCATATTTCCCGGGTTTTCGACCGGTTTTATCGAGTGGACAAAGCCCGCAGCCAGGAAATGGGCGGCGCCGGGTTGGGTCTAAGTATCGCCCAGACCATTGTGAATGCGCACGGAGGAAAGATCGAACTTGAGAGCGCGCCAGGCCAAGGCACAACCTGCGTGGTAACGCTTCCTGTAAAGGGGCCTCTCTAAATATGGCGTTTTCACTTCTTTAGGAGGATGAGCGATGCAATGGACGAGTCTCATGACCGCCTCAGTCTTGCTCGTAGGGGCGGCGCTAGCCGTCGCCGAAGACAAAAGTAAGAGTCTTACGTTTAACAAGAAGGACCTCGGCAAGGTCCCTGCCGGCTGGAAGGCCGAGAAAACTGGCAAGGGCGATGGCAGCGTATGGAAGGTAGTCGAAGACGCAAGCGCGCCATCCAAAAGCGGTTATGTTCTGGCCCAGACTGCCGAGAGTCCGAATGGACTCTTTAACGTCTGCGTGGTCAATGACACGAATCTCAAGGATGTAGAAATCAGCGTTGCCTTCAAGGCTATCAAGGGCAAAAACGACCAAGGCGGCGGACTGGTTTGGCGCTACCAGGATGCCAACAACTATTACATTTGCCGCATGAACCCGCTCGAAGACAACTTCCGGGTTTACAAGGTAGTGGCCGGCAAGCGCACTCAATTCGAAACCAAGGAGAAGCTCACGGTGAAGGCCAACGAGTGGCACAAGCTCAAAGTCGAGGTGGAAGGCAACCACATCGAATGCTACCTTGATGGCGAAAAGATGCTCGATGTCAAGGACGACACGTTTCAGAAGGCGGGCAAGGTGGGCCTCTGGACTAAATCCGATGCTCAAACCTATTTCGATGATTTCAAAGTGAGCGGCAAGTAATGAAACCCATTCGCACTCTTGCATCTGGTCCGGGTGAGGCAGTCCCGGACCAGCGCTCTCTAATTGAACCAAGAAAGGAAAGTCAATGAAAAGAAAATTGCTCTTGGCGATGATCGGGGCCTCCATTCTCGGCATTATTCTTTGCCAGGTTTGGTTTGCCAGCGCCAACTCCGGGGCCAAACTGGATGCCGATAAGATCGCCTCGGCTTCAGGCGCCAAAGCCACGACTTCGCCAGACGGCGTGGTGCGAATCAGCTGGGTTCGAACCGACGTCCCGGTGAAAGTCGATGGCATGCCGCTGAAGCCTTTCGCCGGCCTGGGTTCCTGGGCTGCCTTTACCCCCACCGAGCACGGTGCCATGGTCATGGGGGACACCGTGGTATTCGAGGATGAGGTCACTCATGGACGCTGCCATTGCCGGGGGACTGGAAGTGACGGGTCTGCACAATCATTTCTTCCACGATGAGCCCAAGGTTTATTTCATGCACATCGGCGGCATGGCCGAGCCGGAGAAATTGGCCACGGCGATTAAGGGCGTCTGGGATGCCATCAAAAAAGTTCGCGCCGATCAGGCCGTGCCAGCGAAGCTGTTTATGGGCCAGATACCCAAAGAAGGAAAAATCAACGCCGCGGCAATCGAGAAGTTTTTGGACCACAAGAGCGAAAGCCAGGCAGGCGTCGTCAAAGTGACTGTTGCTCGTGAAGGCACGATGCATGGCATAAACGTCGGCGGCTCGATGGGACTAACGACGTGGGCGGCGTTTTCAGGAAGCGATGACCTGGCGGCCGTCGATGGCGATGTCATCATGACCGCCGCGGAGGTGCAACCGGTGCTGCACGCCTTGCGCAAAGCGAAGATTCATGTCGTGGCCCTCCACAATCATATGATCGGCGAACAACCCGCCTTCTACTTCACGCACTTCTGGGGCAAGGGCAAGGCGGAAGATCTGGCCAACGGGATCAAGGCGGCCCTGGATGCCCAGAAAACGGCAAGCCGCGGCAAGGACCACTGAAGTAACGGCCATCTCTCACAGGGCCCGATTTTCAAAAAGGAACGAATCATGAAACAAGTCCGCTTTACAAAAAGTCGTTGGTGGGCATTGGGAAACAGTTTCTTTTTCGCCCTACTCTGCGTCATTCCCTCCGCCGCTGCCGAGCCGACTTCCCTGAAACTCGTGGAAACAATTCCCTTGAAGGGTCCCGAGGGTCGGCTGGATCACCTTGCTCTGGATGCCAAAAACGCGCGTCTGTTCGTGGCGAACATGGCCAACGGTAGTCTGGACATCGTGGATTTGAAGGCCGGCAAACTGATTAAACAGGTGCCCGATCAGAAAAAGATTCAGGGTATCGCCTATGTTCCCGACCTCGACCGCATATTCGTTGGCAATGGCGACGATGGAGTCTGCAACGTCTTCGATGGAAAGGAATACAAGCTTCTCAAAGCCATCAAATTGCCGGATGCCGACAACGTTCGCTACGACGCGCGCACCAACCGAATCTATGTGGCCCACGCGGAAAATGCCCTGGCGGTAATTGATCCCAAGAATTACGAGGTAAAGGCCGACATCAAGCTGCCGGCGTCCCCGGAATCCTTCTTGCTCGATTCGGACAACGGGCGGTTGTACCTCAACACTCCCTCCCTCAGCCAGGTTGTCGTGATCGAAATCGAGAAGAATAAAGTCATCGAAACGTTTCCCCTTAATCTGGCCGGCGATAATTTCCCGCTGGCCATGGATAGGGCCAATCATCGGCTCTTCGTGGGCTGTCGTAACAAGCCCAAGGTTGTGGTTCTCGATAGCAAATCAGGCAAGGAAATCACCAGTGTGGACATTCCCGGCGACCTGGATGATTTATTCTTTGACGCCAAGAGGAAGAAGATATACGCCTCTTGCGGCGAAGGCTTTCTGACGGTGATCCGGCAACTCGATGAAGATCGCTACGAGGTCCAGGAAAAGATTCCCACTACGAAGCTCGCCCGAACCTCGCTTTTCGACCCGGAATCCGGCCGCCTTTACGTGGTCATGCCGCGGCATAAGGATAAAGAAGGACCGGAAGTCCGGGTTTATCAGGCTCTTCCGTAAATTGTTCTGGCAACTGCTCGAACTGCCTGGAGGCAACCCATGAAATGGATTACCCGTGAGCATGTGAAGGTTGACCGGGTGGCCTGTCCCTGATAGATCCGCAAGTTCATCGACCCCAAGGCCGAATTCCTTTTAGTCCCGGCCGAGAAAGTAATGGAGGTGGCCGGCCGCGATGGGGCAATTCCTTTTGACGTGAAAGATGTCGAGCTTGGCCACCATGGAAAGGAATGCTCGTTCGACGCGATCGTGAAGAAGTACAAACTGGGGAACGACCAGGCCCTCCTGGCTCCTGGCCAAGATCGTGAACGGAGCCGATGCCGATAATTCCCTATGGAACCAGCCGGAAGCGGCAGGATCAAACGCCATTGCGGAAGGCTTCCGCCACCTTGGCTACAAAGATGACCACGCGTAACCTTGCCTTCGCGGAACTCGTATTTGCTGAAGCCCTTGCGCTTGAGCAACAGCTTTCCAGTCCTGACCGCATCCGCGGAAGGCACATAGTTACCGTCCCAATCTCCGGCGAATGAGACTGCCGCCCATTCCCCCTCGATTCGAGGGCGGCCCGCGCGTCCTCGCTCTTCTCCGGTGCGGCACGCAGGCCGTTCGCGAGCAGGAGAACCTCCACGCCGAGGAAGAGCACCAAGAAGGATTGGCGGGTCGCCATGGTTGAGCTCTGCCTTAAGGATTCCGACTTTGGCCGCCGTGACCGAGTCAGTAATCCTTATGCTAATCACGGGCCGCGGGAGACGGTCGGTAAACCGCTCAATATCAAGTGTGCGATCGACTGGTGCGGCGGCCGTGGCTGAAAGTTCCCAATGCGACCGACCTCGAAGTGCTAGCCCGGCTGGGAAAGTAACGGCGCGGCGACACGAAGCTGGAATGCGGCGCACATGACGGTTAATTGGCGGTTCACCACGTTTAACAGCAAGACCAAGGCGGGACCTCCCGTCCCTATTCGAACTGAGCCTTCAGGAATTTAACCGTCCTTTCACGTGCGCTTTTCGCCGCCTCCGCGTTGTAGCCGAAGGCACCGTCTTGTTCGATGCGCCAGGAAAAGTCGTAGAAACCATGTCCCGCCTTGTCATAGTAGTACATCTCCACGGGGGTTTTCTGAGCCTTCAACTTTCGCTCGAACGCTTTGGCATCCGGGGCCGGGGCAACCTTATCGAGTAACCCATAATGGCCCTGGACAGGAACCTTGATCTGGTCCACAACATCCATGACGTCCGCCATTGGGTCTTTGGCGTTCGTGCCCGTGAACCGCACCGACCCGTAGAAGGAGACGACGGCCTTAATGTCCTTGCACTGAGTGGAGAGTACGAGGCCCTTTCGGCCACCACCGCAAAAGCCGACCCAGCCCACGCCGCCTGGCTTCGTGAAGGGTTGCGCCTTCATGTATTTGATCGCGGCCAGCGCATCCTGGGTGACCTGCTTGTCGAAGGTATTACTGATGTAGAACTCGAGGGGCTTATCGAGTTTGGTCGAGTCCGGAACGACACGAGAGTTCAAATCGAACACGAGCCCGGCGTAGCCGGCCTGTGCCAGGCCCGCAGTGAACTGTTGCACCCACTCCGGGAGGCCAGGATTGCCATGAAGGACCAGGATGCCGCGATGTTTCTTATCGTCCCTGGGTCTAGCCAGAAAGCCTTTGATCGTAGACATGCCGCTTGGGAAGGTAACCATTTCATGCCGGATTGTTGGATCGTCAAGCGCCTTTCCATCTGGGGGTAGCTCGGCCGCGGCACTAGCAGGCAGACCTATCCCGGCAAGCGTGACAGTCGAGACAGCAAGGAATGAACGCCTGGATACCTCCTCGTGATCGTAATCAAAACACATAGCTACCTCTCTTAGGGGGTTGGCCTGAAAGCGTAAGCGCCTTCCGCACCGTGTCGCGCACAGCTGGTTCGGGCATTATCTGGATGCTTAGAGAAAGCCCAGTCGTATAGGTCTCCTGCGAAAATCCAATCATTGAGGCAGGTTCTTACCGCCCTCGCTTCAGTTCTCTCAGCTTGTCCTTGGCGTTCTTGCGGAGAGCGTCCTCGGGGCGCCCGGACCCTTTGTCGGTTGCCAAGATTTCGAGAACTTTCTCGTAGGCTTGAGCAGCGGACGACCGGTCGCCCTGTGCCAAGTAGCCTTCTGCCAGACTGTCATAGGCGTTCGCCGACGCCGGGTGCGCGTCGGCATTTAGTCGAAACAGGTCGGTTGCAAGACGCAGCCGTGCGCGAGCTAGGAAGTCGTAACCGAGCGCATTAAGTGCTGGTTCCTCAATAATGTCACGCCCGGGTAAGCGTTTTTGCCATGCGCCAAGGAGGCGGCGGGCTTCTTCCAGCCCGTTTCGTTCCACGTTTTGAGCGAAATCCACAGCCGTGGGTGGGGGAGCAAGTCCCCGCCGCAAGCGTAACGTCACGACCTCTTTGGGCACGCCGTTATTCTCTGGCCGCTCTGCCAGGAAAGCCTTCCCCTGCTGGCCGCCGCGGAGCGTTGCATCGAGGAAATGCTCAATGTACCGGCACGTCGTCTCGAAAGCCGTCCGAGCAGCTTCCGGCGTCCGCCCTTGGATGTCCGTTGGAAATCGCATGGCAATCATGGGAAACGTTGTAAAATCCGCGTGGGCCACTCCCGAAAACTCAAGAAAGTAGCGGTCGGAGAAATCCAAAGCGTCGATTGCGCTTAAATCCACCTGGGCGTCTGCGCGCCGCAGATCCAGCAACGGCACGCGTACGCGGCCTGGGCGATAATAAGCGGAGCTCGTCAGAACGCTTTTAAGATCACGGGAGCCGTAGGAGGCGTCCAGGCCCACTATAGCCCCGACTTCAGGGTGTCGCATTTGATACACCAGCGCGGCAACACCTCCCATGCTGTGCCCGCCGACAGCCAAACGATCGCGGTCCGCAAACGGAAGTTCGCGAACGACGGCTGCGGCAAATTCCAGATCCCTAATCTGGGTCTCCATATCTACGGGGTTGACGCCCAAACTGAACCGCCCGTAATCTGAACCGAGCTGAGGTACGCTTACGACCACAAAACCATGAGATGCCAGGTATTCGGCCAGCAGAGAGCCGGAGGCAGCGGTGTCATTGAGGCCCGAGGAGTAGACCAGGATGGGGAATGGACCAGCCGCGGCGGATCCGTCTAATTCTGCCGCCGTTGGTGTATCAAGCAGCTTTAGGAATGTAGTTTCGTCCTTAAGAATTCGCCTAAGGCTCGTAGCGTCGCGCTCCGCCAGCGCTCGGTTTACCTCCTTGAACCGTTTCTCTCCTCCTGGGGGATCAACGTACCGGGCAAACGGCATGCCGGGAGTATCGGAGGGCTCTCGGGTTGGATACCACACACTCACCCTTACCGGCCTTCCAGTTCTGTCTTTCGTTGCTACGGCGCTCGTGAGGTTCCAGGAGCGCGACGTGTCTTGATGATAGTAAATACGATAGCCGACCTTGTGAGGGCCTGTCGCAAGATCACCCCACAATGTCGGCGATTTACTTCCGGCGAGGGAAGGGACCAGGAAAAGAAAACTGAAAGCTAGGTATATGTAAGAGCCCATAGCGATTTATCCCAAACAGGCCTTTCCATAAGGTCCCAGACGGCACGCTCTGTCACCCTTCAACAAAAGTTAACCAAACGACTTGGCAAACATCTTGGAAAATTGGACCCACTATTGCTAAGGAGAACACTACTGACATTGCCATCCTATGGCCGAGGGAAGTGCCGCACTTGGATCATCTTAAGCGGACGGCTAGCTACGCGCAGTTGCCGCCTCACTAATCTGGAGAAGCAAGGACTTTGCTTTCCTGTTTCCTAGCTTCAGTGCTAAATCGAGCTGGCAGTTCGTAACGCCACATCAAGCACCTGTTACTCCGGCCCGGACTGCTGCTCGGAACTCTCCCGGTGTCATTCGGAATCGTGCCTTGAAGGCATGGGTAAAGTGACTCTGATCATAGTAGCCGGCGTCCACCGCCACCTGGGCCAATGCTTTTCTTGTGGTACAAAGCTCTCGTGCTGCCCCATCCAGGCGAAGGCCTCGGACATAGTCGCCCACTGAACAATGGTGAAACTTCCGAAAAGTGCGAGCCAGATAGCTCGGGTGAAAGCCCACCTCCTCAGCAAGGCTCAAAAGCGTATGAGGCTCATTGGATCGGTCGTGAAGCACTTCTTCGACCCGGCGAAGCCAGGCAGGATGCGGAGAGGTTCCCGAAGAGGAATTCTCCCTGGCGGCCTTCCCGATTAGTTCCAGAACCAGCCCCTCAAGCACCAGGGGGGAGGCGCGGTCGGGCTGCTTCAACTCCTTGTAGATTTCCAGGAACCGGGGGGTCAGGCCCCCTTCTGGGTGGAAGGCCGGGCGATTAAAGAGGTCGGCGGCAAATGGCCGGGCCGCGTCGAGTCGGTGCGCGGGGATCTCCACCACAAGGCAATGAGCACCTGTCTCCCCGTAGCGATTCGAGTGGGACTCCCCAGGCGGCTTGACTATTACGCTGTAAGGACCGCAGTCTTCAACGTATCGGCCAAACGATTCGCGGAGCGAGCCGCGCAAGACAAAGTTCAGGTTCGCACAGGCGTGGTCATGGCGCGGGAGCACCAGATGTGGCGGATGCATTGTCTCGGTTAAAATGAAGCCTGAAACTTCGGCAGCCCGCAAAGTATGACCGAATGTGATAGCACCTGGGTCACGCTTCATCTTACATGCCTTCACCGAGATTAGGGCCGAGCCGGCATAATGAATTCTGTTTGGTATTCTTCGTTGCGTAGCTCAACAATTAAGATAATGTCCCAAGGAGCTATGGGGCTATAACGAAATCCCAACGCTTCCTTTTGCCCCATTCTAGGCGGGGATTCCTGGTTGGGGTTGAGCAAAGCTTGCGGACCTATCCTGCATCGCCTTGGACTGGGGACAAAAACCATCCTGCCCGGCATGCACGCGAGTATCTGCTTTCTGGAGAAAAGTAACGTGAGAATGCTCGCTTTCCGAATTTCTATATTGCTCGGCTTCATTCTAATTACCCCATTGCCGATCTCAGCGCAGGGACAACTCCCGGAACTGACCGGTCGTTTTGGCGTTGGCCTCAGAGTTTTCGATTGGACTGATGATTCTCGCCTGGAGACACAATCGGGCGAGAGGGACAAGAAGAAGCGTGAGCTCCTCGTTTACCTCCTCTATCCGGTTGAAAAGGACGCCGCCGGCACTCGGTCAGAGTACTTCCCACACCTGAGAGAGGTCGAAGCCTTTGAAGAAAAGTTTGGCAAGAACTTTTTCCGCGAGTCCTACGGCAGTTCCTACAAGACCATAGCGAGCCTAAAATCGCACGCCATAAAGGATGCTCCTCCCGCCGGGCGGAAGGAGAAGTTCCCGATACTAATATTCTCTCACGGCGGCGGGATTCCGGTGCTTTGCTATACGGCGATAATTGAAAACCTGGTCAGCCACGGGTATGTTGTCGCTGCAGTTGAGCACAGCTTCGATGGAGGCACGGTCGTGTTTCCTGATGGGCGAATCATCACCCAGAACGGCTGGGATCAGGACCCTACACGCACCAAGGACGAGCGCTCGGCGTTTCATGCCGAGCGCCACCGCGCGGGATCTCTGGACAATCAATTCGTACTCAACCAATTAGAGCAGCTTAATTCCGGCACTCTGAAGGGAGCGCCAAAACAACTTCGGCACCGATTGGATACGAATATGGTCGGCGCGCTGGGACACTCGCTCGGCGGGATGATCTCCGTCGTCAGCGGCCACGACGACAAGCGATTCCGGATTTGCCTCGACCTTGATGGAGGACTGGACGATGGCTCGACTTACGGTACTTTGAGTCAGCCGGTTGTAGCAATGTTCGGCGACAACCGAAGACCGCAGAAGCCTCAGGAAACCAAAGAAGCGTTTGCGAAACGGAGGTCATCAAGAGATCAATTTGTCAAGAACCTGAAGGCCCAATACGCGAACGCGCCGAAAGGAAGTTACTTCCTACTCGTCGATTCACCCGGTTTTTCGCACTACAGTTACTACGATTTCCCGAACGCCCAGGCGGAGGAGGCCCCTTGGCGGGCGACGCCAGAAGAGTGGACGCGCAACCAGCGAATAATCCTGGATTGCACGCTCACCGTTGTCGATGCGCATCTCCGCATCCAACGGCCCGAGCTATTCGAGGACCTGCAAAAGCGGTTTCCCGAACTGAAAATTGAGCCAATCATAGATCCCTAGGCCGACAGTCATTCTGCCTGGTGTCCGGCTGCGCGCTGTTCTAAAGAGTCACGGGGTTAGAATTGACTTCCCACCCGAAGGGAGCCGCGCCAGAATGTTAAACGAAACCGTCAGTGCCCTCAAGCCGGCCTTTCTACCGGGCAATAGCTACCCCTTTGCTAAAATCCCACAAGACTTAGATTCATACATCTTATCGAGGCTCCCTCTATGTCTGAATTGGATGCGCTCAAAGAGCGTCTGGCGCAGTTAGAAAGCCAAGTGAATCGAAGCCGGCGCTTGACCGCCTTCTCAGCAATCCTTGGCGCGATGGCAATCGCCGGATTGCTCTACCAGTGGTCTAAGCCGGCCGACAGTAACCAGGCCGGCAAGCAAAAATTCCAAGCCGAGGGCTAGCCTGGTTGATGCAGCGGGCAAAGTGCGCGGCCAATGGGCCATGACGGACAAAGGGCCGGCTTACATGATGGCGGATGAAAAAGGGAACGGGTACGGATCGGCGTGATAGAGCAAGGA
>JBJMQT010000108.1:0-62469 GCA_045802525.1 Gemmataceae bacterium
AAAGCGGCGACCCTTAACGTCAATAAGCAAGCGGGCGTCCGGCTCCCCGTAGACAATGAAGTCCAGATTCTTGACGCGCGTCTCGCCTAGCACCGCTCGGCGCGTCTCGTCCACGGCGACATAGCAATAGCGGTGCCAGCGAAGATACGCTTCGAACGCCGCCTCATAATGATTGCTTCGGTCCATTGGCAATCCTTATCGAAGCACATTTGGCCACGAAAAAGCAAGTTTAGCCACGAAAAACACAAAAAGCACTAAAAAGGAAGAAGGGCAGGTTATCTGGCGAGAATCTTTTCTTTCATATGGCCTTCAATTTCTTTGTGCCTTTTTGTGCTTTTTGTGGCTAAACTCTTTTCAGTTATTTAGCAGGCCTTGCAAAGCCACGACGACCTCGCCGGCCGGCACGGTCTGTTCCGTTCGCGCCGCCAGGTCCTTGATCTTCCAGATTCCTTTGGCGAACTCATCGGGTCCAGCAATCAGGGCGAAACGAAAGCCGCGGCGCTCGGCGTATTGCAGTTGCTGGCCCACTTTCTTGGCGTCCGGGAAGATGTCCACGCCGATTCCCTGGCGGCGCAGGTCCTTCGCCATGCTTTGATAATCTCCCAGCCACTCCGGCGTGAATTGAATCATCAAGACCGGCGCGGGCGTGGAGATTTTCGGCAGCAATTTCATTTCTTCCATCGCGGCCAACAGCCGGGTTAGACCAAGCGAGGCGCCAACGCCGGGCAACTGTTGTTTGGTATAGAGGCTCGCTAAATTATCGTAGCGGCCGCCCGAACAAATGCTGCCAATGGCCGGCATATCGGTCAAGATTGTTTCGTAAATTGTGCCGGTGTAGTAATCAAGACCGCGGGCAATCGTGAGATCCAGGCGGAGACGTCCTTCGGGAACCCCTGTTTTGGCCGCTATAGCAAGCAATTGGCGCAGCCGGTTAATGCCATCAGCGGCTTTGGCATTGTTGCCGAAATCCTTCTGCAATCGGTCGAGTATCTCCGTATCGGATCCGGACATTTCCACGAGCGCGAGAATGCGCTCGGCTTGCGAGGAGGCAATTCCGGTTTGCTCGACCATCTCGGCGGCGACCGCCTCGTGGCCGATCTTGGCCAGCTTGTCTTGCGCGCGCAATATAGCGGCGGTATGTCCGGCCAGACCTAGCTCTTCCAGTAAGCCGTTTAGCACCAGGCGGTTGTTGACGTGGATCTGAAAGCGCTCGAAGCCGAAGGACAGGAGCATTTCGTGAATGACCAAGGCGGTTTCAATGTCTGCCGCATTGCTGGTTGTGCCGATGGTGTCGAAATCGCATTGCCAAAACTCGCGAAAGCGGCCATGAGCCGTGTTCTCGCCGCGCCAGACGGGTCCCATGTGATAGCGCTTGAAGGGGGTGCCCAGGTCGTTCATGTGCATGGCTGCAAAGCGCGCGAAAGGCACGGTGAGATCGAAGCGCAAGGCCACATCCCGATCGCCATGATCCTTAAAGCGGTAAATGAGCTTATCGGATTCCTCGCCCCCCTTGCCCAGAAGGATTTCCGTGTACTCCAAAGCGGGGGTGTCAATCGGAGCAAACCCAAAGGAGCGATACACCTGCCGGGCTTTTTCCAGCAATTGCTCGCGCGGGATCATCAAGGCGGGGGGATAGTCATGAAAGCCTTTAAGAAGACGGGGTTGGATCATGTCTTGCTTGTTCGTTGTTCGTAGTTCGTTATTGGTCGTTCGTTGTAAAACAGCCAACAGACTATCAGACTATGCGTCTTGTGTCTCGATCGGCTTCCTTTACAACCAACAACGAACAATGAACAACGAACATACTCAGTGCCGATTGCGATAACGGTCGCTGACGCGCTTGAGGAATCGGCGTTCCTCCTCGGTCAAGGCGCTGAGGCCGTTGTTGTGGACGCGTTCGAGCAGCTCGTCCATGCGGCGCTCTTCCGCTTCGCGCTTTTCTTGGTCGCGCTGCATTTTCAGCTTGGTGCGGCGCTGCTGCCAGCGCTGAAACCAGTTGGGTTGGCGGGGCCGCGGCGGAGCAATCGGCTGATCCCGTTCCAAGCTCGTGTATCCCTGGGAGAAATCGTAGCCGAAGAGCGATTCCTCTCCGCCGGTTTCCAAAATGATGTACTGTTGGCGGCAGGACACGTAAATGAACCCGGCCAGAGCAAAAAGCAGCAAGTCCTTCACAACGATGGAAGTGATTCCCAAGACGAGCATCGTGACAAAGCCGACGATCACCGCCACATGAGTCGCCTGGCGATAGCCGACGAAGCGCCACAAGGTTGCTTGAAGCATGCGGCCCATGTCCAGCGGGAAACCAGGCAGGGCGGCATTAAAGAGGAAAAGAACCCAACTGAGCCAAAAGGTCCGCGCCAGAACGATCCACCCTAAGAGCTTCGTCTCGAAAGGCTCTCCGTTCCATAAATAGAGTCGGATAAAACCGTCGTCATTTATCCGCCAGGGCACGTCCAAGGGGTTCCAAGTTGGCCGAACGTCCTGGTATATGAATACGCCGGCGAGAAGGAAACAAATAAGAAGGTTTGTGGCCGGGCCGGCGGCTGCAACCAGGAAGTGAGCCTTGGGAGTCTGCGGCACATCGACTTGCGCTAACCCGCCCAGCGGCCAGATAAGGATCTCGTCGGCACTGCCATTGAGCCAGCGAGCGGCGAAACAATGCCCCAATTCATGCAAGAGGACGAGGATTAGAGCCAGGCCCATCATCATGGCCACGTCGATCCAAATCCCCGAGGCATAGGAATTAGGACTGGACGAAGCCAAGTAATAGGCGTGGCCGACCAGGCCGATCGCTACAATCGGATAAAGAATGTTTATCCGGACCGTGATGCCAAAAAGCGACCCCAGCGGAATGGACCAAGAAAACGGATCACGCATCGCAGGAACTCGCGGGGCCGGAAAACGGTTTACGTCCTCTACCTCATGATCCTAACATCGGCTGTGCTGTCAAGCAATCATCCTCGTCAACCCACAGGAGCCGCGGCATGACCCGGCAGATTGTCTTCAAGGGGCGAAAAATTCAGGTGGCCGTCGATGAATCCACTAACCCAGCCGGACAAATCATCCGGCGCGATGTCGTTTTGCATCCCGGCGCGGTGGCCATTCTGCCTCTTTTAGATTACGACCATATTTGTCTTCTGCGCAATCAGCGCCCCATCGTCGGAGAGACGCTATGGGAAATCCCCGCCGGCACTTTGGAGCCTGGGGAGCCACCCGACCAGGCCGCTCGGCGCGAATTGGCGGAAGAGACCGGCTACCAGGCCGGCCATTGGCAAAAGCTGGCGGAGTTTTTCCCTTCCCCCGGCGTCCTCAGTGAGCGCACTCATCTCTTTCTGGCCCGGGACCTCGTCCCCGGCCCGATGCATTTGGAGGCCGACGAGGAAATTGAACCCCAGATAGTGGCCTGGCAGGATGCGGTCCGTTGGGCGCTCGAGGTCGCTATTGAAGATGCCAAGACCTTGATCGCGATTTTGTTATGGGACCGAATGCGCAGCGGAAAGAAATGAACCGGCACTCCGTGTGTGCGGGCGTTGCGCCAAAAATAGATGACAATGCCGATGAAGTTACTGTCCGCACGGCTGCCGATTTATTCCGCTTTTTGTTTGACACTTCTTTTGATCGTGGGGTAGGGTCTTACGCCAGTTGTCCGAAGCGCGACTTCTCCTCTCCGAATCCTTGCCACCCGTTCCTATTCAAGAAAGGTCCTGCTTATGAATCGCCGTGAAGCGCTCCTTGCCGCCGGCGCGGTCTTGGGGACCGCCCCGATGCTTCGCGCGGAAGAATCCGCCAAGAACAAAGCCTGCGCCTTGGCGGGCACGCCGCTCGACGACATGCATCTTTATTTGTGCGCCTTCCACGTGGCCAAGAAAGATCCGAAGTTGCAGGTGGAAGCGCACCACTATTGCATGGAAGTGCGTCCGGGTCTCTTTCAATGCATCATCATTGAAAACAACAAAGCCAAGGCCCGCTTCCTGGGCATCGAATACATTGTCTCCGGTGAAATTTTCCGCAGCTTGCCGGAGCAAGAAAAACAATACTGGCACCCGCATGATTATGAAGTCGCGTCCGGTCTCCTCGTCGCCCCCAATCTATCGGCCGAAGAAGACACCAAGCTCATGGACGGCGTGAAGGGCACTTGGGGGAAAACCTGGCACACATGGCCAAACCTCAAAGATGAATTCCCGCTGGGCGAACCCGTGTTGATGTGGGCCTTCGACAAGGACGGACAGATCGATCCCGCCCTTCTAAAGAGCCGTGACAAGGATTTGAAGATCGACACCGCCGGTATCCGCAAACGCCGCGCGAAATGATCGATCGATTAGCGGCGGGCCCTACGGCGAACGCGTCGCCGGATGCTCGCCGCTAATCGTTGCATATCCTCTGGGCAAATGCCTTGCCGTGTGTTAAAACCCCATGCAGATCAAGCTCTTGCACTAATCCCTCTTCTTCGCCCGGCCGGAGCGACTCTCCATGAACACTACACCCTTGCCGCGCTTTCTCCACTGGCTGATTCCCGTCGGTTTAGCACTGGCCTTACTTCTGGCCGCTGCCTCGGCTTTAGGGCGGGCCCATGCCGGCGAACTCGAAGCGGTTGAAGTCGAAGGCCAACCGCTGGCTGCCAATGCCGAGCGATTGCTCGACGCTCTGGGCTTCCTGGGCGCCAAACCCGCCGCCGCGACGGTGACCTCCCTCCACGACGCCATCAAAGCCCGCGATTCCCGCAAGATTCAGGAGCTTGTGGACCCGCTCGTCTTGGCGCAGGTGACGATCAATCCCGAAGCGCGCGTCAAGGCTCGACGCGGCCCGGCCGAGGCCAAGCTGCAACAAGGCGGCTACGTGCCTTTTCTCATCAAGGTTGTCAATGACAGCACGGTTAAGAAAGGCCTGCACCTGACTAGTCCGCAAGCCGGCAAGGTTTACAACGACAAAAATAGCCAGGGGCGTTTTCTGGAAACCGAACTGTTCACCAGCCCGCCCATGACAGCCAATTTGAGCGGTCTCAAGGTGGAATACGCCATCGGCCTGCTCTACAGCAACGAAGCCGGCAAGCGCGAGGGCACGCTGGCATTCGATGTCGGCCAGGGGACGCAAGATCTGGGCTTCCGCGGCGAAGTGCCGATCTTGTTCGATGTTCGGCCCGGCGTGAAAGTCAAATTGGCCATCACCGATTTCGACGGCCATCCGACGGTCGGGCGCTTCACGTTTCGCGACAAGGCCGGCCACGTCTACCCGCCGCAGGTCAAGCGTCTGGCCCCCGACTTCTTTTTCCAGCAGCAAATTTATCGGTCTGACGGCGGCGTCGTGCTTTTGCCGCCGGGCGAATTCACCATGCAATATGGGCGCGGCCCCGAGTACAAGCTGCTGGAAAAAATGATCACAATCCCGGAAGCCGGCGATGCCAAGATCGCCGTGCAACTGGAGCGCTGGATCAACCCACGGGACTACGGCTTCTACAGCGGCGACCATCATATTCACGCGGCGGGCTGTGCCCATTACACCAGCCCGACCGAGGGAGTCTTCGCCGAGGACATGTTCCTGCATGTCAAGGGCGAAGGGCTCAACGTCGGCTGCAATCTGACCTGGGGCCCCTGCTACGATTTCCAACGGCAATTCTTTGAAGATAAGCCGAACAAGATCAGCGAGCCGTTTACCGTGATCAAATACGACGTCGAAGTCAGCGGCTTCGGTTCGCAAGCCTTGGGCCATGTCTGCTTGCTGAATCTGCGCGAACAGACGTATCCCGGCTCCGAAGGCAGCAAAACCAAGGGGTGGCCGACCTGGACCACGCCGCTCATGCGCTGGGCCAAACAGCAAGGCGCCGTGACCGGCTATGCCCATTCGGCCAACGGCCTGGAGGTCAATCCCGGCGCGGCAGCCCATCGGTTGCTGACGCAGCTTGACGCGGATAAGGACGGCAAACTCAGCGAGGCGGAAGCCGGCAAAGGACTCCTGCCTGAATCGTTTGCCGCTCTGGACGCCAATAAAGACGGTTTCCTCACGGAGGACGAACTCAAGGCCGGCCTGGCCCGGGCGGCCAACAAGCTGCCCAATCTCGCCATCCCGGAAATGAACGGCATCGGCGCGCAGGAAATCTGCGTCACCACAGCTCAGAAGCTGTGCGACTTCATCAGCGCCATGGATACCGCCCGCGTGCCGGAATGGAACTGCTGGTATCATCTCATGAACTGCGGCTTTCCGCTCAAGGCCAGCGGCGAAACCGATTTCCCCTGTATCAGCGGCAGCCGCGTCGGCCAGGGACGCGTGTATGTGCAGTTAGGAAAAGTTGATCGCGTTGATTTCACGGATTGGTGCAACGGTGTGGCCAAGGGACGCTCTTACATCTCCGACGGGTATGCTCACGCGCTGGATTTCCGCGTCAACGACAAGGCCCCCGGCTTTGGCGACGTGGCCCTGGACAAACCCGGCCCGGTGACAGTTAAAGCCCAGGTCGCCTTCGCTGCCCAGACGCCACTGGGCACGGCAGTCGGCGCGCGACTTCCTGGCGGCACGACGCGCAAGGTGGAGATAATTGTCAACGGCGAGGCCGTGGACGCCAAAGAAGTTCCGGCCGACGACAAACCCCACGATCTGACATTTACGGTTAATATCGATAAAAGCAGCTGGGTGGCGCTGCGTGAATTTCCCCAGTTGCACACCAATCCGGTAAACGTCCTCGTCGCCGGCAAGCCGATCCGTGCCTCGCGCAAGAGCGCCTTATGGTGTGTGGACGTAATTGAGCAGCTGTGGCGGGTCCGCAAAAAGGATATTGCCGAATCCGAACGCAATGAGGCCGACCGCACCTTTCAAGCGGCCATCAAGACCTATCGCAAGATCGCCGCGGAAGCGCCCGAAGGGAGCTAGGCGCTACAGTTAGCGGCGAATAACGATGTAGACATTGTCCGCCTGGCATTTGGTTCTCTCCATTTCCGCCACACCCCCGTGAAAAGAAATGGAAAGAATCCTTTAGACGCTAACGCGAGGTAAACGCATGCCGACCATCAACTGGCTGGCCGTCTTGGCGGCAACCGCGGCAAATTTTCTTCTGGGCGGCGTTTGGTACGGCGCTCTAGGCCATTCCTGGCTGGAGGCGCTCAATAAACGCAAGGAGGATCTGCCCAAGGGCCCCGTGCCTTACGTTACGGCCGCACTGGGCTCGTTTGTCAATGCCGCCATGCTGGCTTGCTTTATCCAGTGGTTTGATCGGGATCCGGAAAAAGCCTGGAATATCGGCCACGGCCTTGCGTTGGGCGCTGCGACGTCGCTGGGCTTTCTCGGCGCCTCCATGGCCAAACACTACGCCTTCGCCAACTGGCCGACTAAACTGTTCGCTATTGACTTCGGCGTTGATCTGGTCGGCTTCATGCTCATGGGCGCTATCCTCACGGCCTGGCGGTAGAGGAAAGTGCCCCGCCGCTTGGCGGCGGATTCCGCGACGGAGTCGCGGGGTACTTTAGAGCCGCATTTCGGTTATCGCGATCTTGCCTCGAAAGCACACGTCAATGTCGGCGCCAGGCTGCCTTGAGCGGCTGTGGTAGTCCCCGACATAATGCCAATCGTCCCCTTCTTGGCGAAACCCGATGGGCAGCGGCGCGGGATCGAGCGGGCAATAAACCACTTCCGGGGCCGGGCTGCCCGGTTCGAGATGTGGCAGATTGATATTCCAAAACCCGCCGGCGGGCAACGGCCTCGTGATGAGATCGGCCAGGATCGGCGCGATCCAGTCGGTGGCCTGCTCCCAATCGATAGGCCAATTCTTCTTGCGATAGTGCGACACCGCGATGCCCTGCCGGCCGTAAAGGACGGCTTCCCGGACGGCGGCGACGGTGCCAGAGTGATAAACGTCCGCGCCTAGATTGCCGCCTTCGTTGATCCCCGACAACACCCAGGCCGCATCGGCCGCCAGCTGGCTCAGGCCCAGACGGACGCAATCGGCCGGAGTGCCTTTTACCGCAAAGAGCCCCGGCTCCTTTTCACAGACCCGCAAGGGCGTTTGCGTGGTCACTCGATGGCTGCATCCGGATAGCGCATCGGTCGGCGCTACCATGACCGGATTGCCGATTCGTGCCGCCGCTTGATACAGGGCTGCAATGCCCGGCGCATCGATGCCGTCGTCGTTGGTTATCAGGAGTTTCATGAGTTTGTGAACGTGTTGTAGGACGGACAGACAGTCCGTCCAACGGCGCTGTCGGTTCATCGTTTAGGGGATGGCCGCGGTCCACCAATACGCTTGGACCAACACCAGACTGCCCATCAGGATCGCTAGCGCCAGGCTATGCCAGAAAACGAAGCGCAGGATAGCGCCTTCCTGTCCCGGTTGCTGCGTCGCTGCGGCGGATACGACGATGCTCTGGGCATCAATCATTTTACCCATGACGCCGCCGGTGCTGTTGGCGGTCGCCAGGAGAATGGCCGCTTGCGAAGCCGTGAGCGGCAAGACGTTGTCCGCCACCAACCGCGAAGCCGTGATCGTTTGCAGACTGCCGAACAGCGCGTTCGAAGAAGTGTCCGAGCCGGTCAGGGCGACGCCCAGCCAGCCCAATAGCGCGGCAAAGAGGGGGTAAATGCGTCCGGTGTGCGTGAACGCCAGGCCCAATGTGGCGTCCATGCCGCTGTAGCGCGTTGTGAACGCGATGGCCAACATGCAGGCGATGGTGAAGAGCGGCCAGCGCAGGCGGTAGCAGGTCAGCGCGAACAGGCGGACGAAGCGCTGCGGCCTGATGCGCAGCCAGAACGCCGAGGCCACCGCCGCCAAAAAGATGCCGGTCCCGGTCGCGGACAACCAGTTGAAATCATAGACCGCTTCCTCCGGCTTCGGCTCGTTCACGACCGGCTGCGTGCGGGTAATTTCCTTGTGCAAATAAGGCGTTTGCACGCGCACACTGACCCTGCCGAGCGCCGCTTTGACGGCGGGCAAACCCCAGACAAAAACGAAGACCGTCAGGAGCGCCCAAGGCATCCAGGCGGAGACGATTTGTCGGCGCGTGTAGAAGTTCGGCGGCGGCCGGACCAGCGCCGGCGAGACTTCATCCGCGAAGTGCCAGGTGGATTTCGGTTGCCAAACTTTCAAGAAAAGGGCCAGGCAGACCAGCGAGATGACGCCGCCGGCCACATCCACGAGCCACGGCCCGTGATAATTGGAGACCAGAAACTGCACGAGCGCGAAGCTGCCGCCGCAGACGACCAGCGCGGGCCACACGCCGACAATGCCGCGCCAGCCCGCCATCACCGCCACCAACCAGGCCGGAACCAGCAGCGAGAAAAAAGGCAACTGCCGGCCCGCCATGGCGCTCAAGTGCAACTCGTCCAGACCGGTCACTTTGGCCAGCGTCGTAATGGGCGCGCCCAGCGCGCCAAACGCCACCGGGGACGTGTTAGCCAACAGCGCCAGGCCTGCCGCCTGGAGCGGTTTGAAGCCGGCGCCCATGAGCAAGGCCGCCGAGATGGCGACCGGAGTCCCAAACCCCGCCGCCCCCTCCACGAAAGCCCCGAAGCAAAACGCGATCAACAGCGCCTGGATGCGCCGATCATCGGACAGAGCCAGGACTGAGTGCTTGACGATTTCGAAGTGCCCGGTCTCCACCGTGAGCGTGTAGAGAAAAATCGCCGCAAGGACGATCCAGCCGATGGGCAAGAGTCCAAAGGCGGCCCCCTGCCCCGCCGCGGCAAGCACGGTGGCCGCCCAGCCCGAAAGGCCGGCGCTATCCGCCTGAGCGATTTCGGGCGGTTTGAAAACGAAGATGGCGCACAAAAGAGCCGTTGCCAACCCCGCCAGCGCCGCGCCCGGCGCCGCCACCCGGCCGGTCGCCAGAAGACCCAGCAAGACTACAATCGGCAGCGCGGCGACCAGCGTCGAGAGGAGGGGGGAGCCGGTCGGGTCGTAATTTTGCGTCCAGTGCATGCTAATGAAGGCGTTCGGGGCTTAAGATTCGTTGATCAGGCCGAAAGGTACATTGGAATTGGACCCAAGTCAAAGCTTGTCGATTGCAAATAGGCACGATCAATGGCAAGATGCACTTTTAGCACTTCATCATTCGACTGCATGTCGACCTTTTACGTGGGCCAGTCCGGAGTTTCTTGCAATGCTAATACTCTCCCTGTGCGCGTCCGGATTCCTTCTCCTATTTGCTTTGAGCAGTGTCTATGGATCGGCCCGGTATAAAGAAGCCAACATTAGTTCGGCCCTGATCGGAATGCTAGGATGTGGAGCATTGTCCTCTCCTCTTCTTATGGCGAATGCCCTGTTAATCGTGCTTTCCGGTTTGATTTGCCAAGCCTGTTCCGCTCGTTTTCGAACTTATCTTGGGGCCTGTCTAGCGGCTACAGTCACTGTTTATTTGGTGGCGGGAATCTACGCGCTTTCCTCCGTAAAGAAACGAGCTGATTTGGCAGCCCAATTTCCGTTCGAATCGATGCATGAACGGTTGGCTTATGAGGGCGCCCACCAGGTCAATAGCGAGTCGAACATGCAGGAGCCGGCCACGCCGGCAAGGGAGAACGACAAAAACTTGAAGCGGGGCCAATGGCTGGAGATGGAAGAGAGAATTGATTGTGACTATATGATTAGACGTCGGGCTTATAGTCTCAAGGAAATCCACTCTGATTCGGTCAAGCAATTCATCAATTCTCCCGGATTTGGGGTGGTCCGGGGAATGAGGCCCTCTGAAACGGTCCTTGAGATTGAAGAGCCGGCACCCGTTCCGCTCTCCGATTATGACTACAAGGACATACTGGCGGCCGATTTTGCGGTCGCTGACTCTGGTGACAAAGGTCAGAATGGCGTGGGTTCGAAAGAATTAGAAGAGTCGAGCCTCCGTGATCTGCATACCAATGGTCTTTTCGATTTCATCAATCCGCGTGGGTTTGGCTACATCGAAAGACGCGATCGTGTCGCCGGATTCCAAGCGCATCGATTCTCCAGAATGCCTAAATTGGATGCTCCTTTACGATGGGAAGTACAAGACCTGGAGCTGGTCAGCCTTCTCAAGCATGAGGAGCCGGTGGCCTATATCTCCAAGAATCTGCCCCGCATGGATGAATTGCGCGATGCCAAAACGCGCCCGCTGGATGCCTTTGAACGAGACGCGCTGCAAGTCCTTAAGCATGGCGAAGACCTCAAAGTGCGACACGCTCCTCGGGAAATCCGCATGGTAGGGTCCATTCGAGCGGTCAGCCAATGTGTGCAGTGCCATGAGGTTGAGCGCGGCGACCTGCTAGGCGCGTTTTCTTACAGGCTGCGGCCGGAATGATCTTTGAAGGAAAAAGTAGCCCGCGACTCCGTCGCGGAATCCGCCGCGGAGCGGCGGGCTACTTTACTGCTTATTACAGCAGCCTGACACGGCTGCGACAATTTCCTCCACCGCGGCCATGGCGCCGACGCCGATGTCGCCGCAGGCCAGGCGCTTGTTGACGGGCGGCACAATTTGCAGGCGGGGACAGTGCTCGTTTATCCATGTCAGCAATTCTTCAGTCGGCAAATCCGCGGGGACCGGTCCCGGTTGGGCGTCGGCGGCGAGTTGGCGCAAGTGGCGGACGGTAAGCGGATGTTCCCACATGAGCGTGTTCATAGCGGGCGCCAGCAGGACGGGTCGATTCACGTCCCAGGCACGCCAGACGCACGTCAAACAATTGTCCGCCAAGCCGTTGGCCAATTTCGCCAACGTGTTCGCGTCCAAAGGGGCAATGAGCAGCAGGTCCGCCCAACGGCGCAGTTCAATGTGCAGAACAGGATCGTCCCGCTCATAAAGCTTGCCGGAATCCCGGTTGGGCCATTCATCCTCATCGCGGAAAAACCAAGAGTTGGCAAAAGGGAAATCGGCGTCCTCCTTTTCTCCCTTCCTCCTGTTCTCCATCCCAGGGCCGTTCAGCTGGGCGGGATCGAAGAAATAAAGCGCAGCCCGAGTGGCCACCACTTTAAGCTGATGTCCCGCTGCGTGAAGCTGTTGAGCCAGGACCGGCACCCGAATGGCGGCTACGGAACCGGTTATTCCGAGCAGAATGTTAGCCATGATTCTTTTTTCCGATCAGCGACTCCACCTCTTGCAGCAACCGCGCTGCCAGGTCGCGGCGACTGACCTTTAGATAACCGCCTGGGAAGGGTCCCAAATAGGCCCAGTGCGGGGCGCCTTCCAAGGTGTTCGCCACCATCAAGTCGGCTGCTGACTCAAGCCGCGATCTCTCGGCTATCTCAAGGAGCCGGTTGTCATCCAGCCCCACTTCGAGCTTGAATTTAACCACAATGCCCTTAAAGCCCCAATCGCAGCGAAAGCGGTCGATGAGCTTGGGGGTACGCACGAGCCTCAGCCAGAGTTCCGGCTCGGTGCTCTTGACTTTCTCCGCCGAGCGATCCACCAGGCCGGGAGGCGCGGCGGTGTCGCTCACCCAGTGTTGTTTCTCGTCCAGGCGTGTGCCTGGCGCGGGGGCATAGATTCCCGCCGTGCGAAAGTCGCTCATGGCGGCACAATGGATGATGGCATCCATCATGCCCTGCCGAACGAGCGGTTCTAAGAGAGCCTGGAAGTCGTCGAAAGTTCGATAGGTCTTTAGTGTCCACCGCCCGGGCGGATCGGCCGTCAACCGTTGATCAACGGCCTCGGGATGCGAGGTCAGTAGCGTAACGTCATGGCCGCGTGTATGGGCGTAAACGGCGATGCCGGCACCCGTCCGGCCGGTGAAGATGTTGGTGATGCACCGAACCCGGTCGATCGGCATCTGCGAATTACCGGCAGTGACTAGGAGGTGCATTGGACTGGTTTGTTGTTCGTTGTTTGTTGTTCGTTGTTAAGGTTCATAGCTGATTGGTCGGCGGATAGTAAAATGATAAGTAAGCCGTCGTTGTCGTTTAAAACTGACCACTGACCACTGACCACTGACAACGAACAACGAACAACGAACAACGAACAACGAACAACGAACAACGAACAACGAACAACGAACAAACCTCGCCTTAAGTCGGTAAGTCCTTTTCTCCGATTGCCAAGGTCAATTGTTGATGGACCGGAATCGGGCGCATTAGGCGCAGGCGCATCACCTCGGTGTTGTGCCAAGCCCACGATAGCCATTCCACGACTTCTTCCGGCGCGGGGACCGGATCTTCGGGCAAGAGTAAGCAGGCTGTTCCTTGACCGGCCAGGGAATGAAGTGCGCCGGTTGCCTTCAACTGAGACTTCCAGCTCGCTTTGGCGTCCCAAGTCGTAAGGCCGGCCACCTTGTCCAAAGTCGGCAATGGCCCCGTTGGTGGAGAATCGCTGTTTTCGGCCGCTTGCGTCGCGCCAATGTCCTGGATCAGAGGGGCGTCAAGGCAGGATTCCAGCCGTGTCGCCAGGCCGTCTTTTTGCAATACGGTATTAAGCTTTTCAACGATTTGCTTGGCAAACCGCAGTCCTGTCTCCTGAGCAATTCCTTCACCGGTCATGGCCCGCACAACGCTTTCCAAGCCGATCGGAGCGACCAACAGACGGGCTCGGCCTAAAAGGAAACCGCGGACTAGAGCGGGGCGGTCTTTGCCGACGCGGCGCAAGAACTCGCGTTTTTGGACGCCAGCACTGAGAGCCAACCGAGCCAGGCTGCCCAGCTTGTCCAAGAACTTTGTAGAGTCGCCCAGAACGCCCTGTTGCTCCGCCAAGCGCGGTAAATTCAGTCCGAGGGTCATTAAGGCTGAGGAATGCCGGCGGTCCATGCCCTCGCCTAGCGATACGGAGCGACGAGGCCGATCAAATACAAACGCCAGAGAGTTGCCGTCCAAGGCATGGCGAGCAACCTCGGCCAATCTTTCCGCATTCTCCGGAACGAAATCTCTGCCGCTCAAATGCCAATTGACGCGCAGGGGATCCCTTTCGGAATGGACGAGGTCGGCCAGCAAGGCATGCCCCAGCGCGGTAAGCCGCTTGGGATCGGGCGCATTCGGGTTTTCAAGAAACAAAGGTCCGCTAGCCAGATCCTCCGCCCATAAAGGTGGCGACGAGTTGTTCAAATTAACGATGGCTCTAAGCCCGGCAGCCGAGAGACTGGCCGCCAATTCCCGAATCCACCAGCGTTTAACGATGGAATTGGCCAACTCATTTTGCTCGCGGCGAATGCTGCGCAAGTATTCGCTGATAAGGAATTCGGGTCCGTCGACGGCTACGCAGTTGGCCACATGATTCCGGGCATCGAAGAAAGCTTCCGTCAGGGTCTTGCCCGGAGGCGGCAGTTCCAAAACGCAGCCGGCCAAGTCCTGGGGCGTCTCCAAACCGCTCAGGGCCAGCAAGCCGTCGCGATGAGCCGCGACGATGTCGCGAGCGAAGACCATCTGCAACGTATAGGAGCGTGCGAAATCTCGTAAGACTTTGGTCGGCGAATCGTCTACAGACAAACGAATCGTAATCTGGTTTGCCGGGGTCTTGGCGAGGTCGTCCAGGTCAACCGCATCACGTTTACGCACGCCTTCCAGAAAAACTTGGGAAAGAGCCGGCTGTCCCAATTCGCGAACGACTTTGACGACCGACTCGGCAACCTGAGCTGTTGTTGGAACCGCGCCTTCTTGCTCGACGGAGAGAAAATGCACGACTCCGTCAGTCAATTCACGAGCCAAGAAAGCGTCCGGACGCCCTAAGCTTTCGGTGGCCGCGAACAGGGCGCGGCTGATTTTGTCCGCTTCAAAAGGAACCAGACGCCCGTCGCGCTTGTGAACCCAGGCCGGCGGAGAAGGCGTTACGCTTTCCGACATTGCTTGAAAACACTCCTTGAAGTCTTGTTAGCCCGGGGTGCTATCTCCTCTCAGGCTGTTGGATAGCAGACAAATCCACTTTACCTCTTCCAATGGTATGCGCCCGGAGCCTTCTTTATAATGCCATGTGACAAAAGGTTTAGGGCAAACATTCGCAGGAAAGCCAAAGACCATGCCCCATCCCACCCAGATGTCGGCTGCCGACACCGGCCTGCTCGTGATCGACGTTCAGGAAAAGCTGATGCGGCTGATCCCGGGGAGCCAACGAGTCATCGCCAACATTGCGTTTCTCTTGGATGCCGCTACCTTGCTTGGTATGACAATTCAGGCCACGGAGCAATATCCCAAGGGCTTGGGTCCGACCGTAGCGGAACTTCTTCCTCGTCTTCCCAACCGTCCGGACAAGGTAGCTTTTAGCAGTTGTGCCGTTCCTGCGGTTGCGGATACTTTTCATCGCGCCGCTCGTCCCAAGATTGTAGCGGTGGGGATTGAGACGCACGTGTGCGTACTGAACACAACGCTGGATCTCCTCGCTCAAGGCTTCCGCGTTTACCTTCCCGCGGATGCGGTGGCCAGCCGCTATGGCATTGACCACGATTTCGCACTTCGCCGCCTAGAGCAAGCGGGCGCCATCCTGACGACGGCGGAGACGTGCATCTTCGAATGGATTGGCGGTTCGCAACACCCGAAGTTCAAGGAGATCAGTAAACTGGTGCAAGACCGGATGAAGGTCATTAAAGACTAAGGCGCGCTTTTCCTTCAGGCCCCCTTGAAGTCAAGGGGCGCGAAACGAAAACCGGTTAGGAAGTTCGCCATGAGCATTCCCGGCCAACTCAATCCTTCGCCGCGATTACTTATGGGTCCCGGGCCCAGCGATGTGCACCCGCGCGTCCTAACGGCCATGGCGACGCCGCTGGTGGGCCATCTGGATCCGCAATTTCTGGTAATCCTCAATGAAACGCAGGAAATGCTGCGGCAGGTTTTTCGCACGAAGAATCGGCTCACCTTCCCTGTAAGCGGCACGGGCATGGCCGGGATGGAGACATGCGTCGTTAACCTCATCGAACCGGGCGATCGCATGCTGGTCTGCATCAATGGCGTCTTCGGCCAGCGCATGGTTGAAGTCGCTCAGCGGGCCGGCGCTGTGGTGACAACGCTGGAACGGCCGATGGGAGAAGTATTTGATTTGCACCAGATTCGGGAAACGGTTCAACGCCTAAGGCCCAAGGCCGTTGGAATTGTCCATGCGGAAACGTCCACCGGGGCGTGGCAGCCCGTTGGCGGCCTGGGGGAAATTTGCCATGAGTTCGACGCGCTGTTGATCCTGGACACGGTGACTTCTCTGGGCGGGGTGCCGGTTGAAATTGACGCCTGGGATGTTGATGCCGTTTATTCGGGAACGCAAAAGTGTTTGAGCTGCCCGCCTGGTTTGGCACCGGTATCGTTTAGCCCCCGCGCCGTCGATGTCCTGGCGAAACGGAAAACCAAAGTTCAAAGCTGGTATCTGGACATGAGCATGGTCCAACGTTACTGGGCCGAAGAGCGCTTCTACCACCACACTGCGCCCATTACGATGGTTTACGCCCTGCGCGAGGCGCTGCGCATCGTCTTGGAAGAAGGCCTCGAAGCGCGCTGGGCACGACATGCTCAGAACGGGCAGGCTCTGAAGGCAGGCTTAAGCGAGTTGGGCATTCCCTTGGCGTCGGCGGAAGGCCATCAATTGCCGCAACTGCACGCGGCTCGTATTCCCGCCGGCGCGGATGACGGCGCAATTCGCAAACGACTGCTTTCCGAATTCGGCATTGAAATCGGCGGCGGCCTGGGCGAATTCAAGGGCAAGGTCTGGCGCATAGGCCTGATGGGTTACAACTCCAGGCCGAGCAACGTGCTCCTCTTTTTAGCCGCGCTGGAGCATTGCCTAGAGGCGATAAGAACATAATGCAACCTGTGTTTCCTACTACCCGCCTGCGCCGTCTGCGCCATCTCCCCCTGCTGCGATCCCTCGTCCGCGAGACGACGTTGACGGTTGACGATTTGATCTATCCTCTCTTTGTCCGCCCGGGACGCGGCGTCAAAAAAGAAATTGCCTCGATGCCGGGCAATTATCAGTTCAGTGTGGATCGGTTGATTGAGGAAGTGGGCTCGTGCGTCGAATTGGGCCTTAAGGCCTTCATTCTGTTCGGCATTCCGCCTCATAAGGATGGGACCGGTTCCAGCGCTCTGGAGGAAGATGGCATTGTGCAACAGGCCCTGCGTGCTTTGCGCGAAACATTCCAAGACAGAGTTCTTTTGATCACGGACGAATGCTTTTGCGAATACACCGACCACGGCCATTGCGGCGTTCTAAAAGAGCACGGCGGGCGGATAGATTTGGATAATGATGCCACTCTGCCGCTTCTGGCCCGCCAATGTGTCAGCCACGCCAAAGCCGGCGCTGATATCGTGGCGCCCAGCGGTATGCTCGACGGCATGGTTGGAGCGATTCGCCAAGGGTTGGATGCGGCCGGTTTTTCCTATCTGCCGATCCTCAGCTACGCCGCTAAATATGCGTCGGCGTTCTACGGCCCTTTTCGCGATGCCGCCGAATCCCCACCGCAGTTTGGCGACCGCCAAGGGTACCAAATGGACCCAGCCAACGGCGACGAAGCACTGCGTGAAGTGGCTCAAGACCTCGCCGAGGGCGCGGATCTGGTCATGGTGAAACCGGCTTTGGCTTATCTCGACATCATCCGCCGCGTCAAAGATCGATTTCCAATCCCGGTGGCCGCCTACAACGTCAGCGGCGAATTCGCGATGGTTAAGGCGGCCGCACAGAAAGGCTGGATTGACGAGCGCCGCGTTGCCCTAGAGATCCTCACGGGCATCAAACGAGCCGGCGCCGATATGATCCTTACCTATTTCGCCCGCGACGCGGCCCAATGGTTGAAATAGCTTGGCAAATGCTAAAATACTCTCGGCTTTGCAAGACTTGCACTATCTTCACCGAAAGGACGCGTCTGCGGCGGAGCCGCAGTTCCGACTTGCAATTCAAGGGTGAAGTTCGTTTCCGCTAGGGAGCGCGTCCATGTTGATTGGCCAAAAACTCGGTCCGTTCGCCATCGAGAAAGAACTGGGCAGCGGCGCCATGGGCACCGTTTACCGGGCCAAGTACGCAAAAACCGGCCAGGCTGTCGCAGTCAAGGTTATGATGCCTGGGCTCGGGACCAACGAACGCTCCGTGGCTCGATTCGAGCGTGAAGCCAATATCTTGAAGCAGCTCAGGCATCCCAATATCGTCAGGCTCTTTGGCGCCGGCAGGTTTCACGGCTCGCCTTATTACGCAATGGAGTATCTGCAGGGCGAATCTCTCGATCATGTCATGGCGCGCCGAGGCCGTTTGCCGTGGGAAGAAGTGGTCCGCATCGGCATTCAGCTTTGCGACGCGCTGTTTCACGCCCATCAGCAGGGGATCGTTCACCGCGATTTGAAGCCGTCGAACCTCATGATTCTAAAGGACGGCACCGTCAAACTAACGGATTTCGGCATCGCCAAGGATCTTGACGTAACGCAGCTCACCTCGGCCAATTGCACCGTTGGCACGGCCTCTTATATGTCGCCGGAGCAGTGCCGAGGGGAAAAGGATCTTACGCAAAAGTCCGACCTTTATTCCATGGGCGTGATGTTTTACGAGCTTTTGGTCGGCCGCAAGCCCTTTCATGCCGAGAGCGCCATGGACATGTTCATGCAGCATGTTCAAGGAACATTTGAACGGCCTGCCCGCCTGGTCATGGACATTCCTGTCTGGCTCGATAATTTAGTTTGCCAGCTCCTGGAGAAAAAGCCCGAACAGCGACCGCGCGACGCCGCCACGGTGGGCGAAGCTCTCAGCGGCATCGCGGAAAAAGTGCAGGCTCAGAAAAGCGCCGGCGCCGATGTCGCCAAGCAGCGCTTTGCCGACCGCATGCCCGGCGGCGCGAAACCGGATGTGGCAGACAAGGAAATGGCTCAATTGCTTCTTAACGGCAAATTCAAAGTCAAACGCCGTAAGAAAATTAAGCCCTTCTTTGAGCGGAAGTGGGTTCAGGCAACAGGCATATCGGCAATGCTCCTGGCGGTAAGCGGCTTGATCTATCTCGCGATGCGGCCGCCCTCCGAGGAGAAGCTCTTTCTCCAAGTGAAGAGCGTCATGGAGGCGAGGACCGGCGATAAAGACAACGACCTTAAAAACATGCTCGAGCTGCGAGAAAAAAACGGCGCTTTGACCCTTTATAGGCGTCACTATTCGAATGATCCCCAGGCCAGGCATCGCGACCAGATAGAGAAGTGGAACGAGGAAGTTATAGCCCTGGATCAAGAGGACCAGCTACGCCGCAAGATGACCAGGAAACTCGGTGACAAGGAAATGCAACCGGGAGAGGAACTCGCCTGGAAAGCCTTGCGCTACGAGGACTTTGGCGACATTCCTTCAGCAGTCGAGACTTGGGACTCGCTGATGGGCCAAAAGCAGGAAAAAGGTCTCGGCAATTCACTTTTGATCTTCGCCGCGGTGAAACGCCAAGAACTGGCACGAAAGCGTGATACGGATTGGCAAGATGCGAACGCTCGACGTCTGGAAATGGTTGCCAAAAAGGTGAAGGAAGTGGAAACCTTGAAGGAGCAGGGCGAAACTAAAAAGGCAAAGCTTCTTGCAAATGAGTTGAAAGATCTTTACGACAATCACCCTTTTGAAGAACTCAGCCAACTAGTCAAAAGCATTGAAAGTACGGATTCCAACAAACCGTAAGATGAATAAGAGTATGTCCCCTGTTCGGACTCGTAGCCAAGAGGCTTTTCAACGTGCTCGCCAGGTCATTCCCGGCGGCGTGAACAGTCCGGCCCGCGCGTTCGGCGCAGTAGGCGGGCAACCGCTATTTATCGCGCGCGGCGAAGGGCCGTATCTCTACGATATCGACGGCAACCGCTACCTCGACTACATCGGCTCATGGGGTCCGCTCATTCTCGGGCACGCTCATCCGCGCGTCCTTCAAGCGGTCATGGAAACAATTGGTCGGGGGTTCTCTTTCGGCGCGCCCACGGAGCTTGAATCCCAGCTTGCCGATGCCATCATTGCCGCCGTTCCTTCCATTGAAATGGTGCGCATGACGAGTTCGGGCACCGAAGCGGCTATGAGCGCTATTCGACTGGCTCGAGGCTTCACAAAACGGGATGTCATTGTCAAATTTGCCGGATGCTATCATGGCCACGTTGATAGCCTGCTGGTTCAAGCCGGCTCGAGTGCCACAACTCTTGGGATGCCTAACAGCCCCGGCGTACCCCGGGGATGCACGGCAGATACATTGGTTTTGCGTTACAACGATGTGGCGGGCTTGGCAGCCGCATTTGACCAATACGGAGATAAGATCGCCGGTGTTATTGTTGAACCGGTCGCCGGCAATATGGGTCTGGTCCCCCCGTCGCTTGCTTTTCTTGAGGCATTACGGAACCTAACCCACAGACACGGCGCGCTGCTAATCTACGATGAGGTCATGACCGGTTTCCGGCTGTCCCTGGGAGGCGCCCAGGAGCTTTTCCATCAGTCGCCCGACCTTACCGTTTTAGGCAAAATTGTCGGCGGAGGTTTCCCGGTTGGAGCATATGGCGGACGCGGCGATGTCATGAGACACGTAATGCCGGCCGGCCCGGTGTTTCAGGCCGGCACGCTTTCGGGCAATCCCGTGGCAATGGCGGCCGGACTGGCCACGCTGCAAGAACTACGCGAGCATCCACCGTTTGCCCTGCTCGAGCGTTTAGCCAAGAAGCTTAGCGACGGGCTGGAACACATCGCCAGCCAGCTTGGCATCCCACATCGCGTTCAACGGCTGGGAAGTATGTGGACGTTTTTCTTTACGGCTGATGCGGTGGTCGATTATGACAGCGCTAAGAAATGCGACACGGGCCGATTCGCCCGCTTTTTCTGGGCCATGATGGATCGCGGCGTCTACCTGCCCTGTAGCCAATTCGAGGCAGCATTCAACTCCGTCCTGCATACCGAACAACAAATCGAGCAAACACTCGCCGCCGCCCAATTGGCGCTGGGGGAAGTGGCATAAGGACTAGAGACAGGGAGACAGGGAGATAGGGAGAAAGGGAGAAAGGGAGAAAGGGAGATAGGGAGATAGGGAGATAGGCAGAGGGGGCGGAAGTTTGTGGTCTCTTAGGAATCATCGACCTTGAGCGAAGCACAAATGGCCTTGAGGACCGGCTCGGTCTTTTCGAGGTCTAAATCGCTGGCCTGCCAATAGACGAGGATGGTTCCTTCGTCGCTATAAAAACTGCGCGTATAGCAGGTGTTGGTCAGATCAAGGCTGAAGAAGCGGATATCATGCCCCGAGGCGGGTTGACCGGCGACAGTGTCAACGCAGTCGTCTGCTTCCAAGTCGGGGTACTCCTCGCGAAGGGCGGTTAAAGCGGACTCGGCCATCTCTTCGGTGGTGGCCATATCATCGCGAAAGCAAACCATCAAAAACGCGGTTTCCGGGCTCTGGACAGAGACCGTCCAACCGCTTTCCGTTTCCTCGCGATCGAGCTGCCAATTTTCCGGGTAGCGGAAGCGAATGCCGCCGCCTGCGAATTCCGCCGCCATGACCCACCGCCTGACGTTTAGGGTTCGTTTCCCTGTTTATTTTATTGCTGAGCTTGAGCTGGGGAAACAAAGCGAGGACCCAGCAATCATTCGTCGGCCAAGCCGAAATGCCGGCATTTCTTGCGTGTCGGCACAACGACCATCCGGCCCGCTTCGTTTATTCTCCCTCTCGTCTCCTGCGACCGGGAAGAAATTCAATTAACATAGCCAAGCAGAATCCCGACGGGCGATGATGTCTTGGCGATCTGCGTGCTCGGAGTTTCTTGGTTCGCTAACAACAGCATAGGCATTTTGATTTCGGCTAGTGATGGCGCCAGACTTTCTTCGCAGGCGATAAACAAAAATCCGCTTGGAAGCGGGCCGGACGGCATTTGCGTCAATTCCAAACCGAGCAAGACCGTAGAGAAAGCATTCACCAAGTTGCGAGCCACCATCAGCGCAATTTCTCTTTCCACTGCTGGGAGCGAGATGAGCCATCCCAGACAAAACGCCCGATTTCTCATCTCCACCTCCTTTTCCCGGGCCGATGCGGCGATCTTGAGCTCTTGCTCATTTGAAACGCGAGTCAGGACAACAAATCCCAGACGATCTGCCATGTCCCAGAGAATTGGAGTGGAATTTCCCACTTCGACGAGCAAAGTATTGATGCCCTGGTTGTGAAGCGAAACGGCATCCGTCTCCGACAACGGCCCGATCACCGTCTTGCCTCTTAAGTTAAGGGCAGCGCCGTTAATGCGCAAACCCGAGCGCCCAAGGGACAGGGCTCGCAAGCAGTGTGTGATTGGGACTATCTGGCATTGCTTGCCGCTTTCCCAGAGTTCAACCTGCCCTTTGTACATAAAAGGGCTGATTGGGTCCCATAAACTGGGCTCGGGAATTAGCGCTCGGCAAACAATTCTCGGAATGCCGGTCGATGCGTATTCCCGACTCGACTCGCGAAAAGCGTAGGCCACTTCTACCGTCGAGGCGTACCGGCATTTGGGACCGACGAGTTTTCCACGCACCTGCGTCATGGAAAAGACATGTTCGGGTTGGACGCCGATCTCCACCTCGGCCTCGGTCGGGCTCAGAGCATCGTGCCAGATCTGGATGTCCTTGATGGAGTTGGTCATGAGGACTTCTCAAACGATCAACATCGCGTCGCCATAACTGAAAAACCGATATCGCTCTTCAATCGCTGCCCTATACGCATTTCTAGTGAATTCCACGCCGGCGAAGGCGCTAACAAGCAACAGCAGCGTAGATCGGGGCAAATGGAAGTTCGTCACCAAAGCGTCCACAACGCGAAAGCGATACGGGGGATAAATGAACAATTCCGTCTCACCCGACCAAGCTTCGAGGGGGCCAGAACAGGCGGCTGTCTCCAAGACTCGTACGGAAGTTGTACCGACCGCGATCACCCGCCCGCCACGGTCTTTACACGCTTGGATTGCCGTCGCTGTGACCGGGGAAAACTCTCCCCATTCGCGGTGCATGTGGTGCTGCTTGACATCGCCGGTTTGAATCGGCTGAAAAGTGCCCAAGCCGACATGGAGAGTGACAAATGCCTTTTCGATTCCGCGTTTTTCTAATTTGCCAAATAGGCGCTCGGTGAAGTGCAATCCCGCGGTCGGCGCCGCCACGGAGCCATTGCGCTGAGCAAATACGGTTTGATAGCGGTCTCGATCGCCTTCGTCCGCCCTGCCCTTGCGAATGTAAGGCGGCAAGGGAACATGGCCGTGCTGTGCCAACAGTTCCGGCGGCGAGCCGGAGTCGCTTGGTTGTGCCAACCAGCGGCCTTGGGGTGACTGGCTTACCAAGGTCAATTTGAGCGGACCGGGCTCGACGACGATGGTCTCGCCCTCAGACAGGCGTCCACGCGTCTGACAAAGCAGCTCCCAAAGCCCATCGCCTTGTTGGCGAAGAAACAAGCCCTCCCACTTGCCGCCGGTGCGCTCGCGGTGGCCCAGGAGCCGAGCCGGCAAGACGCGCGTGTTATTAAGAATGAGCAGATCGCCTGGCGTCAAGAGGCTCGGCAAATCATCAAATACATGATGCGCGAGCGTGCCATCCGCCGGGCGAACGACCATTAACCGGGCTTGGTCGCGCTCGGCGGCGGGATGCTGGGCAATAAGGTGAGGCGGGAGCTCGTAATCGAGGAATAGGTTTTCCATGGAAGCTGTCCGCAATGAGCCGTCGCTAATCAATTATCTACGCGCCTGACCGCTGACGGCTCATAGCTGGAAGCTCTTCACTCATTTGAAGTTCTTCAGCCATCCATCGAAGGCTTTCTTTTGCTCGGCCACGGTCTTGGCGGGGCCGGTCACGCGCATAAAGTAGGGTCCTTTAGGGCTTTCGAAGACCACGCCCAACATGCGATAGTCGGGTTTTTTTTCCACCTTGGAGTTTGGATCAAATGGCCGTTCCTTGGCAAGATAAGTGCCCTCAACATCGAGATAGGTGACCGCCACATCGCCTACTTTGAATTTATCTACCTTCGCCACGTCGTCGATTTTCTTGCCCTGAGGCGGCGCCATCATCCCTTTCCAGCGCTTGACGTTTTCTTCGGCGGAACCGCCGCCGCCTGGGCCAAAGTAAAAAATGATCAACTCAGCATTGGCCTTCTCATCCTTCGCGTTGGGCAGCTTGAATTGGTAGGCGCGCATTTGGTTTGTGGTGGGCTCCGTTTTCCAATCGGCGGGCGCTTTCGATTTCAAGCCGTCCAACTCGACGGCAGTACCATCCTTTTTCTTATCGTCGGCCGCTTGTAACAATAAAGCCGGCAGAAGGAGCGCTCCACCAATCAGCACCAGTGTCCGCAACGAATAGTTCATGTGTCCTTCTCCAAATTCGCGACGCTCGTTCGACTCGCCAATGCTTTTTCAGCCAAGCCTAACTGTTTATAACTCGGCTTCCGTATGCTAGCGAGCATCACGAGGGTCGAAAAGGACAAATATATGGGCGGTGCGGGTGACAGAAAAATTCGCTCGGACAGATAGGCCGGCGTAAAGGCATTAACGCAATCAGCTAGGCGGCAAAAAGCGAATGAGTTGTTGAGCGGCCGCACCGGGCTCGTCTGCTTGGCAAATCGCCGCGCTTACGGCCACGCGGCGGGCACCGCATTCCACTGCTGATCGAATTGTGTTCGCGTTGACGCCGCCAATAACGAAGGCCGGTAGGGACACCTCGGCCAGCGCCTCACGTATGAACTGCAAACCGGGCAACTCTTCGAAGCCTTTTGTAGTCGAATTAAAAGCCGGGCCGACCCCGATGTAGCTGGCGCCGTCCAGCACGGCCTGGCGCAGTTGCTCTAAGGAGTGCGTGCTGACGCCTATTAAACCGTCGGGCCCCAGGATTCGCCTCGCTTCCTTAACGGGCAAATCGTCTTGGCCCAGGTGAACCCCGTCCGCTTCCACCAAGCGAGCGATGTCTGGTCGATCGTTGAGGATAAAGAGGGCGCCGGCCTTGCTCGTCCATTTGCGGACTTGGCGAGCGCGCTCCAGCAACCGGCGGTCGTCTAGATCTTTTTCACGCAATTGAAAAATACCGGCCCCGCCGGCCGCCGCCTCCTGAATTGTCCAATCGAGCGCCGCCGTGCAGAGTGAGCCGGTCAGAAGAACGTAGAGTTGCGCCTTGGCAAGGCGCGCGCGCGCGCTCAGGCCGAGCAAAATCGCCCTCTCGACCGTGTAAGAGCGATAGCGGACGGCTTCGAGTTTTCTGCCCATTTCCGGGCCATGGAGCTTGGCGAATTCCTCCAGAGTGCGAAGAGCTTCCTGCAACCGCTTGAGATTGGTTCGGGCCACCTCCGCCGGAGAGGTTCGCACTTCCTCTCGGGAAGTAGACAGGGATGTTCCCACATCATGGAGCGTCTCTCGGCTTCCCAGCAACAGACTGGCAGGGAACGCCTCGGCGATCTCGGCCAGTTGGTGGCGCATTTGTTTCATTTCGGCGGAAAGGAATTTATCTTCGAGCACGAACCGGCAGTAGTCTTCGACGACACGGATCGCTTCCCGGGCCCGATTGAAGTTGGCATCGAGAATGCGAGACGTATCCTGTTGCTCTCGCGATGGCTCCAGATGCAATTCTTCGTCCAGGCGCAAGGGCGGCCCCTGAGTGGCGTGAAACTCGCGCTCCAGGCGGGCGTAGTCGAGACCATGAGTTTCCAGGAATTGCCGCAGCCCCTGGTCTTTGCGCAACAGGCTAAGGAGCAGCATCGTGCCGGTGACCTGCGGCTCGCCGGCCAGATCTTTCGTCAGAAAACGGGCCTCATTACAAATCGCTTCTGCAGCGGAATCGAGGGGTAAGTCGGGCAAGGTTGATTCCGGCATCTCGCTTGACGAGCAGCCCAGGTTATGGCGCAGAATTGAAACATTGACCCCCTCGCCGGCCAGCAAAACCGCCGCCATGCCCTCTTCCTCTTCAAGGAGGCCTTGTAGCAGATGGAGAGGCTGGACTTGCGCAGTCGGAGCTCGCCGCGCAAAACGCTGAGCAGCTTCCAGGGCACGTGCGGCAGCAGGCGTTACATTGGGAAGCACTGTGATTAGTAGAGTATTAAGTTTGACAATCAATAACAGAAAGCGCTTTTTACGGTTCTGGCCCGCAAGCATTGCCGTCGCGAAACGGAAATCTCACGCTCGTGCGCGGCGTGAGGGTTTTGAAACGATGGGTTTCGCCGCTAGATCCGTTTCACCGATCCATCGCTTGATTGCCTTGTTGTCTGCAAAGGGCGGCGGTAAAAAGCGAGGCGCCACGATCAGGCCTTGATTGAGCATTTCTTCCAGAATGGGTAAATCCGTCAGATTCGTCTTGCCGCAGAATAGCAAAAGCAGCCGCTTTGTCCGGTTCTCTCGGAAAGCGCTTCGGCAAAAATCGCGCAGCTCCAGGAAACCTTTCCAGTACGAAAGGTCTTTCGTGAATGGGCCGCAGCCCTCGGGCAAGCTGCCGCGAAAGATGCGGGCCGCTTGCTTGTAGCTGTCGCGATAGTCGTAACCCTGTTCCTCGAAGAAGCGATACACGTCGCGGAAGTCAGCGCCGTTTTCAGCCAGGGCAATGGCTTGGACTCGATCGGTCAACCGCCGTACACGCTCAGGAAACGAAGCGGCCGCCGCTACCTCGGTCAGGACAGCCAATCCTTCTTGCGTTACGGTGGACGACGGCGGCCCCTTGCTAAGGAACGTACAGACGGGCTGACAATAGCCGTTCAGCGTTGTGCCCAGGTGAACCCATCCTTCGTGAACTTCCAGTAAGCGGATTTCCTGAAGGGTAAACCGCGCGCTGCCACGGATCTTGATGTAGTCGCAGCCGGCCGCCGCATCGGCGAGGATGCCATCCGATAGCCGGACGCGCACCTTAACCGAATCATCGAAATAATTCTGCAAGCGAGTCGTGAGGGCGTCCACGGCCTCCTGGGCATTCAGCGTTTTTTCCACGGAACGCACTGGGCGGTCACTGGCGCCAGGCCAAATTCGCAAGGGCGATTCTTGATTCTTCGTTACGCTGACCGCGGCGCTTGTCCCGTATAGCTTCATGGCCCGCCGGCTAAATTCTGGTGTGCCGCGCAGGGTCAGCATGTCAACGACATCGCGATACTCACGGCACATTCGCACCATCAGACGGCCGGGACCGTCCGACGCGCCAATGTCCCGGCGGATGTCGCGTTCAAGAGAAGTGAATTCTTCCCTTTTGTGAGCCGGATCGAAAGAGAGAGGCCGCGTCTCGTAATAGGCTCGTGTGACGGGTGGCTGCTCGCGACAGCCGGCGGCGAAGAAAGCCCGCTCGAAGGCGTGGTCCCATTTGATGGCGTCCAGAATGCGCAGCGGCCGCTGGGCCGCCACTAGCCGATCGCTGAGGGAGCGAACCCGGATTTCGTAGTCGTTGAGTTGCCGTGTCGGAGTGCCGAATCTACCTGAACCGCTCTCTGCGTCCATCGTTAGACAAATTGCCCCAAAGCCGCTGCCGGCGTCCCTTCCCTGAATTCCGTGCGCGAAGCCCCAATGCCCCCGCCTCCTGCGCGCTGTATGTAGCTTACCTCATGTTATACGTCCAGAGGGAAAAGAGGGAGCGGCAAATCGTCCTAACTTCTTACGGCACAGGCGGGCGAGGAGCGCGTGAAATTCCTCACTCACTACAATGCCATGCTGGAAGCAGGCTGAATTTGGCTTTCCTTGGGGCTCGATCGTGGACTTAATCGGTAAACGCGTCTTGATTACAGGAGCAGGCCAGGGTTTGGGCAAAGCGCTGGCGTTTGCTTTCGCACAAGCCGGCTCGGAAATCATTGTCACCGATATCACCGAGGCCGGTGTCAAGGAGACCGTGAAGAGTTTGGAACATCCGAATCGGCGCGTGGCCGGTTATGTCGTCGACGTAACCTGTTCCGAGCAAGTTAACGCCGTCCGCAATCGGATCCATGCCGAGCTTGGTCCAATCGATCTATTGATAAACAACGCCGGAATAGTCTACGGCGGGGAATTCTCGAATGTCCCGCTAGACCGCCACGAGAAAACGGTAAGCGTCAATCTGGACGGAGTCCTCACGGTCACCCACGCCTTTCTGGCCGACCTGGTTTCACGGCCCGAGGCGCACCTGGTCAACATCGCCAGTGCCGCGGCGGTCGTGCCGCTGCCCTGGGCCGTGTCCTATGCGGCCAGCAAAGCCGCAGTATTAGCCTTTTCGGATTCGCTACGCGAAGAATTGCGTCTCCTGGGCCACCGCCACGTCGGCGTAACAACCGTTTGTCCCAGCTACATCGGAACGGGGCTATTCGCCGGCGCCAAAGCGCCGCGGTTCACGTCGCTCCTGGATGCCGACGGGGTCGCCGCAGCGGTCGTCCGCGCCGTCCGAAAGAATCGGGCTCTTGTCATGCTGCCCTGGCCGGCGCACTGGTTCTACAGCGTTTGCGGCTGCTTGCCGGGCCCGGTCTATCGCCGTCTGTGTGCCTGGCTCGGTATATCCACGAGCATGGTGGAATGGAAAGGCCGCGGTTCCTGAAGACGACTAAGCCAGGAGGCCGACCGCCCACCTGGGTCATCGAGTGGACCGCCGACGGCGCCGACTACCACGGCCTGGGCACGTCCGCAGAACCGGACTTCACGCAGAGCTGGCCCGTTTTGCAAACGCTCCTGGAAAGGGCCGACAAACCCCTGACCCGCCGCGACATCTTCCGCGCCTGGCCCGACTCGGCCGCCGCGCCCTCAAAAATCACTTTGTGGAGATGGCTCAGCGACTGCATAAAAGACGGCAGAATTCTGCATAATGGCGGCGGCAACCGCAAGGACCCCTTCACCTACGAATTGCCCGGCATGGTCGACAAATGGCACGCCGACTTCTTGGCCGAGATCGTCAGGGGAGCGGAGATGATGCGGGAAAAAACTGGAGCGTCTTCACCGGGTTGAGAATTGGAATCGCAGGATTGGGGGAAGCGAACGGTTCCAGGCCCCGCCCACCCAGCCTCGAAAAGTGTGGTAGCTAGTCCTATCCTTTTGGCCGTTATGGCACTGCTAATAAGACGAAGATCCCCGCCAACCAGGGAAAGGTCGAGGGGCAATCAGGTCAAGGTGATCAAGGTCATCCGCTACCAGAAGAAGATTCTCGCCAAGAGCTAGAATGGCCCTGGTGAAAGGTCATTTGTTCATTTTGCAGTGGCTCGCCGCCGGGATCGCCTTGGCAGTTCAACTATTAAAGTCGGCAGGCGGATTGGAGGCAGAGACTTCCACGCGCGACAGAGGCGCTAGCCCTATTGGCCTTGAACGCTCCCACCTAAGCCACTTTAGGCCAGAGCCATTTGCGAAGTTCTCGAACCAGACAGCCTTTGCTCCATCCTCACAAACTACAGCAAATATGGCTTGTATTGTATTCTCTGAAGCAAAGTCCTCTTCCGTCTTCTTTTGAAGATAGAATGCGAATTTGTCGAAAGGGCGCAAGCCAATCGGCGTGCTCCAAGCTTGGTTTGAGGAGACAATCAGGCCAGCCTCGTCGATTGTAAGGACTATGTCGGGCAAAACGAGCCGACCAGCTGACATGGTGCTCTCGGAAAGCGCATGACCGGCAAGTGTCCAAAGAGCCTTGAACTGGTGTTGGCCGGCTCGAAGCAACTCTTTTTCTTTCTGCTTCTCTTCATGCACCGTTTGTTCCAGATGAGCCCTGACTCCATAAGGAAAGCCAGGATCTTGCGAGTCAAAGGTCCCAGTATAGTTCTCCATAAGATCTAGTCCGGCCGCAGCGATGGGGTTGTGACCCAACAAACTGGCTGCGTTGCAAATTCCCACTCCACTTCCCAACTCAATCGTCCGGGAGAATGACTTGAACGCCAACGAATAGAGCTGAGCCGCGGAGCGAGCTCTACCTTAGAGAATTAACTGTTTCGAAAGTCTCCTCTAACGAATTGACGCGAGTTCGGCAGTAGAGATCGAGAGCAAGCCAACCGTTTTTCTCTGCTAATTCGGCAACTAGTCGGTAACCCGCGGCGTCCAGTCCGGTCACTCCGGCAAGCGCCGTTATGAGCCGCTCGTTCGATGTCCATTCGTCGTTTATCTTCAGGAGGGAGGCTGCTGCGGCCTAAGAGTGTTCACTAAACCGGTCTTTTTGCATGACCCGCAGAAGAGCCTTAGTCGCACCCGTGCGGTCGCCCATTTGATCTTGAAGCTCGGCAAGCCCAGTCTCTGCCCACCTTGCACCATCGCCTTGCCCGATTTCGACAGCGCGGCGCAGGTGTTTGAGCTTCTCTGACGGCTGCGCGACCTCTGATGACATCATGTAGTGGTAATACGACGTATCCCTAAGATCGTCGGAACAGGAATCCAGGAACCCAGATACCTTAAACGTTTTGGATGATGCCCGTTCCCGGTGGTACTTAATGAATAACAAGTTCTCTTTATTTGACTGAGTCGACTCTTCTAGCCCACCAAAATCTTGTTTGCTTCTGTAGTCTCGCCCTTGAGAGCCAGTTTACAAGCAATGACCAACTCGGACTCGTGCTCAGCATCATTGTCGTCGCTACCCAAAGGGCCTTTTTGATATTGCTCCAACGTCTTGGCAAACGTTTGGTATCTGCGGCCGAAATGGCTGCGCACTGAAGAACCATTCAGTTCAGCCAAGGTGATGATTAGCCGCTCCATGTCCTCTCTTTGTTGTCCTCTGAGAGCCTGATAATCGCCGATCGTGCTCGGCAATTCTTCGGGCCGAGCCCCGATCAAGACTGGGGCATACATCAGGTTCTGCCCCCAGGCTGCTCCTGCTTCGAAAAAAATCCACTCGCGATCTTTCGAAGCGTTTGTGATTACAGCCACGAATGCTTTTGCGCTGCGCGCCGCGTCTTGAAGTTGTTGCTTGAACCCAGCGTTAGAAGGACGAAGCCCTCCGTCGCCGGACACAAAGACCTCCGGCTCCGGATCAATTGAGGTGACGATAAGACGTTTGAGCACAGAGGCGAGGGGGGCGTCCGGGTCAATCCGGTAAGAGATGAAAATCCGTAAGGGCTCAGTAGTGGGCAATCGTTCTGAGTCTTGGGCAGCGGGAAGAAGTTCGTCGATAGTCTTGCGATCAGCACCGGACTCCAGCGTTGGACCGGGTACGGATGTGCTCGCGACGAGACTTCCCACGCCTTCAGATTCTGAAGCTATGTCTGGCGCCTGGGCTTGAGATGAAGAATCAGACATGGTGGTACTTCGCTCATTTATAGAGAGATTTAGGCGCAATCGACTTGAGCAGGCGCTAGGGCGCATGCTGGTTACTGCTAGGACATCCAGTGTGTTGCATTCCGACCCGGTACGGCGAGGCGGATAATTCTTTCCCGGTAAGAGGATGTCGACAGGGAACGATTGTATCAAGCTGCGGCCATGAAAGCATGGTGCCCGGTGTAGAATAAAGGAATTAAACCATGGGCACCGTTATGCGTACATGCGTTTGCGTAGTGCTATGCAGGGAAAGGCGCGACCACGTTGCTCCGAAGGGGCTTTTTGCCAAGCCTAGACCTAACAACTTAATAACCGTTCCAGCCTGCGGGGACGGGGGAAGGGAGACCTTCGGTCGCGTGATGTGAATCCGGCGCAACTTGCACTTGATGTTCGGACTATTATACCGAAAATGGCGGTAGGTGGGGGAAAGAGACCACTCCCTGGCCAAGCCGGCCGATGAGCCAACCGGCATCCCGTGTCCCCAGGGCGGTCAGTGTAATATCGGTACGCTTTGTGGGGAACTCTCAAATGGACATCGTTTCGGTTATAAACTACAAAGGCGGCGTCGGGAAAACCACGACTACAGCAAACTTAGCAGGACAGTTGGCTTGGACAGGCAAACGGGTTTTGCTAATCGACCTCGATCCACAGGCTAGCCTGACATTTTCTTTTATCCGGCCCGAAGACTGGGAAGCGAATTTGGCAGAAGCTCGCACCATCAAGCGATGGTTCGATACGGTCAGGGAAGGCGATGAGGTTGACATGAATGGCCTGATTTTCGAGGCCATGCATTTAAATCGGGTGTTGCGCGACAAAGGTCGCATCGCGTTGATCCCGTCCCATCTCGGCCTCATCAACGTTGATTTGGAACTTGCTACCCAGTTGGGTGGTGCCAACATGGCGCAGGTCAAACGCAACTATGTGAGGGTGCATCGGCGACTCGCAAAAGGGCTTGCAGACCTTGACCAAGATGCATTCGATATCGTTCTCATCGATTGTCCGCCGAACTTCAACATTGTTACAAAAACGGCGATCGTAGCAAGCCATCAGGTGCTTGTGCCTGCGAAGCCAGACTATCTCTCAACGCTTGGCATCACATATCTTCAGCGTAACCTGAATCAACTCGTATCAGATTTCAACGAGTATGCCGGTGTGGAAGGCGGAGACGCTGTCGATCGCATCGATCCGAAGATCCTTGGCGTTTTGTTCACAATGGTTCAGTTTTATGGCCAGGAGCCGATTGCGGCGCACAGAGGCTATATGAACCAGATCCGATCCCTAGTCGGAGTTCCAGTATTCGACTGTTACATTCGCGAGAACAAGACTGTTTTCGGCGAAGCTCCCGAAACGCTGCTTCCAGTGGTTCTGAGGCGCTACACAGGTTCAACCTACACAAACATCGTCGATGAGCTTGAAAAGGCAACATATGAGTTTGAGACGAGGCTGAATGACACGCATGAGTAACGACAATCCCGAGTCGGCTCGTCTGGCTTTCGTTGCGATGCTCCGAAGTTGCGCTGACTACATTGCAGCGTTGCCTGACGAAGAGGTAGTCGCTTTGGTTGAAGGCGAGCTTGAGCTGCGCATGTCAGTCATCGCGAAGAAGGGAAAAGCGAAGAAGAAGGGCGCGCCTAGGCTGAATGTCGCACAATTGGCCGATATCGCCGCGCGCCTCCGTTCCATGGACAATCGCGCAAGTGGCGAGCAACTATTGCAAGAGGTAGCTCCAACGCGGGCGGCCTTAGAAACACTTTCGCGGCACCTGGATGTCGCGGTTCGCCGAGATGATCGCCAGGAAGATCTGATCCGCCGGATTATCGAATCAACAATCGGGTTTCGACTTTCATCAGCAGCGATTCAGGGCCGAAGCGTCGGTCGAGACCGGAACGAAGCGCCCGATTCTCTTTCAAATTCGACAAAACAATAGAATGCCATCATCGGTTCAAAAGCTTCTGCGCCCCTCGTCGGAAAGGCTCCCGCCCGCGCCAGTACTATACTAACTGCCCGTGGAGTGCGGGCTCAAGTCTTGCATTCTCGCCAGGGTGGCCGCCGCCCGCACAATGTTGGCGATTTAGTGAAGTTCGCCGGGTTGGAGTCCTCAAGGGCCGCTGACACAACCGCGAACCCGGCCCTAGGAAAGAATTGGCTGGTTGTCAAGGACTGGAATGAAAGAGCCCGCTACGAGGCTACCTCGCACAAAAGGCCAAAAAACTGTATAGCGCAATTACGGACAACCGGAACGGGGTGATGCAATGGATCAAGGTGCATTGGTAACAGAGCAAATCGACGCGGGAGCCAGGTTCCTTAGCGAGTTCCAAAAACACTTTCCCGTGCAGTCGGCCTTCTGGCTCAAGGAGAGCGACGAAGGAGAGCGGAACTTGTACGTTGCGTCTGACCAGATCAATGACGACAACTTCGATGTTGCTTATGGCGAGGTGATGCGCATTGCCGGCCAGCTGCAAGACCCTTGGTTCGACCCCTTTCAGGTCAAGGTGATTGGCCAAGATGACCCGCTGGCAAAGGCGGCGTTAGATATTCAGCAACGTTACCCCGGTCGTAATCCTATCCGTTTGAACGGCAAGTCATTCGGGGGCGCGAGCGTCGATGATGTGTACCTCTACACATCGCCGGCCCCAGCCCAGGTGCAATGAAAAAAGCTAAGGTGGGTGCGGACCGATTTCAATAATTGTCCGGTTCCCGTTTTCTTTATTCATTGAACGCGCGCCTTACCACGCGCCCAACTGCCTGAGGGCTTCGTAGAGCACGATGCCGGCGGCGGTGGCCAGGTTTAGGCTGCGGACCTTGCCTGCGGGCATGGGAATGCAAGTGGGCGGGTTGGGATAGCGCCCTAGCAACTCCGCGGGCAGTCCCCGCGCTTCGCTGCCAAAGAGAAGGCAATCGCTGTCTTGGTAGGCGTTTTGGGTATAGGGCAGCCGAGCGTGAGCGCTGAAAGGGAGGATGCGCGACCCGGGAAGCGACGCCTCTAGCTCTTCGATAGTATCGTGTCGAAGCACCGTCACATCGCCCCAGTAGTCACATCCGGCCCGGCGCAAATGCTTGTCGTCAATGTGAAAACCTAGCCGGCCGATGAGATGCAGCGCTGTACCGGTAGCGGCACACAAGCGGGCAATATTGCCTGTGTTGGGCGGGATCTCGGGCTCCCAGAGCGCGATATGCAGCAATTCGAACGTCCTTTACAGCAGAAAAGGTTCGCATTTTGGACCGTACCGCCTTAACGATTATAACGAATCGGCCTGAGAGGCCATTCGGACGGACTCGCTTCCGGACGATTCGACTTCCGAGAGCCATTCTGAGGCAGTCAGCAGCCGGTTATTTTCGAATAATGAACGATGCGCTGTACGCATCTCCATGTTCCTGTCCCAAAACCAGTCGAGCCAATTCATGGAGGCGAAAACCCGACGCCGTTCCGCGAAGGCGGCTGCTGCCGCCGAACCGGCCAAGAGCGTCCGCTTCTCGCGCCTGGATCTGGCGGCTACAGTTGTTCTCATTGCCGGTCTGTTAGTCTCCCTTGCGGTTCTTAGCAACGACTTTGCAGCGGGCAAGTCCTCGCTGCTTTATCCGAAAGCCGCGGCCGGCGCCAATTACCTTGGACCTCCGGGAGAGTGGTTGGCCGGGTCTCTGCACCGCACCCTGGGTCTAGCAGTCTATCTGCTATTGGCCGGCTGGTTTGTCCTGGTGGTCATGCTCTTTCAGCGCCGCCGGCTGGGCACCTGGGCACGGCGTCTGCTGGGATGGTTGCTGTTGATTCCTTGCCTGGCCTACGCGGCGGAAAACTATCTGGCGGGAATGCAAATAGACTGGCTGCGGGAAGGAGGCGGCACTCTAGGAATCTGGCTTACCGGCTTAGGCGACTCGCATCTCCGTTTCCCCTGGAGAGAGAGCGCGTTTGCCTTGGCCGTTTTCCTGGGAACGGTTATTGCGCTAGATTTTTGGGCTTTTCCGTTGGTCCGCTTCAATTTCTGGGGCCTGAAAACTATATTCCTTAAAGGCTGGATTACCGCTTCGTCTACCGTTAAGGGGTCCGGTATCCGTTTAGCTTCTTGGTGGAAAAGCAAGCGGCTGGCGAACCAAGAAAGCTCCTTCGCCAATTCTTTGCGCTCCGTCGAATCGGGAAAGGGCTTGGCATCCATACCGATTCACCACCACGAAAAAGCCGCGAAAACAGCCGCGATCTCCAGGATCATTGAAGAGGATAGGCAGCGCGTCGAGCAAACGGAAGTGGAGCGCTTTGCCGATTATGAACTTCCTTCTCTGGGATTATTGGAAGACCCCGTTCCGTTTCCCTATGAGGCACACGAACAAAGGCTGCGCGAAACCGCGGCGCTCTTAGAGAAAATCTTTCTGGATTTCTCCCTCAACGTGAAGGTTGTCGGCATCAATACAGGCCCGGTCATAACGCAGTACGAAATCGCCCTCGAAACGGGGCTTCGCGTCCACAAAGTCACCGGCCTGGCAGATGATTTGGCGCTCAATCTCAAAGTGCCTAGCGTCCGCATGGTCGCCCCGATTCCGGGCAAGAATACGGTTGGCGTGGAAATCCCCAATGAGATCCGCGCGACGGTTCGTCTCAAGGAAGTGATCCTCGCGTCGGGCTTCAAACCGTCGGGGCGCGGCAATGGGGCGACAAAATACAAGATTCCTATCTTCCTCGGCAAAGACTCCGAAGGCCGGCCGCTGGTGCAGGACCTGGCCGACATGCCTCATCTTTTGATCGCCGGCCGCACCGGTACCGGCAAATCGGTGTGCATGAACGCCATCATCCTCAGCATTTTGATGACCCGCAGGCCCGATGAAGTCAAGATGGTGATGATTGATCCGAAGATGCTGGAACTGAGCGAGTACGGAAAAGTGCCGCACCTCATGCATCCGGTCGTCAAGGATATGAAAAAAGCCGAGGCGATCCTATCCTGGGCGGTGGACAAGATGGAGGAGCGCTATGATCTCTTGAGCCGCGCGCGGGTTCGGAGCATTGCCGGCTATAACGAACTCTCCGTGGAGGACATTCATCGCCGCGTCCAACCGGATGACGAAGAGCGCCGCCGAATTCCGGACAAGATGCCTTACATCGTCATCTTCGTCGATGAAATGAATGACTTAATGATGACCATGAGAAAGGAAGTCGAGGGCCACATCATTCGCCTCGCTCAAAAATCGCGGGCCGCCGGCATTCACCTGGTCGTTGCCACGCAGAAACCCACGGTCGACGTCATAACCGGCTTGATTAAGTCCAACCTGCCGGCCCGCATTTGCTTCCAGGTTTCCAGCCGCTCGGATAGCCGGGTGGTCCTGGACGAGATGGGCGCCGACAAGCTTCTCGGCAAAGGCGACATGCTTTATCTACAGCCGGGCACCAGCACTCTGGTGCGGTCCCAGGGCACCTATCTCAACGACGAGGAAATCCATCGCGTCGTGGAGGAATTAGAATGCGAGCCGCACTTCGCCGAGGAACTCGTGCATTTGAGCAGCGGCGGCAAGGACGGTCAGAACGGCAGCTTCTTGGAGACCTTGCGTGCTCGGGATGAAGTTTACGAAGCGGCGATCGATGTCGTGCTGCGCGAAGGCCGAGGCAGCGTGTCGCTTCTGCAAAGGGCCCTGGGAATCGGCTACGGCCGCGCCGCCCGGCTTATCGATTTCATGGCCGAAGACGGCATAGTGGGCGGTTACAACGGCAGCAACGCCCGGGAAGTCCTTTATACGCCGGAGCAGTGGGAAGAAATGAAAGCGGCCTCGGTAAAATAGACAGGCGAGCAACCTGGACGCTCGCCGACTAATACTGAGGTGGTTTTTCTAGCACTAGCTGATTCGCGTACGCCAACGATTCGAGCGTGCCGGCGTCGGTCCAGTAGCCGTCGATCATGCTGAATCCCAGCCGATTCTTTTCCAGGTAATAGCGGTTGACGTCCGTTATTTCCAGTTCGCCGCGGGCGCTGGGCCGCAGCGTTTTGACCACGTTAAACACGTCAGGCGGATAGATGTAGATGCCTGCCACGGCAAAGTCGCTCTTGGGCTTCTCGGGCTTTTCTTCGATGCCGATGATCCTTTTGCCAGCCAACTCCGCCACGCCATACCGACCGGGGTCGGGCACCGTTTTTAGCATAACCCAAGCATGATCGGGCTTTTTGGCGGACTCGGCCAACAGCGCCCGCAGATCGTCCAAGAATATGTTGTCACCGAGGATGACTAAGGTGCGCACTCCCTGGCAATACAGTTCCGCCAATCCAAGCGCCTGGGCGATGCCGCCGGCTTCATCCTGAACACGATAGGTGAGATGGCAACCGTGTTGCCGGCCCGAGCCCAGCAATTCCACAAAATCGCCCATGTGCTCGGTGCCGGAGACCAGCAAGATGTCGCGTATGCCGGCGCCGACCATCTTTTTGAGGGGATGGTAAACCATCGGCACAGGGCCGACGGGCAACAGGTGTTTGTTGGTTACCTTGGTCAGTTCGCCTAATCGCGTACCCTTGCCCCCGGCCAGAATCACACCCCGCAGCGTCATGGCCACCTCTTGAGATCAACCTCCTTGAATCAATGAGGTGATTATAGCAAGGATTGCTTAGAGACCAGCCACCGGTGATACCTGGGGGTGCCGACCGGTGCCCAATGATTTAGCGCTCCACGATCACTCGGGTCGCCCCGGATAAGCGTGAAATGGCTTCGGCGAAGTCGAAGAGGTTCTCCGCGTTGCTGGGAGCCAGAAAGACTTTGCCTGCCTCGACCCGGACTCGGATGGCGGCAAAGCGGTCATCCTTTTTTCGCAATTCTTCGATCTGCGAAGAAAGCGAGCGTGGCGGGGGCAGCGGTTTGGGCGGCAGGATGCTGACGGCGCCAGGCTGGGACGCTTCGCCGGCCAGCGGTACGGGCGGCAACAGCTTTACGCCCTGGCTGGATGGTTCCGAACCGGGCCGCGGGTCGTCTCCAATCCGAAGCCCTTCGGGGCCTTTGAGGTCAACGTGAGGCGAAACTGTGGTTGTTTTCTTCTTTGCCAGGGGCTTCGCATCGCCATTAAGGCTGGCTAGCTCTCCTGAAGGCTTCACCGGCGAAGCGGCCGCCTTTGCCTCCTTGTCAACCTGACGTTTGAAAATGCGCGGATCCAGCGTCGGCACGACGATTTCCAGTTCGCTCCGGATATCCGTGAGCACCAAGAGCTTCTGTATGCCGCGCAAGCACTCCACCGCTTTGTCGGCCACTTCTTGCGAGGGCACGCTGCCAAAAAGGATTGCCACATTGTGCCTGACTCGGACCCCGATTTGCGATGAGTCAACTAGCGGCGCCAGCACGGCGTCGCTGACGAGCGCATTACGGGCTTGAACCGCCAACCGCGTATCGTGAAGGCTGGGCATCGCAGTCGGATCAGAACCGGGACTAGGAGGCGCCGCTGAAGCCGCCATTGAAATGCCGGCTATTGTGAGACCTATCGCTGTCCAAATCCCGAGGCTGCGCAGCGACAGAGCCGGCTTCAGAGCCCGGGCAACGCCTGACCATTTTGAGATGTGGCCGCACATGGGAAGATGTCCCGCCTAAGGGGCGAAAGCGCTTGCCTTACTCTTTGAGGCAAAGCTTCGAAGCAACCCGCATGAAATCCTTTAATCCAATTGTGCGGAAATCCTAACGAATTGAGAATCGCGAAATGACTTCAGCGATGAGCTTGAGGCGCTCGCCAAGAGAAAATGATCCTGCGGCGCCGATTGTAAGACCATCCGAAGCGGTTCAGGCATGGATGGCCCGCTTGTCCACCGCCAGAGCGGCTTCGCGCAGAGCTTCGGACAAGGTCGGATGGGCGTGGCTGGTGCGCGCGATATCTTCGGCACTGCCGCCAAACTCCATCACCGTCACGGCTTCACTGATGAGATCTGAGGCGCGCGGTCCGAAAATGTGGACTCCCAGCAGTCGGTCCGTGGCCGCGTCAGCGAGGACCTTGACCAGCCCTTCGGTCTCGTCCATGCATTTGGCGCGTCCGTTGGCGGCGAAATTGAAACGGCCGACATTGTAAGGCTTGCCAGTCTCTTTGACTTGCTCCTCCGTCAGGCCCACAGCCGCCACTTCGGGCCAAGTGTAGACGACGCTGGGAATGGTATGGTAGTTGACCTCCGTCTTCTTTCCGGCCAAGCGCTCGGCGACGGCTATGCCTTCATCTTGAGCTTTGTGCGCCAACATGGGCCCGGCTATCAGATCGCCGATAGCGTAAATGCCGGGCACTTTCGTCTGAAAGCCTTCATCGACAACGACGCGTCCGCTTTTTTCATCCATCTTGACGCCTACCTCCAGAAGGCCCAGGCCTGCCGAGTAAGGCCGGCGTCCGACGGCCACCAGGACCTTATCTCCTTGGAATTGCACCGCCTTGCCCTGGCTATCGGCTTTGACGGTCACCTGGCTGCCTTGGATCGCCGCCCCTGTTACTTTCGTATTAAGGTGAAAGGCAAGTCCTTGCTTTTGGAGCGATTTCTGTAGAAGACCGGCGATCTCGGTGTCGGTCAGTGGAAGGATACGCGGCAGGAACTCGATAACGGCGACCTTGGCGCCGAGCCTGGCCCACACCGATCCCAATTCCAACCCAATGTAACCCCCGCCCACGATCAGAAACTGCGCTGGCGCCTTGTCGAAGGCCAGCGCTTCGGTGGAGCTTACGATAGAGGTCCCATTGAAAGGCAAGGTCGGAATCGCAGCCGGCTCGCTGCCGGTCGCCAGGAGAATCGCTTTGGTCTCGAGTTCGCTGCTTTCATTCTTGATATCTTTGACGACGACCTTGCTCGGTCCGGCCACACGCGCCGTCCCGCGAACGGGATGAATGCGGTTCTTTTTGAAGAGAAAGGCCACGCCTTCGGTCAGACTCTTAACGACCTTGTCCTTGCGAGCCATCATGGCGCCGAGGTCCAGCTTGAGATCGCCGACTGCAATGCCATGATGGCCAAAGCGTGTCTTCGCCAAGCTGTAAAGTTCGCTGGAATCCAGAAGGGCCTTGCTCGGAATGCAGCCAATGTTGAGGCAGGTCCCGCCCAGCGTGGCTCGCTTTTCGACGCAGGCGACCTTCATGCCAAGCTGGGCGGCTCGAATGGCGGCAACGTAGCCGCCCGGCCCGGCGCCGATGACAACAAGGTCAAAACGCTCCGGCATTGGCGAACCCCCTGAGGCCTTTTTTGGGTGGCACGCCCTGAGGTAGTCCGAAGGGCGTGTGGCGCCTCGCGGACCATTCATGCCCTTCGGAGTACTTCAGAGCGTGGCACCCAGAATGAAACAGTTTATTGTGGCGCGGACCCTTAGATAGGTGATTCTACCGACTAAAGAGAATCTCGGCTTTCCATTCACACTTCGAGCAGCAGCCGTTCCGGATTCTCGATACATTCTTTGACGCGCACTAAGAAGCTCACCGCTTCGCGGCCATCGATCAAGCGATGATCGTAGGACAGGGCTAAGTACATCATGGGCCGTATGACGACCTGATCGTCAACGACGACCGGGCGTTTCTGGATGGCGTGCATGCCGAGGATGGCGCTTTGGGGCGGATTGAGCAGCGGGGTGGAGAGGAGCGAGCCAAAGATGCCGCCGTTCGTGATCGTGAAAGTGCCGCCTTGGAGATCGGCGACGGCAATTTTGCCGGAGCGCGCCTTGTCGGCCAGTTCGACGATGGCTTTCTCGATTTGAGCAAAGGTTAGGCGGTCGACATCTCGAAGGACAGGCACCATTAGGCCTTTGTCCGAGCTGACCGCGACGCCGATATGGTAAAAGTGCGCCAGCACGATGTCGCCGCCGTCGATGCGCCCGTTGACATTCGGGAACGCTTTCAGGGCCTCGACACAGGCTTTGACGAAAAACGACATGAAGCCGAGGCCGACTTCGTACTTCTTCTGAAACGTTTCTTTGTACCGGGAGCGGAGCGCCATTACCGCGGAAAGGTCGGCCTCGTTGAATGTGGTAAGAATCGCGGCGGTCTGTTGGGCCGCGACCAGGCGTTCAGCGATGCGCTGGCGGATTGTGCTCATGCGCTGCCGCGTTTCCCGCCCGGAAAGCGACTGGACGGGACCTGGGGCCGGCGGTGCGGCCTCGGATACCGGCGGCGCAGGCGGAGGCGACTCGGGAGGAGCAGCGGGCGCTGGGGTTTTTTGTTCGAGCAGGCTGAGCACGTCTTCTTTGGTGATCAACCCACCGCGCCCCGAACCGGCAACGCGGCTGAGATCGAGATTGGCATCCGCGGCAATCTGGCGTGCGGCTGGTGATGACGTCACATCGGAGCGCGGAGGCGCCGGCTTACTTTCTTGGTTATTGCCCCGCGGCGGCGCAGCGGGCGCTTGCTTGCCGCCCTTGGCCGAAGTATCGGCTCCTTTGCTATCGGACTTGGTCGTTGAGGCGGCGCCCGCTTCGATTTGTCCCACAGTGGCGCCGATGGGGATGGTTTGACCCTCTTGAACGCTGATGACAAGCGTGCCGCTGGCCGGCGCTGGAATCTCACTGGTTGCCTTGTCGGTTTCCAACTCAAACAAAGGCTCATTCGCCTTGACTGATTCACCGCTTTTCTTCAGCCAACGCGCAATGGTACCCTCCGAAATGGACTCGCCCAAGGAAGGTATTTTGATTGCGACAGCCATTTACTAATCCGCATTTGTTCGTTGTTCGTTGTTCGTTGTTCGTTGTTCGTTGTTCGTTGTTCGTTGTTCGTTGTCAGCGGATGTTCAGTTGCCTCTAAGAGAATAATGCTGTCTTTGCAACGAACCACGAACAACGAACAACGAACAACGAACACATTTAACGAGCGACAGTTTCCGGTTTGGCCGCCAATTCCGGATGCCCATTGGCGCGGACGCCGTTGGCGGTGGAGCGCACCAGGTGCGGGCCGGCCGCTTCAAACGCGGCTTCAACGAGTTCTTTCTGTTCGCGCTTATGAACCGAATGCGAGCCGGTGGCTGGGCTGGCGCTGGCGTCGCGGCCGACGTAGACGACTTCGTAGCCTTGAAGCCGCAGCCGGGCCTCCATGAAACTCCACGCGCCCATATTAAGCGACTCTTCTTGGGCCCAGACCAGTTCTTTGACCTTGCGATATCGCGAAAGCGCTTGGCGAAGAGCGTCCGCCGGGTAAGGATAGAATTGCTCAACGCGCACAATGGCGACATCGCGCGCTTTCAACTCCGTTCGTTTATCAAGCAGATCGTAGTAGACTTTGCCGCCGCATAAGATGACGCGGCGAACCCGGACCGGGTCGACCGCCGAATCGTCCAGGATCTCGTGAAAATAGCCTTTGACAAAATCGTCGATGGGCGAAACGGCGACTTTATGCCGCAGCGTGCTCTTTGGAGTCATGACGATTAAAGGCTTGCGGAAGTTGCGCTTTAGTTGGCGGCGCAACATGTGAAAATACTGGGCCGGCGACGTCGGATAGCAAACTTGGATGTTGTCCTCCGCGCTGAGTTGAAGGAAGCGTTCGAGGCGGGCGCTGGAGTGCTCGGGCCCCTGCCCTTCGTAGCCATGGGGCAACAGCATCACCAGGCCGCTATCGCGTTGCCATTTCGTTTCGCTGGCGGCAATGAATTGATCGATAATGACCTGAGCGCCGTTGGCGAAGTCGCCGAACTGGGCTTCCCAGAGCACCAGTTCCTTGGGCGCATCCAGAGCATAGCCGAACTCAAAACCCAAGACAGCCGCCTCGGAAAGCGTGCTGTCGTAGACGTGGAACGGCGCCTGTTCGGGGCTGAGATTCTTAAGCGGGTAATAGGCGGCGTCGGTATTCATGTCATGGAGGACGGCATGTCTTTGGCTAAAAGTGCCGCGCTGGCTGTCCTGACCGCTTAGGCGCACCGGCGTGCCTTCCAGGACCAATGAGCCAAAGGCAAGCGTTTCCGCCGTCGTCCAATCAATCGGATGCTTCTCCGCCCATTCCTTACGGCGCGTTTCCAGCAGGCGAACGATCTTGGGGTGGGGAGTAAAGCCTTCGGGCACTCTAGTCGCCCCAGTGACAACGAGGTTCAGCGTCTCAAAGGGCACGCCGGTTTCCACCGGGGCGTGAGAATATTGAGGGGACAGACCTTTCCAATGGCCGCTAAAGCCGCGCATGCCGGCGCGGCGCGGCGGACTCTTGCGGACTTCTTCAAGCGCGCTTTGCAGCTTGGTCTCGAATTTCTCCTTGATCGCCTCCGTTTCGGCTTCGGTGAGAACGTTGTCCTCAATGAGCTTCTTGGTGTAGATCGCCGTCAGCGTGGGTCGATTTTGAATCTTGCCGTAGAGAAGAGGCTGCGTGAACGAAGGTTCGTCGGTCTCGTTGTGCCCATGACGGCGATAGCAAAAGAGATCAATGACGACATCACGATTAAACGTCTGCCGGAAGTCGAGGGCCAATTCGGCAACGTAGACAGCGGCTTCGGGGTCCTCGCCGTTGACATGGAAAATGGGCACCTGAACCATCTTGGCTACGTCGGTGCAATAAGTCGTCGAGCGGGCGTCGCACGGCCGCGTAGTAAAGCCGATTTGATTGTTAATGACGATGTGCACCGTTCCGCCGGTCGTATATCCAGGCAACTGGGAAAGGTTCAACGTCTCGGCAACCAGCCCCTGCCCTGCGAAGGCGGCGTCGCCATGCAGGAGCACCGGCATGCCGCGCTTGCGCTCGCGGTCGCCGAACAAGTCTTGCTTGGCGCGGGTTCGGCCTTCGACCACCGGATCCACCGCTTCGAGATGGCTTGGATTAGGCGAAAGGGATACGTGAATCGGAGCGCCGCTCGACGTCGTGCGGTCGCTGGAAAAGCCCAGGTGATATTTCACATCGCCATCGCCGCCGGCCGAGTCAGGCACATAGTTTTCCTCGAACTCGGTGAAAATCTCTTGATAGGGCTTGCGCAGTGTGTTGGCCAAAACGTTGAGCCGGCCGCGGTGCGTCATGCCCAGGATAACTTCGCGCACACCGGAGTTGGCCGCTCGATCGATTACCGCTTCCAAGAGCGGGATCAGAGTCTCGGCGCCTTCTAAAGAGAAGCGCTTCTGACCAACAAAGCGCGTTTGCAAAAACCGCTCGAACAATTCCGCGTAGTGCAAGTCTTTGAGAAAGCGCAGCTTGCGGTCGCGGTCGAAATCGGGCATGTTGCGCCGGGGCTCCATGCGCTCTTGAAGCCACTGGCGAATGCGCGTCTCTTGAATGTGCATGTATTCCACGCCGACGGTTCGGCAATACGTTTGCCGCATGGCGGCAATCAATTCGTTCAGCGTGGCCTGGGGCAATCCGTAAAAGGCGTGCGTATCAAACGTGCGATTGAGGTCGGCTTCCGTCAGCGAGAATTCCGAGAGTTCCAAACCCGGGTAGCTGCTGGGCGGTTCGTTGAGCGGATCAAGATGGGCCAGGAAATGACCGAGATTCCGATAAGCGTAAATGAGGCGAACGATGTCGGTTTGTGTCCGGCAAACGTGTGGCGAACTAGGCGCCGGCGTAGGCCGCGCTTGACCCAATTCGAAGCCTTCGAAGAAGCGCTGCCAGCCGTCATCAACGGCTTGAGGGTTAGCCTGCCATTTCTGGTAAGCGTCTTCGATCGCGCCTAAATTCCAGCGGTTTGCAAACGTCACAGGGCTCATCAAAAACTGCTTATAAATAACGCCTCGGGCAGAGGAGCCCGGTGAGTATCTCATTCCTATAACTAATTTAAGGGGAAGTCCGTGTTGCGGACAAGCGGCGTACGGGTCGGTGTGTCGGATCCAGCGTCGCGAAAATCGGTTTGGAGCGAGTTGGATGGTGGATTTCGCTCTATCGGTCGCATAAACTGCTTAGTTGACCCTTTCATTGCGCCGATGGCAGGAGATGGCCACTTTGCCGTCCGGTGCAACCCCACTGTCCCGGATATTTCGTCGGCCAACCAAGTTTCTTACCAGGACATTATGGAAACATTTCATCCGGAGCTGGAAACCAGTTTCTGGCACATATACCGCGAGTTTTTTGATAAAGCGGAAAAAAAAAGGCGCTGGTTGATTGCCGAGGACATTCCCTGGGATCAATGCAACCCCCAACTCGCCCCCGAAGTCGCCAATGTCGTGGAATCCTTCTGCGCGGTTGAGCTATACCTTCCCGACTATACGTCCAAAATTCTGCCCGTGGTCCGTCCAAGCAAAGGCCGCACCTGGTTTTATGCCAATTGGGGATACGAGGAATCCAAGCATTCCCTGGCGCTCAACGATTGGCTGCTTCGCTCTCGGCACCGGACCGATGAACAAATGGCCGACCTGGAAGCCAAGGTTTTCCAGTTCGAATGGAACTTGCCGCATGACAGCCACCTGGGCATGCTCGTCTACGCCATGGTGCAGGAGCTGGCAACCTGGCTCAACTATCGCAATCTACGCCTTCGCACCGAGGAAATGGGCGGCGACCCCGCCCTCTCTACTTTGCTCAAGTTCGTGGCCGTTGATGAACGAGCCCATCATGATCTTTTCAAGCGCTTTGTCCAGATGTATTTGGAGTACGACAGGCCGGCGACGCTCGAGCAATTGCGCCGCGTCATGAACAACTTCAATATGCCCGCGATCGACGATCTCGTGGACGGCAAACAGCGCGTGGCCGCGATCAAATCCCTCCGGATCTTCGACGAAGACCTTTACTACCGCGAGGTTTACATGCCGATTTTGGAAGCGCTGGGCGTTCATCGGTCCGAGATGCGGAATCGTTTGCCCAATCGTAAAAGCGCGGTCAACGGCACGGGAGGCTAATCGGTCGTCTGATCCCGATTGTGCCCCGTGCCCAAGTGGTGGCTTGGGCAAACTGAAAGCGCTCACTCGGCGCATAGGTTTACACATGTAAACACCTGTCAGGTCCCACAGATGTGGGACGTTCTCGCATTCTATTGCTGCTCCGGCTTCCCCACTTCACCTGCTGCGATTGAGATTCTTACCCACCGCCGCATAGAATAGGAGCATCGCAAGACAAGGAGAGATTGCGAGGTTTTCTCCATCGCCTGCCAGGGGGCAAGGGTCGCCATGAGCAACGTTCCCTCGATTGTTCCGAGACGATTCACGTCGTATGTGGATCACAAGCCCAAGGCCGGTTTCGGCCAAAGTAGCCCTGCGCCGCGCCGCTGCAAAGTTGCCATGGTAGCCGGCTCCGGGCTCTATCCCAGCACGGAATTGCACAATCTCCTTCGCAGCCGACTGCGGCTTGCGTCGTTGATCATGTTTGGCACATTTCTCGTTTTCCTCATAAGGATTTTGGGAGACGAACAAGACAGGTTGATTGCCAGCACCCTGGGCCTGAGCCTTCACGCCGGGGTCACCGCAATTACGGGCGTCCTGGCTACGATTCTTTGGAGCCGTCGGCCGCTGTGCATGAGATCGCTGCGAACGATAGAGGCGGTGCTGTTCGGGGCTCCGATTCTGTTGTTTTCCTGGATGCAGCTGTGCGGGCTAATGAGCGGGGGAATCCTTGAGATTGCCAAGGAAGGAAGCGAGGCCCGGATCCTTCGCTTTGCCGCCCTGGCAGCGGCCATTCGCTGGTTTTGCCTGGCGGTGATTTATGGAATGTTCATTCCCAACACCTGGAAGCGCTGCGCGATCATGGTGTGCTTTTTCACGCTGCCGCCCGTCGCAATCAATGTCAGCGCAGGACTCGTCAATCCTCGATTGACTCCCTACTTGGATTGGCTCGTCGTAGACACGTGCATCTTGATGGCGATGGCTGCGGTCTTGGCGATCTTTGGCTCGTACAAGATCAGCACCCTCCGCGAGGAGGCCGAGGAAGCCCGCAAACTCGGACAATATACGCTTAAGGAAAAATTGGGCTCGGGCGGGATGGGCGAGGTCTATTTGGCGGAGCACTTGCTTCTGCGCCGGCCCTGCGCGGTCAAGCTCATTCGACCCGAACAAGCCGGCGATCCCGCCTTTCTCGGTCGTTTCGAGCGCGAGGTCCGGGCGATGGCGACCTTGACCCACTGGAATTCCGTGGAAGTCTTCGACTATGGCCACGCGGAAGACGGCACGTTTTATTACGTCATGGAATACTTGCCCGGTTTGAGTCTCCAGGAATTGGTGGAGAAGTTTGGACCGTTATGCCCCAGCCGCGCGGTTCATCTCTTGCGCCAAGTCTGCCAGGCGCTTCGCGAAGCCCACGGCATTGGGTTGATTCATCGCGACATCAAGCCCAGCAACGTAATCGTCTGCAAACGGGGAGCGACGCCGGATGTGGCCAAGCTCTTGGATTTCGGTCTCGTTCATTCGATGGCACTCGACGGTCAGGATGAAAAGCTGACTGTCCTGGGCACCATCGTGGGCTCGCCGCCCTTTATGTCTCCGGAGCAGGCCGCCGGCACGGACAAAGTCGATGCCCGCAGCGATATCTACAGCCTGGGCGCCGTGGCCTATTTCCTCTTAACCGGCCAAGCGCCGTTCGTGCGCGACACGGCCATGAAAATGCTCATGGCTCATGCCTATGATCCGGTCAAGCCGCTGCGGGACTCCAAAGCAGACATTCCAACGGATCTGGAGCAAGTGATCCTGCGCTGCCTGGAAAAAGACCCGAACACCCGATTTCAGGATGCCGCCAGCCTCGAAAAAGCCCTGGCCCACTGCGAATGCGCGAACGTCTGGACCGAAGACGAAGCCGTCGAATGGTGGCAAAGGCGCGACAGCGAAAAGAGCCAAGCGATCGACGAAGACCAGACGATGGTCTTGGCCGGAGCGACAAGTTGAGGATCTCATTCTGAGAAGGAGCTAGGTTTTATCCCCGCGCGCTTGCTCCGGCGCAGACTCATGCAATGGGGCTCTTTAGCGCCCAGTTATTACACTTCAGCTCGCCCCGCCTTTTTCCTTCCCTATCTGTCGGCGTCCCTTTAGTCAGTTTTTTTGGCCGACCGCGAATCTAAACCGGATTAGGTTGACAGAGTCAATACCCTCCTCGCCCCATAAGGGAGTTGCAATTATGCCTCAATATTCTCCTATTCCTGTTGCCGCAGCGGAGATAAATCTCACAAAGGATCGAATCTCTACCGGCGCGACGTTTGATGCGGTCCTTCTCAGGCCGACTTCCGGAATGGACATGTACAAACTGACGATCAAGTTGGGCATTCGCTTACAGCAAGTCTACCAAGTGCCGCCGGTAGTAACCGACAGCGACAATAATCCGTTCTGGATCAAGCCCTGGACCGGTGCCGAATGGCATACTTACGTCAATGGATTACAGGGGCAAGCGGACATGTGGAATGATCAGTTTTGGTTGAAGCCACCGCCCGAATTTACGGACTACGATCTTCAAATCATGGGCACGAACAGCGCCTTTCGGCCCTATATTGCCTGTGCGTTGGAAGTGAATTTTAACGCTGATAAAGCTGATGCCCATCGTACTATCGACGTTTATAACCTTGACTTAGCAAAGATAACCGGGATGTCGGATCCCAGCACCTTTCGTTCCGATTCCTTGACTTACTGTTCACTGGACCACATCCCCTATGTGACTAAATATGTCGATGATGCCGGGAGGCCGGTGAAAGGCTATACGATCGCGCACGAAATCGGGCATGCCATCGGCCAGCCGCACATTGGCGTCATGCGGAAGACTCCGCTTTGCCAGGCGATGATGAATATGCAGGGGCACTCCGGGCAGAACGCTGCAATGTGCTATGGCGATGATCAGGCCAACCTCGGCAGAAACGTTATGGGAGGCGGCGGTGTTTTCACCGTGGACAACGCGATTTCGTGGAAATGGGCTATCGCGAGTCTGACCGGGAATCCTTATCTGAATTGGCAAGTGCTTACCAGCAAGCCAAGCAAGGGCGGGGAATTCGTGACCCTCCTGGATGCTGCCTAACACTGCCGCTTTCTGAGGGTCGAAGACGAATCACGAAAAGCACGAAAAAAGTTAAAACTCGACATCCCAAATTCGAAATCCGAAATAAACTCAAAATTCTAAAGGATTAAACGGTCGCTGCAATTCGTTTGATTATTAGGATTTTGGATTTGTTTGGGATTTCCAATTTAGGGTTTCGGACTTAATTTCACCTAAGATCGTTTCATGCTGGAACTGCGGGGGGTGTGTGAGGGCTGGGAGAAACGATCTTTCTAAAGTCCTAGTATCTGCTGTGGTTGCGACGAAAAAGATCGTTTCTCATGGTGGCGGAAGGAATTGAAACGATCTTTCGGGCGCGAAAGCATAGCACCCGCCGCGACAGAAGCAGGGACTTGAACACTTCACCTTGCCTACATAAAGTTCGCCGTATGCAGCCGTGACATTTCTTCGGCTTGTTCCGGGGTGAAGCCGGCTACTTGCAAGCGTTGGAGGCGATGCGTGTGCATTTCATCCATTAAATCGCGGACTTGCCTGGTTCCCTCGGCTAAACGCTCAGGATCCAAACCGCCGGCCGCCAGGATGGCGAGGGCTTCTTGGACGCGAGGGCTTACCTCGGTAACGGAACTCATGAAGGCCGCTCGTTGGCGAACCGTGGCCAACAGTTCTCCATAGTGGGCCGGGTTCTGGGTCAGGTAATAACGGACGTGGGCCATTCCGAAGTGGACGTGCCGGCTTTCATCGACGCGGGCACGGCGACAGATTTCTGCCGTCACCGGATCGGGCGCGTAGCTTTCAATGAAGCGCAGCAAGTCAAGAAAGGTGCCCTCGCCAAGGACCGACAAAAGAAACGAAGCGCTCGTGAAGTCGTGCTGATCGAATAGCGATTTGAGACTCAACTGCGTCGAGGCGGCCGAGTATTGCAGGCCGCCGCCATTGGCAAGCGCCCGCTTGGTAAAGGCTTCGATATGGCGGGCCTCGTCCATCATCTGGGTGCTAAGAAAGAGAACCACTTCATTGAATTGCGGGTTGATCTGGGGAATAAACTTAGCCGGGACATAGAGGGCGGAGTATTCATTCTCGGTTAAGAAAGTCATCAATTGGCAGACCGCCCGTTCCAGCGGGTCGGGAAGAGGGCGAAGGAGGTCCAGGGGATATCGCGGGAGGCGTCCCCATTGATTGGCGGTGGCTTGCTCATAAAGATCAAAGACTTCGGCCGCCCAGACGGTAGCGCGCGAGTTAATTGTGAAATCGAACGCCGGCGCGCCTTCCTCCACCACAGCGCCCCGAGGCGCGAAGCCCGTGGTGGTCAGCGCTTCCTCGGGAATTTGCCCCACACGCCCGACCATCCAATCCCGAGTATGCAGCTCGTTGCCCTTGCGCAGGGGCAGCCGAACGCCCCAGTCGGGCTGCTGCTCCGTTGCCCTCGTGCGAAACTCACCTTTGCGAAAATAATGAACGAGTCCGCCGGCTTCGGCGCCCAGGTAGGAATGGGCCATGACGCGGCACCAGGCCGGCAAGTCGTGGGCCGCCGAGGGATCGGAAGTTCGCACCGCCATCACGGCGCCTGCCGGCAATGGATCGAGAGCCTCGCGAATGACCATCAGCAAGCCAGTGCCCACGCCAAGGGCGCCGCCTTCGACGCAAACCGACGGATCAGGTAAACCCGGAGAAGTCATGTACGCCTCAGAACTGCCAATTGGCGGCCAGGCCTTGCCTCTCTACCGCATCAAACAAAACACGATAGCCTTCCATGACGGCGGAATCGGCGCGGATCCAACGTTTCAGGCCCTCCTGATCCATCAACGGCCGCCAGCGCGGATTGCCATAGTGCATGGTCAGCAACACGTCAGTCCATTGGCGGCCGAGATCTTCGGGATAATCAGGTAAGACGGTGAAGTTGCAATGGCAATAGGCGGGAGACGTCCAAATAGGCCGGATTTGCCGCGTGTCGACTCGTCCCTCGGCCACTTGTCGAATCCAGGTGGTATCCCCAAGCGCTCCTGCGTCCGCTTTGCCTTCATGGAGGGCGCGGAGAACCGCCAATTCACTTGTGCCGGTATCGCCGTGTTTGCCCACATCGAGATTGAACCGCAGCAATGTGAAATCCTTTTCCGGCAGGACTCCTGCCACTTCCAGAAAATGCAGCGGAAGAATGGCAGCTTGTGCGGAATCGGCCGAACCCAGAGCCAAACGCCGTCCCCTTACATCGGCCAGTGACTTTATGCCGCTCTCCGTCCGGGCGACGACGATAGTCGTGAATTGAGCATCGACATCGCGCATCGCCAGCGCCCGGCACTTGCCGTCGGTGGCCCGGTGCACTTTGACCCAGGCGAGGTTTGTGTTCCAGGCGATCTCAATCTGCCGTGCCAGCAAAGCTTGCACCTGGCGGTCATAATTGGAAAAGAGGACGTAATCGATGGGTAGACGCGCTTCCAGGAAATACTCCCGCATGCCTTCCCAGATAGGCACCACGCGCGGATCATACGCCACCGCGCCGACAGTGGTAGGTTTGGCCATGAGGTACCTCAAAACAACGGCATATCTAAAAGCGTCTTGGCTATGAAATCATGCAGAACATCGGTCGTCGGGGCCATGATGGCCGCGGCACGCGCGTCGCGGAAGTTCCGCTCTACCGTCAACCGTCGCCCGAAGGCAGCGCCGCCGCAGACCCGCATGGCCAGATCGGTAACCTCCGCAGCCGCGTCCGCCGCGCTTGCCTTGCTTTCCAGCAATGCCAGCAGCGGCGTCGACCCGGGCGTCTCCATTACTCCGGCAACGTGTTCCAGAAAAGACTGTTGGACCCCGACCGCAATGTGCATCCGCGCGAGCCGAGCGCGGAGAGTGGGCAGCGAAGCCAAGGTTTGGCCCAAGTGCTCGAACTTGGTGGAAAGAAGATGTAGCCGAGTCCCTTCGGTGGCAGCGCGGGCTATCCCGATTGACACCGCTGCGCTTCCGACCTGGAACAAGGGAAGAGCGGCGCTCATCATCATGGAAAAGCCGGCGCCGTCGTCGCAAAGTTGATGGGACGCCGGCGCTTGAGCGCGATCCAGCCGCATGGGCGCGCTGGCATTGCCTCGCAAACCCAGGCCGTCCCATGCCTCGCCAACGGTGATGCCCGGCGCTTCTTTCGGAAAGTAATAGAGCGTGCTTGCCATGGGATCGCTGGCGCCGGGACTGCGCGCCGAAACTATATAGCTGTCAACTCGTCCGGCGCCTGTGACGAAGGACTTGTCCGCCGACAGGCGGTTGTCGTCGCCTTCGTGTACGGCCTGGCTTACCGGCGCCCAAAAGTGGCTGCGCGAACCTTTCTCACTAAAAGCAAGCGTGCTGACATGCCGGCCCGCGGCGATAGAGCGCAGCAGCTCCTCACGGAGCGCAAGTCTCTCCGAAGCTGCGATAGTCTGTGTTGCACAGGTATGCATTAAATAAATCATTGCGGTCGAGGCGCAGTGCTCGGCCAGCATCCGCGTGATGCTGACGAAAGTTCGCGGCCCCTCGCCTGCCCCTCCGTAGGCAGCCGGCACGGTGAGCCCAAGCAATCCCGACGCGCGAAGCGCGTCAATGCTCTCCGCCGGCCAGCGCCCTTGACGGTCCACACTATTCGCGTGGCGCCCCAGGACTTCACGCCCCAGCGTCTCTGCTTTGTTCAGCCATTTCTCGCTTGATTCGGTCATTGTTTTGGCCTTATCAGCCATCTGGATACACGGGAAACCAAGCAGTCATAATACTGTGCCCGGGGCACCAGCGAGGGAAAGCCCCAAAAACTCCCTCGCTGGCGCTTCGGGCTCATATTCCAGTCCGCCTGTTAAGGCAATTCGGCTACTTCACCGGCTGCTCCAGTCCCCAGTGCGCGAAACAAGGCTATAGGGATGTTGTCTTCAATGAACCGGATTGAGCCATCAGTCATGGCAAACTGGACCCCGCCGGTGTGCTGACTGGTGAAAGCGTAACGATTCCACCATTGATCGGCGGGATAATCCTTACCGGTCAACGGATTCTTTGCGTTGGGCGGATAGGCGCATGTGGCGATGGCGTTGTCCATGTGACACCAGGCATTTTGGTTATCCTTGCCTGTTAAAGCTTCGCCAATCATGATGGTGTTGCTGCTTCCATCGGTGATGTCAGTGATGCGCAAGGGATTGTTGTTCTCCCAAATGACCCCGTTGCCGGCCGCGCAGCCGTCGTAGGTGAGATTGGGGTTGCTATTTGTCGGATCGGGATTGCACCATTGCGGGTCGGTTCCCCACCACAATGCGCTGCCGGGGGGCCCGCCGCCCCAGTTGGATCATATGTTGGATCGGTAGCAAGTCACTTCATAAGTAAGCGGGCCCAATACGGGGTCTAACATGTCAAAATTGGAAGCAAACGAGACAGGCCCTTTCAAGGCTCGGGGGTCGCTCGGACAAAGAAAGGTTTTTACCCTGGTGGCGATTTGAGGAAGGCTCTGATTGATGTTGTTGGCGGGGTTGCCGCCAATATTAGCCTGAATGTAGAGATTATCTTGCTCAATGTAAGGCAAGAGATGGGCCAGCCAACTCCAGTTCGGCTTCGTCGGATCGTACGAATAAATGCTGTTGGCCGGGAACGTTCCGCGATCGGAGTGGTAATTGTGAACCGCCAGGGCAAGTTGCTTGAGGTTGTTGGCGCACTGAATTCGATTGGCGGACTCGCGCACCTTCTGCACCGCCGGTACGAGCAGACCGATGAGGACGGCAATAATCGCAATAACGACGAGTAGTTCGATTAGCGTAAAGGCCCGCCGGCTCGGCCACCGCGTGCCGAGCCTTTTCGAAATGGCAGTAAAACGAATCATGGCGATCTCCCTGGACAATGGGTGTAAAAACAAGACTGGCGTGGGTCGGACCCGGGCGGTTCATTTTGTCAACTTTAAGTCATAGGCCTCAGGGGCCGGATTCTCGACGACCTCAATTGAAAGATCCGAGGTTTTTTCGTGCCCGTATTTAGCAGGAAGGAGAGACTGCGCCACGGGGCGGTGACTCTGGGGGCCGCCCGCGTGCACAGGCGAAGCCCCCGTGGCTGTCACCACGACCTTATACCAGCCCGGGGGCGCGCCCTTCCTGCCTTTGGTTAGCAACGTGTAAGTGCCGGTTTCATCGACCGTGCCGGTGGGTTCGAACGAAGTTGTGTTTCCCTTCGCCGCATCGGGCTTGAATAGCACGACAGTGCTTTTTGCGGTTAGCGGTTCCTTATCTAGGGTTATTCGGCCGACAACGGGAAAGGTCTGACCCACGCCGGAATCGTCTCCGCATCCCAAAACCAATAAGCTTATTAGCAAAACGGGCGAAGCCCGTAAGAGATACGGGAAACTGCAGGTGAAATTGTTGAACATGACACTCCCTCTCAAGACTCGGGATCGGTTTGGCTCTCCTCTTTCCGCGCCTAAACGCATCGCAAAGGAAAGGCGGGTCGTGTCGAAAGAAAAACTAAGCGGTCGCTAAAAACGCACTTTTCGCCGGTGCGACCAAATCGGAGGGTCCCAGGTTCAGTGCAGAACAATAACCGCTAGGTGGAACAGCTTCAGATGCAAGAGCAGACACGCCGCCGCATTAGGAATGCTGTCAGGAGAAGCCCTGACCGTGCTCGACGGGTGTTAAAACGAAGTGGGCCCGAGTTTTATCGGCGCGGACCGCAAGTAAATGGGAAACGAGCATGGTGCCGACCTTATTGCCAAGCAAGGCTATCATCCTAGGCCGGCGGCAGTGGTTTGTCTAGCGGCTGATAAGACTTTGGCGAACAAGCACGCAAAAGGACGCCAAGGATTCTTTCCATTCGTTTTTCATGGGGCTGTCTCCACTTTTCTCGCCTGGGGAGGTAATGAGATAGGGAGTGAATTGTGAGCGCAAGGTCGCTTCAGTTCTTTATTCAGCGGATTCCTCGCGGGCGATAATAGCAAACTTGCATCGGATGACAAGAACGCCTTGGCACACGGGCGGGTGAGGGATGGAAAACAACGGGGTCAATATCGACCACCTGCTGGAGCGGGCCCGTGCAGGGGAAGAGTCCGCGCTTAATGACATTTTTACCCTGTACCAGGATCGGCTGCGACGCATGGTCGACATGCGCATGGATCGCCGATTGCAAGGAAGGATCGATTCCGCCGACGTAGTTCAGGATGCCTTTATGGAAGTGGCCCAGCGGCTTAACGATTACCTGAAGGAGCCCCGGCTGCCCTTGTTGCTGTGGCTACGACTGGTTGTCGGCGAACGGCTCATGAAACTGCATCGGCATCATCTGGGCGCGCAGATGCGCGATGCCGGCTTGGAGGTTTCGCTGTACCGCGAAGCGCTGCCGGCGGCTTCGTCGGCGGCCCTGGCAGCACACCTGTTGGGCAAGTATACTTCGCCCACGCGGGCCGCTGTCCGAGCCGAACGTATGTTGCGCGTCCAGGAAGCTCTTAACACGCTGAATCCCGTTGATCGGGAGATTCTTTCCCTGCGTCATTTCGAGCAACTAACTCGTGCGGAGGCGGCCCAGTCGCTCGGCATCGAAGAAGCCGCCGCCGCCAAACGCTACGTCCGCGCGCTAAAACGGCTCAAGGATGTGCTCGCCGGCATGCCCGGCGGGCTGGAAGGTCTATGAGTGAGGTAGTGGCTAGTGGCTAGTGGCTGGTGGCAAGTGGCTAGTGGTCAGTGGTCAGTGGTTAGTGGTCAGTGGTTAGTGGTTAGTGGTTAGTGGTTAGTGGTTAGTAAATACGAGCCACTAGCCACTAGCCACTGCACCGCCAAACGGAGATTGTCATGCCCGCCAATGAATCGCATGATTACGACCTGATCGACCAAATGGCCGACGATTTCGCCGCCCGGCTTCGACGCGGGGAAAAGCCTTCGCTGCAGGACTACATCGATCGCCATCCCCAACTGGCAAACGAAATCCGTGAATTGCTTCCGGCGATGGTCCAACTCGAACAGGCTCAGGAAGAGTTTGGCGATCAAGCGGTCGCTCAAGCGACAGCCGTCAAAACGCCGCCGCTCCGGCAGCTAGGCGACTTTCACATTTTGCGCGAGATCGGCCATGGCGGCATGGGCGTTGTTTATGAAGCCGAGCAAGTTTCGCTGGGCCGGCGCGTAGCCCTCAAGGTACTTACCCAAAAGACACTAAACGATCCCAAGCAAAAGCGCCGCTTCGAGCGGGAAGCGAAGGCGGCTGCCAAACTGCACCATACGAACATCGTTCCGGTATTCGGTTTTGGGGAGCATGAAGGCACGCCCTATTACGTCATGCAATTTATCCAAGGAACGGGCCTGGATGAAGTGATCAACGAAGTTCGCCACATGAGGCCGTCCGGCTCGAAACCGCTATCGCACACCGAGCACGCCGGAGCCCGGGCGTCTCGCCTTGATAAGTCAGCCACGCTCATGGCCCGCTCACTCATGACCGGCGAGTTTCTGGCTCCCGTCTCTCCACTGCTCGGAGGAGAAGGCGTTACGTCTCCTCTCTCTCCTGCGCGTCGGTGCGAGGAGGCCACTTCTCCCCTCTCCCTTGTACTCAGGGGAGAGGGGTCGGGGGTGAGGGGTGCAGGTTCCCCGGAGAAGGGTAACGATTCAGCGACTGCCCTAAACCCCCTCACCCCAACCCCTCTCCCCCTGAGTACAGGGGGAGAGGGGCTTGCGTCTTCCCCTCTACTCGGGGGAGAGGGGTATACTTCCCCTACTCCGAGGGCAGAGGGGCTTGAAGCTCATACCAAAACGTTCGCCGGTTTTTCCGTTTCAAACGCCGATTCCACCGATCACTTTTCCGACACCATTGCCGGTTCCTCCTCCTCGGTGGTTCTGAGCGGCATGGCTGCACAGAGTACAAGACAATCCAAGAAGCTGACCTACTTCCAGAGCGTCGCCCGCATCGGCGTCCAAGTCGCCGATGCGCTCTCGTATGCTCACCAGCAAGGCATTTTGCATCGGGACATCAAGCCATCCAACCTCTTACTCGATGTCCGTGGGACAACCTGGGTCACAGACTTTGGCCTAGCCAAACTCGACGATCAGCAAAACCTCACGCACACCGGCGATATCCTTGGCACGCTGCGGTACATGCCGCTGGAGGCCTTTGAAGGTCGCACCGACGTGCGTTCTGACGTCTATTCGCTCGGGCTGACTCTTTACGAAATGCTGGCCTTTCGTCCGGCATTTGATGAGAAAGAGCGCGTCCAGCTGATCAAGCAGGTGACAACTGGCGAAGCGCTCCGACTCAATCGCATCAACGGCTCCTTTCCCCGCGATCTGGTCACGATCATTCACAAGGCGATTGAGCGCGACCCGACACACCGGTACGCCACCGCTACGGAGCTGGCTGCCGATTTGCAGCGCTTTATCGATGATGAGCCGATTAAGGCCCGGCGTCTGAGCATCGGTGAGCGCAGCGTGCGCTGGTGTCGCCGAAACCCCATTGTGGCCAGCCTCAGTGCCGCACTCGTTCTATTGCTAGTCGGCGTCACGATCGCCTCGCTCCTTGCCGCCGCCCATTTCGACGACCTTGCGAAGAAGGAATCCGAGACGGCGAATAACGAACGGCTAGCGCGGCAAGAAGAAAAGGCTGCCAAGGAGCGGGAATCGCAACTGCGCGCCGAGGCGGAAACGGCACTCAAGGAGGTGGAAAAGGAGCGCGTGCGCGCGGAAGCCAACTTCGCCAAAGCCCGCGCTGCCGTGGATGACTATCTCACCAAGATTAGCGAAAGCCAACTGCTGCAGGTGCCCGGCATGCAGCCGTTGCGCCGAGAATTGCTGCAATCCGCCCTGGCTTTCTATCAAGACTTCATCAAAGAACGCGGCGACGACCCGAAGATTCGCGCGGGGTTGGCGTCGGCGTATCTGCGCGTCGGTAAGATTCGCTCGGAGTTGGAGGATAAAGATGCCAAAGCCGCCTACTCGCAGGCCCTAGCGCTCTACAAGAAACTGTCCGAGACCAACCCTGAAGATCCGAATTGGCTGCATGGCCAAGCCGAATGCCATTACCGCATGGGCAATAATGCTATGGCCACCAAGATTTGGAAAAACCTTGTCAAACCGGACCAGCCCCAATTCCAACGGGAGTTAGCCGATTCCTACAACGCGATGGCGATCAACTATTCGAACGCGGGCCATTACGATTTATCCCTGGAGGCCCACCAAGAAGCTCTAGCCATTCGCGAGATGCTGGTCCGCCTCAATCCTGACGATCCCGAAGCACGGCGTGATCTGGGCGGAACCCTTAACAATCTTGGAGTTATGTTGGGCAACCAACAACGCTCGGCCGAGGCCCTGGCGATGTACTTGCGAGCCGTTGAGCATGAGGAAGTGGCATCAAAAGGTACCCTTAGGTCACAATTTATGGCCGTTTCCTGGCGACTGGCAATCGCAACGTTGCCAATATGCATCGCGCGTTGGGCGAGAGAGAAGAGTCAGTTGTGTGGTATGAAAGGGCAATAACCATTTGGAGACAGTTGGCGAATGAGAATCCCGCCGTGTTGTCCTTTCAGAGCCAGGTCGTTAACGACTATACCAACCTGGCTCGTGTTTACCGTGAACTCGGCAAGGAAGCGGAAGCTGTTCGATGCTACCGCTCGGCGCGAACACTTGTTGAGCGGCTTCCCCAGGAAGGCGCCAATAATCTCTACAACCTCGCTTGCATACGCGCCGTTTGTGCTGTATCGCCGGGCCAGGACAAGCTAAGCGATGAAGACTTAGCCGAATTGCGGGAGCACGCCGACAAGGCCATGGAAGCGCTCAAGAAGGCGGTCGCGGCCGGGTATAAGGATCTGAATAATCTTAAGCTTGATCAAGACTTGAAAGCTCTCCGGGGCCGGACGGATTACAAGGAACTAGTGGCGGAGCTTGAGTCCATCGTGAAGCTGGAAGAGGAATCGAAGAAAGCCGATGCCCTTACGGGCGCCGGCACAACACCTGCCGATAAGCTCAAAGCTCACGAACACGTCCTGGCGGCACGAGCTAAACTCGCGGCTTCCGATCCGAATAATCATCGCTTGCGGGCCGACCAAGCGGCCAGCCTTCACGCTATTGGCCTCATCCAGCTTGACCTGGGAAAAACGGAAGAAGCTGCCAAATCCCTTACCCAGGCCATGACTCTGCGTGAACAGCTCGTCAAGGACGACCCAAAAAACGTTACCCTTAAGTCGGATCTCGCCGCCAGCCATCTTGGATTCGGCGACTTTCACTGGAAAGCCAGCCGCTTGGGCCAAGGCGCGCTGTCCTGGCAGCGCGGTCTAGACTTGCTCGAACAGGCCCAGCAATTGGAGCCGGCCAATTCGGTTCTCAACAACCGGCGCGCTTCCGCCGAAATGGCTATCGGCAACGCTTATGCGCACTATTTCATGTGGGAGGAAGCCGTTAGTCATTATGCCAAAGGTTGCCTGGTAGATCCGGAGAATGAGCATTCGCTGCTCCTTCCGAATATTTCGTTCGAAACAGCGGCACGCTTTGCCCAACTTCTAGTGGCCGCCGGCAATCGGGAAAGACCCCTTCATTTGTGCAATCAACTTTTGCAGCGGTATGAAGCCAATCCTAATCAGACAGACGGTCTCTGGCTGGCTTTTGCTTCTAGCCAAAGTCTTGGAGCAAAACTAAAACCGACTCTTCTTTTAGAACTGTTCGAAAAACAGGCCGAAATATGGCCAAATGAACGCTGGCTTCAAACGTATATTTGCAATGGGTATTTGCGTGCGAATCGGTTTGAGGATGCAATAAAAGGAATCGCTGAAATCCCTTATGCGCGGCAGGGCTATTTTGTTTTAGCCATGGCTCATCATGGGCTTGGCCATACCGACCTGGCCCGCCACTGGCTGGATCAAGGCGATAAGCTTTTAGACAGTGATTGCAAGCGGCATTTTTCAGAAGCGGGGTGCGTTATGCCACAGGAATGGTGGTATTTCGCGGAAATGCTCGCATTCGCCAGGCCCACGAAATAGTGGATTCCGCCCCTCTTGTAGATGATCTGCGCCTCGGCTTGCATCAAGCCAAATCTTATTGGAAGCTCGACCAAAAGGACAAAGCTGAGAATAAATTCCGGGCAGCCATTTCGGCTCATTATCTCGATCCGGCGGCTTGGCAAGTGCGAGCCAGGGTTTTCGGGAGTCTCGGTATGCACAATCGTGCCGAGGCCGATTTCGCCAAAGCCATCGATTTACAACCGAAGGACGCAACTAACTGGATCGCTCGGGCACGTTATTTCACGGAACGAGGGAAAGCAAAAGAAGCTGACTCCGATTACACCAAAGCTGCGTCGCTCACTCCTGACGAGTTGAACAAGTTTGTTGAAGGAGGTTGGTGGGTGGCCGGGCCATATCCGGAAGACATCAAGCATCAATGTCCTCCAGAGATCGAGGCGGATCCGGCCAAGCCGGTCTTGCTTACGAGTGGCGTGCCCGCTTTATCATGGCGTCCGATTTCAACACAGGAGCACGGCAAGGTAGATTTTCACCGCGTTTTTGATGCCGACCACCTTTCCGCCTACGCCATGACCTACGTCTACTCTCCCGATGACCGTTCCGCTCTTCTTCGGGTCGGCAATGACGATTTTGTTCGACTCTGGGTCAATGGTCGTTTAGTGCACGAGGAGTCTACCAAAGCTAATATCTGGCTAGGAGGGCTTGATCTTGTACCGATAACTCTTCATGCCGGGCGGAATACCCTACTGGCCAAGGTGGCCAACCGTACCGGGGACCATTCCCTTTTCCTGCGGATAAGCGATGATCCGCTGGACCGAGCTGTTGCTTATGCGGAATATGGTTTATGGAAAGAGTCTGCAGAGCAATTGGAGAAGGCATCGTCCCAAAGCTTTCCGGAAATCTTACCGCAACGATTCGCCACGCTTTTGGTTGCCGCAGGAGATAATGATGGGTATCGTCGCTATCGCAAACAATTGCTCCAGCGGGCTGACGGTGCGCTTGATCCCTTTGCAAGCCTGGAAACCGCTTTCGCCTGCAGCTTGATGGCAGATTCTGATATAGACTGGAACCGACTGGTTGCATTAGCCCGAAAATGGAAGGAGCCCGATTCAAACATTCACTGGAATGATTTTTATGGCGGGTTTACGTTTTATCGGGCCAACCAATTCGAAGAGGCTATCCGCCTGATAGAGGTGGGTGAACCTCAAGATCCCAAGACGTGGCCTGTTTTGGCCATGGCTCATCACCGCCAGCCAGTGGAAAGAAGCGGCTGCCGATTACTCTAAAGTGATCCACGATCGTCCGATTACGGACGAGTGGCTTGAGGCAGCAGCGGCGCTTGTCATGAGCGGCGACGAGGCTGGTTACCGGGACCTTCTCGCCAATCTTGAGCGCAAGATAAAAGAGACGCATCCGCCTCATTTTGCCGACTTCGTCTTAGCTCGCTGCGCGGGGCTGACAGTGAAGTCCGGTTTCGAACCGGTCGCCCTTATCCAATGGGCTCAGAAAGCCGTGGGAGACGCAAGGAACCCGTGGTATCTCCACGCGCTCGGTCTGGCTCATCTTCGGGCCGGCCAAATTGGCGAGGCCATCAAGCGCTTTCAGGAGTCCAACGAAGCCGATTGGGATGACAACGGCCGCAACCAAAACTGGCTGGGCATGACTATGGCTCATGCGAAAGGCGGCAGGACCGACGAAGCCCGACATTGCCTCGAAAAAGCAAAATCGCTCATGAAGCCCGCGCTGCCTGAGGCGCCCGGCCTTCGTGCCCGCGTTTCCGGCCCCGATTGGGCCGGGTACAACGTTCTTCTTCGCGAAGCCGAGCAGCTGGTGTCGGAGAAGAGACTTCAGGAAAATGGCGCGCACAGGACGTCGAAATAGAGTTGGATAGGCATCCGTCACCGTGAGCCGCGGTACAAAGGCTGGAACGCCGTTAACTGGGTAGCAACAGGCCTTGCGCGCGTAAGCCCACTTCTATCGGCGTCGGCAGAGCCTTCTTACGCGACTGGCTGATAAGGCATTGCTCCTCTCCAAGCTCGGCTTCGATCTCGGGTTGATGATCGAAATAGTACGCCCCGCCGCCCGTGGCACGCGACGCTCGCGCACATGGCGGATAACGCCACCCGGCCTTCATTTCGGCAAATCGGCGATAAACTCATCAAGCTGTTGGAAATATTCGGCGGATTGGGGATCGTTGTGATCGCCGCCGGGAATTCTGACGAAGTGCTTGGGCCCTTTGGCCGCCTCAAAAAGCTTTAGGCCAAGTTGGTAGGGGATGGTGCGGTCAGCGTCGCCGTGGCTCACTAGCAGCGGGCCATCGTAGCGCTCCAGTTGTGCCACGGAGTTGAGTTTGTTTTCCGGAACGAGCCAAGCCAGGCGCGGGTAGTGATACGCGGCTTCATCGCGCAAGGACGAAAACGTGCTTTCGAGAATCAGCCCACGCGGTCGAACGTCGCCTGCAAGCTGGGCAACCACCGCGCCGCCGAGGGAACGGCCCATGAGGACGATTTCTGAGGGCTTCACCCGGGCGCGCTCTGCGAGAAAGGCGCGCGCCGCTCGGGCATCCTGAAGGATGCCCTGGGCGCTGGGATCGCCTTCGCTTCGGCCATAACCTCGGTAATCAAAGGCCAGCGCCGCAACGCGTAGCTGGTTTTGAAAGTAAGTGAGGAGTTGGCTGAGCTGCGCTAAATTGCCGCCGTTGCCATGGGCGTAAAGGAGGACCGCTCGGGCATTCTCACACAGGCAATACCAGCCATGAAGCCGCGTGCCGTCTTCGGCATTAAACCACGCGTCTTCGAATGCCAAATTAGGTGGCTGCCAATTCCCCTCGGGGTACTTGGAAGGATAAAAGAGCAAAAGCTCGTC
>JBJMQT010000109.1:0-116090 GCA_045802525.1 Gemmataceae bacterium
CAGCAGCAAACCCAGGGAATCCACGACGATATGCCGCTTGCGCCCCTTGATCTTCTTGCCCGCATCGTAGCCCGACTGGTCGGCCACTTCCGTGGCCTTGACCGTCTGGCTGTCAATGCTGCCGGCGCTCGGGGTAGGCTGGCGCCCCGCGCGTTGGCGAACGGCTTCGCGCAAGCTGGCCACCAGGTTCTTCCAGGTGCCATCCAGTTTCCAAGCCTCAAAATAGTTGTAGACGCTTTTCCAGGGCGGAAAATCACGGGGCAGCATCCGCCACGAACAGCCCGACCGCGTCAGATAAAAGATCGCGTTGACGATCTGGCGCAGATCGACCGACCGAGGCCTGCCGCCGGGCCGTGCCGGCGGAATCAGCCGCTTCAAGAGCACCCACTGTTCATCCGTGACGTCGCTGGGGTAGGGATTCCTTTCCATCCAGCTGACTTACGAAAAACAGGCCTTTAGGAACACCCTCTAAGAAATGATGCAAAGTTGCAGGAGACAATGCATGTTGCTCTCAACCGAGTTTATAAGGTAATCGGCCGGCTGGGAGCTCGCTCATTTCGGAGAGAACCTATGGAGCGTTGGTATGGCGAAATTCATTCCGGTCTGGAAAGAACTCGGCTCCGAACAGTGGCCCATTAGCACGGCCAAAATCATGATCCCTTTGAAAAAATCCAGGCTTGTCTTGCTGGAAGGGGCCAAAGTTCAAAAGTGGAAAGGGGTGCCGTTGTCGGAGCGGCGCCGGTTGGCGGCAAGGACGAGGCATTCCACGCCCTTAGCAGTTACCTCGGGGACCTTAACCTGGCTACAGAGGATCAGAAAAGCCTTTTGGGCGCGCTGAAATCGCGAGTTGAGAGTTCCCTTGCAAACGGCGGCCAGCTCTTTTCTGTGACCGGAAAAGCGCATGGGCAGAGGACATGATCGTCAATCAGGTTCAGGAATTCAAAGACGAGGTGGATGACTCGGCGGACGTGACCGTGTACTTAGTTGGCCGCTATTCGGGGAAGTCCGCGGGCACGACGTTTCCCGACCTTTCTCCTAAAGGGATAGCCGTCGTATTAGACGACAAATGCACCGGCATCCCGGTCGCCAAAGGCGACGACCCCTTCATTCTCACCCTGGCCCACGAACTGGTGCACTTCGTATTGGATAAGCAAGGGAAGAAGAATGTGGAGCATCACCTATTTGACGTAGACAACGTCCTTTTATCGAAAAAGACGGAATCGACCATTCTCAGTGCTACGACCTTGGACATGCTGTACCCGCCAGACAAGAAATGATCCTGTTCGCACGCAATGCGGGCCGGCGGGAGTCGTGCGACGGCATTGAGACGCATTTACTGCTGCTCGCACCCGTGCTAGATGAACGGCTAAGACCCGACGCCAGCCAGCCAAACGATGCCTCTTGTCCGGAACTGCAACGGATCCATCTTGCCGTACACGCTTCCAGTCAATAGGCAATCGAAATCACTTTCACACTTCTCAGTCGCTAACAGCCTGGCATAGGAGACATGCCCATGAGCGAAGTTCGCTTTGTTGTCCGCGAGGCGGATCGCGATTGGTCGGGAACGATTCATGGCAGTTGGGTTGATCATGCCGTAGCTGCACTCAGCTCGGATCCTATCACGCTAAACGAGCTCGAGGCTGCTGTTTTGCGATTCGCGAAACCGGTCGCCAATCGGCAATTCTTTGCGAATCTCTCACCAGGCTTATGTGATGAGCCTTACGATGCTGGGATAGTCGTTATTGACTTTGTGGCTCGTCTGGTAATGCAGAATTCGACCTACTCATCAGCAAGTCCAAAAGGATACGTCTTGTATCACGACGGCTCGAGCTCAACAACTACTCAGCTCCCGTATCACCTGGCTGACGATTGGCTTTTTTTGGACGACGTCCATTCATGGCGTCATCTGGCCGAGAAGAGGCGCCAAGAAAGTGCAGCGATGTCAATCTTAAACGTTCGAGAGGTGTTCTATGGCAGGGCATTGCTGGAGTACATCGCGCGCGAGGTCTTTGCCGCTTTCGCTCGGCGCGACGAAATTGCTGCCGTCGTCCGCGCTCGATGGATGGAGGATGCGCAAAAGCGCTTGGCAACAAAGGCCGACCAACCACGCGAAAAAATCAATGCGGGATTGTTGACTGAAGAAGAAATCGCTCCTAAAACCTGGCCAGGCCAGGAGGAATACGCAAGTCCCTACTACGATACGATCAAGCAGATTCATGCTGCTTGGTTGCTCACACCGCGTGACGAACTGGGAGGCGCTTGCCCGCGCGAAATCGCACTCAAACGCCACGGCCACCTGACGCGGGATTCGCAGGATCGATGTGAACAATGGTCGATGCTTGGAGAATGCCCACCCGGATTGGAGGAAACTTCTCATGCTTTCCGCAATGGCGGCTTCGGCACACATGAACTGGTCATGTATTACTACCTCATTCGTGAGCTTCTCTGGTCTTGTTGGGAACAGCTTACTGAAACTGCCCGATCGGCGAACTCGAAATTCCTCGCGATAGGCGATTTTCTGGGAACGGAGATCCCCCGCTTGGAAAACGTTCGGGAAACTTGGCTTGATGCTCCCAACCTGGAGTTCCATTCACGAACGCCTTGTTCGATCATCAGGCGCGAACGCGCTCGTCTGCCCGAAGGCATGTCCAGACACGAGGCTATCGTGGATGCCGACTGCCCTTGTTGCCAAATGTTGGCCGATTTGCCAGGACCGGCGTTTTGGCACTTGGACGGCTGCAATATGGATGACGATTTCGCGTTTGATATCCATCGGCGCACGCGGGAAGAGTGGGAGGACGAGCAACGTAAATGGGAAGAACATAGCCGCCGGTTTAACGCTGAATGGGCCGAACGCGAGCGACTGGGCGTGACCGATTCCATGGCCCGTGGAGACGATTCGCAAGCCGTCTGGTCGCGAAGCTTCTCCGTCGGAGACATGGCTGATGTTCCTCTGGGAATCCGCGTGTTCGGGGTCGGATGTCGATTGGCCGAAGTGATCACATGCTTGCGTGAAAACAATCCACCCGAAGCTTCTTCTCGTGAAGCGCAGGCACACATTGATCAACTCAATCGAGACTTCGGCAATCTGCGGGAAATCTTGCAAAACGCCGATTCGTCTCTGAGCGACGCTCTCCTCGATCCGGTGCTTGAGCATTTTGCCGAAACACTCGCGGCCGTCGCAAGGGACCGTCACGACCTAGCTGCTCAATGCGACTCACTCACCAACGAATTCCGCCGGCTCCTGGACCCTCGGCCTTCTGAACCATCCTCACCATTTGGCGACTCCGATATACCTTTCTGAGCAAAAAATCAAAGGCGACACCGTAAATTGCAATTGACCACAGATTACATTCAAGGGTGTTCATCGTCTACCGTTTCAGGTTTCTTTTTTGGCTGCCAGACCATTTCAGGGCTTCCGAAACACTTCTTTGCCGTCGCCATCCTTCATGAATAACACAAGCCCCGCCTCGGGTGCACCTAGGCGCAAGCGCTCCTTTCCTTCTTCATCCAGCAGAGTTAGCCCCCCTTCGCGCGTTACGCCCTGGCCGACACGCGTCTTGCCTTTGGCGTCTTTCAACGAAAGGAAGGAACCGGCTGCGCTGACAACCATTCGGAAACGGCCAAGCGTTTTTCCAGTTCGACGGCCCTGCTCGGTCGAACCGGAACTCTATTGTCGTGTTCAAAGCCAGGGTTGGACGGGCCGCGGCCGGCTCCGTCAGGCGGTTTTCCGAGGCCTGCTCACTGATCACCCACTAACCCGATTGCTTTTTTACTGGAAGGTCATTCGGACTAACAAAGGGCATCTTGCGTTCCGATGGAGCCTCTTGAGAACGAAAACCCTTCAAACACACGGCACTTTTTATCCCTTGTGATAACTTAGGGATGGCGAGAATTGTTGTCATGGTAGACAGCCCCGGTCGGAATCGCCGGAGCGGGTATGGTGGTTACTAAGCGCGGCAATGAAGCAGCGCCTCGCACGCTGGACCTCTATTCTGCGGCGTCTTTTTTCCCGACGCTCACTGAAATGCCCATTAGCTTCCAGACGCCGCTCTCACTGGCGTACTGCAGTTTAAACCGCACTTGGGAAGGCTCGGTCGGGAAATGACCGGCCATCACCAGTACGCCCCTGTCGCTCACCAGTGGAGAGCGGGAGAATTGAGGGTTGACATCCTTGATTGCGCCGATGTCGATGTCCTTGTCGAGAAACTCTCGAAAAATCTGCTGCAGTTTCTGAGGGGTAGTCTCCTTCTTCCATATCGTAGCTAGATTGGCGTAAAATGCCGTGAAGTCCCTGGTCCGTACGGCCTTATTAAAACCCAAGAGAGCTTCTGCCACCATCCCCTCAAGTTTGGCCTGCGGAGGCGCGGCAGGCGCAGGGGACTTAAACGTTGCCAAGTCGACTCCTCCATAGCGCACGCCAACAACTGCCCACTTGCTTCCTTCGTAGGCTAACCGGATGGAGATAGCCTTAGTCTCGCCGCTCTTCGTGGTGACTGTCCCCTCCGCAGTGCCTTCCTGATTTTCGATCACGCGGTTGTGCCAAGCCACCGAGGAGTAATCGGTGAGACCAAGCTGTTTGACCGCTAGCCTGAACGAATCCTCGTCCTGCTGAGCGCGGAAGCCGGAGGCGGCCAAACCGTAAGCTTCAGCACTTTTTTCCTGACCTAGCAAGGAGAGGAATTGTTCTGATGCCTCCACAACGGGCCGTGTCAAAGCGATCAGGCCGCCAAAGAAAAGTGCCCCGATGGCAGCACAAGCGCCAATGCCCAGGATGCTGATGATGCCGCAACCAATCAAACGGTTCTTTCTCATAGGAGGCCCCAGAGCTAAGGGTGTCCAAGTTTGACTCCGCAGACAGTACGGGCCTCGGTGGCCGAACCTAACGGATAGGTCCGATTTTCACTTGCCACGGCCCGGGCTTCGAGGACGATGTAGCCGTCAGGGCGTTCTTAAGCGGCGATGACATCCTTTGAATCCGAACCCAGCCTAAGAGATTGGGGAAGCCGACCTGGAAGCGGGCAGCCTGGCAGAACGATCTAAGTCGGACTGGCATCTTGGCGCGCTGAGGATGTTTACACATGGAAACTCCAGGTTATACTTGGCGAAGAATTCTTTATTTGACAGCGGAAGGATGCGTACCGTGGAGTTGGAGACAAGCGCCACCCTACTGGCAAGGCTTAGGCAGGCCCCATCCGACCAAGCGGCTTGGAACCGCTTCGCCGAGTGCTACGGCCGCAAGATCTACGCGTGGTGCCGACAGTGGAACCTGCAAGAAGCCGATGCCGAGGATATAACTCAAAATGTTCTGATCAAGCTCGCGGACAAAATGAAGACGTTTGTCTACGATCCCGACAAGAGCTTTCGAGCCTGGCTAAAGACGGTCACTCGCAACGCCTGGAGCGACTATTGGGCTGCACGCAAGGCTGTTGCGGTCGGCGGCAGCCAAGCGGTGGAGATGCTCGCGACCGTGGAGGCGCGGGAGGATCTGGTTCGCCGGCTGGATGGCGAGTTTGACCGCGAGTTGCTTGAAGAGGCCACTGCACGCGTCAAGTTACGCGTGACCCCACGCACCTGGCAAGCGTTCGAGCGTACCGCAGTTCAGGGCCACTCGGGGGCCGAAGCAGCCGCGGCACTGGACATGAAGGTGGCCACCGTCTTCGTCGCTCGGAGCAAAGTGCAGAAGATGCTCCAGGAAGAGATTCAAGTGCTGGAAGGTTAGGGACCTATTGCTCCTGATGGTCCACATTACGTGGAACTTGTTGTTTTTGAGCGTCTTTCGATGTCTTTTGCAGCATGCCGGTGGCCAGCCGAACGCGCGGTGCTCCTAGTCTAACGTTTGTGTGCAAATTACTGTGCAAATCAGACACCCCTCTGGTTGCACAGAAACGCACTTTTTTGCACAGAAATGCCCTTGATTGCACAGAAATGCACTGGTTGCACAGAAACGCGCAAAGTCCAACGTGGAGTACGAGCAACTCAGATCATTGGTCGAAAGTGCCGAGCGCGCGGCTGCCATGGGTGCCATGTTTTCGCCCATGTCTCACGATGACCTTAAGCTTGGAAAGCCCAGGCGAAAGCATGCCCAAACGCCACGAAGACTTTTTAGTCTGGGTCCAGCTGCCCCAGCGACATGCTTTCGCCCAGCTCCGAGGGCTCGCTCGTGCGGCAAGACAAGGGCGAAAGCATGGCACCCAAGACACCTCCATGGCACGCAGGACACCTCCATGGCACCCGGCGCGGAGCAAACTCGTGCTGACACGATTTGCCGGAGAACTACGACGGATCCCCGATCAGAATGAAGGCTGACCAGTAATACGGGTGCTCGAAGGGACGAGGCGAGTCGGTCGTATTGGCGGTCTGAGGGATCTCTTTCCGAAGACCGCGCGTGCCGGTGGGAAGCCCCTTGGGCAGATCACCGGTCAGGCGGTCTACATCGGAGACACTCAGGCTGCGAAGCCACTGCTTCGCCTCGGCTAGCGCTTGAGCTTTGGGCATTCGGGTCACATCTCCCTCCGGCGTGCCCAGCATGTTCTCGTAAAATCGCGTCATCAAAAGCGCCGTGGCCCGGTCGTCCACGCGCCACAAACTCAGCACCATCGCGCGAGCGCCCGCCAAGAACAAGGCCTGCGAGAATCCCAGATAACCTTCGCCGCCGCTGAATTTCCCCAGCCCGGTCTCACAGGCGCTGAGTGTCACCAGGTCGGCGTCGAGTTTCCAGTCACGAAGTATTTCGGCCGCCGTCAGCCGACCGTCGCTTGACGCTTTGCCGTCAAGAACCTGTACCAGCGGATCAGGCAGGTTGTCTTGTGCCAGGATCAAAGCTGAGTTCAGGGCTCGCTTGTCGTCGAGTAGGCCGTGGGTGGCGAAGTGCAGGAATCGGAACTTCCGCAATTCGTCGGCTGCGGCCATGCGCTCTAGGTTCTGTTCACTAGCTTCTGATTTCGTGAGTAATTCAACGCGCGTGAAAACACGCGAGATGGCCTGTATCTCCTTGCGTGTTGCCGGCAGGGCCGCAAACGATTCAATAGGCTGCGCGGACGCGTCTGGCTTTTCGCCGTGCGTGTGCGGGCGCTGGAAAGTCGGGTTGCCGACGGCCAACAGACTACTGCTATGCGCAGTGGCGTTCTCGCTTCCAGCTTCCTTCCGTCGATCCTGAAGCCAAGCGAAGGTGGTCCCTGATGGCGCGTAACTGACGGTGAATCGGTCCGTTAACGCTTCAACCGGAATGCCGGCCATATCGTTGGCCGGCAGGACGACCAAGCGGCGCACTTCGGGCAGCGCTCCCTGGGTGCCCAAATGCCCCTCGAGCGGCGCCAATCGTTGCTGGTAGAGACCTCGGACGAGGTCTTTCCAAGCGCCCTTTATGACATCGCCTCGGTCGGCCAAGACAGCACGAACTTTTGCAGGAAGTTGTATATCTTCAGTCCGCAACGCCCCGCCTGCGCCGCTGCCCGTTAGCCGGACCATCACCGGATCGCCTTGACTCCGAACGGCGCAGACCCAATGGGCCCCGTCCGGGTCATGGTGGTTACGATCACCGGCGACGTCGATCCAGGCAACGAGTGCCGTGTCGGGCGGTAAGCGTTTTTGGATGCTCCGGAAGTCGAGGATTTTCCCTGCCGGCGCGCCATATTTGACGGCGATTTGGCTTCGGAAATCGGCAAGTCCCCCCTGGGCCGCGTCGCGATTGACACGCAGTTTATCAGCTTCATTGCGTTCCTCATTTGTCACGTCCTTGCGAGCCAGCAATCGAGTGATTTTTTGACTTAAGCGGTTGATCTCACCCAAAATTGTCCGTTCCGTTTCGCGCTCACCTTCGCTCAGGGGATGCGCGGACAGGTCATCGAACAGGGCTCGGGCCAGGCGGGCCTCTAGATGCTGCCAGGCCATTGCCGGATGACCATTGTTGGCGGCTGACGCCGCGAGGTAATTGAGCAAGGGGGACAATTCGACCGTTCTTCCGGCGCGGTCCAGGCCGACGGAGCTGAGCCCTAACCGTGCCGCTTCAAAGCTGGCGGCCGCCGCCGGCCCCAGTTCCTCGATCTCGCGGTATTTGCCTTGGGCCCACAGGTTGCTGATGCGATTCAGGTAGGCCCAAGTCGTGCTCGGATTTCCCTCCCCCAGCATCTGACGGGATATCTCTAGGGACTCTTTCAGGAGCGGCTCGGCCTCAGTGTATTTCGCTTGATTGTGGAAATTGTTGGCTAAGCTGATCTGGGCCTGAATAGTTCTTGGGTGGCGCGGTCCCAAGCTCTGCCGCATTATGTCAACTGCGCGGCGGCACAGCGGCTCGGCTTCGTTGTACTTCTTCTGGTCGCTTAAGATGGACGCTTTGCCAATGTAATCCTGGGCTACGTCCGGATGACCGTCTCCCAATACACTTCGGAGAATTGTCAGCGACTTCGCAATCTCCTGGAGGGCTGCCTCGAACTTTCCTTGACCTTGCAAGTTGGCAGCCAGATTGTGATGGACGCCGGCTGCTTCCCGACTGCCTCCGGGAGTAGCTTTGTAGTGGGCCGCAAGGGCCTGTCGGAAATACGGCTCGGCTTCCTCGTACTTCCTTTGATGTTGCAGGTTCATCGCCAGGTTATTGAGAGATTTGGCGGTCTTTGAGTTTTCCTCGCCAAAGACCCGGCGATTGATATCGAGCCCTTTGTGGTAGAGCGGCTCAGCCTCAGCATGCCGACCCTGTTCGTCGAGGTTTACCGCCAGGTTGCTGTAGCTCATTGCCGTGTCCGAGTGGTCGTCGCCGAGTGATTTTTTCCGGGCGCGGAGCACGTCGCGGTACAGCGCCTCCGCCTCGGCAAATTTCGCTTGCTCGCTCAGGTTATAGGCGAGGTTGTTGCGGTTATTAGCCACGCGTTGGCTCTCTTCACCTTCCGCCCGCAGCAGAATGTCCAGCGCCTTGCGGTAGAGCAGCTCGGCGTCCCGGAAGCGGGCCTGCCGGTCGTAGTGAGCGGCCAGGTTGTTCATCGATACCGCGGCGCTCGTGCTGTCCTCGCCATAGTACTTTCGCGCTCCCTCTAAAGCGGCTTCGTACAGTGGTTCCGACTCGTCGTACTTGTCTTGCGCGTCGAGGTTCATCGCCAAATCGTTGGTAACCTTGCCCATCCCGGGGTGATTATCGCCGACGAGCTTCTGGACGATGGCCCGGGCTTCACGGAACAACGGCTCCGCCTCGGCGAATCGGGCGGAGAAATGCAGAAGTTGCGCGTAGGCGACTTCAGCGATGGCGGCCGACTCGTGGTCGCGGCCCAAGACGCCGCGGCGAAGCTCCCAGACTCGTTTCGCCAAGGGCAACGCATCGGGGAACCTCCCCTTCTTCACGAGTCGCCCCATTTCGTCGCTAATCTCGTACGACTGGATCCATGCGGCCCGAGCCTCTTCGGGCATGGCGGCGATCTGTTCTATGGTCTTGACGGAACGCTTGGCGTCGCCGACGTCAAAGTGCTTTTCTCCCTTTCTTTGGGTCAGCAAAGCGACTTTCTGTTGGAGCGGTTCCTTGGCTTCGACGAAATTCCCCTGCCGGCAGAGGTCGCCGGCCTTCGCATCCAAGCGGGTAACGGGATCCTCATAGATCACGGGGAAGGCGACGGCTTGGACCGCTTCGAATTCGGGTCGCTCACGGAAGAACGCGCACAGGTCGCTCAACACCTGGGGCTCTGCTTCTCGTTCGGCCCGCTTCCCGCGCTCCACGGGCAATTGAGTGAACTCCCGACCGTCGAACTGCCAGCGCCACTCGCCGCCGTGGCTGACCAGTTTCCAAGGAATCTTGGCAATTCCGGATCGCCATTCGGCATACGGAGGCAGCGGCTGCGTCGAGGTGACAAGGACAAAGACCTGGAGCCCGCCTGAGTCCAGTGCGAACACGTCTTTGTCATTGGGGAAAAAACGGACCTCGGTCACTGGCTCAGGTCGCACGGCCCGCGCTTCCTGAGGGCGATCTCCTTCCCACGCGGGATGGCAAAGCTGTTCCGTGCCATCCGGGTTGAAGGCGATGAGATAGCAATACGCCGGCGCGCTCAACCGCGCAAAGACCCTCACGCTGTCGTTGACTTCAATCTCTTCCGCGCTGTTTCGAATGTCGCCCAATGATTTCGCCTGCTTGCCGCGGAAATGGTTCACGCGGAATTCTTCAATCGACAGCGGCGGAGACGCATTCGGAGTGGCTAAAGGCCAAATCCGCGGCCGTAGGAATGCCGCAGCGATCACCAGCAAGCCAACAAGCAACAACAGAGAACCAACAACTAAAACCGAAGATCGGCGAAAGAGAAAAGAGGGCAGTCGACTACGAATTCTTCCAGGTTCCTTGACGCTGTCTTCGGTCCGCTGTTGTTTGCCTTTGCCTTCCTCAGCGGTCTTGAGCAGCCGGGCCGGGTCGCATCCAGCGGTAAACGGCAGCAGAGCTGCGGCAACTCCTTCCGGCGTCGCAAACCGATCGGCCGGGTTCTTCGCCAGCATCCGGCTCAGGACTGCGGTTAAGCCGGCCGGAATATTTGGGCAAAATTGTTTGATCGGCGCCGGGACTCTCACATGAGCCTGCATCTTGCTGATCACCGACCGATACGTCGGATCGGCGAACGGCGCTTTGCCGGCCAAGAGGTGATAGAGAGTGCACCCCAGGCTGTAAACGTCCGCTCGCGTGTCGGCGTCGTGAGGTTGATCCCATTGCTCGGGGGCGAGGTAGTCCGCCGTGCCTAACATCATGCCGGCCGCTGTCAACGTATCCGCAGGCGATTCTCCGAACGACCGGGCCAAACCCAGATCGAGCAGCCGGACGCGGCCGTCCCGACCCAGGAGCAGATTGGATGGTTTGACGTCGCGGTGGACCAGCCCCCGCTCATGCGCATGCTGAAGACCGACTGCGGCTTGCCGAATTACTTCGCAGGCATCGGCCGTAGTCAGCCGGCCGTGGGCTTCGACCAGCCGGGCAAGATCCATCCCGTCCACATATTCCATCACCAAAAAGTGAATGCCGCCGGCCTGACCCGCGTCATGGGCGACAACTATGTTTGGGTGTTCAAGCCGGCCAACCGCACGGATCTCGTTTTTGAAGCGGGCGATTGTTACCTCGTCCGCCTGTTCGCGCTTGAGCATTTTCAGCGCGACCAGCTTGCCCAGCTCGGTGTGCCGCGCTCTAAATACGACGCCCATGCTGCCGCTTCCGAGCTTGCCAAGGATTTCATACTGTCCCAACCGGTCGCCCTCTCGCCAGGCCGCATCTCCCAGCACGCGCCCCGGCGCGACGCCTGACGGCAAGCTAACTTCGGCATGGCTCGTCGTCGGCAATATTTGTCGCAACCGCGACATGAATTCCTCCGCTGGCTCGGCGGGATCTGATTCATTCTCGGATTCCGCGGCGGTTGCAACTTGCTGTTGGGTGGGTGGAATCATGCCCTGAAGGCGCGTTTGGCAGTCGTCGCAGACCTCGACGTGCGTTTCGACGGAATCGCGCTCTTGGCTGTTGAGCTGCTCTGCCAGAAGCCGCTCCAGGATGCGGGGCGACGGGCACGTTTTGCGTTCCGCTCCCATGAGCAGACTCCCACTTGATGACTAGAGATTGATTTTGGCGGATATTGGCGAGTGAACTTCAATTGTAGCCGCCCCGAGCTTCCTTTCTAAGTACTTCTTCCGAACCGACAACCTAACAGCGCGTGAATTAGACCTACAAACGATTTTTCTCTCAACTTCGCAGGATCGCCGTTAGGTCGAAGCGAGCGGAGCCGTACCACTTCTGACGACAATCAGTGCAAACGAATAAACGCAGAATTTTTCACCACACACGGCTGCACCGCAGCAAGGAGATTTCTATGAAAAAGTCCATTACGATTCTGACCGCCTTGGCCGTTTGTCTGACCACCATGTCGGTCGCAATGGCCGGATCGTCCGCGAAGCACAGCTCGAGTCGAGGTTCGGCCAGCAAGGGAAAGACGAGAAGCGCCGGCAAGTCGGCCCATCAGGGCAGACAATCCGCTCGGTCGGGTGGTCGCAATCAAAGGCATGGCGGCCATAGTGCAGCTGGCAGCCGAGCCGGCAGGCCCAATATGGCTGGCCGCAGCCAACGAAGCTACGTTCGGGGAAAGTCGACCGGCCACAAGACAAGGGCTAATTCAGGCAGAAAGTCCGCTGGCTCGGCCAGTCGAACGCAAAGCAAAGGCGGACACAACGCGGGACGCCGTCAAGCCGGCATGCATAATAACAAGGCTGGCCGTAACCAACGAAATAACGCCCATGGAAAGTCGAATGGCCGCAACACAGGCGCCAAGCACAATTTGAATAACCGGAAAAGCGCCAAGAGCGGCCATGCCAATGCATTAAACCATGGTAAAGCGACGAAATCGACCCAGTACAGGAGCTTCTCTACGATCTATCGGGACATCCCCTACACGATAACGGCCGGAGGTTTTCTCATTGGAGGCACAGACGCCGTTCTTTTGGCAGGGGGCTATGAACTCGATCCTGGCGACACAATTGTCAGCGTAGGGGATGTCGATTGCAGTGACTCAACGATGGACCTTGCCGATTTAGTTGATGAGGCCCAAGAGGACGGCAACTTGGTCATGGTCGTTCGCCAAGGGATCTCGGGAAAACGGGTCGAAGTGGAGCTTGTTTCCAGCGAGGATGCCGATTAAGGCGAAGAGGTGTACCCGGAAAGTTGTGCAGTTGATTCCCAGGAAAATCAATGTTGGCGGCGCTCAACTTAGTTGTTGAGCGCCGCCACTCTTTTTTACAGGTGCACAACGAATGGCGACGGCAGAAAGTGTGGCGAGGAATCGGTCTTATTCGATTCAGATGCATTCGGCAAAAAAAAACGCGGCTGGCCATTAGGTTTGGGCGGGATCCGCCGTATGACTTTCACATCGAGTCCAAGACGCGGCGCCGTTGCCGCCTTCCTGGCCGAGAGTCAACCACTTCCCGGATGAGTCGCAGATCTCTGCCCACCGGCACGGCGTCGGCGCGGCCTAGGCCTGAACCCGGGAAGCCAACACGGAGAGTCACATGACCGCAAGTTCCCGCTCGCGCTTTCGCTTTCTACCAGCTCTGGAGTGCCTGGAAGACCGGCTTGTCCCGACCGTCACTTATCACGGCGGGGCGCTGCTGCCGCACGTGGAGGTGCAGGGAATGTATCTGGGCGCCGACTGGTACTACAACAGCACCGACTACAACCAGACCGCCCAGTTCGAATCCTTCAACCGCTTCCTGCCCCAGAGTTCCTACATGGACCTGCTCACCCAACTCGGCTACGGCGTGGGCCGTGGCAGCACGTCTCCGGGCACCATCGATCTGCTGGCGGTGAACAAGAATTACTACCTGACCGACAGCACTATCCGCGGCGAGATCCAGCGCTTCATTAACGCCGGTTCATTGCAGCAGCCCGATGCCAACCGCCTATACGTAGTCTATGTCGAGCCCGGCGTGGCCATTATGAACGACCACGACAACAACAGTACTAGTGTCAGGGACTTCGCCGGCTACCACGCGGCCTTCGCCGGACGCACGGCCGGCGGCTACGGGGCGGACATCCACTACGCGGTCATTGCTTACGCCGGCGGATTCAACGCCAACTTCCCCGGTCTGACTCCGTTTGGCAGCATGACGCTAACCGCATCGCACGAGATTGCCGAAGCGGCCACCGACCCTAACGTCAACTACCGAGGGCTGGGCTGGTACGACGACTACTACGGGGCTGAGATCGGCGACATCAATCGCTATGAGGCGTTGCTCAATGGCTACGCGGTACAGTCAATCATCAACAAGCTCGACACCGCCTACATCCCGTACGGCGCCACCACGCTGCGTGCCTTGGACACCGCAACCATGACCAGCAGCTTCGCCAGCTACTCCGGGCTCCCGGACGCTACTCATGCCTGGTTCCGTCTGTATTCCGACGACATCGCCGGCCGGGCCCACCAAATGGGGCAGACTGACGATGCCGATATCTTGTTCGCGATGCCTGCCAGCAGCCTTTTAGTGAGCCACCCCGGGCAAGCAGTCAAGGCTGGGGCGCTGTTCGCTCTGCCCGCCGGCAGCCACTCGGTCAGCCACGCCGAGGAACGGGCCGCGGGCGATGCCCTGTTCGCTCTCTTCGGCGCGGACAGCAGCGACGCAGCAGATCTCTCTAGGCGGGCGGTCAAAGTTGATGCGCTATTCAGTCAGTCAGGCCATCATGGAGCCGTCTTCTCTGCCGTCTAAATCGCTCCGGGGATCGCGGGACAGTGGTCAACTCGTCCTGACAGTTGACCACTGTCCAGATGGCGTGCTGAGCAGGCAGCGGCCCTCCGTTGTCGTATCGGCCTGCACATCCAACAGGTGCAGGGAAATGCCGCGCCGCTCCCAGGTTTCCAAGGTATTGAGGATGTCGCGCATGTTTCGGAAGCCGCGGTCAAGCTTGGGAACTATGACGGCATCGCCCGGCGAGCTATAAAACAATTCAGTCGCTGGCTGGTCAAAGACCGACGAGCTGCCGATGACCCGCTTTCCCATATTTCGATGCTGAACGTCTCCACCGATCGCCGACATGAACGGCGACCATTTTCTGACTCCGAATTGACCGCGATTCTGCGCGTTGCCAGCGCCGGCTCAGTCGTTCGTCGCATGGCCGGCCCCAACCGGGCCACGCTCTATGCTGTCGCTGGGTATACGGGATTACGAGCGAGCGAGTTGGCGAGCCTGACCCCAGAAAGTTTCGATCTTACCTCCGACCCTCCAACAGTAACGGTGCAAGCTGCTTACTCAAAGCACCGGCGCCAAGATGTGCTACCTCTCCACCCCAGCTTGGTTGCTTTGCTTTTCCCCTGGCTAGCATCGAAACCAGCCGCCGAACGTGTTTGGCCGGGAAACTGGGCCAAGGGGAAGCAAGCTGGCCTGATGCTGAGACACGATTTGAAAGCGGCCGGAATACCTTACGTAGACGAGAGCGGGCGCTTCGCCGACTTTCATGCCTTACGCCACACGTTCATCACCAACATGGTCAAGTCCGGGGTGTCTCCGAAGGCTGCTCAGTCGCTCGCGCGCCACTCGACCATCTACCTTACGATGAATGTCTACACCACATTAACCGTCAACGACCAGGCATCGGCCCTGGCGTCGCTCCCGCCGATCCCGGCGATGAGCGTGGTAGAAATGGGGAAAGAGGAATTGCGTGCGACAGGAACCTATGGCCTCGAAAAGTGCCAACAGTGGTGCCGAAAGGTGCCGTAATTGGTGCCGACCGGCCCGCGCCGAAACTGCACAGGTCTGCACCAAATTGCACCGAAGGCGGCCTTGATATTGACGAGGGCGAGGGGCTGCCAATCGGCAAGAACTGCGAAGAAAACGGTGTATCCCGCGCTAAACAGCACGTATCTGCATCGCTTTGCCAAGCGGAGGGGGAGGGATTCGAACCCTCGAACGCCTTTCGGCGTTGCCGGTTTTCAAGACCGGTGCAATCGGCCGCTCTGCCACCCCTCCCGGTTGCGTCATTCTCAGGGAAAGGCGCTTTTTCTTCAAGGCTTTCGAACCTTGGGCGCTCAGCCAAACTTTCGCGGGATTGCCTATCAAGATCTACGGAGTTGTTGGAAATGCTGGGGGAGTTTGATAAGTGGAGAGTTGAATGCTCCACCGACCACGGGAACGGTGACGGAGCAGCGTCTTCCTAGGTCGGTCCGTCGGCGCCCGTGGCCTGAGTCTGCAATGGGGAAGCGAAGACGCACCTCAAACGCACGATCAGCCCGTCTTGGAAAGTGTATTGCTGCGACCACAAAGATTGTAAGTTGCCCCGTTCGCCCGGACGCGGCCTTGCTCTTTGGCGAACAGAATCACATCATTTCCAGGCGCTGCAATCCCAATAAGATTGGCTTGCTGATCGGCTAGCTGGACAAAATTGGCCTCGCTGGCTGCTTGCACGCTCTTCTTTCCTTGCCACCGGCCGGCGATCGGGACCTCCGATGGGCCAACAAACTCCATTTCCACGTTGTCTGCCATTAGGGCGGTCATGGCCGTAAAGTCGCCGTGCGCGATTCTCCGGTAACAATCTTGGAGCCGTTCGAGGTTGGTAGCCGTGCTCGTGATCTCTCGCGCTTCGGAGATCTCCTGCTGCGGATCGACTGCCAATCGATCTATGAAATTCTCACTGGTCGAAGGATGAATGCTAACCGTTTCCATGCTCAATCCTCCCTAAGTTACCGGGAATGAAACCGCTGTCAAACACCGTGGCGCCTGTCGCCGTGTCGTCTCCTGCCATGCCCGACTGCTACGTTTATTTCCGAGTAGCCAGGTATTCGAGCAGGTCGGCGGCTTCTTGGGCGGTCAGGCCGGCCATTTGGCCGTCCGGCATGAGGGAGGTGCGCGAGGGGCGCAATTCCTCCACCTTCTTCGCAGCGACCGTGATTTCCTTGTTTTGGGCGTCGCGCAGCACCACCTCTTTGTCGTCGCGCTTTACCAGAAGACCGGTAATTGACCGGCCATCAGCCAATTGAGCGACATAAGAGGCGTACTTCGGCTCGATACGGCGCGACGGCTCGAGGATGCTCTCCAACAGGTCTTCGCGGGGTCGAAGCTTGCCTATGCTTGTTAACTCGGGACCAACCGAAGTGCCTCGGTCGCCGATCTTGTGGCAACTGCCGCAGTTAACCGCTTGCGACCAGAAGAGTCTCTCGCCGCGCTCGGGATCGCCCTTTAGAGTCAGGATGGCACGTGGCTTAGGATTCGAGCCCAGCTTTCGGGGCGCTTTGTCATCCGAGGGAAAGTAGCCTTCAAACAAGTCGCGCACGGGGCCGACTGGCAGCTTCGCCGCGGCCGCCAGCAACGATTCGCGCTGGGAAGGCTTCAATTCTTCACGAGCTAATTTCCGGGAGACAAACAGCGCTGATTTTGGATCCTCCAGAGCTTTGTCCGGTGGGCTAGCTTCCGGCAAAGGGCTGGTCTTTTGTCCGGCTCCTAGGCTGGCAATCCACTGCTCGACGAGCTTCAATCCCGCTTCATCGGGCCGCTCCGAACCGATATGCGGCATGCGATCGCGACCAAACTTGGCCATGCGGAAATAAAGCGTGCTGGACCAAGGATCGCCTGGTTTGATGATGCACGCGTCTGCAAGTCCAAAGTCGCCTCGCGTCGGACGGACGCCGACCACCTTCATCTCCTCAATCGAACCGGGGAGCTGCAATTTGAAGTCAACCGCCCCACCTCCGCCGAAGGTATGGCAGTGGCCGCAATTGGCGTGCAGGTAGGAACGAGCCCGCGCTTCCACCGGCTGGGATGTATCGGCCGGGTCCGCGACTTTACGTTCCTTGGCCGCCGACGCAGTATCAAAAGGGGGCAGCGGTTTGCCCTCATCGCCCATGCGGCGGATCAGCCCTTCTTCCGTGAATGCGACCAGCTGGTTGCGTCCGTCGGGTCCCGCCCGGTTTAGCTGTTCGGGCTGGAACGCCAGCGCATATTCGGACCAGCTGTTGTGGCATGACATGCACTGGCTGCGGCTGTGAATTTGCCAAATTCGCGTCCGATTGCCGACGCGCAGTTCCTTTTCCGTCCCGTCGGCGAGGACCAAGTCGGCATCCGCTTGATCGTCGCGCCAGGCGAAACTATAGGGATGCCAATCGATGCCGTCGAAGTGCAGAAGTTGCGTCTCGACGCGCCTTGCGCCTAGGGAAATAGTCCGTACCAGCACCGCGTTTTTGGGGAAATGCATGCGGAAGTTATGCCAATCGACGTTGCCGGGGATTGGCTTGCCGGTCGCATGGAGAATGGCGGAGGAAGCGCCCGGGAAGGCGACCCAGTGTTCGGCAGTCGCTCCGTCTTGCCATTGCCGGCTATTTATGACGAAAGGGATCACGCCGTCGGCGGGAGTATTCTCTTTAACGGAAGCGAATAAACCCGTTTCGGACAGTTTTGTCGGGAAGTCGGCGTTTTTGCTAAGGCCTTCGTTGCGCTCGATCGTGTGTACCGTGCCGCCGTCGTAGTCGAGAAAGTACAATTCGCCGTCCTTGTCTTCACCAAAGGCGACGATACGGACCGACGGGCGCGTGATCTCCGGCATCTCCTTGGTGCGATCGCCTTCGAAACGGGCGGCCCAAAGACGCCTTGTTTCCCAGTCGCCAAAGATGTAGGCGCCGCGCAGTTCAGGGAACTTTTTGCCGCGGTAGACGCGTCCGCCGGTGACGCTACAGGCGATGGTGTGCGGCAGTTCGATGAGGGCGGGGTGGATCGGCGTCGGTCCTACTTTCTCCGGTTTGATAGGCTGAGGGCCTTCCATCGCGGACCAACCGTAGTTGCCGCCTTTTTCTACCCGGTGGATCGACTCCCAAAGCTCCCAGCCGACATCGCCGACGAACAGCTCACCCGTCTGGCGGTCAAACCCCATGCGCCAGGGATTGCGGAGGCCGTACGCCCAAACCTCCGGCCGCGCTCCTTTCATGCCCACGAACGGGTTGTCCTTCGGAATGGCGTAATTGCGCCAGGGGTTGGCGCCTTCCGGTTCGCTTTTATGGTCCACGTCGATTCGCAAAATAGACGAGAGCAGGTCGGAGATGTCTTGGCCCGTGTTGAGCGGGTCGGGCGGATTGGGGTTCGCTGAGTCGCCGGTGGAAATGTAGAGCATGCCATCGGGACCGAAATGGATGTCGCCCCCGTTATGGCCGCCCTGCAAGAAGGTAAGGATGATCTCCTCACTGGCCGGGTCGATGCGCGGCGGATCCGCTTTGGTGACGGTGAACCGGGATACGCGCGTTCCATCCGGTAGGTTTTGCTGCTCGGGCTTTTTGCTGCGGAGGGTATAACAGACAAAGCACTGGCGGTTCTTCTCGAAGTCGGGGTGGAAGGTCAGCCCGTAGACCGCCTCAACCTCCTTCGCATCGGGCAGCAGGTGAATTGTTTTGATCTCCTTGCGGAGGTCGAAGAAAACTTCTGCCTTGGCGTCGGGCTTGTCCACGAACGAATACAGCACGCCGGCCTGCTCGCCGGCGAAGAGACGGTCGCTCCCCGGACAGCGCGCCAGAAGCAAGGGATGTTCGAGCTTTATATTTGGAAACGCCCGCACTACCTTGTATGGCGGCGGCGGATCGGGCGACCCAACAACCCGGGAAGCCGTCCACGGGGTTCGAGTCGCTTTCGTGGCCTTTGGCTCCTTCGGTTTAGCCGGCTCCGCTCCCGTTCCGGCGAGGCCCACCACGGATCCCGCCGCTAACAACAGCGAAACAAAGGCAAAACGACGTCCGTCCTGAGATTGCGACGGCATAAAAGCTCCACTCCGAAATAGCAACAAGGTATGCGTCCCTTTCGGCGCAAGGCGACCGAGCGCTCATTGTAACGCATGCCGCTCCGAGTGTTGAGAACCAACTGGCCCCAGTTTCTTCTTTGCTATGGGCCAGCCAACAGAGCTCGCGCTGCGGCATTCATTTCATTTCATCTCATTCATAACACACACCCAGCTGTTTTGACGTAACTGCTTGGCAGTACACATGTAGACGTATGTTATGAAACGGCCAGGACGGCCCGTGTTACGAAATGAGCCAGAACGGAACGACCAAGCTAAGGCGGTTTCGCCTGAAAAGCCCCTTCCGATTTGGTTCTCTCAATTTCGCCCCCCAATCTTCCCGGCAAGCTAGATCTTGGTTTTCGTTTTTCAGCCCAAAGTCCCGTTTTTCACGCCTGGCTTCCGTTTTTCATCAGGGGTGGGTGGGGGATGAAAAACGGAAAACGAGTGCTCATTTCGGTCCGCCACAAGGCGGCCATCCCTGACCCCCCTTGGATGAATGGAAACCATTTGGAGGAAGCTGTACGGTCCGCCTCATTGACCCGGGATGGACGATGTTTGCCCCCCTGCGCCGTGGCCGCTAGGATAGTCAGCAAGTCTCGGGGCTCGGGTCTTGGGGAGGAAGCGGCTCATGGGGATGCATACCCCGTTGTATGATTGGCATGCGGCCCACGGGGCGCGGATGGTCGACTTCGCGGGCTGGGACATGCCCGTGCAGTACACGAGCATCGGTGAAGAGCATGCCACGGTTCGGAGCGGGGCGGGGTTGTTCGACATTAGCCATATGGGGCGGCTGTCCTTTGGGGGGACCGATGCCCTGGCTTTGATCGACCAGGTCTTCACGAACAGCGCAGCGACGCTAAAAGACTTTCAGGTCCGCTACGGCCTCGTATGCAATGACCACGGCGGGATTCGCGACGATGTGCTTGTCTACCGCTGGCCCTACGGCTATGCGATGGTGGTCAACGCTTCCAATCGCACCAAGATCGTCGGCTGGCTGGAAGAGCACAAGGGATCAACCAACGTTCAGATCATGGACCAGACGACGGCGACATGCATGATTGCCGTGCAAGGTCCTAAGGCGCTGGCCATGTGCCGCGGCATGACGGCGGTCGACCTGGAAAAGCTCGGCTATTACTATGCGGCGGCGACGCAGTATCGCGGCAAGAATTGCGTTGTGAGCCGAACAGGCTATACAGGCGAAGACGGACTGGAATTCATGGTTGGCGGGACCCAGGCCATGGAGCTTTGGGACGATCTTCTGAGCCGCGGCGGCAGACCATGCGGCCTGGGCGCGCGCGACACCCTGCGCCTGGAAGCCGCTATGCCGCTCTATGGCCATGAGTTGGATGAGGATATCGATCCCCTACAAGCGGGGCTGAGCTGGGCTGTTAAGTTGGATAAGGGCGAGTTTATCGGCCGGGCCGCGCTCGTGCGGCTCAAGCAGGACACGCAGCGCCGGCGGCGCGTCGGGCTGGAGCTGGCCGGCAAACGCATCGCCCGCGAAGGCGCCGCCCTCTTGCACGAAGGCCGCGAAATCGGCAAGGTGACCAGCGGCACCTTCTCGCCGACACTTGCTAAGTCGATTGCCATGGCCTACGTGGATCCGGCTTTTATGGTCCCCGGAACGGCGTGCCAAGTCGATATTCGAGGCAAGACAGAAGCGGCTCGTGTAGTACAATTGCCGTTTTACCGTAGACCGAAAACCTAACGTCGGAGAGTTTGATGGATCCCAAGACGCTTCGCTATGCGCCGACGCACGAGTGGGCTCGTCTGGAAGGCGACACTTGCACGGTCGGCATCACTAAGTTTGCCGTCGACCAATTGACCGATGTGGTTTATGTCGAACTGCCCGAAGTCGGCGACCACGTTTTCAGCGGCGAAAGCTTTGGCGAAATTGAATCGGTGAAAGCCGTCAGCGATATCTACTCTCCCGTCAACGGCGAGGTCTCGGCTATCAACGACAAGCTCCTCGATGAACCCACCGGCATCGCGGATGATCCCTACGGGACAGGCTGGCTTGCTAAAATCAAGGTCGAGCCCGGCACGACACTCGATCATTTGATGACGCTGGAGAAATACGAAAAGCAAATCGCTTCGGAAGGGCATTGACCATTGACCACCGGGCCTCGATCGGACGTTAGAGCCATGTCGTGCACTTTCTTGAAATCGATCAGGCGATTGATGATACCAAGCGGTTCCGCGCGATCCGCGACTGGATGCGCAGCGAAATTGTGCCGCAGTGGAAAGGGCCAACCAATCCTCCCTAATCACAGCTTTCAGCGACTTTTTTCTTTATTAACTCAGAGCAAACCATCCATCCATGTCGTACATCCTCAATACGCCCGATGACCAGCAAGCCATGTTGAAGCGCATCGGAGTGGATTCTCTCGATGCCCTCTTTCAACAAGTGCCTCCATCGGTCCGGCTCAAGGGGTCTCTTGATATTCCTCCAGCGCTAAGCGAGATCGAATTAACCCAGCACATGCAACGGTTGGCGGGCCGCAATCAAGGGGCGGATACCGCGGTCTGTTTCTTGGGCGGCGGGAGCTATGACCATTTCATTCCGGCGGTCGTCGATGCCGTCGCCGGGCGGAGTGAGTTCTATACGGCCTATACGCCCTATCAAGCCGAGGCTAGCCAGGGCAGTCTTCAGGCGTTTTTTGAGTTTCAGACACTGATCTGCCAGTTAACCGGTCTGGACGTCGCCAACGCCAGCCTTTACGAAGGCGGCAGCGCCGTGGCGGAAGCCGTCATCATGGCGCTCAATGTGACGCCGAAGCGCCATAAGGTATTGATTGCCGAGAGCGTGCATCCGGAATACCGTCTCACCCTGGCGACCTATTTGGCCAACCTCGATGCGCAGGTTGTCATCTTGCCGACGCCGGATGGCACGCTTGATCCGGATGCCGTCAAGCAAGCTCTCGACGACCAAACAGTTTGCGTGGTAGTGCAGCATCCCAATGTTTTCGGCTGCCTTGAAGAAGTTGAAGCGCTCTCCGCCGCCGCTCGTGACAAGGGGGCGCTTTTTATCGTCAGCTTCGATCCGATCAGCCTGGGCCTTTTGAAACGCCCCGGCCAATACGGCGCCGACATCGCGGTGGCGGAAGGACAAGCTCTTGGCAATCCGATGACCTACGGTGGACCTTATCTTGGCTTGCTAGCCTGTCGGGAAGAATACGTCCGCAAGATGCCGGGCCGGTTGGTCGGCCAAACCACGGATCGAAACGGCAAACGCTGCTGGGTGCTGACGCTGCAAACCCGTGAGCAGCACATTCGCCGCGAAAAGGCAACCAGCAACATTTGCACCAACCAAGGGCTGATGGCCCTCAAGGCCACCGTCTATTTAGCCGCCCTCGGACCGCAAGGTTTGAAGGAAACGGCCGAACTCTGCACGCGCAAGGCGCATTACGCCGCTCTACAGCTTTCGCGCATCGAAGGAGTGCGCCTCAAATTCACTAAGCCATTCTTCAAGGAATTTACGATTGAGGTCGGTAAGCAATCGTCAGCGCTTCTGGTCCGGCTACTTGAAGCGGGTTATCATGCCGGCTTGCCGTTAGGCAAATGGTATTCCGAGTTCGCGGACTGCATCAGCCTGGCGGTAACGGAGAAACGTACCGGTGCGGAAATCGACGGTTTGGTAGAAAACTACGGCAACGCAATGCGAAGCCTGCTTGGCAACGCATCACAAAAATCGCCGAAGCCCACTTTCGCTGAAGCGGAGCGCCCCTAAGACGGCAAGTCTTTGGAAATATGGACAAGAATCAATCAACTCAATTGTTGTTCGAGCTGAGCCATCCGGGCCGGCGGACTCATCGCTTGCCGAAATGCGACGTTCCCATTGCGGATGCCAAACATCTGCTCCCTGCTGGCGCGGTCGCCGAGGAACCGCCGCCGTTGCCCGAAGTGGGCGAGATCGACCTCATCCGCCATTTCGTCAACCTGTCGACCCGGAACATGTCGATCGATACGAATTTCTATCCGCTTGGCTCTTGTACGATGAAGTACAACCCCAAGCGCCATGAAAGGCTTGCCGGTCTGCCGGGACTGGCGGACGTGCATCCGCTGCAAAGCGACGAATCTTGCCAGGGCATGCTCGAAATCCTTTGGGACATGCAGAATTATCTGGCCGAAATAGCCGGTTTGGATGCCGTTTCCCTTCAGCCGGCGGCCGGAGCGCAAGGAGAACTGACGGCACTCTTCGTGGCCGCCGCCTACTTCCGCGACAAGGGCGAAAAGAGAACACGGGTGCTTATTCCCGACAGCGCGCACGGCACCAATCCCGCCAGTGCGGCTTTGGCCGGCTTCGACACCGTCACGATCCGGAGCAACAACCGCGGTTTTGTGGATTTGGACGATCTCAAGACCAAGCTGGACGCGCGGACCGCGGTGTTCATGATCACCAATCCCAATACGATTGGATTGTTCGACAATCAAATCGTTACGATAACCGATCTGCTGCATCAACAAGGCGGACTGGTTTATCTGGACGGCGCCAACATGAACGCCATCCTGGGCATCACGCGGCCCGGGGATTTTGGCGTCGACATGATGCACTACAACGTGCACAAGACGTTCACCGGACCCCACGGCGCCGGCGGACCGGGGTCGGGCCCCATCGCCGTCCGTAATAAGCTGGCGCCGTTTCTCCCTTCGCCGCTTGTGGTCAAAAAAGGCAATCAATTTCATCTCGACTACGACCGGCCTCAATCTATCGGCCGGGTGCGCAGTTTCTTCGGCAACATAGGTATCCTGGTGCGGGGCTACTGTTATATTCGCACGCTGGGGCCCGATGGTCTCCGGGCCGTCAGCGAGAACGCCGTGCTCAATGCCAACTATCTGCTTGCTCAGATCAAAGAAGGATACGAGGTCCCGCATGGCGACCGCTGCATGCATGAGTTTGTCGCCAGCGCCCGGGCGCTGCGGAAAGAACGCAAAATCAGCGCGATGGATATTTGCAAGCGCCTGCTCGATTTTGGCTACCACGCGCCCACGGTTTACTTCCCGCTTGTCGTCCCCGAGGCGCTAATGATTGAGCCGACGGAGACTGAAAGTAAAGAGACCTTGGACGGATTTGCCAATACGCTCCTGCGCATCCGCGAAGAAGACGCTGAGTTTTTGCACAACGCTCCGCACAGCCTATCTATTAGCCGGCCCGATGAGGTGAAAGCGGCGAAGGAGCCAATATTGCGGTGGAAAACGTAGCACAAGCGTCTCGCTTGTGCGCTTGCCCAGCACAAGCGAGACGCTTGTACTACGGTCGAATGGTCCGCTCTAACAATCTTGTATGATCCGACTTCTACCTTCGGCTTCTACCGACGGTCCGCACAATATGGCCGCCGACGAAGTCCTGCTCGAATCGGCGATCGCCGGGCTTGCGTCCTTTCGCTTTTACCAATGGAATCCCGCTACTCTTAGCCTCGGCTACTTTCAGGCTGAGCAAACGCGCCATCAAGAATCGTCGTTGGCCGATCTGCCCTATGTTCGTCGGGCTTCCGGCGGCGCGACCTTGGTCCACCACCATGAAATCACCTACGCCCTTGCCTTGCCTCCCGGCCAGGCTTGGCAAAGAGGCGAGTCATGGTTACGACGCATGCATCTGGTCATTGGGGACGCTCTAGCCGAATTCGGCATCGTGACCCGTCTCTATGAACCAGGAAACGGTCCTCCATTTCGCGGCCGTCTTTGCTTTCACCATTTCACGGCCGGCGATTTGATGATCGGTTCTTCGAAAATCGTCGGCAGCGCTCAGCGCAAACAGCGCGGCGGTTTGATGCAACATGGCGGCATTCTCCTGGCACGAACTCCCCACGCGCCTTCCCTTCCGGGGATAGTAGAATTGACCGGCAGATCCTTGTCCGCCCCAGAGGTTGGTGCTGCGATCCGGCGGGCTTTCGTTCGGGCGACCGGTTGGGAAGTGACGGAAGCGGACTGGTCGCCGACCGAGCGCAATCGGATCGAAGAATTAGCGAATAACAAATATAGTCAGGAATCTTGGAACTGCAAACGTTGAGGGGACATTCCATGGCACGCAAAGTGATCGTTACCACGGCAAACAGCTGTGACGGCTACCATATCTCCGAGCATTTGGGAGTCGTGCGCGGCATTGTGGTCCGCGCTCAAACTATCAGCCAGGGCATTCGCGGCGCTTTATCGAGCATTCTGGGCGGCAATATCAAGGCCTTCGAAGAAGTCTGCGAGCAAGCGCGCAGCGAAGCCTTTGCCCGGATGAAGGAGCACGCCGCCGATCTAGGAGCGGATGCAATTATTGCTTTTCGCTACGATGCCACCGAGTTTGCTCAGGGCATCACGGAAGTGCTTGCCTATGGAACCGCCGTGCGGCTAAGTCCAGGCTGATCGGTTCATCCCAGGAATAAGGGGTGAGAAGGGCAAAAGGGGAAAGAGCAGCCGTATGATCATTTCTTTCCCCGGTTGCCCTTTTTCTATTTTCTCCCCGGCATTTCTTCGACCTTCGGCTTGACGCATCAAAGATGGCCGCTATATTCCCGCTCCCTATCGAATTTCTTTTGGACACGGTGTTCGTAGTGTAGCCGCGGGGGCGCCTCGGGGGCCGTGCTAGCGTTACTTGTTTTCCTGAGCGGGAGGGAAAAAGGATGAGAGGGATTCATGCCATTGCTGGCTTGGCCGTAATCTGTCTCGGCCTGGTTAGCTGGGCGGCCCTGGCCTGGGCGCAGCCGAATACGGGGAAGCTGCCTCCAGTCAAAAGCCAGCCCGCCGAACCGGTCCAAGCGCCGAAATCAGGCGATCCGAAAGTTGATGAACTAGAACCAACGCCGGTGGGGGATCCAACCGATCTGCCTCCGGTGGACAATACCATCTCGGACAAGGATCCGACGCCCGCCGACAATCCGTTGCCCGGCCGCGATCCGATGCCTCTCAAGGCCGGAGCGCCGCGAACGCAACCCATGCCGGCTAACGTGAAGATGCCAGGCAAAGGCGCGTCCCAGGAAATCATGCCGGGCTCGCACACCAAGGCGGCGGACCCGGAAGCGATTCGGCCGGTTGGCCACGTGAGCGAGGAGCCGGCGCCCGGCCCGACGCGCGGCAATCCTACCGGTCGACAAGAGCCCGCTGTCGCCCTGGAGTGGATCGGCCCGATCACCGCCAAGGTCGGCCAACCGCAGGAGTACACGATCAACGTTCGCAACGCCTGCAATATCGCCGTTCAGCAGGTCATGGTGCGCGTCCGCATTCCCAAGGATATGTCGGTCTCGGCCACCGAACCCAAGGCCGTTTCCCAGGAAAACGTCCTGATGTGGGAGTTGGGGACGCTGCAACCGCAGGCGGAAAAGAACCTCCAGCTCAAAATGACAGCCGACGGCCGCGGTGATATGGTGCCGCAGGCCTGGGTTACCTTCACCGGTTCTTCGGTGATGCGGATCAGCGTGCGCGAGCCGAAGCTGCAACTCAAGGCGACGGCGCCGGAAAAGGTGCTGGTCGGCGACGCGGCCACTATCATGTTGACGGTCGCTAATCCGGGCGACGGCCCGGCCGACCAGGTTAAGGTTCATGCCGTGCTGTCCGAGGGCCTGGAAAACGCGCGGGGCAATAAAGTCGACTTTGAAGTCGGCAACCTCAATCCCGGCGAATCGCGCAGCGTGCAGTTGATCTGCGCCGCCAAAGCGGGCGGCATGCAGAAGTGCGAAGCCATTGCCGAGGCGGAAGGCGGCTTGAAATCTCAGGACCACGCCGATGTCAACGTTATCATGCCGCGAATTGACTTGGCGGTGGTCGGACCGAAACTTCGCTATTTGGACCGCAAAGCGGTCTACGCCTTCAAGGTCACCAACCCGGGCGACGCGGCCGCGACGAACGTGACCGTGAGCGATGTGGTGCCGGCGGGCTTTAAATTCCTGAGCGCGACCGACGGCGGCCGTCACGACTTCTCGACCCGAACGGTGTCTTGGTTCGTCGGCGAGGTCGGCCCGGGCCAGACTAAGGAAGTCAAAATGGAAGTCTTGGCCATCAATCCCGGCGAACATCGCCATAAAGCCGTCGCTCAAGCCGCGCGCGGTTTGAAGACGGATATCGAGTATATGACTCGGGTTGAAGGTCTGTCCGCGATCTTGCTTGAAGTCGTCGATACCGAGGATCCGATCGAAGTCGGCGCGGATACGGCTTACGAGATCCGCATCACCAATACGGGCTCGAAGACGGAGACTGATATCAAGGTGGTGGCCACCGTCCCACCGCAAATGGCTTTCAAGGGCGTGCAAGGCCCCTGCAAAGCGCACGAGGAAGGCAAGCAGATCACTTTCGATCCGCTGTCCAAGCTGGCGCCCCGGGCCGACGCGATCTTCCGCGTCAATGTCAAGGGCGTTCAGCCCGGCGATGTGCGTTTCAAAGTCCAGGTCACCAGCACCAACCTGGTGGAACCTGTGGTTGAAATGGAAGCCACGCGCATCTATGCGGACGAGCCGGAAGGGAAATAGTGGCCAGTGGCTAGTGGCCAGTAAAAAATAACGCTAGATGGAGAAGGCCGGTAACTCCGCCCTTCTTCATCTAGCGTTCTGACATTAGCGCCAGGCACTGGTTATTGATATCCAGAGCACTGGTATTTCATCACTAGGCACTGACCACTAGTCACTAGCCACTATTCATGTTTACCGTTCAACCAGTTCGATGGTCTTACCGCGGTAGAGCGGACCGCCGAGAAAGATCGAGCTTTTCTGGCCGAGCAGTTGGCCGTGGATGGTTACAAGGTCGCCATCGCGATAGCTTTCCATGTTGAGATCGCGAGCGAGAACGACACCGCCGCCGTTAGCGTCTTCCGTGGACAGGGGAGCATAACGGACGACCCAGAGACCGCCATCGGCATGCACGTAGAACAACTGGCCCGTCAACCAGCTGTAATCGGGCGCGCATCCTGCTCGCGATTCATACCGACGGCTCAATTCAAAAGGGGATTTGGTCCCCTTTTCCGTGGGTTCCGAGGCCGAAGCCGGGGTCACATTGTTGGTCTCAATGATCCGTACTTCTTTGCCGCCTTCGGGCAGTTTCTTGCCTGGGTCGGTGTCCTTGGGCGCCGGAATGCGTTCCGGCGGCCGGGCCGGCGGATACGAGATCGTACCGGTGGTTGCGGAACCGTTATTGCAGGCATTATCGCAGCACTCGGAGCGATGCATGCGCGCCCGCAGCTTCTCGAAGCAGCTGGGCTTCTCATCGCAGCAGGCGTTGCAGCCGCCCTGGAAGGCGGGGGTCGGCGTGTAGGCGGGCTTGGCGCAGGTATCGCAGCACTCGCTGCTCTTGTGATGACCGCCCCTATGATGCTTGGATTCATTTCCACAGCCGGTATCACAAGCGGCGTGGACGGGAGCGGGCTTGGGGCACGGCGCGGGAGCAGGCTGAGCGCACGGGTTGCAGGAATCTTCATGTTTGAAGTGGCCGCAGAATTTCTTCCAGCGGCTCTCATGAGACTCGCAGCAAGCGTCGCAGCCGCCGCCATACGAACTGGCTGCCATCGGCGCAGGGGGCGGGGGCGCCGGAGCAGGCGCGGGGTCGGCGCCTGCGAGCCACGTCGTGGTTACGAGCAAAAACGCAGCATTCACGAGTAAAACCTCCGCAAGGGTTGAAGGTTGGCTTGGGGACCAGCCGGCATTGACGAAGCTTCGTGCTTCCGTCCCCGCCCAGTCCGGGCCAGAATCCATGAACTTTTCCGCAACCGGCATCTCGGGCTTGGCGCCCAAGCTGGCCCCGGTTCTCTAGGTTCTATCCGGTCTCTTCGACCACCCAAGCTACCGAGCTTGAGCAACTTGCGTGATCTGTTGTTGGTTGTTCGTTGTTAGTTGTCGGTAAAACCGGAATGATCAGTCCCTCGGTCCCTTCCTCTGTCTAAAGCTGGAAGGTTGAGACCGAGAGGCTGGCCACTGGCCACTGACCACCGACAATTAATCTTTGACTAGCTCGATAGTCTGCACTTTGTACGCCGGCCGCAAGTCATGCGCTGCGGGGTCCGCCATACGGCCTTCCACACGGACCATTTGCCCGCTGCGGAGATTGTCCATCGCGCCGGCGTCCGTCAGGGTCACTTTGCCGCCGTGGCAATCGTCCTCATCCACGGAGGCATAGCGCACTGTCCACGTCTTGCTGTCTTTCTCAAAGTAAAGTTCGCCGATTATCCAGGCGTAATCCGCGGCATGATCGAAGCAAGGATCGGCGGTGATGTCATGGAAAGAGCGGCGGCCATGCAGCGCTTTTTTGGCATCAGCCACTTCGCGGGCGTAGGCGGCCTGTTCCAATTCTTCGGTCTCCGCCTTGGAAGGCTGCTCCTCGGGCGGATCAGGCAGCTTGGTCGCTTCAACGGGTTCGTGCAGTGGCATGGGTGGGAGGGCGTTGGGATCGCGCTGAATCTCATGGTACGTGCTAGCCGAAGGCATCTTCTGAGCCGCCACGTAAGGAGCGGCGGGGGCAACCGGGGCGCCGACTGAACACGATTCACAATGCCGGGAATGCTGGCATCCCATCAATAAGGTGGTGCCGACAAACCCGGTTCCAAAGACGCGCAGCCAGGTGCGCCTCATAACGGCCTCTCTTTCGCGAGGATCCGGCCTTGCGGGCCGAAGCGGTGTTTCAAAGGGATTACCGGGTCAACCGGTACAAGGCAAAGGATCATGCATTGCACCCGGACCACCCAGGTTGCCCAGGAGATCAACTTCGCCTCACGGATACTATCGGAATCCGGCAGGTACGATCTTTTGCAATGTTCGGGATAGACGGCGAAGAGCGCGGAAGTAAGGCATGCAGGATGTGCCAGGCAAACGAGGAAGACTGGAAAACCGGGTGGGTGAATTTGCGCTAGCGGCGGATCTTGAGTTGTTTTTCGATAAGCGTCTGTAGTTCAAGGGCACGGCGGTCGTCGAGCCCTTCACTGCGCCAGATGATTTGGCCGTTGTCGTCAAGAAGGACGAGGGTGGGGAAAGCGTTCACAGCAAATTGCGTCTTGACCGGACACGCGTTCTTGAAGGCTCCATCGCTGCCGGTGCTAAACCCGCCCCCCATGAGGACGCGGTAATTGACGCCAAGGCGTTTACCCGCGGCGGCCACTTTGATAGTCGGTTCACGGCCTTCGGCATCGGGATACTCTTCAGCTATGCCAATGACTTCGAGGCCGTAGCGCTGGTACGTGTTGTTCAGAGCCATAAGGTGGCGGATGGCCGGATAGCAGTGGCCGCACCATGTTCCCCAGAAATCAATTAACACCAGCTTGCCTTTGCGGTCCTTGCGGAATTCCCAGGGCCGCCCGTCCAGGTCGTTGAGCGCCAGGTTATCCAGCTTCTTGCCGGTCAGCACGCACGATGGAATGGGGGCCGATCCGGCAGCGGCGCCGCCTAGGGGTTCGGTGAGGGAGGAATCCAGCCGCGGATTTGGAACATTGATAAGGGGGTCGGCTTTAGCAACAGGCTCTTTGGCGATATTCTCGGGATTGGTGACGTTGATCGGCGCTTGATCGGAGGCAGTGCCATTGCTGCGAACCGGAGGTCCGATCTCCACTCCACGCGGCGCGGGCAGATCGGCGGGGCCTTGGCGATCTCCCGAGTCGGGCGCTCCTGGGGCAGGCAACGGCCTGGTCGACGCTTCGGCTCGCCCTCGGTTGGCGTCGCCGGTAGGGTCTTCAATCAACGTGATCAACAAATTCGGTTTGGGCGGTCGGACCGAAACTTTGCCGACTAAAATGCGTTCACCGTCCTTGGCTCGGGCAATGAGCTGGTAGGTCCGGCCCGGTTGTAGACCTTCGATGGTGAAATAGCCTTGATTGTCTGCCGCGACTTCAATGGGAGCGGCCCGGCTCGCTTGGGTATCGCCCAGGGAAACAACCTGAATCAAGGTGGGCGGAACTTGCCGATTCGAAGTGTCCAGGACCTGGCCCGCCAAAATGCCGCCGATATTGGGCGGTAGGCCGGAGCGATCCGCAATTTGAGTGCTATTGCCGCGCGCGGCTGGTAAGGCGGTGTTGCCGGATTCCCCTTTCGCGACGGGCGGCTGATTTTGGCGTGGCTTCTTCTCGAACATGCCACAGCCGACCGGCCCGAGGCTGACAGCCAATAGAATCAGACACCCTGGAACGCGCACGGCGGAACCTCGTTAGGAAAGCGCTACGGGGTTGATCGCCTCATACCGACTCCACATCCATGAGGGGCAAAAGACGGGAACCCCACGCCCGAAGGGCAAGAGCTGCGATTACGCTTCGCACAACAATCGCGACGCGACCCGGCCGCGATACGCGTTAGGTCACGCAACCTCCTAGGGGACTATTCCCGCCAATCGTCTTCCGGTCAAGGCAACTTGAACCGACCAGGCAAGGTGGACAGGGCGAATGAGGAAGGATAGTAAGGGTGAAGCCTTCCAGAACAAGCAGCCCCATTGACGTGCCCACGCCGGACGCGCCGTTCTTGACGGTTTTGCGGGGTTGGGCTATCGTGCAACCTGGTGAGTTGGATCCACATCGAGCAGGCGGGAGAACCATGCGGATACGAACCTACCGAACGATTTTTTGGACGCTGGCCGTTGCCGGGCTTCTCCTCGATCAAGCGACCAAATACGAGGTCTTCCGCTGGCTTTATAACCCAAGCAATGAAGGCAAATACCAAGTAGTTCCAGGGGTTTTCGAATTGCTTACCCAGTTCACGGGCGAGCACGAGGCGGCTGCCGGGACGCTTGCTTCCTTGCGTACCTGGGGAGGCGATGTCCTTCCCGCCGTTAACCACGGCGCGCTGTTCGGACTAGGCCGAGAGCACTTGGCGTTGGCCAATGGCGTCTTTGCCGGAGTCAGTATCCTGGCAGCCCTAGCAATCGCCTACTGGGGTTGCCGCCGCATCACGGCCCACGACGGCATCTTGAGCGTAGCCCTGGGTCTCATCCTGGCCGGCACCCTCGGCAATCTCTATGATCGCTTGGTGTTCGGAGGTGTCCGCGACTTCTTGCATTTCTACTGGTTTCAGTGGCCCGTCTTCAATGTGGCGGATTGCTGCTTGGTTTGCGGAGCGGGATTGCTCCTGATTCAGGCCTTTTGCATGCATCACCCGGCCGGGGAGGCGCTCTCTTCGTCGGCCAAGGAAGCTAACAGCGATTTCGCCCACATCAAGTAGCTCGCCTGCCATTTGAGACTCTGGCGAACCTCGATTTCGCACCTCCTCTAGCGGCTGAATAATTGAGAACGACAATCGCCTTTCCATCTTTGACGGGACCCTATGACCAACGGTGATCGGAAGTCGGCGCGCTCGGCGGGAGTCTTGCTTCATCCGACGTCGCTACCCAGCCCGTATGGCATTGGCGATCTCGGTCCCACGGCCTACGGTTGGGTGGACGCGCTGGCCCATGCTCGCCAAAAATGGTGGCAAATCCTGCCGCTAGGTCCGACCGGCTATGGCGACTCTCCTTATCAGTGCTTTTCCGCGTTTGCCGGCAATCCTTACCTTGTCAGCCCGGATTTCCTCGTGCGCGACGGTCTCCTGGGGCAGGCGGACCTCCCACCTGCAGGATCTTTTCCGGCCGGGACGATTGATTACGGCAGGGTAATCGAATTCAAACTCGGCATGCTCACCAAGGCCTGGGAGAATTTCCGCAAGGGCGCGGCCGGTCCTCTTCGGTCCCCTTTTGACAGCTTCGAGAGTCGTCATGCCGGCTGGTTAGACGACTATGCTCTATTCATGGCCCTTAAGAGCGCGCATGGCGGCGCCAGTTGGTTGGAATGGCCTTCCGGCTTGGTCTTACGCAAACCCGAAGCCATGGATCAAGCGCGCCGTGACTTGCCCGAGAAGATCGAGTTGAACAAATTTAGCCAATTCCTCTTTTTCCGTCAGTGGGGCGATGTCAAGCAATATGCCGCCGCCAAGCGAATTCGGCTAATCGGCGATGTGCCCATTTTTGTGTCGAGCGATTCGGCGGACGTTTGGGCGAACCCCGATTTGTTCCTGCTCGATGAGCATCGTCGGCCCACCGTAGTCGCCGGCGTGCCGCCCGATTACTTCTCCTCCACCGGGCAGCTCTGGGGCAATCCCTTGTACCACTGGGCGAAGCTCAAACAGAGCAACTACGCCTGGTGGGTGGCGCGTCTGCGCGCAACTCTTAATCAGGTGGATTTAGTCCGGCTAGACCATTTCCGGGGCTTTGAGGCCTACTGGGAAGTCCCCGCCGGCAACCCCACGGCCGAGGTTGGCCGTTGGGTGCAGGCGCCTGGCGAGGAGTTGATTACAACCCTTGGCAAGGAACTCGGCGGCCTGCCTCTCATTGCGGAAGATTTAGGAGTGATTACGCCTGCCGTCGATGCCCTCCGCGAACATTTCGGCTTGCCCGGCATGCGCGTCTTACAGTTTGCTTTTGGCGGTGCGCCCGAGGACCGATTTCTGCCGCATAATTACGAACACAATACGGTTGTTTACACGGGCACGCACGACAACGACACGACGCATGGCTGGTACGCCAGCCTTACGGATAACGAGCGGGCTTTCTTGCATCGCTATTTGTTTGAAGGCAATCGCGATATTGCCTGGGATCTGATACGACTGGCCTGGTCGTCCGTCGCCGACTATGCCTTGGCGCCGTTGCAAGACGTCCTTAGCCTGGGCGGTCAGGCGCGCATGAACTTCCCCGGCAAAGCCTCCGGCAATTGGTGTTGGCGCTATACGCCCGACATGCTCACGACCGGCATTTTAGATCGACTTGGCGAATTAACGACAATTTATTCTCGCTGACGCCTTCCCAGCGAATCACACCGGGCGATCGATTTGAAGCTGCTCTTAAGCGGCTGTTGCAAAAATAACCACCCACCCTCTACCCTGTAGCTCAATGTGTGCGGGTCTAGAGGGTGGGGCGCTTGAGCCACAGGGTCGTTGCGTCAGGAAAGCTTGGGAAAGGGGGAAGAGATGTAGGAAGCAACTCGGAAACCTTTCGTAGAGACCTAGCAGGCAACCAATCCTGCCCGGGAGAGCTTGGCCAGCGCCCGGAAGCGAGTTTTGCGTCGTGGGGCCGTGAGGCTCCCGGCGAAGCGTAAACAGCGTGTGTTGAGGCTCTGCTATTGAGCCCCGAAATTGGCTACATCGTGGGAGCCCTCGCCGTCGACTCATGCGGGGGCCGTGCCGAACCACCGTAGCGGCCTGGTGGCGAGGTCCTGCCGGGGTCTAAGAACAGGGCATAGACACAAGAAGGTCTCCCAGGAACCTGAGAGACCCGGCCGTCTCCGCGTCGACAGTTTTTGGCTCGGGGTTGCCAAACCCGAAAACTCCAGGCCCCCAGCCGGCGTCGGGCTGGCGGGAGAGACGAACGCAGGCGCACGGGGTGGTATCGCCAAGCGAAGGAAACGAAGCGCGGCGAGAAGGGCGGTCGGGAGTCGGAGTGCTTCATAGTACCAGCGAACCAGGGGAACCGATCCTAGAGGGACCCTGGGGAGGAAAGGAGGCGCCTTAGCATGGAGCCGTTGGAGGGAAACGGGCCGGGGGCTTCGAAACCCGACGACCCGTACACGCGACAACAACGGATAGCGCAGTTGGCCAAGCAAGCGCCGCAGATGGGATTCACTTCGTTGGCCCATCACATCGACGTGCGTTGGCTGTACCAAGCGTACTTGCAGACCCGCCGGGACGGTGCGGTGGGCGTGGACGGACAGACCGCCGAGGGCTATGAAGCGAACCTGCTGGGCAACCTGCAGGCGCTTCGGGACCGGGCCAAGTCCGGCACGTACCGAGCGCCGCCGGTGCGGCGGGTGCACATTCCCAAGGGAACCGGTCCCGAGACGCGGCCTTTGGGCATCCCGACTTACGAGGACAAGATCCTCCAGCGGGCGGTGGTCATGGTGTTGGAAGCGCTCTATGAGCAGGACTTTCGAGACTGCTCCTACGGCTTTCGGCCCGGACGATCGGCGCACCAGGCTTTCCAGTCGCTATGGCAGCAGACCATGGCAGGTGGAGGTGGTTGGATCGTCGAGGTGGACATCCAGCGGTTTTTCGACACGCTGGATCACGCTCATTTGCGGGAACTTGTCCAACGTCGGGTGCGAGACGGCGTGCTGTTACGACTAATCGGCAAATGGCTCAACGCGGGCGTGCTGGAGGACGGCTGTTTAACGACGCCGGAGTCTGGGACGCCGCAGGGCGGGGTGATCTCTCCTCTGTTGGCCAACATCTATCTGCATTATGTGCTGGATGTGTGGTTCGAGGAGGAAGTAAAGCCCTGCCTGAAGGGCCACGCCTTCCTGATTCGGTATGCGGACGACTTCGTCATAGGCTTTGCTTGTGAAGAAGACGCTCGCCGGGTCTTGGAGGTGTTGCCCAAACGGTTCGGCAAATATGGCTTGACGCTTCATCCGGACAAAACCCGGCTGGTGCCGTTTCGGCGGCCCAGCACGCAGTCAACTCGGCGAGACGCTCCGGCGGAGCCGCCACCAGGGACCTTTGACCTGTTGGGGTTCCGTCATTATTGGGGGCGTTCGCGTCGGGGCTACTGGGTGCTGAAACGCAAGACAGCGCCGAGTCGTTTGGTGCGGGCATTCAAGAGGATTGCTCAGTGGTGTCGGCTACACCGGCACGACCCGATTGCCGAACAGCACCAGGCATTGAGGCAGAAGCTGCGGGGACATTACGCCTACTACGGGATCACCAACAACGCCCCCGCGTTGCAGGCCCTGTGGCATGGGGTTGCCCGCATCTGGCGGAAATGGCTGGCTCGCCGCAATCAGCGGGCCGCCATGCCGTGGGACACCTTCGCGAAGCTGTTGCAGCGTTACCCGCTGCCGCCGCCCGTGATTGTCCACTCCGTGTACCGTCTGGCAGCGAAACCATGCTGACGACGAGCCGTATGCGTTAAACGCGCACGTACGGATCCGTGGGAGCCCTGGGTGGGACACCGCCCAGGGCCACCCGGCGACGCCGAGTCGCGGACGGTTTACTGATTGCCAGCCAAAGGCAACAACTCAGCGCCTCAAAGAGCGTAATAGGCAGCTAAATCAAGGCGGCCAACCAGTTGGCAGCCTTCGACCGACACTGGCCGTCTTGGAATGAAAAGCTGTCTAATGAATCTACGCCTTCAGCGCTTCTCGAGTGCGTTCCACTAATCGGTTGTCCTTGTCCCCCGCTCCGCGCAATTGGAACATGGTCGTCGCTAAGAAGCGCGCCCGCCATTCCGGCGAAACATTTGTAAAGTCTTCCAGGACCGCCGAGCTGAATTTGTAGTCGTGCGAATCGTTGCCTTTGAGGAAAACGAGCAAACGCGCCATGTCCATCAGATCTTTTGGGTTCCGATGGTCGCTAAGGTAGGCCAACGTCTTGCGGGCCGCGACCATGCGGTCTTGACTGAGGTTGGTAAAGATTTCGGTGACCGGCTCCTTCGTTTCCAGAGGCAGCGGCTCCAGAGCATCAACATGGTCTTTGCTCAGGCTGTCGAGATTCTTTCGGAAAAGCGGAATGAACGCGGCATTTTGCAGGAGCAGGAGACGGCGCGTTTCATCATTGGCGCTTTGCTGATAAGCGAAATGCATGGCGTTTGTGGATGTAACCGAATGGAGCGCGATGATTCCCGGATGGCGCATGAGCAGTTCGCCCGCTCCAGCGAACAGCCCATCCCAGACCGATTGCGGCGCGGTCCCGCTATTAAGCAAAGCGACTACTTTATCGCACGTCTCATCCTCCGATCCATCGCGGAGGACCGCCAGAAAATCGGCGGTCGCCTCCCGGTTTACTTTTCCCTCTTGCCATTCGGGCCGAATCTTGGCGGCGAGCCCCTGGTTGCGGCGGCCCGGTCGATCAGCCGGTTCGTCGCCTTGGGCGGGGTTCACCTTATCGAAACGCAGGAGGGCATAGGCGAGGGAGCGTAAGATCGGCTCGGCATGTTGCCAGCCGATGCACTGGAGCGTCCGCCAGCTATTGGCCACGAAGATGGCCTTGTGGCCGATGTCGCGGAAATCGCGCGGACCATAGTGAGCAAACAGCTCGAATACCTCATTAGCGCCCGCCGAGCGCGCCAATCCGGCGACAGCGGCATCGGCTGCATCTTCGTCCCACGCGTCCATGGCTTGAACGAATGCCTGCCGCGCTTTCCGAGCTGTAGGAACTTTTGTTTCATTAACCGGACTCATCCGCCATCCGGTTTCTTCCTTATTCTGGGCTTGAGCCGCCTTGAAGTAATCGAGCGACCAAAAGATCGGCAGCCAGCGATCGCTATCGGGTGAGGAAAGGCTCGCCAAGTGCGCGGAGTTTACGACAAGAACGGCGTGAAATTTGAAGCCGACGCGCGGCCGGGGTTGGACGTTGCGTACACCAGCCAACTGCAAAGCAGCCAGCAGCTCCCGATACGAGAGGCCTTTCTTTATGCGGCCGGCGACTTCCTCCAGCAACTTATCCCGAGGCGTCTCTTCCAAAAGACGAACGAGCGGTTCAATCCCGGCATCCAGGCGAACGAGCTTAGGATCGACTTTGGCTTCGTCGGCCGAAACCGGCCGGAGCTTCGAAAGGAACGACAGATCGCCTAGGCCGAACAGCGCGCTGCCGGCTGCAGCAGTCTGCAGAAACGTCCTACGCGGCAATCGTGACGCCATGATGCATATCTCCCCGGGAGAGGTTCGTGGAGAACAGAGAACGACAACGCACCGTTCACTATCTCGCGCGCAACATAGACAAGCAAGTGGAAGGCCGCGCTTTAGCGAAGTTGACTTAGCCAGCGCCGAGACAGCGTAGCTATCGAATTGAAGACACACCCCAGAAATCAACCCGCGCTTAGCCCAGTTGCAGGTTTTCGCGGATGCGATTGAGGTGCTGTTCCATGAGGAGCAAGCTGTCGTAGAAGACTTCGACCGCTTTCTCCTTGGCTTCCGAGGAAGTGCCGGGCAGGCCGTCGACCTTGCGCATGAAATCGATATGGCCGTCGATCTTCGTGCTCAGGGCTTGGATGCGCACGAGCCGATCTTCAGTTGTGTAGGCGGAAGCGAACCAGGAATCCGTAAGAGGCTCGATCTCGCGCGGAGCAGCAGCAGCGGCAGGGCGGGCTTTCGTCTTGGTGGCCATGAAGAATCTCCGCTTGGGTCGCGAGGAATGAATCGTGCGAGAAAAACAAAAGGAGTAGGGCGGGCTAAGGCTTAGACCCGACCCTACTCCCCATTAAGCTCGGTAAATCAAGGAGGCTCGATCTACCCGTAATTGTGATTAGTAGCGCCGGCCACCGCCGCCGCCGCCCCCGCCGTAGCCCCCGCGGCCGCCGCCACCGCCGCCGCCACCGAAGCCACCGCGTCCACCACCGCCGCCGCCTCGACCGCCTTCGGTCTTGGGCCGAGCCTCATTGACGGTCAATGCCCGTCCACCTGAGTCTTGGCCATTCAGAGCGGCAATTGCAGCCTGAGCCTCCTGGTCGGTCTTCATTTCCACGAAGCCAAACCCTTTGGATCGGCCGGTATCGCGATCCATGATTACCTGGGCCGATTCCACCGTGCCATGCGCGGCGAACATCTGTTCCAGATCGGCGTCGGTCACCCCATAGCTTAGGTTGCCGACATACAACTTCTTACCCATCACGCTCTCCAGAGAAAAAAGGTCCCTTCCTCACAAGAGGAAGGTCAACAAACAAAAAGGCCTACACACAAGGATCGCTCTTCTTTTCCAACGTCTTGGAGCAAAAGAAGAGTTCCGCAAGCCGGGAATCCCGGCCGAGGTTCGATTAAGAAGCCGCTCCAAACAGGTCGATGCAATCCGGCATAGCGGACGGACAGCGAAGAGTTGGCGAAACACAAGTCCCATCCTGGTCTAATAATCTCCGTGCATGCGAGGACCTCGAAACGTCCCACTCCGCAAGCTTGATGTCCGCCCTATCCAACAGAAGTGATCTGGAGAAAAGTAAGGCATCAGAATGAAGAGTCACCCTTGTAGTTTACACAGAACCGGCCGATAACGCTACCTCTTTCCGGAAAAATGCCACGCAAATTTCTTTGTCGGGGCATAAGAAAACGGCGGTCCCTTTGAGGCAAGCGGGGCGGAGTTTACGGCCATTTCTCCTAAGAAAACTGCCTTCCCGGCCTGGTGGCTCGCAGTTATGCGCTTCGGGCCAACAGGCGGGCGGAAAAACGCCAAGCAAAAATGCTCGGATTGAGGCCCCGCCGGCGACCAGTTTCTGTCTCACAACAGCTGTCGAATCGCCTCTCCTTCGGACAAAGGAAATGGACGCCCTTCCGGGGAAAGATACATGATGCGGTGAGAATCATATCCTAGCGCGGCAAAGACGGTCGCGTGGATATCAGCCGGCGTCACGGGCTGGGAGTGGGGGAAGGCGCCATGCCGATCCGACTCTCCCACAACTAGACCGCCCCGGATGCCGCCTCCGGCAAGAACCATTGAGTAGCAGTGGGGCCAGTGATCGCGACCGGCATCCTTGTTCACAACCGGAGTACGCCCGAAATCGCCCATCCAAACGACCAACGTGCTTTCCAGCAAGCCTCGATCAGACAAATCTTCCAGGAGTGCCGCAAAGCCCTGTTCCATGGGAGGAACGAGTCTCTTCTTCAGTTGATTGAAATTGTCTTTATGCGTGTCCCAGGTAATGCTGGGTCCGTTGACCGTCGTAACAAAGCGGACGCCGGCTTCAATCAGCCGCCGGGCCAGCAAGTGCGACTGGCCCCAAGAATGTCTGCCATAGCGGTCGCGAACCGCAGGCGGCTCGCGTGAAAGGTCAAAAGCTTTCTGCACCGTGGAAGAACTCACGAGCGAAAACGCCTTGCCCTGATTAATCTCCAAATCCCTTGGGCCATCCCCTTGAACGGGACTCGGCCGGTCGTTCAGCTTGCCCAATAAAGACCGGCGCTGCTCCAGGCGCGACGTTGTCAGCGCTCCCGTAAGGCTTATGTTGGGAACGCGAAAATGGGCGGCATTTGGATCCGCATTCAGTACGAACGGATCATACTTGGTTCCCAGACAGCCCCCGAACTGACCCGGAGTGATGTAGACCGTGCTGTCGCAATGGGGCGCCGGCGTAATGACGTAGGGAGGCAAAGATCCCGTGTAGCCGTCGCGACGCGCCAACCAGCCAACGAGCGTGCCAATGCTCGGATAATCGGCGCGGCTTGGATTGATCAGGGTGTTGTCAATTGAGTAAGGCCGGCCGACTATCGACCAATACATTCCCGTGTTGTGCTGCGTATGCTTGTGGTGGACCGTGCGGACGATGGCCAGCTTGTCGACCTGCTTGGCGAACCGCGGAAGCAACTCCGAGACCTGAATGCCCGAGATATTCGTGGCGATCGGCTTAAATGGGCCGCGCACGGTGTCGGGAGCGCTCGGCTTCATGTCCCAGAGGTCGATATGGCTCGGCGCACCACAATTGAAGATAAGAATAACCGACTTGGCCTTGCTCTTGCTTTCCGCTGGCCCGGCGGCCGCCGCGCGCAACCAGTCAGTCCAAAAAAGGCTCATGGCGCCCAGGCCGCTCATGGCGAGAATGTCCCGGCGCGTCGAAAGGCGAGGGCTGTCCGTGGCTGGCTGCGCTATTTTCATGAATCGGCCCAGGATCGGGCTTCAGGCGGGACTTAAGGCAAGTTGCAGCGCTAACAGGAGGGCAGGGCACTTCCATCGACAGCTTAACCGACCAAACGTTGCCGGTCAACCTTCCCATTTCTTTGGCTCCAATTCAAAAAGAAAGGACGCGGCTCAATGGCCGCGTCCCTAGATTTTTCTTCGTCCCTCATGATACTGCAAAGCCGTCGCAACCTGGCGCACGAGGTTATGGCAGGTTGCGTGCGCTATTTACTTAGTCAACTTCGGAGGGATAAAGGTCGTCTGCGGCGTGCCAAATATCGTTTTCTTGCCTGCACGAGCCGGCGAAGGATTCATAATTACAGAGGTCGGATCGTCGATAGCCATCGGCTGAATTGATATGTTCATGTTGCTGCCGTTGCCGGTGGCTTCGGTGATGGTCACTCCGACAAAGCCGATGATGGCATACGTAGCGTTCTGGCCATTGCCGGTCGCGGCCACATAATTGCTGCCGGGGGCTGCGGCTCCGGCGCCCGGGGTAACCGGCGCAAATAAGGGAATGAGGTTAGGCACACCGATTTGCGATTGGAAGTCGGCGAGCAGTGTGGACTTCAAACCGGGTCCCACCTTCCATGGCTCGGGACCACTCGGTGAAACCGGCAGCAGATTGTTGTTGACCAGATAAGAAATATCGTTGGGCGTGTCGCCTTTATCGATCCAGTCGCGGAAAGCCGGCGCGTTGTTGGAGGGCGTGCCAATGTCGAGCAAGCCGAAACTGCCCGGCGTATTGGTTCCAAAGGGGTAAACCTGAAGTTGCGGATTGCCATCGGGGCCGGTGGACGTGCGGCCGCTTAACCAGGGCGAGGTAAGATTGCTTTGGGCGTAGTTGGTCCAGACGTTTACGTCCAAGGCCACGGGGAGGATATGGGCGTTTACTCCAGGAATTACCTTAAGGCTGCTGACGTCTCCCGCGTAAATGGTTGCGCTGGCGGTCGCCGAGAGGTCGGTAGATGTCATGCCGAAGATCCCGGCGAAAAATAATCCCAGGGAAGTGTTGTTCGAGTTGTCGCGCCGGGTGGTTACGGTAATGGTATTCGGGAATAGGACGCTCGATGCGGGGACCGGCGGATTCGTCCCATCGTTGTAAGAGAAACTAATGTCGGCGGTCGCCAGTTGAATGTTAACGCCGCCCGCTTTGTTGTAGGCGGCAAAACGTTGAGCGGTCGGAATGGGGCTAGCCGGCTTGGTGGTATCGGTGGTGGCCTGATTGTAGATGGCCGTTTGGTGCGTCTGACCCGGGGCGTAATACTCGACGAACAGAGGGTGGAGTTGTTGAGCGCCTGCAAGGGCGGCGGCGTCCGCCGCATTTTGCAATTCGCCCCTGACCGCGCAGATATAACCCAAGTCAATTGAAAAGGCCAGCATGCCGACCATGAGCGCCATGAGCAAGGCCGCTAAAGGTATGATGGCGGCGCGCCGCTGTGCCGATTTGTTGCCGAACAGTTTCATGACCTTGCACTCCCCTGGGCGAAATCCTGAACAACCCCGGCGCGAAAGGCCCGATTGTTCGTAACTGTCTTTATTGTTTCATCATGACGATGGTGTCGGACTCGACCTGGCTATTGGTTAAGAAGAAGGAACTCACCCACTTAAACGACGAGACGGGGACGATGACCTGAACGGTCACAACGCTGCCTGTGGGCGCGTCGAGCGCGTCGGCCAATGTCTTGCCATTCGGATCGGTAACCGTGATATTGACGGCGCCGATGGTGGGCGGATTAAACTTGGTGCTGTCCAACCCATTGTCAGCCATGACATTTGTCACATCGCTGGTGATATCGCTGTTGCCATATTGGGATAGAATGCCGGTGCGGCAACCTTTGCGGGCGGCGCCGGTCAGCATCTGTTTGACCATTACAGCACGGCTCAGCTCAAACATGCCGAGCATCAAGATGCCCAGAAGCGGCATGATCAGGGCCATTTCCACCGAGGCCGTAGCCCGGCGTCTTACGCTGCTTGTTTCTTCGTGGCCCAGAGGGCTCTTAGAGCCTGGCTCCTCCACGATGGCAGATATTCTCATGGCTGCTTACCTCCAAGTTTACTATTCACGGCGCATGGTGTACTGGCCCGACAAACCGTTGCTTACAAAGCGGAGGGGCGTCCAGGTTACACTGTCAATGGGGACGGTGACGACGACGGTGATCTCCGTGTAAGCAGGCATGTTTTGGACGTTCGTGCTGCCCGCCGGAACGTCGTTCACGAGCACATTCGCCGTTTCGCCGTTGATGCCGACGCTGGTCAAGAAATCGGTCGTCGCCTGCTGAATGCTGCCGGAGCTTGTGCCTTCGATGACGCCCGCGCGGCAGCCGCGCCGGGCTCCTTCGGTCAACAATTCCGTGACCATGCACGCGCGGCCGACTTCGACCAAGCCGAGCACGACAATAAAGAAGATGGGCGCCACCATGGCGAATTCGATTACCGAGGCGCCGCGACGCACCGGGCGTTTGGGTCGGATAGCGTTCAAATTTACCCCTCCTTATGCACGGCGACGCGATTGGATCATTCCAATACGTCAACGGTTCCAATTTACGTAGGGGGTTAACGGCTGCTGTAGCGGGATGGGAAATCGATCACAGCAACCGGGCATTCAGGCCAATTAACGAGCGCCGAAGAGCTTGGCGCCGACCGAAAAACGGCCGGCCACTCAACACGAGGGGAAGTGGACAACAAAGACGGGATAGTCTCTAGAATCCTATCGAACACTACGTTGGTAATTATCAACAGTCAAATGGACGAACATCTTTTCAAGTTTCCTGTCCTACAGAAGCGCCAGCAGTTCGAGGCTATTTAGGGGCCGGCCAAATTCGCAGCCGATTTTCCACGCGCCGGGAGAAAGATTCTCGGCGGAGCGTACGCGCATGACCAGTCGCCGCTTTCCGAATTCATCCTTGCTGGGCAGCTCCACAGACAAGAGCGTGTGCGGCTCAATGCGGCGGTCTGCCAGGAAGGAAAGACCCCCGGCGGACAGGTTTTGCAGCCGCACTTGGCAAGAAGTTCCCTGATCGTCGCGAACGCGCGGGGTGACGGATTCGGCGTCGAACTCGTAACGCACGGTGGTTCTGCGGTCGAATTGCGCTGCGGCGCCCACTGCCGGATGCGAGCCTGATGGGGTGGCCATAACTTCCTCACGGAACGGAATACGGATCAGCCGGTCTTCAACTCTAGTACGCCAAACGCCTAGAGACAAATCCTGGAAAAATACTTTCTTGACAAAACACTGCCGTCGCCGGCCTTCGGAACGGCCACGATCCGGATCCGAAGCGATCTCATTAGTGATCTATTGTTGAATAGTTGTTGCCTTCCAATGGGGTCCACTGCGTGACCGTGGCTTGGGCATGAGTTTTGCTCCGTGGGAATAACGAGAGGCTTAGTCATGTACCCTTGGAGCGACTTCCGGGCATCGGACGAGTTCCCGACCAGGTGGCCGGGCCGCCTGGGATTGCGATTGGGTGGGTTGGCTCTTTTTCTCTCTCTTGTGACGGGCGCCGTGATGCTATCGGCAAAACAAGAGGCGAGCAAGAACGACGAAATGAACTCCCCGGGCCGAGATCCCGCAGCAGGACGCGACTCGATGAAAGAGTGGACCGATTCGTTCGTCTCGGCCGGTAAAACGATCGCGGTGGAGCGCTTTGAACCGAACACGGCCGGCCTCCATCCAGCAGTAATCTTGGTCCATGGATCGAATGGACTCACGAGGTATGGCCAGCGGTATCGCGAACAAGCGCGCCGGCTGGCCCAAGAAGGTTATGCCACGTTTCTCGTGCATTTCTACGACCGGACCGGCCATAAGGAAGCCTTGAACGCAGACACCATCAAAAGCAACTTCCTAACGTGGATGGCCACCCTCGCCGATGCCTTAAACTATGCCGCCCATCAAGAAAACGTCGACCCCAAGCGCATTACTCTACTAGGGCACTCCTTGGGCTCTTATCTTTCTCTTTCACTGGCGGCAACTCAAGGCGGGGCAAAAATCGCCGCTCTCGTGGATTACTACGGCGGCCTGCCCCAGCTCATTAAGCCTATGGCCGGTCTTTTTGCCCGCCTCCCGCCCGTGCTTATTCTGCATGGCGAAAGGGACCGCATCGTTCCCGTTCAGGAAGCGCGGGATTTAGCCGAGTTTTGCCGGACCCGGGATATTCCCTATGAGATGCACCTCTATCCCAACCAGGGACATGTCTTTTACGGAGAAGACGAAGAGGATTCCATGAGAAGAACTTTGAACTTCCTTGGAAAGCATTTGCGAGAAAGCTAGACCCGGCCAAGCGGGCTAATATTCGAAATGGACGCGGATCGCGGCAATGGCGATCGGCCCGCGATCGCGGTTGTAACCGGGGTCGTTGACTCCTTCGAAGTCGAAGGTAACGTTAATGCCCTTGCGCAACTCCCAGTTGTAGTAGGCTTCCAGGATCTCTTCGGGGCCGTAACGCAACCGCCCATCGCCCAGGATAAATCCAAGACCGCCGGCCGCCAAGTAATCACGGTGGCCGTTGGAGATGCCGTTGATCGCCCCCGCAAAGCCAACTTGGTCTTGCGGCCGCGACCAACAAGTTCCCTTTAGGAGAACTCCGCCGGCCAGGGTAGCGTCAATTTCCGTGAACGCCCAGCTTTCCGTATGGCCGTCATTCCAGCCGATGCGCGCAAAGGCGCCCAAGTCCTTGGTGATCTCCTGCTCGACGTTTACACCAAACCCATACTTGGCCCGGTAAGCGCGCGTCAGGGCGATGTCGGGATCCGAGGGCATCTCGCGGAGGCTCACGCGATAGTTGCCCATGTGAGCATTATTGAGATAGGCCATGAGGCGCAATTTGCCGGGGTGTTCTTCCACGGTGTAGCGTTCCTCTAGTTCCAGGATATGACCATTGGCTTGGAGAAACCGCGGATCGATCTCCTGGCCGTTTGCCACCGAGGGTTCACCGAATATGCCGTAGCGCAGCGCCCAGTCTTTTTCGTTAAATTCCACGGTAGCGCCGTAGGTGTAGCCGCGCACATTGGCAGGGTAGTCCCACGCGCCGTTGTACATAATTGCCCAGTCGAGGAACTGCGTCCGTGGGTCATGGCTGTAGGCGTTGTCGTCAAACTGATCGGCGGCGGCCATCTTGCCGAGGCGTACGGTGATGCGCTCAACGTCGCGCATGCCCGCGATCACGTTGGACGCATCTTCGACTTTTTCTTGGTCCCCTCCCAGGCCGAAAACTTGCTGATAATAAAGCCGAGCAAAATACGGGGTGGGCTCAACCTTGCCGACCCGGGTAATTTCCCCGTTGGGAAAGCCGGCGATACCGAAGACGTCGCTGAGCCCGCGGCCGCCGGAGACCTCAGGATTAAAAACGATCGAGCCTCCCTCGCAAACCCCTGCGGCCAGGAACAGCGTTGCCGTCTCTGAAGTGCGGTAGTTCAGAATCGAGCGGAAGCTATTAGTTCCTTCATAGGGCGAGCGGAACTTCCAGTTGCCTTGCGAGACAATCGTGCCCTGTCCGTGAACGCTGTACCAGGTTTCCTTACCTTTGTCTTTATCCTTGTCCCCGTTCTTTTCCTTATCTTTACTCTCGTCTTCTGCTGAAGGCTCTTTCTTCTCTCCCTCGTCAGGATTCTTTTTCCCTTCGTTTCCTTTTTCGGTGGAGGGCTTCTTTCCGTTTTTCTGTCCCTGCTGGGGTTCCTCGCTTGGATTCTTTTTCCCTTCTTGTCCGGCTTTCGGCTCCTCCTGAGCGAGTGCTTGAGTGGGCGCGCTGTCCGGTTCGGACGGAGCGGAAGGGTGCTGGCCACTCGCGATGGGCGCCCCCGCAAGCGAGGCAGCTAGCAGAAGGGCGGCAAACAGTAGGGGCCGTTTTCGCGCTGACGACACTTACCCATTCCTTCACTTAATAAGCTTCGGCCTGGGCTAATGGAACGATTCTGCCCCAAGGCGCACGAGGGAGTGCGAGGCCGTTAAAGTGCGGGCGCAGGGACCGCAGGCTCGCGCTCACGAGCAGGCGCAGTCATTCATGCATGGAAGAGCGGGTAGATATCCAGCCGCCGATCAAGGGTCAAGCTCAGCTGAACCTCCTGATGTCGCGATTCGCTTATGTGTAACTCTGTATATCTCTTTCGTCCGTTTTCCGGAATATTTAATTGACTCACTAAGGCATGGAGTTTACCTTACCGCCAGCTGTCCCAATGGTGTTGGGAAGGGATATCAAGTCTCGATGAGGAGACGTGCCATGACGGCAGACTTCGGAATCAGGTGTCTGGTTTGCGGATCCGATTGTCTCAGCGTTGAAGGAGGAGGTGAGTGGATCGATTGCGGGGAATGCGGCTCGAGCTTCACGGTCAAGGCCGTGGAGGGCTACATTAAACGATTGCAAAAAGCGGTGCGGTGGATCAAAAGAATGCCTCTTTCTGAAAGCGACTTTGCCTATCGCAGTGCCGAGCAATGCACCGGCGACCGGGCGACCGGACACCAGCAATCCGACTAAAGCACGGAAGGGACTTGGCCGCCGCGCGGATTCGCCTCTCCTGGGGATGCTTTCAACGATCAAGACTTATCCGCGTTGGAAAAAACAACCAAGCACTAAGAGTTAGTCAAAAAGGGCAAAGCTTCTGTCGTAGCGAACCCCAAGCTCGACAGGAGCATCGCCTTCCAGTTTGCTCTTACGAGATCACTTCCCGGCGCTCAATTCTTAACCGGCCGTCTGTCAGGCCCCCATCTTAGCGCCACGAAAACACACGAAAACGCTCAAAAAGATGTTTGGAATGCATTTGTGCGTTTTGGTGTCTTTTCGTCGCTTTTGAAGGTCTCGGCCCATGACCCTCTGGCCCAAGTGCCCACCCTCTGGTCCCACCAACACTGCGCCACAGGGTGATCAATAATTGAACACCTGATGCCGACTTGCGCTCTTTCGTTGTCTTGGGCGTCTCTCCTCGAAGGTGGCCAGCGTCGGCTTCCAAGGTGGCAAGCGTCGGACAAAGGCGGCCACGGGTTGGCCTGGCCCCCTTTGATTTTGAGAAGCTTTGGGCCGCCTACAACCTTCAACGCGGTCCCGCCCCGCCGAGGAGCTATTCATTACTTTCTCATTTTTCCCTTCGTAGGATCATCCGCCAGATGGTCTGGGCTTGGCTGATGGCCCCTGTAGAACTTGGCAATTCTAGGCTCAATCGGCCTTGCTTCTCATCTACGGCTTGGCAGTTAGCATAAGCCTTGATTCAAAACTTTCGCCCGCTCATATTCTCTGAAAGGGGCACTCTTATGACTCACATTCGAAAATGGGCGTTGCCGGCAATGCTCCTCTTCTGTCCTGGTTTAACCGCGTCCGAGCCGGCCGATTCGGGTTTCCATGTCCTAAAAAAAATGGAGATCGGCGGCGAAGGAGGCTGGGATTATTTGACGATGGACAGTTCCACCGGCCGGCTGTACATCGCCCGGTCTGATCGCGTGATGGTCGTAGACGTCGAAAAAGGCAAAGTCATTGGGGAAGTTGCCAAGACGCCCGGAATTCATGGCGTAGCCCTGGTCCCCAAACGCAAGAAAGGCTTCACGAGCAATGGCGGCGATGCGACCGCGACGATCTTCGATTTGGAGAGCTTGAAGGAGATCGCCAAGGTCAAAGTCGGTATGCGACCAGACGCCATTATCTACGACCCAGCCTCGGACCGAGTCTTCACTTTTAACGCCGGCAGCAAGGACACGACGGCCATCGCTTCTGAAGACGGCACGGTGGCCGGTACGGTCGCATTGGGCGGCAAGCCGGAGTTCGCGGTGGCCGACGAGAAAGGCTTGGTTTACGTCAACATCGAAGACAAGAATGAAGTCGTGGTTATCGATGCGAAAACGCTCAAGGTGAAGGATCGCTGGAAAATTGCCCCCGGCGAGGAACCCACCGGAATTGCCATGGATCGGGAAAAACGCCGGCTGTTTATCACCTGTCACAATCAGAAGATGGTGGTGCTCGATGCCGACAACGGCAAGGTGGTCGGCTCGGCGGCGATCGGCAAGGGAACGGATGCCTGTGCCTTCGACCAAAGCGCCGGGTTGGCTTTTAGCTCTAACGGCGACGGCACCTTGACCGTGGTAGAGGCAAAAGCGGGGGATAAGTACAAGGTCGTAGCCAACGTGCCGACGCAGGTCGGTGCCCGCACCATGGCGCTCGACACGAAAACCCACCACATTTATCTAGCCACCGCTCGTTTCAAGCCTTTGCCCGCCGGTGAACGGGGCCGGCCCAAGATGGAGCCGAATTCTTTTGTGATTCTTGAAGTCGGCAAGTGAAACTGTAATACCATTGGATTTGATTTTTGCCTAAAGGTGTTGGCAGCTTAGGGGCTGGCGGCGCTCGCCGGGTCCTAGGCTTCCGACACCTTTGTTCTATGAAGGATAAAAACGCAAGAAATGTGAACAGTTGATCGCATTGGCAAGTAATAGGATTGACCATCATCCTTTGCCCGATCATAAAGCGCCGTTGCTTGTAAGCCGTCTAGAAAACGAGGATAGGCATGTTTAGGCTCCGCCAGAATGAGGTCGCGATCGTGGTTGCCGGACTCTTATTAATTACAGCCATCGCCGGCTGCAAAAAGGCTTCCACGGAATCGTCGGCCCAGACAGGCGTTTCGGGATTCGGTCCGAACGCCGGAGGATCGGGCGATACGTCTCCGGACCCCGCCGACGCCGCCTTGCGAGGGCCCTTTGCCGCGGGGAGAAAAGTTTTCAATGCCAACGGCTGCGCCAAGTGCCATACCGTTGGCAAAGCCAACGCATCGGCCATGGCAGGCGGACCGCCGGGCGGACAAGGGCCGGGTAGTTTTGGCCCGGGTGGACGCGGGGGCATGCAAAAGGGCCCGGATCTCGGTAAAGTCGGCGCGGATCCCATGCACTCGCCGCAGTGGCTGGCCGAACATGTCCGCAACCCGAAGACCCACAAACCCCAGTCGCGCATGCCTTCGTACGCCGGCAAAATCAAGGAGGAAGATCTCCTGGCGCTGGCGGACTATCTCGCGAGCCTCAAGTGAAACCCCACGCCTTATCGACCACCTCCCCAGCCGGGTAGGCCGCGCTGTTGGCGGCGATCGCGCAGCGCTTGGAAAAACGCCGCGAACTCGGCCCGCTGTTCCGGAGTGGACTGGTCTAATCTATCCCGCCGTCGCCTGTCGCGCTCCTCGGCGTCGTACGGACGAGTATTCGGTCTGGTGGATGTGGGATAGGAAGGATTATCCCGTTGCCTTTGTCGGCGAGCTTCTTCCATGCCATTGATTTGGGCATCCAAATAGGCCGTCTGCTCTTCTTTGGGAAGTGTGAAATACTTTGCGATTCGATCTTCGAACTCCTTGCGCCGATCCTTTGCCAGGGCTCGCCGCTGCTCCGGCGTGAGTTGTTCCATCGTCTGCCGCAATTCCCGCATCAGCTCCCGCCGTCGGTCTATCGGCAGATTTTCCCTTAGTTTGATGCTCAGCTCTTGCGCACGGACCAAACCAGGGTCGGGACGGAAGAATATCCAACAGGCCAGACCAAAGCCGCACAAAAGGACAATAGCGCCGCTAACGGCCACGCGCCTGCGATCTTTGAATAGGAACATGGAGATTCCCTTTCTTTTTGAAATCAGACGAAGTCTGCTTGAAGCCCTATAGGGAACGCCATCCGTGGCGTTCCTACAACAGTCAAAACGCCGTCCGTGGCGCTCCCCTTAGGGTTACCTGGGATACGTTTTGAATGTCTTCAATGGACATGTCCGCCGGCGTAAAGGAAATTGCGCGACGTGCCGGTGTTAAGGGCTCCGTGGACCGGATCATAGTCATATAAGACCATGACTTGGTCGCTGCTCAGGATGGTTCCGTTGGGGCCCTGGCGCACCTCATCCAGCGTCTTGCCGGCTAATCGAGTCGCCGGGTATTCATAGCTGATCCCTTGGGCGGCGAAATAAAGCCTGTCATTCGGGCACTGGAAAATGCGCGGGTCCTTGTCCACATACAAATAGAGCACTTGAGCCAGTGACGGTTTTTCGGGGGTTAGAGTTGGCAGAATGGCCGCGTCGGGGTAGCGACCGCGGTTGTTGTCTTTGTACATTTCCATGGCCAAGCCGATTTGGTGGAGGTTGGAGGCGCAACCTGTCCGAGAAGCGGCGGCTCTCACTTTTTGCACAGCCGGAAGCAGCAATCCGATCAACACCGCCATGATGGCGATCACGACGAGCAACTCAATCAGTGTGAAGCCGGATTGCCGGCGCGGGTCCAGTGGAATACGCATGCGCTCTCCTTTCATAGGGAAGAGGAATTGCGGGCAGCATGCGAGGAAGTGTAATGGAGGAGTGTTTAAGGAATGATGATTTATTGCTGAGAAATTTTGCCCTGCATCCCGACCCGTCGATAAGCAACCGGCCGCCGGATCGGGCAACCGCAAAGAATACTAATGCGCTGAGAGCGGTTGGAAATGGCGCTTTGAAGGAAGTGATTTGTGATAGCCGAAGACCGCTATTTTACTGTTCCCGCAGGTGATGGGGCCGGCACTTTGAAGGCATAATTGCGCCAGCGGCTATCCAGTTCATCGAGGTCCCACCCGTAATTACGTTTGAGCGCCCTTTCAAATCCGTTGCGAAGTCCTTCGCGCATGAACCGGCAGAATACCTTGGGGCCTTTCTCTTGAGCGAGAAAGTTCACGAGCGAGACGCTCTCCGCGTAAAAAACTCCCATGAGACGCCGGTCCGGGTACTCTTGAAGTTCGAGCAGTTCCTCGGCGGGGAATAAATCGCCGGCACGGCGATACCGGGGCAGGCGGCGCAGGTGGGCGTCGATTTTTTCTTGGGGCTCGGATAAGACCGCCATGCCCTCATTGACCCAGTGTGGGATGACGGACCAACCAAACCGGCCCGCGAGAACCGCATGCGTGATTTCATGAGGCAGCACGGCCTCAAGCAGGTTGGGGTCTTCACAGGACAGATCAACACGGCGGGAGAGAACCCGGTCTCCGTCCGCGCGCGTCCGGGTATAGCCCGGTACGCTAGTCGGAGCGCCGGTCGCCCAACTGAAATCCTGAGCGGTTGGGTGAAGGTAGACTTCGCACGGTGACGACCAGTCGCCGTCGGTGTCGCTAAACCACTTGTGCTGCATGGCAATCCGGGTTCGCTCGGCGGCTTGCGCAGCCTTCTCGGCAAATTGAGGCCTTCCCGCGTGAAAGACGCGGAAGTTGCGGCTGTCGGCTACGTACCAACCGTCGATCGTGCCATCCAAGTGATGAACCTTCGCCGGCGGAGAGTCGCTCCGCTCTTTTATCAAATCTTTTTCAAGAATCTTCTTGGGAGGCAGATTGTCACGCGGCGGGGTTCGTTCTTTTTCCCCGGGAAGCGCTTCGGCAATGGTCAACTGAGGAGAGATGAGAAACAGGCAGGCGACCCATAGCAGGCTACCTTGATTTGCCATCAGTACCGGTCCCTCCCACCTGTCTCCAAAGGTAAATAGTGAGTTAGAACATGCAGAAAGGTCTATCATGCGACCAAACTGCATTGCGGTGTTCATAGCCGACCAACGTGGCCGGCAGGCGGGGAGAGCTTAGGACGGACGAATGGAGAGTAGCCTCGTTCGGTTGAGCAATGCCGCCGAAGCTGTTCTGGGGATGCGTTTTCAAGAGGCAATTGTTTCTATGTACCATGTCAGTCGGATGTTGGAAAGAGCAGAATTCCGCCACTTGGAAAAACGGGTGACTTAAGCGGGCGGATTTTTGCCGCGTGCCCCATGCGGGCTTGACGCGTGAGCCGGATTACCGAGACATCCAGAACGCCCCCGAGTCGGCGGATTCAAGAAGGCGGCGGTTGGCCCAAAAAAGCTCCTTGTCAGCCGATCCGACTGGCGGTCTAATAGGGCATGCCCTATCGTTAACGAGTCGTCTTTCGCCGCCGGGTCGGCGTTTCTTCATTTACTTATCGTTCCGTTGTTCCTGGGAGGTTCTCTCCAATGGCATTCTCGTATTCTCGATGGCGCATCGGACGAGACCGCTGCATCGCGCTCGTTGGCGTATTGGCCGCCATCGCGCTAACCAGCGGCTTTTCGTGTAGCGGGGGCGACAAGGTCGCGCCTACTGAGTCGACTGCAACGAATCCTTCGGCCGAGGAAGGGCCGGTGTATTTCAAGGAGGTAACCGATAATTCCGGCATCAAGTTTATGGCCCAAAACGGCCAAGAAGTGGGGCATCTGGCCATCATTGAATCGTTGGGCCAGGGGATTGGCCTGATTGACTTTGACGGCGACGGCCTGCTCGACGTCTTCATTTGCGGCGGCGGCTATTACGATGGCCCGCCCGGCGCGGCCAACAAAGACAAGCAAGACATCAAGGGTTATCCGTGCAAGCTCTACCGCAATTTGGGCAATTTCCATTTCGAGGATGTGACCGAGAAGGTCGGCCTTCTAGGCCCCTGGTTTTACAGTCACGGCGTGGCTGTCGGCGACTACGACAACGATGGGTGGCCTGATTTGCTTGTCACCGGCTGGCATCGGCTGTTGCTTTATCACAATGAACCGGTCGATCCGAAGGACGCGAGCAAGGGCCGTAAGTTCGTCGATCGTACCAAGGAAGCCGGGCTGCCCGAAGGACTGTGGACGACTAGCGCTGCCTGGGCGGACTTCGACGGCGACGGCTTTGCGGATTTGTATGTATGCCAGTACGTCGATTGGTCGTTCGCCAAGCATCCCAGTTGCAAGTATGACGGCAAGACCGACGACGTGTGCCCGCCCAAACAGTTCAATCCGCTGCCGCACCACGTATTCCATAACAACGGCGACGGCACCTTTACCGACGTGAGCCGTTCCGCCGGTCTGCGCATGCCCCGCAAGGAGGAGGATTACAAAGAACTGGCCTACCTGAAAGAGCTGGCCATCGAGGAAACCAAGCGCCGGACCGACGCGGACAAAGAAAAGGAACTGGAAAAGCTCAAGAAGGACGACTACGGCGGAACCTACATCGAACTGCTTAAAACTGCCGACAAAGATAAAGAATACGGCAAAGGCTTGGGAGTCCTGGCCTTTGATGCCAACGGCGACGGAAAACCCGACGTCTATGTGGCCAACGATACCGTCGACAACTTCCTGTACATCAATATCAGCGTGAAAGGTCAGATCCGCTTCAAGGAAGTGGGCATGGCCAGCGGCACGGCTCGCGACGACCGGGGCACTCCCAACGGCAGCATGGGCGTTCATGCCGCGGACTTCAATCATACCGGCAAACCATCCATCTGGGTCGCCAATTACGAAAACGAAATGCACGCCCTCTATATCAATAACTGCGAAAAAACCAAGGAAGGGCGCGAGAAGATCCTCTTCAATTACGGGACCCAGGCGACCGGCATCGCGGCCATCGGCCAGATGTACGTCGGCTTCGGCAGCTTGTTTGTCGATGTGGATAACGATGGTTGGGATGACATTTTCATCTCCAACGGCCATGCCATCCGCTTTCCGACCGGCAAGGCCAAGCGCGCCCAGAAACCCATCCTGCTCTACAACACGCAGAAGGCCCGCGAAGCGCATGATCCGACCCGGCGCTTTTTCAAAAACGCCACCGGCCATGCGGGCGATTACTTCCAGACCGAACATGTCGGCCGCGGCTGTGCCGTGGGAGATCTGGACAACGATGGTCGCGCCGATTTAGTCGCCAGCCCGATCAACGAGCCGGCTGCCGTGCTACGCAACATTACCGCCAACGCCAACCACTGGCTCGGAATCGAGCTGGTCGGCAAAGAGCGTCGGGATATCGTCGGCGCTCGCTTGGTCTTGGAAGTTGGCGTGCAGACGATGTCGAAATTCGCGCTCGGCGGCGGCAGTTATCTGTCGGCAAACGATTCCCGGCACGTCTTCGGTTTGGGCGCGGCTGATAAAGTAGGAACGCTGACTGTGTACTGGCCCGGCGGCGGCAAGCAAGAGTGGAAAGGTTTAGCCATCGACCACTACTGGCGACTAGTCGAGGGCCAGGATAAGGAGCGAGAAGCCAAAGGGCCGGTGGCGGAGGTGTTTAAGAAGTACTAATCCGGCACGATTGTCACGATTCCCGAAGCTCCATCGACGCGCACCCGTTGCCCGGGTCTAATGCGCCGTTGCACATCAGGTATGCCAGCCACAGCCGGCAGCCCGAATTCGCGGGCCACAATCGCCCCATGAGACAAAATCCCGCCGGTCTCCATAACCAGGCCGCGAGCGTGGACGAAGAGCGGCACCCAGGCAGGATCGGTCGAAGGACAAACCAAAATGTACGGTTCGGCGGGAATGGCGGATGCGTTCGGCTCTTTTAATACCAGGGCTGGCGCCTCTGCCACCCCAGCCGAAAGAGGCACCCCTTGCAAGGTGTCCGCGCCTGCGATCGTGATCGGGCGGCCAATCGCTTCGAGGTCGTCACTAAAAAGCACTTGCGGAACTTCAAGGCTCAACGCCAGGATGCGGCCACGGCGTCGCTGGGTGATCAAGGCCGACAAATCCTCACCGGCCACCAGTTGCCGGAGTTCTTCGGGATTCAGATAAAAGATCCCGCCGTTCAGACGATAGCGGCGATCCATTTCGACAAGAACTCGGCGAATTTGCGCGTAACCAAGAAGAAGATAGTGCTTGGCTGTTTCACGCAGGCCTAAGTACGTGTGCAGAGTACAAACCTCTTTTTCCAGATCGGCCCGCTGGGCCGGAGATAGCCTGCCCTCCTTGTCGATTGACTCCCAGGATTGACCGATCTCCTGTTTGTTCGCAGGTTGTTTGCTCAGGCATAGCCCGTCCGAGTCTACATGGCGGTCAAGAATAGTTTGATCTTCCGCCCACCTTGGTTGAGCCAACTCCATCTCTTGACTGCCCCGATGGCCGAAGCGGTCCATAAACGTCTCGCGATTCAGGGTTCCAGAGGCTAGTTGCTGGACCGCGCTGGGAAGGTCAGCGTCCGGATCCGGGCGAACACCCATGATCAGCTCACCCACTGCCGCTTTGGCTTTATCTGGCCCCATCAAGTGGGCGAGTTTCCTCTCAAGTTGGCCTTGAGCAATTCCTGCCAGAGCCGTGGGTTTGAGACTGTCGCGCGCGAAATCGATGAGCGTTAATTGAATCGAGGATTCAAGGCATTGGAGAAGTTCTTGCCCGGGTAACGAATCGAGAGCGGCGGCGGCTGCTTCTCGAACGGCGGCCAGATAGACCGGAAGAATCCGTTGGCGGAAAGTGCCGGAGAAGGTCCTCAGGAGTTGACCACGCTTTCCCGCTGCGCGAGCCTCCCTAAAAAGAATCCAAGGCAAGAGCAACCAAAACCGCCAGCCGGCCTTGGCAGGATTCGCCGTGGGCGTCGGATACAAGGCCTTTGTTGGCGTCGCCTTGAGGTCGGTAAAGCGATGTTCGAACGGCAACAGACCCGATTGCATACGCGGCTCCCGGCTTAAATTGCAATAAGGCCGGCCGCAAACCAGGTCGTAAATGCCTTCTTCATCCAAAGCGGGATCGGGCTCGAAGCCAAGATCGCGATACATCATTCCGAAGCCGCCTTTGCCGGACATGAACCGGCGAACAATTGCCCAAGTCATCGGCGTTGGTTGGGGCAGGATTTCGGAAAGATTATAACGGCTCCAGACAGTGCCTTCCGGCTCGCTTTTCGCTTGAAGAAGGGCGATCTCCTCTTGCCGCACTTGCTCGCGCTCCGCTGCACCGCCGGTTGTTATTGGCCGCGCTTGCAATAGCCAAAACTGCCCCTTCGCCCAGGCCCACTCCACATCGCGCGCATCTCCGTAAAAAGTCTCAATGCGCGCCCCGAGGGCGGCCAGCTCACCAAGCTGACCGTCGCTGAGGCACGGTTGATTCTGCTTCTCCGCAGCGACCGGTACGTTTCCCTGAACAGCCCACTCGGTGGACTTAGTGCTGATGTGCTTTTGCAGAACCGCTCCGCTTTCGCGATCCACAAAGTAGCGATCCGGCGTCACCCGCCCGGAGACGACGCTCTCCCCAAGTCCCCAAGACGCTTCCACCAACAGACGCTTGCCCGAAGAATCAAGCGGATCGCGCGTGAATAGCACTCCCGCGACCTCCGCCGGAACTAGCCGTTGCACCACTACGGCCATCGCCAGACCGTCCTCCGACACTTGCTGATGCCGGCGATAAGCTAACGCACGCTCGGAATCAAACGAAGCCCAACACCGGTTAATCGCATCGAGCAAAGCCTGTTCGCCTGTCACACCTAAAATGGTCTCTTGTTGCCCCGCAAAGCTGGTGATAGACCCGTCTTCCGCAGTAGCGGAAGATCGAACCGCAACAGGTCCTTCACCCAGCAGCTTGTAGGCGTCGAAAATTTGCTGGGTCAAGGATCTGTCACTGTGCAGCGACTGGCCTTTTAGCCGGCGGTAGGCAGCGCTGGTGATGCAAAAACCGGGCGGTACGGGGAGACCGGCTTGGGCCATGTGGCCGAGGCTCAGGCCCTTACCGCCTACGGTGGGGCAGCTGTCCTTGGTGATTTGATCGAGGCTTAGAAGATCGGTCATGCGTCGGTCCGCCGGTCGCGCGCTCTCTTTCGGGTCGCGGCTAAACTACTCTTCAAACCGATCCTCCAAACAATACAGCACCGGCGTCGAGCCCGCGTTGACACCCATCGCAATATAAATGCGCCTTTGCTCGCCGTCCTCGGATTCCTTACGGCGTAATGTCTGGACCATTGGAGACGAAAATATCGTGGCGCTGAACTTGGTGAAATCGTCTCGCGACCATTGGACTTGGCCGGTGGTCGGTTCGAGGCAAACGACGAGGCCGTCCGATGCCGCAACCAACAGACTCGTGCTGCAGGCATGGCAAGAGCAACGCGCTAAGAAAGGCGAGGCTACGATGGGGCTGCCCAGGCCGCGTTTCCAACGGAGCGTGCCCTCTTTGCGCTCGATACAGTAGCAATTGCCATCGCGAGCGGCGAAGTAGACGTGGCGCTTGTCGACCGCCGGTCGGACATGGATGCCATCCCCGATATCATCAAAGCGCCACAGGACCTCGCCAGTGGAGGCTTTAAGGCAGACCAGCGCCCCCTGTGGCTTGGCGTCGCTCGCTACGAAGTTGCCGTTGCCGATGCCGACGAAGAGTTGATCTCCCGCAAGGACCGGTTGACCCCAGACAGGCAGCTCGACGGGCAGCCGCCATTCGGGCTTGCCGGTTTCCGTATCGAGGCAAAAGACCTCAAGGGCGCCATACAGATCGCCTACGCCGCTACCGCAATAAAGGCGCTTGCCGGCGACCGTTGGGTTGGCATCAACATGCAGGTTATCGGCAAAGTGCCAAATTTCCTTGCCGGTGACGGCGTCCAAGCAATAAATGCCATCGTCGCCCGCCCCGAAAAACACCTTCCCCTCGGAAACCGTCGGGCTTGACTCGGTGTGGCTCTTGGTTGGGAAGTCCCAATGCTTAGTGCCAGTGGCGGCGTCCAGGCAGTACAGCTTGCACTCGGCATCTTGATGAAATCCTTCCCCAATATAAAGACGGCCGTCAGCTAGGCAGGGCGAAGAAAAGGCTTCATTCATCTCGCCGCCGTCATCAAACTCCCACTGCTTCTCACCGGTCGCGCTATCCAGGCAGAATAGTTTGCCGTATTTTCGGAGAGCGCCCTGGGCCGTGGCGACAAAGACACGATCGCCGTCCACTAGCGGTGTGGAGGCGATTAAGCCGATGCCTTCGGGAATAAACTTCCAAGATTCTCCGACGTATTGAGCAGTCGACTCTTCATTGCCGCTTGACTCCAATGTGCCGGAAAAGCCGCCGCGCGGCCAGGTAGCCGCAAATCCCGTGGCGGCAAAGACCATCGCCCAAAGAGCGATGCCCTCGGTAGGCAAGCTCCATCCACCCTTCGTCACTTTCCCAGCAAGCGTGTAAAGCAAGCCGGCCCAGATGCCGATGCCGAACACCAAGAGCAGTTTCCAGGCCAGAGGGCTTGGCAGCCAAGACGGTTTCCACAGAAAGCACACGACCGTCGCGAGTCCGATCAGGCTGGTCAGCCAAAGAACCAACCATTCGGTGCGGTTGGGCTGGCCACCGACCGGCTTGCCGGCTTGCAGTGCCGCCACATTGCGCTTCCATGACCAGAAAGTTCCCAGCATGGTGATCGCGGTCATGAGGAGCCACATCGCCAACGAACTGCCCCACCATTTGTCGTACATGCCAGACCCGAACCATGAATAGATCAAGTAGAGCGTGCTGTTGATGCTGGCTACGGAAAGCAACGTCATCCAGCGCCGCAATACGATCATGAGTCCCCCGAACACCGCCGGGAACAACGCCGCCAACACCGCGACAGCGCTGCCCAACGCGACGGAGGGGATAACAGCGAGGGGAGAGCCTTTTGAGGATGGAGGATGGAGGATTGAGGATGGAGAATGGAGGATAGGGGATGCGGCGTATCGCGTTTCGATCCTCGATCCTCGATCTTCCATCCTCGATTCCTTCTCACCCGAGACCTCCGGCCCGAAGCCCGGCTTTTCTTTCGGGTCAACTTCCGGCGGCTTGCTCCTGCCGGCCAAGCCGTCTTCGACGATTTGCTTCAGATCGGCGGTGCTGCCTTTGAAAGTGCGGCGGAGGTAGGGTTCGCAGTGCGTAAAGCTCCAGCGAACTGTCTTGTCCGCTTCTTCGCCGATAAGCTGGAACCAGGTGCCGTTGGTGTAGGCGAAAGCCGTGTATTTTTTGCCGTTCTTCGTAGCGAAAATAATCAGGGTCAACTTCGGGGCCAGGCGCTTGAGCAACTGGGGAGTGTGGTCGAGTTTCTTCGCTTCACTGTCGCCGGTTAAATTGACCAGCAACTTCTCAAAGGTTGCCTTGCCTTTGAGTTGCTTCTCTATGGCGAGGACAACTGATGGCTTGTCCGGATCGAGCGCGCTTACCTTGGCGACAAAGATAAACTGCGACTCTGCAAGCACGTCTTTAAGGGGCGTCAGTCGCTGAACGACCGCGTGGGCTGGGAGAGCCATTAGCAAGAAGATGAGGCCAAGCGGTCCCACGATCCAGCCATGAAGTCGCATAGGCCAGCTTTCTAAGCATTGAAAGACGCCGCACTCTTGACAGCCGGCTGTGCGGCAATCATTTGCGTCCGCTTATGATGCGGATGAAACCGAGCAACCTGTAAATAGGGTAGTGGCCCGATGGGTCTTGTTGCAACCGCTCTTTGTGCAATTGATGACGCTCAGAGAAGACTGTCTGAGAAGTTGCAAGCAATCAACTCAATTGGAGAAATGGCAAGTTAGAAAGGTCAACGTTACTTATACCTTTCACGTATCTGTGTGAATACTTCTTCAATTGACTTGCCATCCGCAATGCCGGACTCGATCTCGGCCTCTTGCCTGGCTAGTTCCAGGTCCCAGTTGGTTTCGATATCCTCGTCCGTTGTTTGATCGAAGTGGATCAAGAATTGGACCAGCTCGACGCGTTCCACGCTCGTTAAATGGCCGGCAGCCGACTTGAGACTGTCCAAAGTGTCCGACATAGCCGTTCCTCCGGGAGAGTTCGGGGACGGATTGACTGAGACGACTCGCGGGATTTGGTCCCATCATAATGTCCTTTTGCTTTCAATACGAATAATATTTCCGTGTCAAATCTGGTTATCTTGATTAAGCTGCTCTGCCAGATTGGCAGGATACGGCTAGCCTGCTGGCGTAGTTGCTAGCCGTAAACTCTTAACAAGCAGGTTGTTCGGTTCTCGCCGGCTTGCGGCATGCCGGTTGCTACTCCCGCCTGCGCAGGGAGATTCCCTGCCAAGCCGTTTATTAACTCGCATATTCTAAATGCTGTCAGTGAATACCGACGATTGAAAGGAGCTACCTGGATGGCGGCGAAACAATTGAGTTACAGTGACGAGGCTCGCCAAAAGCTACTGGCCGGCGTCAGCAAGCTGGCCCGGGCCGTTAAGAGCACCCTCGGCCCGCGCGGCCGTAATGCGGTTCTCGACAAAGGGTGGGGCAGTCCAAACGTGACGAAGGATGGCGTCACCGTGGCCGAGGAAATCGAGCTTCAAGATCCCTATGAAAATATGGGGGCTCAGCTCGTCAAGGAGGCGGCCAGCAAGACCAGCGATGTCGCCGGCGACGGCACCACGACCGCCACCGTCTTAGCCGAGGCCATCTACCGCGAAGGTCTCAAAAACATCGCTGCCGGCGCCGATCCGATGGCCCTTACCCGCGGCATTCAAAAGGCTGTCGATAAGGTCGTTGATGAACTGCACAAGATGGCCGAAAAGATCGACGCCAAAGATGCCAAGGAAATCAACGAAGTCGCGACGATCGCTTCCAACAACAATCCCGAGATCGGCGCCAAGCTGGCCGAAGCCATGAAACTAGTCGGGGCTGCCAACGGCGTCATTACGGTCGAAGAAGGTAAGACCGCCGAAACCGAAGTCGTGGTTGTCCAGGGTATGCAGTTCGACCGCGGCTATTTGTCTCCCCACTTTGTCACGAACCAAGACGCCGTCGTATGCGAACTCGAAAATCCTTACATCCTCATTTACGAAGAAAAAATCAGCTCCGCCAAGGACCTGATCCCACTGCTCGAAACGATTTCCAACAAAAAAGAACCGTTGCTCATCATCGCTGAGGACGTTGATGGCGACGCCCTGGCCACGCTGGTGCTCAACAAGCTCAAGGGCATTCTGCGCGTTTGTGCAGTCAAAGCGCCCGGCTATGGCGATCGCCGCAAGGCCATGCTCGAAGATATTGCCGTCCTAACCGGCGGCAAGGCGATCTTCAAGGATCTGGGCATCAAGCTGGAAAACGTTCAGCTCAGCGACATGGGGCGCGCCAAGAAAGTACGAATCGATGCCGAAAACACAACCATCACCGAGGGCGCCGGCAAGAAGCCTGCGATTGACGGCCGGGCGGAAATGATCCGCCGAGAAATCGGGACGACCGATAGCGAATACGACCGCGAGAAGCTGCAAGAACGGCTGGCCAAGCTGGCCGGCGGCGTCGCTCAGATTAAGGTCGGAGCCGCTACCGAGACCGAAATGAAGGAGCGCAAGGCCCTGTTCGAAGACGCGCTCCATGCAACACGCGCGGCCTTGGCGGAAGGCATCGTAGCCGGCGGCGGCGTGGCTCTCCTGCAAGCCCGCAAGGTCCTCGACAAGATGCCGCTCGAAGGCGATGAGGAGCTGGGCGTGCGCTGCCTCCAGCGCGTGCTGGAAATGCCTTGCCGCATGATCGCGGAAAACGCCGGCCTCGACGGCACGGTCGTCGTCAATAATATCCGCCGCAGCAAGGATAAGAATTACGGCTTCGACGCCGACAAGGGCGAATACGGCGACCTCCGCAAGGCGGGCATCGTCGATCCTGTCAAAGTCACACGCTCCGCTCTTCAAAATGGAGCGAGCGTTGCCTGTCTGCTCCTGACCACGGAATCGCTCGTCGCCGACTTGCCTGAAAAAGGCAAGAAGGACGACCACCATGACGACCACCACGGCGGCGGCATGGGAGGCATGGGAGGCATGGGAGGCATGGGAGGCATGGGTGGAATGGGCGGCATGGACATGGGCGGTATGGGCATGATGTAAATCGGATCCGTTTGTCGTTCGTCGTTCGTTGTTTGTTGCAAAGCCCAACGAACAACGAACCACGAACGACGAACAAAGAACAAATTAGGAGCATTCGATAATGGCCAAAGACAAAGACGTGAATTTGAAAGTTAAGCCGCTCGACGACCGCGTCGTAGTGGAGCCTCTTGAAGCGGAAGAAAAAACGCGCGGCGGGATTCTTTTGCCCGATGCCGCCAAGCAAAAACCGCAACGCGGCAAGGTCTTGGCGACTGGGCCCGGAAAGCTTCGCGACGATGGCAGCCGAGCCACGGTCGCCGTCAGCAAGGGCGATGAAGTAATCTACGGCCGCTACAGCGGCAACGATATCCAGGTCGAGAACAAGGAACTAAAAATCATGCGCGAAAGCGACATTCTCGCCAAAGTCGTGAAGTAAACAAGAGAATGGCTAATAGCTGAGAGCTAAGAACTGATAGCTGTTTTTGACGAAACAAAAAAAGCTATCAGCTTTCAGCTATCAGCAGTCTCACTTATTCAACTGACTAATTCAATTACCGGGAGCAATTTGCAAATGGCAAAACAACTTCTCTATACCGACGAAGCTCGCAAGAAGCTGCTATCGGGCGCGGCCAAACTCGCCAAAGCCGTCGGCAGCACGCTGGGGCCGACCGGGCGAAACGTCATCCTTGACAAGAGCTTTGGCGGTCCTACTGTCACCAAGGACGGCGTCACGGTCAGCAAAGAAATCGACCTGCCCGATCCATTCGAGAACATGGGCGCCAAGCTCGTCAACGCCGTCGCGCAAAAGACAAGCGACGTCGCGGGCGACGGCACTACGACCGCCACCATCCTGGCCTTGTCTATCTATCAAGAAGGGCTGCGCAACATCACCGTCGGCGCCAACCCCATGGCAGTCAAACGCGGCATCGACAAGGCTGTCGAGGCAGTCGTCAATAAGCTCAACGACATGTCCAAAAAACTCTCCAAAAAAGAAGAGATGGAACAGGTCGCGAGCATCAGCGCGAATAACGACCCGGTCATCGGCAAACTGATGGCCGACGCGTTCGAGAAAGTAGGCAAAGACGGCGTCATTACCGTCGAAGAAGGCAAGACCTCAGAGACGACGCTTGATTTCGTCGAGGGCATGCAATTCGATAAAGGCTACATCTCGCCGTATTTCATCACCGACGCGCAGGACATGAAAGCGGAGATGGAAGATTGCCTGATCCTCATTCATGAGAAGAAGCTGTCGAACGTCCGCGACATGCTGCCTCTCCTGGAAAAAGTGGCGCAGGCCGCAAAGCCGTTGCTCATCATTGCGGAAGATGTCGAGAGCGAAGCCTTGGCCATGCTGGTTGTCAATAAGCTCCGCGGCATATTGAACGTCTGCGCCGTCAAAGCGCCTGGCTTCGGCGATCGCCGCAAAGCCATGCTCGGGGATATCGCCACCTTGACCGGCGGTGAGTTCTTGAGTGAAGACCTCGGCATTAAACTTGAAAACGTGACGCTCGAGCAGCTCGGCACGGCCAAGACTATTCGCGTTGAAAAGGAAAGCACGACGATCATCAACGGCGCGGGCAAAAAGGAAGCCATCCAGAAGCGGATCGAGCAGATTCGCACGCAGATGGAGAATACGGAGAGCGAGTACGACAAGGAAAAGTTCAGCGAAAGGCTCGCGAAGCTGACCGGCGGCGTGGCCATCATCCGCGTCGGCGCAGCCACCGAGGCCGACATGAAGCAGAAAAAAGGCCGAGTCGAAGATGCCCTCCATGCGACCCGCGCGGCCGTGGCCGAAGGCATCCTACCTGGTGGCGGCACCGCTCTTATCCGGGCCATTCCGGCGGCTCAAGAAGTCGGCAAGAAGCTCGAAGCCGACGAGAAGCTCGGCGCCGAGATCGTCGTTCGCGCACTGGAGAAGCCGATCCGCACCCTGGCCGAAAATTCCGGCACAGACGGCGCTGTTGTGGCCGACGAAGTCCGCCAGCGCGGCGAGAAGTCCGCGAATATCGGGTATAATGCCAATAGTGGCGAATATGTGGACATGTTTAAGGCGGGCATCGTCGATCCAACCAAGGTGACGCGCTCCGCTTTGCAGAATGCCGCCAGCATTGCCAGTCTCATGCTTACGACCGAGGTGATGATCACCAAGATCGACGAGGATGAGAAGGGCAACAAAGTGCAGGGGGCCATCCGCTAAGTCAGGTGACGAATTGACGGCCCAATCGTTTAGCCGCGAGCCTTCCGCTAGCGCTTCATCGCGCCGGCCAGAGGCTCGCGGCTAAACTTTCATCCGGTCTCGTTGTCCCAGGGAGAATCGATGGCGAGCAAGCGCGACTATTATGAGGTGTTGGGGGTCGGCAAAGAGGCCGACTTGGAAGAGATCAAACGCGCTTACCGCAAGCTCGCCATGCAGTACCATCCCGACCGCAACGTCGGCGATAAAGAGGCGGAAGAGAAATTCAAGGAGGCCGCCGAAGCGTATGACGTTTTGCACGACCATGAAAAACGCCAGCGCTACGATCGCTATGGGCATGCCGGTCTCAATGGTTTGGGTGGTCCGAATTTCAATGACGCGGGGTCGATCTTTGACCTGTTCGGCGACATCTTCGGCGACTTTTTCGGGCAGCAACGAGGCGGGCGATCCGGCCCCCAGGGCGGTCGCGACCTTCAAGTTAGCCTGGAAATCGACCTTATCGAGGCGGCGCGGGGCACACGCAAGAGCATTACCATCCCGCGCGAGGAGAATTGTCCGGATTGCGCGGGGCAAGGTTATCGCAAAGGAACGAAGCCGGCCAATTGCCGGCGCTGCGGCGGCCAGGGCGTTGTCCTGATCAATCAGGGCTTCTTCCGCATGCAACAAACGTGTTCAGGGTGCGGCGGCCGCGGCATCATTATTACCGATCCTTGTCCGACCTGTCATGGCGGCGGCCGGATCGAGGCGCGCCGGACTTTGGAGATTGACGTCCCGCCCGGAGTGGACACGGGAACCCGCATCCGCATCAGCGGCGAAGGCGAGGCCGGCTCGCCCCGCGCACCGCGCGGCGACCTCTACTGCCTGCTCCGCGTGCGCGAGCATCCGTTTTTCCAGCGCGACGGCAACCATTTGGTATGCCAAGTGCCCATTACGTTTAGTCAGGCGGCCTTAGGCGGCGAAATCGATGTACCGACGCTCGATGGCGCTATTAAACACGCAATTAAGCGCGGCATGCAGAGCGGCGAAGTCGTTCGCATCGCGGGCCGCGGCATGCCTAACGTTCGAGGCGGCCGTACCGGCGACCTCCTCGTCCAAGTCGTCGTGGAAACGCCCCGGAACTTAACCAAGCGGCAGGAAGAATTGCTGCGTGAGTTAGCCGAACTGGATAAGAGCCACGTATCGGCCCAGCGCAAAAGCTTCCTCGAAAAGCTCCGCGACTTCTTCACTGCGGAGCCGGCCAGGGACGCCGCGGAACTTAAGAATTAGTTGAAAACTTTCTGCCAAGCGGGCGGGGGCGTAAGCCCCTGATTACTCAACTTCATCAGAGGGCTTACGCCCCCCGCTCGGCAGAGCCAAAAAAGCCCCCAAGAGGAGAGTTCTTATGGCGGATAAATCAGTCTCTCCCGAAGCGAATAAGAACGCGACGGAATCGGACAATGGCGCCAACGAAGCCATAGCCGTGCTTAACGACCTCGAAGCCTTGCGCACCCGCGCCGAGGTTGCCGAACAGAAGCGCGACGAATACTTGGATTTGGTGAAGCGAACCCAGGCTGATTTCGAGAATTACCAGAAGCGCGCCCAGCGCGAAGCCGTTCTGGAACGCAAATTCGCTCATGCCAGCCTTGCGGCAGACCTGCTTCCGGCACTCGACAACCTCGAACGCGCGACGGCCGCCGCCGAACAAGCCGGCGACGAGGGAGCGCTCGTCAAAGGCGTTTTAATGGTCCAAGCGCAATTGTTGGAGATCTTGAAACGGCATGGCGTCACGCCTATTGACGCCCAGGGCAAGCCGTTTGATCCCAATTTGCATCAGGCCGTCAATCAGATGCCCAGTGCCGCGTTTCCGCCGGGCTCTGTCATCAAGGTTCTGGAGCAGGGTTTCATGATTCACGACCGGGTACTTCGTCCGACCCGGGTAACAGTCTCGACCGCGGTAAGTTAAAGCGTTTTAGCAGCGAGCCTCCGACAAACGCGGTGAAGCGCGTCGGAAAGTTCGTGGCTAAACGATCCTTCTTCCAATGTGAGGTCCCGTCTTCATGCCGACTTACGAATACCAGTGCGATGCCTGCCAGCATAATTTCGATGAGTTTCAGGGAATCAACGATAAGCCGCTCAAAAAGTGCCCCAAGTGCGGCAAGACCAAGCTCCGCCGCGTCTTCGGCACAGGAGCAGCCATTCTGTTCAAAGGCTCCGGATTCTATCAGACCGACTATCGCAGCGAATCGTACAAAGCCGGCGCCAAAGCGGAGTCGGATAGCGCCAAGCCGCCTGCCGAGGCAGGCAAGACTCCCGCAGCCGCTACAGATGGCGCAGCCGGCACAACCAGTACGGACAGCAAGAAGGCCGAGACGAAGTCAACCGGCAAAAGCAAGAAGTCCAGCACGTGAGTTGCCGATGATACAGGTGCGCTGCCCCATATGTGACCGGCCGATGGAAGGGGCCGCCCCCCAGGACTTGCCCTACCTTCCTTTTTGCAGTCCCCGGTGCCGGCAGATCGACCTGGGGCGCTGGCTAGGCGAGGCTTACCGCCTGCCCGCACAGAAGGCTCAGGAGGAGCCTTTCGCGGAAGGCCTCGAAGATCAGGACCCCCCCTAAGCCGGCCGTTTCCTCGGCCGTTTCCCAATAGAGAAGAGGCGTGGCTCCCCGAGGGGCTACGCCTTTCTTTTTTCCTTTTGTTCGTTGTTCGTTGTTCGTTGTTTGTTGCTACGAAGTTCTTTGCTATCGATGTCGGTGTAGAATAATAGGAGAGCCACTCGGTTAGCTGACAACGAACAACGAACAACGAACAACGAACAAAATGTTCCTTATCGACGGTTACAACTTGCTGCATGCGATGGGGGCGTTGAGCGGGCGCCTGGGGCCCCATGCTCTGGAGCGGGCGCGGGGGCGGTTATTGGGCCTATTGCACGGTTGTTATGGCAACGAGGGGAACCAAGTCACCGTTGTCTTCGATGCGCGGGGGGCGCCTCCGGGCGTGCCGGGGAAGCTGGAATATCATGGCCTCCATATTGCGTTTGCGGTCGATCAGCAGGAGGCCGACGACCTTATCGAGTTGATGATTGAAAAGGAATCGACGCCGAAGAAATTGACGGTAGTTTCCGACGATCACCGCATCCAAAAGGCAGCGCGCCGGCGGCAGTGCGTTGTACGCGGCTGTCTTGATTACCTGGAAGACTTAGATCGGCAGCGCCGTCCAAAGCGCCAAGGCCCTTCGGAAGCGCCCGCCAAACCTACCGGTTTGTCGCTTGCCGAAGCAGAGCTTTGGCTGAGGGAGTTCGCCGACCTGGAGAACGATCCCCAGACCAAGGAATTGTTCGATCCTTTTGGGTTTCAGAAGGATGAGCAGTAGCCATCTCCGCACGCCGGTTCTGCTTGGTTGCAGTCAAAAATCCGCATAATACTACAGGGCTCCAACGTAGGTCAGGCTTCCAGCCTGACTCAATAGCTTCTAGTCAGGCCCGAAAAGCCTGACCTACCGGAGAGTTTCGATGGCTAGTCTGCTTGATGTCAGCGCCATGTTCGATCCGAGCCGAGTAGCCGACGTGGCCCTGCGAACCATGGTCATATACTTTGGTTTGCTGCTGGCGTTGCGCGTCGCGGGCAAGCGCGAAGTCGGCCAGATGAAGCCGTTTGATTTGGTGACCTTGCTGATCATCAGTAATGCCGTGCAAAACGCCATGGTGGGGCCGGACAATTCGCTCTTGGGCGGCCTAACAGCCGCGGGAATCATCTTGCTGCTCAACCGGATCGTTGGCTTTCTGCGATCGCGGTTTGGCTTTGCGGGACGATTATTCGAAGGATCTCCGACCTTGCTCGTGCACGATTGTCAATTCGTGAAGGATCACTTGCGCCACGAGGGATTGGCCGAGGCCGACGTCCTTCAAGCCATGCGCGAGCATGGTGTTGACGATGTCAATCAGGTGAAATCGGCAGTATTGGAAGTAGATGGGTCGATCAGCATCATTCAAAAGGACCAGGCGGTCGAAACCAAGACGAAAAGGCGCTTCCGCCGTCGACCGCAGCCCTAGTCGCATTTCGTTGCCGGACCCTGTGGACCAAGGTGCGCCCTTTGGCGATCAGAAGCGTAGTTTTAAGCGCTTTTGCTGAACCCTGTGGACCAAGTGATCCACCCTGTGGACCCACAACATTGGTCTACAGGGTACAAGGGTCGTTTACACGGCGCCTGGCGCCTGGAGCCTCTTGCCTGCAGCCTGGCGCCTCATTTCTCGCTGTCTTTGGCGTCCTTCTCCTTGGCTACCGCCTGGCGGAAAAGGACCAAGTCGTGACGGCGGATGCTGACGCCGGGTTGATTATCCGGACGAGAGCCCATCGTGTAGACGCCGAACTTGCCGGTGGAGGTCTCGGCAACATAGAGAGCGGCCTGGCCTTGTGCAATTTGGCCGGCAGTCATGAGGAAGTGGCAATTCTGCCGGGGCGGGATGCCGAATTCCGTTACGAGATCCACCTCCGCCCAGCCGACGATTTTGCCGGCATTGCGATCGATGACCGTGCCCAGCAGCTTGCCGGAGCGGTAGTCCAGCAGCCACACTCCATCCGTCGGCGCTTTGGGATTGACGGCAACGGAGCCGGTGCAAAGCACGTAATCCTCATAGCGGTCGTTGGCCGCCTGGGCCTGACGAGTGCCGTTTCCCAGGAAAAGGCTATAGCCCACCGCGCCTAGAAGGATGCCCACCGACAACCACAGTAACCGTCCAGAATCTTTCACGGCTCACTCTCCTAGCCCAGCCCGCGCCACTTGTTGGCGCCTAGTGTCCACCCCGTGGCCCGCACTATAGCAATGTCTTCAGACGAGGCAACCCACAAATGAAAAGGTCGCTTGCCTCGCCGTTAAGCGGGTCGACCCTTAGCTTTGCGGATTCTGTTCGTTGAGGTTGTTATTTGGCTAGGTGAAGAAAAGCTTCGAGATCCAGCAGGATCATCGTCTCGTTTTTCATTTCAAACGCACTCAAGATTAATCCTTCATTAAGCCCGAGATCTCTCGTGCAGACCAGGTGAGGCAAGGGCAATCGGAGAATGCGTATCGACGACTGAACCGGAAAGGCTATCAATTGCGACGGATCACAACCGCAAGCGACTAACAGGCGAGAACGATCTTCCAGGTCGGTGGAGGGAAGGCCTAGGCACATGGCCAGATCGAGCACGGGGACGGATTCATCATGCCATCGGGCCAAGCCCAAGACGAAATCCGGTGCGGACGGAACAGGAGCCAGCGGCGGCGCTTCCAGAATCTCCAAGACCTGAGTGATGCTAAGCGCGCAGGAAATCGGCCGGTTCGAGCGACGTCCAGCCAACGGACGGAAAAGAATGAGCCGGCCTGGATTGGGCGAGATGCTCTCCAGCTCTCCGGCGTCTAAGGATCGAGGCGGCCGCTTGCCTTGCCGACTTGCGGAAGCTGGAATATCCGGAGTGAGGAGGACATCACGGAGCCGATCGGGAGACAGCAACAGAAGCAACTCGCCATCGTGGCGCGCGACGGCATGAAACCTTTCCACGCGTTCGTTAATTAATGCAAACGGAACAGGGTCGACAGCATCAGCGGCCACATGAATCACCTGCGACACGCGATCCACCAGCAGCGCCCAAGGTTGCGGTCCTTGAAGCAGGATCACGGAATGCTGACTGCCCCGGTTCGTAAAAGGCCGGCCCAATAACTTCGCCAGGCTGAAGACGGGCACGCCGCCATCCTGCTCGGGCAACATGCCTACCCGGCCATTCTCTATATCGGCCCATTGAACTTGGTCGCCGCGTTCGATGCCCCGGACCCAATCCATTTCCAGGCCGTAGCTTTCCTGGCCGATGCCACAGCGAATCAATCGGAGACGATCTGGCATAACTGCCAAAGGCATCGTGGTCCTCCCCACTAACATCCACCGGCCGCTACACCAGAACGGCCTGACGTGCTTCATGCACTAAGTGCCGGATCACGTTGATGAGCGCTTCGTCCTGATAAGGCTTGACGACATAAGCCGAGGCGCCCAAATCCATAGCTTTTTTACGATGCTTGTCGCCGGCGCGCGAAGTCACCATGACGACCGGCAAATTGCGAAAGGCGTCTTGCGCGCGAAGATTGGAAAGCAGCTCATAGCCGTCCATTCGCGGCATCTCCACATCGAGCAGGATCAGGTCCGGGACCGTGGCCGATTGGTGCAATATTTCCAACGCCCCCATGCCGTCTTTCGCGGCTGTAGCTTTCCAACCGGCGCCGACAATCAAGCTAGTGACCACGCGGCGGACGCTCAGCGAATCGTCCACGAGCATTACTGTTAAAGAGTCGCTTTCCCCCGGGAGGGGGCTGGTCGGGAAGGCTGGTCGGATAGGGGATCGGATAGCGACCGCTTCTTTAGTCAATTCGGCGGGGTTCAAGATGAGGACGACGCTGCCATCTCCCATGAGCGTAGCGCCAGAGATGCCGCGAACATGCCGCAAGTGCGATCCGAGGTTTTTGATCACAATTTCGCGTCCACCGAGGATGTGATCGACGACCAGAGCGACCTGTTTGGCGCCGGCGTTGAGGATCAAGACGGGTGGCCGGGCCACGGATTCATCGGCCGGGCGCTTAAGCGACAATACTTTAGCGAGCGAAATCAGCGGATAGATCTTGCCCCCAATCCGGGCGACATGATCCTTGCCGACGCGGTCGATTTCATGGCTCTCCAAGCGTTGAATTTGGCGGATGGCGTCCAGGGGAATGGCGAAAGTTTCCTGGTGTGCCTTGACCATCAGGGCTCGTGTGATAGCGAGCGTCATGGGCAGGCGGATCGTAAACGTGGCGCCGCGGCCGCGTTGCGATTCCAAATGAACGGAACCCTTGAGCTTGGTCACCTGCGCCTTGACGATATCCAACCCGACTCCACGCCCGGAGATTTCGCTGACTTCCCGTGCCGTGCTAAAGCCGGGCAGGAAAAGCAGGGCAAGCAAATCTTCTTCGCTGAGCGTGGCGATGTCCGAACTGGCCAGAAAGCCCCGCTGCACTGCCGTGGAGCGAACCACCTCGGGATCAATACCGGCTCCGTCATCGGTGATTTGCAAAATGACTTGGCTGCCCTCCTGATAAGCGCGCAGTCGAATAGTTCCCTTGCCCGCCTTCCCTTTCATGTGGCGGACTTCAGGGGGCTCGATGCCGTGATCTACTGCATTGCGCAAAAGATGCATGAGCGGATCGCTCATCTCTTCAAGCACCGACTTATCCAACTCGGTTGTCTCGCCTTCCAAAACTAAATCGACCTGTTTGCTTTGTTGGTCGGCTACGTTGCGAATAGTGCGTTCCCAGCGCGGAGCGAAACTAGCCAGGGGCACCATGCGCAAACGCATGAGCTTGTCTTCAATTTCACCGGTCAAGCGTGCCTGGCGCGTCAAACAACTTTCGAAGTCGCCGATCAGGTGGGCGAGTTCGCCGGTCGTTGTTTGGACGTCGTTGGTCGTTTCCGCAAGTTCACGCGACAGAAGGTGGAATTCGGTGTACCGGTCGAATTGCAAATCATCAAAGCCATGGGCTTGGTACGAGGCGTGCAAGCGATTGACGCCGCCGCTGGCGCTTCGGGCTGAGCCAATTCCGGGTCCACTGTCCAGGGCGCTGGCTTCATACCCGGTTTCAAGTTTGTAAGCGACCTTTTTTAACCGGCTGGTGCTGGGTTGGAGATCACTAACTTGGCGAACCAGCTCCGCCACGCGTTGTTCAAAAGTCGTTCGATTAATGACAAGTTCGCTGATCAGCTTCGTCAAATCATCGAGGCGTTCAATGGGGATGCGTACGAATTGACCTTGTTTGTGGGAATGCGACGCTGGGGCGCCTTCCGTTTCAGAAAGGTCGGCGGCTGCGGGGGCAAGCAGAGCAGTTTCAAGGCCGCTTCCCGCTTGATTTCCCGCGCCGGTATGCGTGGGAGACTGCCCTTGGATTCTTCCTGGGACGGCTGAGGGGATCTGCGCCTCATCGGGAAGCATTTGCGCGTACTGCTCATAGAGGGCTTGAGCGCGTTCATGCTCTTTCTTGCCGGTGGCCATATCCTCCAATAGATCGTTGGACGAAAATAGCAACTGGATGACTTCCGGCGTGACCGACCGGCCGCCTTCGTAAAGGGAGTCCAGGAGATCCTCCATGCGGTGAGCCAGCTGGGTGATCTGCTGGAAGCCAACCATGCCGGCCGCACCCTTGAGCGTGTGGGCGCTTCGGCGAATTTCTTGCAAGCATTCGCGATCATCGGGTTGTTGTTTGAGAAGCGGCAGCCGGGAGCTGATTGTGTGCAAGTGGTCTTCAGCTTCAAGCGCGAACACCTCGAGCAATTCGGGAGAGATCGGTTCCGCATCTTGCTCTTCGTCGCGGCTTGAAACGCCTAATGGGTTGGCCTCGCTTGTAAAGTCAGGAAAGCCAAGAATCGGGGTGGAATCGATAAACGCCGAGGCTGATTCTAGAAGGCGCCCTTGATTCTCCTCATAGGAATCTGGAGCGGGCGGCGCTTCCGGCGCGAGCACCGACGGCAGTGGGCCGGTTTCTTCATCGCCCAAGCCACGCATCCTGCGGCAAAGCCGGGCCGCCTCAATGAGCCGCGCCGATTCCTTTGGCCCTTCTTGCAAACCGCCGTCGAGATGATTGGCGATCACGTGGACGGTTTGTTGAAGCAATAGGCCTGTATCTTCATTCGGCGTAAATTGGCGGATAGCCAATTCTTCAAGAGTGACTTCCAGCTCGTGAGCCAGGTTGCTCAAGGCGGAAAACCCCATCATGGCCGCCGCGCCGCTGATCGTGTGAATATGGCGATAAGCTTCCTCTAGAGCTTCCAGCCGGGAAGAATCGGCGCGATAGGCTTCAATCCCCTTAATGATTTGAGGGAGATAGCCTTTGGCCTCGGTGAGGAAGCCGGCCAGAACTTCAGGGTCGACCTGTCTTGCCATTCCGCTCTCCGGCTCCAGCGCGCTTCCAAGAAATCGTCACGGTACACCGAAAAAGGACGGCTTCCTTGCTCGTCGCCGAGAATCATTCGCGCGGCAAGAAGGGCCGGGGCGTGTCGGCGAGGTTCGTTCGGACAACGTCCCAGTGATTAGCGCGGCCTTCATGGGATTGCTTGGGATCCAGGCTTGGCATGCTGGCCATGGTCGCAAAGTTTTCGCGGCCAGGAAGGCGAAACGTGCTGACCGAGGATCGCAGCTCATCGGCCAGCGCGGCCAAATTACTGACTGCCAGGGCCGCTTGTTTATTGCCGGAAGAGGTTTGTTTGGTAATCTGCGAAATGTCATTCATAGATTTGGCCAGGGCTTCGGAGCCGCGGGCCTGTTGCTTGGACGCTTGCGAGATTGACTGAATCAATTCCGCCAGACGATTGGAAACGGACTCGATTTCTTCCAGGGCTTGTCCGGCCTGGTTGGCGAGCTTGGACCCTTCGACCACTTCGTTGATGTTCTTTTCCATGGCGGACACCGCTTCATTGGTTTCGCTCTGAATCGTCTTGACGAGGCTGGCGATTTTTTTGGTTGCATCGGTGGAGCGAACAGCCAGGCGTTCCACTTCTTCCGCAACGACCGCAAAACCGCGGCCTGCCTCGCCGGCCATAGCTGCTTGGATCGAAGCATTTAAGGCCAGGATGCTGGTCCGGTCGGCGATGTCGTCGATGAGCTGAATGATCTGACCGATTTCCTGAGAACTCTCACCGAGGCGCTTGATGCGCTTGGCCGTCTCCTGCACCTGATCGCGGATGCGATTCATGCCGTCGATGGTGTCCTGAACCGATTTGCTTCCCTGGCTGGCACTGCTGAGAGCTTGTTGAGCGACCGTCGACGAGACAGCGGCATTTTCAGATACTTTTTGAATGGAGACCACCATGTCGCCAATGGCAGAAGAAGTGTTGACGATCTGCTTGGACTGGGTTTCGCTGCCGTGGGCCAGATTTTCCGCGGTGGAATGGATCTCGTTGGCCGCGTTGCTCACCTTGAGCGTCACGTCTTGCACACTGCCGATGATCTTGCGTAATTGAGCGATCATGTAGTTAAAGGAGTCGGCGATAGCTCCTGTGACGTCTGTGGTAACTTCCGCTTCCTTGGTGAGGTCGCCTTCCGCCAAGCCGCTCAATTCTTCGAGCAGCCGGGCGATGGAGGCCTGGATGGCATCGCGCTCCTCGCGCGACTGCATTAAGCCCGTCAAATTGTCGAGCATGGCATTCAAGGAAACGGCTACGGTGCCCAGTTCGTCCGCAGTGAGGACTTGAGCGCGGGCTTTGAAATCGCCAATGCCGACCATGCCAAAGGTGTTCATGAGCTGGTTGACCTGGTTGGTCAAGTTCCGAGTCAAGAAAAACCCGGCGATACCGACGAGGACTGCGGCGGTGGCGATCACGCTTATGACGATGTACCGCAGCCGGTAAACGGAAGCAAAGGCCTCGCTCTCATTGACTTCCGCGACTAGCCCCATGCTCAAATCCGGAATCCAGGTGTGATAGCCCAGGACTGTTTTGCCGAGATGGTTGACATAAACGGCTGAACCGGTTTGTTTATCGAGGGCTCTTTGAATTCCGGGACTGGTAACTTTGTTTTTTAGTTCCGAAGACTTCTGGCTTGTTAGGGACCCTTCGCCATTTACCAGAAACGCGGCGCCGGTTTCTCCGAGGCTATTGCCCTGGACCAACGTTCGCGAGATTTCGTCGTTGGTGAGGCGAATGACCGCGACGCCGACGTAAGTGCGATCCTTGGGATCGACCATGGCGACGGAAACGGCCGTGCCGTAATTCTGAGCCGACGATTTGTAAAGAGGTTTGATAAACATCTTGCCTTGGTTGGCCATAGCGCCGGCAAAGTAAGCGTCGTCGGCTTTGCTGACGCCGAATTGTTGTCGTCCCGGAGCTAAAGTATCGGCTATGACGATGCCTTTGGGATCGCAAACCAAAGCGCTGGCAAAGCCAGGCAACGATTTGGCCGTCCTTTCTAACCGGGACCGGATTTCCGCGCTGAGTTCCTCCTTGTTGCCTTCCTTTTGGACTAACTGACGCACGCGGGCGATAATGTCTTCATTGGTGGCGATACTGTCCACGGCTGTCCTGTAGGTGGCGGCGTATAGATCGACGATGCGCTCCCGCTGAAGCGTAGCGATGCCTTCCAACTGATTAAGGGCTCGTTCCCGAAGAGCCGTTTCGGCGGATCGCTGGGCCACAAAGCCCAGGACAACGAGGGGGCCCAAAGCCAGGACCGCCATGGTGAGCAGCAGTTTGTTCCGAATGCTGCTCGCGAAAAAATCACCAAGGGATGGAAACACAGCTAAACCTCCGATATCCTGAGCGCGTTTAAACAAGCTCGACCTGCCGCATCTCCGCCGAGAGCAGCAACTTGTCCAGATCCAATAAAACAAGCAGCCGGCCATCATTCTCCGCCACGCCGCGCAGATACGGCGTAAGACGGTTTTCAAAGGTCGATGCCGGCGCCATAATGCCTTTTTCCGAGATAGATCGAATGCCCTTCACTTTTTCCACAAGCAGCCCGGTTGCCATGTCACCCCAGCGCGATCGCACCACAAGCAGGCGGCTATCCGTGGTTTCGGTACATTTGTCCAAGCCAAAGAACATCCCCAGGTTTACCATCGAGATTACGTCGCCGCGGACATTGGCGACGCCGAGAAGCCATTCGCGCACGTTGGGCACGGGCGTAATGTTCGAAGCCCTGCCAATCTCGACGACGCCGGCCATAGGCACGGCATAGTCGATGCCGGCAAGCGTAAAGACTATATGCTGACCATCCTTGCCGGCCGCTTCGAGCTGAGCTGGGATTCTTGCTGCGTTACCGCGCGTGGTTCGTGAAGCCCGAAGAGGACCATCGATTCCCGCCAGCAACTCCGCAAGCAGCGGGCTCGATTCAATGGCCAGGTCGCTGCTGATAAGCAACTCCGCAGCCGCATCAGGTCCCTCCCCGTATCGGAGGCTCGCTTTGTGCAGAAAATCGCCCGGGAACTGAGTTCGCACGCGAATCGGCAGCAGCCGGTTCTGTCCGGCGGCCAGGGAAGCAAAGGACCAGGAGACGCTCTGCGCATTGGGATCGGGAATCGCTTGCTCATCAGCGGATACAAAGTCGAGCCCTTCAGGCAGCTTGTAGTCCACTAAGATGCTTGAGGCGGCAGCTGTGCCGGTGTTAAAAATCTCCAGGAGATAATCTGTTTCCTGATTCGGCTGGAGGCTGGTTGGACCGGTGATTTGAAGAGTTAACTCGGCTTGTTTTACCAGCACTTGGGCCTGGATGGCAACTGAGACGCATTCCGATCCGCTGACGATCACTTCAGTTACCTGGGCTCCGGTTCCCTGGGCGATCGTCCGCAGATATAGCTTGACTGTCTCACCGGGCGAAAGCGTGCCTAGGTAAGATTCAACCAGATGGCCCTGATCGTGGAGCAGGCCGGCCGGGATTTGATTGCGGACACAGACGTTTGTCGCTTGGCCCGTTCCGGAGTTAGAAACCTCGATCTCGAAAATCGCCGGCTCGCCCCGATCGACGCATTGCGGTCCGGTCACCGTGGCCTGTAAACGGGGTTTGGTGATGCGCGTGCGAACGCCATAAGTAGTGCGGAACGTGGTGGCCGACTCAGGCAGCAACTTACCGGCATGCTTGGGCTGCACGCGAACGAGGATGCGTTTGGCGCTCTGTGGCTCAAGGTCTCCTAGTTTCCAGACCAGCTTATTGCGGCGAATATCCGGTACAGGGTCGGCGCCCAGGAATCGGAACCCTGCCGGTAAATCATGCTCTACCCGCACCTGAAATAGCGGCTTCGTTCCTGTATTGGGGACTTCGATGCCGTAGACGACAGGACGCACTAAACGTGACAGCGGTGGTTGGCGTTCCATCGGGACGGCCGGAGCGTTTGGTTGGTCGCGATTGCCTGCTTCCTTCGCCTCACCTTCGGAACCCAGCGTAGATTCCGGACATTCATCTGACGTTCCCGGGGAAGGGCACTTCGACGAGATTTTGAGGAGATCTCTGACGTAAACCGCGGATAGGTTCAGAAACGAGGCGTCTTCAGCCGGCTTGGCAAAAAGATCGATTTCCGGATCGGAAAGCGGATCTTTAGAGCTGGGGAGCGGTGGCGACGGCTCCGGAGGCGGCGGCTGAATTTCTGAGCGCGCCTCAAGGAGCGGCCCATTCGCGAGCGGTTCTTGATGAGGCGAATTCAGCCAAAGGGGTAAACCCTCCGCCGCTACGGGATCCTTGTCTCTTACCCAGAGGGGAAGAGACAGGTCCGTCGTTTGAATATCGGGCAAGCCGGCTGCAGGCGCTTCATCGGGGCTGTTCGATTTCTCGACCATTTATCTCTGACCTATCGCTCGGGCAATTTCGAAAGCAGGCAATCAAGTACCTCAACGACCGGACTACTATCGATTCCTTGCGGTTGGAAGTCTCTCACAGAAGCTGGCCGACGTTGGTCAACAACTCCTCATCGGCAAAAGGCTTGGTCAGGTAGCCGTCGGCGCCTTGCTTGAGCCCCCAATAGCGGTCGCTGTCTTGGCTTTTGCTGGACAGCATCAAAATTTTGATGTCCTTGGTGTCTGTGGAGGTCTTTAGTTGGCGGCACACTTGAAAGCCGTTTTTCTTGGGAAGAATAATGTCTAAGACGATCAACTCGGGATGCTCCCGCGCGGCCTTCTCCAGCGCTTCTTCACCGTCGGCGGCGGTGATGACTTGATAGCCTTGGTTTTGCAATGGCGCCGATACTAACTTCAGGTCCGTGGGGCTGTCGTCCACGACGAGGATCTTTTGAGCGGCCATAATTTCTCTCCTTTGAGAAAGTGTGCATACGAATTAACACTGGAGCCGGTCAACGACCGGCCGGAGGTCTGCCATAAACAGCCGATGGGCCTGGGTCCACTCCGCGGCGGAAGCGGGCACTTGGAAATATTTCTGGAACAAAACAAAGAGTCCTTCCAGCACCTGAAGCAAGCGCCGGCCGATTTCCCGAAAAGCATGCGCGCGGTCCGCGTGGTTCACAGATGGTTTTCCGAAGAAACCAAGGAACGAATGCAGGGGGCCTGGCGGCAAGTGCTTCAACAGTTCTTGGACGGCCGCATAAAGGTCTTCCGCCTTGGCCAATTCTTCGTTGCCCCCCGTGGCGTCTGCACGCGTCTTCAGGGAACGTTTGGTGAAGTCAAGGACTTCGTCGAGCAGGGTCAGGATTATCTGCAAGGCAAGAGGCGCGCGTCGCTGAACTTGGGCATCGGCCAGCCGCGATCGGAATTGGTCCAGTTTCGAAAGTAAAAGGACCAGATCGCGCTCGAAGGCCAAATCCTGTTCTGTGTCGACCGGCGGAGGAATTGCCGCTACGGCGAACGGGCCACTTGTGCGTGAGCGCTCCATTGCGATCTCCACTCCCGTCCGGATATTAGAGCTTCTTGCGCGGCTGGCAGTGTTTCTTGACGGCTTGGACGAGTGCATCAGGCTTAAAAGGTTTCGTGATGTAAGCCGTCGAGCCGGCCATACGGCCGCGAATCTTGTCAAAGAACCCGTCCTTGCCGGAAAGCATGATGACTGGGATCTTGGCCGTTTCCTTGTTTTCTTTAATAAGTTTGCACACCTGGTAGCCGTCCATGCCGGGCATAGCGATATCGAGCAGAATGAGGTCGGGAATGTTTTTCAGAATATGATCGGCGGCCTCGAATCCATCTGCCGCCGCCATTACCGAATAGCCGCTCTTTTTCATGGTCATCGAGACGAGTTTGCGAACCGTTGGGCTATCGTCAACGATGAGGACCGTGCCTTGCTTAGTTGGCTCTTTGCGCGTCTTGTCGGCCTCAGCGGCCTTCTGAGCGACGAAGCGTTGCGACAAGACTCCGAGTTGAGTGCGCAAGAGCTGGTCGCGCGGCTTAATGCGCGAGGCATGGGACAGATGAGTGAGAGCGCCTTCCAGATTATTGAGGTTGAGATGAGCCAGGCCGAGATAGTAATGAGACGCGAAATCCGGCTTCTGGCGAACCGCCGTGTCATAGCGCTCGACCGCATTCTTCATCAAGGCGTGATGAACGGCGCCATTGTTCAAAATGGCATCTAGGTCGGCCAGCGAGAGGACGCCGCCGCAAGTCGTGCATTGCTTGGCCGCGTCGCCGGTGGAAGCCGCGCAAAAAGGGCACTCCCTGGGCGGCGCCTCGGTCTCCGCTGTGTCTTCTTGGGCCATTTCTTTGGTCTGATAATAGCGAATAGCATCCTGAGCCCTTTTATTATTGGGGTTGAGTTCCAGGACCGTTTGCCAAGCCGCCAGCGCTTTTTCATTAGACGGCGCCACAGCCGCCAGCCATTGCCAGGCCAATTCGTTGCCCGGTTCCTGCTCGATAATGAGGAAAATATGCTCGCGTGCGGTTGCTTTGTTGCCCGCCTTAGCCTCGGCAATCGCGAATTGCAGCCGCGCTGAGCGCATGCCTTCCCTAGCGCGCTCGTTCTTCGGATTGATATCAAGGACGCGCTGCAAGCTGGACATCATCCCCTGCGGCGATTCCGCCACTCCGGCCAGCCATAGCCAAGCCAGCTCGTTGGTTGGATCTTGATCGACGACTGCCGTGAGCAATTGGCGGGCGGCCGGCTTATTGCCCGCTTTGGCCTCCGCGACGCCGGCCTGAAGCCGAGCTGATTTGAGCCCTTCTTGGGCGCGCTCGTTGTTGGGATTGATCGCGATCACGCGCTCTAGGTCCGCCAGCGCGCCTTGGGCTGACTCCGCCACTCCGGCCAGCCACAGCCACGCGACTTCATTTTGCGGCTCTAAGTCGACGGCTTCCCGAAGGAGCCGGCGCGTCAAAGCTTTGTCACCGGCTTTGGCTGCGGCGATTCCATCGCGCAGTAAACTACTCGCGCTTAATTGGGACACGGCTTGGTCCTTTCTAGGGCTGTTCGCTCGAAATTCGGTCTCGCGCTTCTATCTTTACTTCTTCATAAACTTGTCGATACCTTCCGATTTCCAAATCGTGAAAGTCATCTTGTCCTTTTCGGTGATCCGCATGCCGATGGCGTTAACCGGAAAGTTGAACTTTTTCTGGACTTCTTCCCAGGTCTTTTTGGCATTGGGTTCCAGCGGCATCGTCATGCCTCCTCAAAGTAAATGGTGCAAGCCGCCAATCCTCAGGAATCTCTGCTCAGTTCGAGCCGGCGCGTGGCGGACTCAATTACTCCGGGCCAGCAATTCTTCCAAACTTCTAAGCGAGCGATGCTCTTTAGTGCCTGGCGTCACCACCGCCACCGCGGCTTGTTTCAGTGCCGGCGCCAGCCATTCCGCCATAAGTCTCTTTATTGACGGGCCATCGATCGCTTCGATGTTGCTGAGCACCTCGTTTGCGGGGAGATGCCGCCCAAAGTACAGCTCTTGCGTCGCCAGCCGGCTCATGCGAGTGTTCGTGTTTTCCGCGTCCAGCAGATGCTGCCGGCGAATTTGCACCCTGGCCTTCCAGACGTCCTCGTCGTTGAGGGCTGCTTTGCCGGAGCTTAGCTGTTGGATCTCCGTGAAAATAATCTTCAACACCTCCGGCAGTCGCTCGGCAGCCGTGCTGCCTTCGATGACCAGCATGCCCGCGTCGCGGTAAGCGTGGTAATCGGCCGCAACGTGGTAAACGAGTCCGCGCTCCTCCCGCAAAGACTGAAAGAGTCGAGAACTTATCCCTCCGCCGAGGACATTCGCGATTACGTGAACGCCATATCGGCCCGGGTGGCCATAGGCCGGAGCCGGAATCCCTAGAGCAAAATAAGCCTGGGCCACAGCCGCCGTTTCCAAAGCGAGCCCGCCATGAAACTTTGGCTGCCTTGGCGGATTTATCCCTCTTTCGCCCAGTAGGCGCCAAAAGGCGTCGCGCGCTTGGGCGACAAAGTCCTTATGGTCTACTTGCCCGGCCGCCGCCAGAATCATCCGATCCGGGGTGTAATGCTCGTGAAAGAAATAAATCACATCCTCGCGCGAAAACCGCTCCACGCTTTCCCGCCGGCCCGCGATCGGTCGGCCCAACGGGTGGCCGGACCATGCGTGAGCTTTCAACAAATCATGAACGCGTTGACTGGGAGCATCGCGACAGGCCTCCATTTCATGCAAAATGGCTTCTTTCTCTCGTCGCAAACTATTCTCAGAAAACGTGGAATTCAGAAACAAATCGCCAAACAAGTCCAGAGCGTAGGTGCAATGCTCATCCAACACCGAGGCGAAATAGCAGGTGTAATCCCGCGTCGTAAAGCCGCCGATCTGACCGCCGGCCAGGTCCATTAAGCGAGCGATTTGCTGAGCATTGCGGTTGCTCGTTCCTTGAAACAGCAGGTGCTCAGTCAAGTGAGCCAACCCGCTCTGGTCTCCCGTTTCCGAACAAGGTCCCGCATCGATCAGAAATCCCAATGCGAGGGAGCGTACATGGGGCATCCTTTCCGTAATGACGCGGAGCCCGTTTTCCAGCGTTGTCTTTTGATAGCAACCGGCATCGAACTCTGGAGCACTTTCTAAGACTTCGCTCACCCTTGCCTCCATGAATCTCAGGCCGCAGCGCGACACGAGTTGGCATCCCGTCGTTATGCCGCCATTTCTCTAGGCCAGCGGAAGGGCGGAGCACTGGACGATTCGGCAGCGAGTCTGCCGAACATCCTCCTTGGGGCACGAGTATTCTTGCCCCGCAGGAATTGCGAAGTGACATTTCCCTGTCAATTCCGAGTGGAAGTATAGCTCATTGCTGCGGATGTCAAATTCAGAGGGGTTTTTTAACTGGGAAATGAAAGCTAACGCGATTAACCTGATTCGCCGACCACAAGCGCGTGCTGGTTAAGGGGCGGCAAATCGACCGCGCTTGCCATGCCATCCCGCGCAGTTTTGAGAAGTGTGTCGCCTGGCTCCCAATGGAATTGTTGCGGAGGCTGTTTTTCAAACCGAACTTTGATGCCTTGGATGGAAATGGGCTCTTCGCGAAGCGGCATTTCTTTGGCAAGACGGCGAACGCCTAGCCGCGCTTGACCGCTCCACTTCGGACGCCTAAGCTGAGGCAATTCCTTTTTATCGCCATTCGCCACTCAAAAGGCTCGGCAATATGGCTACCCCAGATCCCGGCGTTTCTTCGGGACCGAGGCTTGCTTCCCTTGGCAGCCGCCGTAAGCACTGGATCATCCTGTTGACAACGGCGGCGCTCCTATTCGCCACGGCGCTGCGGCTTTATTTCATATTTTTTCGTGGCTCTTCTAGACCCCCTTACAGCCAAGTCCGAGATCCGCGTCTCGATTACTCTGGGCCATTCCAGAACATCGATCCGGCCGTCCAATACGTGGCCGACGACCGCTGCGCCGACTGCCATTCCGACATAGCCCGTTCCTTTGCCGACCACCCGATGGGCCGATCTCTTTTGCCCATGGCCAGTGCTTCGCCCCTTCCCGAAGACAAAGGGCACAATCTTCCCTTTGATGCCCTGGGCGTGGAGTTTTCCATAGTTCACGAAGGCAACCGGGTCTGGCAGCGCGGCGAGCGGCTCGATCCGGCCGGCCATCCCGTCGCTAAAGTCCAATTGCCGGTTGACTACGTTATTGGCTCAGGCACCCGTGGCCATTCCTATCTGACCGATCGGGAGGGCTATGTCTTCCAAACGCCGGTTAGCTGGTTTTCCCAGAAGGAAAAATGGGACTTGTCGCCAGGCTTTAGAGAGGACCGGCTGTCCGGTCGGCCCGTGGCGCCGGAATGCCTTTACTGCCATGCCAACCGCGTCCACTATGTCGAAGGCACGATGAACCGCTATCAGGAACCGGTGTTCGAGGGCCATGCCATCGGTTGTCAGCGCTGCCACGGCCCCGGGGAATTGCACGTCGCCGCCCGGGCCAATCAACAGCCGGTCGCCGCGGGACCGGATTATACCATTGTCAATCCTCGCCACCTCGAAGCCTCGCATCGTGCAGCCGTCTGCGAACAGTGCCACCTTACTGGGATGGAAAGAATCGTACGACGCGGTCGCGGTCTGGATGATTTCCGACCGGGATTGCCGTTGGATGACTTCTGGGCCGTCTTTGTCCAAGGTCCTCAAGCCGAACGGGACGATCAGGCGGTCGGGCAAGTGGAGCAAATGTATCAAAGCCGTTGCTTCCAGAGCACGAGCGGCGCCGACAAACTAGGATGCACCTCCTGTCATGACCCACATGTGCGCGTAGCGGCCTCGCAACGAATTGCCCACTACCGAAGCCGGTGCCTTCAATGTCACGAAAAGAAGGCATGCAGCCTTCCGGTGGCTCAGCGCCTCCAGCGGACAAAGGAAGATAGCTGCATCGACTGCCATATGCCCCGCTACGACGCTCCGGACATCGCTCACACCGCTTCCACCAATCATCGCATCCCGCGCGATCCCAAAGCGGCTTTCGTGGGAAAAGAACAGGCATCGAACAGCAAGGGCTTCCCCGTGGTTTCTTTTTACAACGACCGGTCAGGCAGCGATGAGGCGGAGAATAACCGTGACTTGGGCGTCGCCATCGTCAAAATGACCCTTCTGGGCGACAACTTCGGCCCGAATATTATTAACCGGGTTCTTCCGTTTCTCGAAATCGCCCTGCAGCGCGACCCGGACGATTTCGCAGCCGGTGAAGCGCGAGGTTGCAGTTTGGGCCTTCAGCACCACTGGGCCGAATCCGAGGCGGCATTCGAAGCGATCCTAGCCCGGGCCCCCGATCGGGAACACTCATTGGTAGGAGCCGCCACCGCGGCCGAAAAGTTGAGGAAAACCGACGCTGCTTTAGACTATTGGCGCCGGGCCATCCAAGCCAACCCCTGGGAACCCGCCTATCGGCGTAGACTGGCCACGCTCCTCAGCAATAACAAAGCCTGGGATGAAGCTCGTTCGCAATGCGAGGCATGGATTCGGCTCGAACCCATTAACGCCGAGGCGCGTACGTTGCGAGTCGTCTGCTTGCTGGCCGCCGATGAGAAAGAGGAAGCGCGCGCGGAATTCGCCCGCGTGGAAGCGTTGGCCCCGTCTGATCTTGTCGAATTGAAGGCACGCTTCTTGAGGAAGTTCAAGTGACCGGACGCGCGACCGGCCTTCCCTTTGCCTTGACGTTTGACAACTTACGTTCCCGCCGTGCCGCTTTCGTTCCAGAGCCGAACCACCGGCTCTTTGGCGTCGTGCTCGTATCCCAGAATGCTGATGGTCCCGGTATTGAGAACGAAAAAACGCCCGCCCGCCGGGTCGAGCCCCAGCCAACGTGCCGTGAGCACGCGAAGAAAATGGCTGCTGGAGAAGATCAAGACGTTGCCGTTAACTGACCGCACCCGCCTGACGACACCATCGGCCCGCGCGCCGATGGCCGCCAGCGTTTCGCCGCCCGGACAGCCGTCGCGAAAGAGTTGCCAGTCGGGCCGCTGCTCCTGAATATCCTTCGTCGTTTTGCCCTCGTAGTCGCCGTAGTTCCATTCAACGAGATCCGGATCGGTTTCCGCTACTGCTCCATATCCCGCCAGTTCGGCGGTGCGCCGGGCGCGCTGTAGCGGGCTCGTAAAAACCTTGGGAAACGCCAAACCCTTGAGCCGCTCTCCCAGCCGTCGCGCATTCTCTTCGCCTCGCGCTGTCAAGGGCAGGTCCGTCAACCCGGTATGCTGCCCCGACAAGCTCCACGCCGTTTCGCCATGCCGGGCCAGGTATAAGACGGGCAAGCTGTCGCTCATAGCGCTTCTTCACTTAGACGAGTTCGCCACGTCGCGTAATTCTATATTCAGCTCCGCGGGAACGACCTGTAATCGGACTGGTTTGGCCTTGCGAATGACTCGCAGGGGTCGGGCCGGCTCATTAAGGGATTCCTGTTTTATGAGCTTCTCGAATTGAAAGGCATACTTAATGGGCTGGCCATTGAAGTCTTCAAGTATGTCGCCTTGTTGCAGCTTCGCATCATCTTGTGAACCGGACGGCAGTCTCGAAATGACGGTTACTCGAGTTGGCAGTGGCTTGCCGTCGGTTCCGAAGAACGATTGATCGACTTGATTCCCCGATTCATCAAATCGAGCCACGGACCGGAAAACGCCGTATTTGTTCAGACACGGTCCGCCCTCGACGCCAAAGTAAGCCGTTTCAGCGATGTTGCCATAGACGTCAAACTTCTTGACTAGGCGGGCGCAGCCCTCCTTGTTCAAGATGGGTCTCATGTCGGGGCCGAAAAACGCGGTTTCGATCTGATTGCCGCGATCGTCCCATTTCATGGCCAGGGCGGCATAGCCCAAGGTGCTCAGGGTCGGACGCCCGTCGAGATTAAAATAAGTCCTCCGCGTTTCGTTTCCGCGCTCATCGAATTGGCTGACGACTCGGGCCGCGGCGAACATATTTAAGACGGGTTTGCCGTCGACGCCGAAAAAGGATCGCTCGGTCTCCCGTCCGCGGTCATCAAACGTGGAAACGACCCGGGCGATGCCAAACTTGCCTGGAGCCGGTTGGCCCTTTACGTCGAAGTAGGCTTCTTCGATTTTGTTGTCACGCTGATCATACTTCCAGAGGACTTTGGCATGCCCTTCCTTATTGGCGGCCGGGCGTCCGCCCAAACCGAAATAGGCTTCTTCGATCTCGTGACCCCGTGCGTCATACTTCCAGGTTCTCTTGGTGAAGCCTTCTTTGTCGGCCGCGGGCTCGCCATCCGCGCCTAGGTAGGCTTGTTCGACCAGGTTATCATGCTCATCAAACTTGGAGACTAACTTCGCACACCCTTCCTTGTCGGGCGCAGGCTGGCCATCGAGGCCAAAATACGTCTCCTCAAGTTGGTTGCCGCGCTCATCGTATTTCCAAGTGGACTTGGCGCAGCCTTCTTTGTCGGGGATCGGCCGGCCATCGGCGCCGAAATACGTCTCTTCAATTTGATAGCCGCGCTCATCAAACTGGCGAACGAACTTGGCATTGCCTTCTCGGTCCGGAGCGGGTCGGCCGTCGACCCCGAAATAGGCTTCCTCAATCTGGTTGCCGCGGTCATCATATTTCCACACAATCTTGGCGCAGCCGTCCTTATCCGGCGCAGGCAATCCGTCGGTGCCAAAGTAGGCCATTTCAATGCGATTATTGTGGTCGTCATAGACCACTTTCCATTTGGCGATCCCATCCTTGTCCCAGCCGGCAGGGCCCGGATTGTCCTCCTCTGAAGAATCAAGCCGCCGCTTGCCGCCGGTCTTGCTGGCTTGTTTGTCGGTCTCGTAATTGGGATTGGCGATCAACCGGCCGTCGGCGCCGATGTAAGTGCCCTCTAAGATGTTTCCTCGATCGTCGTACTTGATGGTTTTTCGAGCAAACCCGTCCTTGGTGAGAACCGGACGTCCCTCGCTGTCGAAGTAGGCAATGTCTATATTGTTGCCGCGGTCATCGTACTTGTAAGCCACCCGCGCAAAGCCTTCCTTGGATAAAACCGGCTTGCCGTCAGTCCCGAAATAACTTACCTCGGTTTGTTTGCCTCGCTCGTCAAATGTCGCCGTCCATAAGGCATAGCCCTTGTCACAAAGAGTGGGCGAACCGTCCGTGCCAAAGTATTCCGCGCGCACGATGTAGCCGAAGTCGTTGAATTGCCGAACCAGTTTGTGAAAGCCTTCTCGGGAAACCGTGGGGCGGCCGTCTGTGCCCGTATACGCCAACTCGATGTTATTGCCCCGATCATCAAATCTCTTCACCCAGCCGCCATAACCCTCTTTGTGCAAGACGGCCTCGCCATCTACCCCGGAGAAAACCGTCGATACCAGATTGCCGCGGTCGTCATACTCGGCCTGCCAGCGAAAGTAGCCGTTTTTGCAGAGCACCGGGCGACCATCCAGGGCATAGAAACTTCCTTCAATGCGGTTGCCTTCGCTGTCGAATTTCCAAATGCCGGAGGCGACATTCTCCTTAGAGAGGACGGGCCGTCCCTCCGTGTCGAGATAATCAGCCTGCGTCGGGTTGCCGTTTTCGTCGTATTTCGAAACGATCGAAGCGTATCCCGCCTTGGAAAGGGCGGGCAGGGCGTTGGTTCCGAAGTAGCTTACCTGGGTGTTATTGCCCCACTTATCGAATTGGGCGGTCCAACTCGCTATGCCCTCTTTATTCAAGAGGGGGCGCCCGGCCGCATCAAAATAACGTCCTTCCATGCGGTTGCCCTGTTCATCTGTCTCCGCGCTGAACCCGGCTATCAATTGCTTCTTGTTGAACGCAGGCCGATTATTTGCATCGATATAACTGTATTTAGTTATCAGACCTCGGCTGTCATATTCTGACTGCACTCCAAAGACGCCTTCATCGTTTGTGTGCCGCTTGCCGTTGCGATCGAGATAGTTGATTTCAAGAGGAAAGCCCGCTTCCGACCAAACGAATCCCAGGTAGGTCGCTCCGGAACCTGTGCGGGCCAAAGGAAAGCCTTGTTTATCCGCATAGTAGGCGCGGTCGGGCGCTGTGAAGTGGAGAACCCACAAAACATTGCCATGGCGATCCTGGGCTTCCTCCTCCAGCAATTGTCCTTCTTGGTTGCGCTTATAGACGTAACGGAATTCCAGCTTTTCCGTGGGGTCCGACTCGCGAACGAGCGCCGCAATGGAGCCCGTTCGCACAGCGGGCCGACCGTACCCATTGACGGTCCGAACCTCCTCCACCACGCCTCCGCGGCGAAAAAACTGGTAGCTGAGATGGCGAGGCTTTACCTCGGCGGCGGTTAACGGGCCGATTCCCTCGGGCACACCCCGGCGCTTGACCATGTTGGCGAAATACTCGACTCGCACGCGATAGTGGGCATTCCAATGCCACAACCCGAATGCGGCGGCCAGCAATAACAACGCTGCGGCCGAGCCGGCCAGGGCAGACGTTACCGGGTGCCGGCGTCGCCATTTCACCAGCCGCTCCCGCAACCCCACCTTGCGAGCCGTGATGGGCCGGTCTTCGAGGTAACGGCGCAGATCGTCGGCCAGGTCTGCGGCGGTCGCATAGCGCCGTGCGGGGTCTTTATGCAAGCATTTCAGACAAATCGTTTCCAAATCGCGGGGCACGTCGGGCCGGATGTGCCGGGGCGGCACAGCGTCCTGCGAACGGACCAACTCCAGAGTCTCGAGCAACGTCGGCGCCTGGAAAGGCACGCGGCCGGTGAGCGTCTCGTAAAGGATAACGCCCAGGGCATAGATATCGGTAGCCGGTCCAATCGCACGCGTCCGGCCAGAGGCCTGTTCGGGCGCCATATAGCCGGGCGTGCCTAGGATAGCGCCGGTGCTGGTTTGGCGGATATCCGAATCGAGACGTTTGGCCAAACCAAAATCGCTCACCTTAAGCTTGCCTTCGGCGGTCAACAACACATTCGACGGCTTCAAGTCGCGGTGGACAATGCCGGCCTGGTGTGACGCATGAATCGCGCGAGCCAGGGTCTCCACCAGCTCAGCCGCGTCGCGCGGCGGTTGCGGTTGCCCGGCAAGCTTTCGGGCCAGGCTGCCGCCGGTGACCAGCTCCATGACAAAGTAGGCGCACGCGCCTTGACGGCCCACTTCCACAAAATCGACGATGTTCGGATGCTTCAAGCTGGCCAAGACGTCGGCTTCGCGCCGGAACCGCTCGGCCAGGTCGGTTCCCGTTTGGATGCCTTCCCGAAGCATTTTTATGGCGACTAACCGCTGGCTTTGGATGTGCCGGGCCTGATAGACAACCCCCATGCCGCCCCTGCCGAGCTTGCCCAAGATCTCATAGCCGGCTAGCTCGACCGGCGGCTCGGTTGGCGTCTCCACGGCCGGACGAGTAGCGAAAGGATCGTCCTCGGGCAATTCCGGGGTAGGCAAAGTGCCGTAAGCACGGGTCGGTCCGAGCGCCGTTTCCGTCCGCCCCAGATCGGGAGTAGTGGCCAAACCGGGAGGGTCGGCGGCGGACGAAGGCAGAGGAGCCTTATCGTCCTTCGGACTGTTACTAAATGCAGACCGGCTCATCAGCGAAGTCTCTGGCGCTCTAAGGGTGTCGCTAGATTTTTACACCTGGCGCTGGGGCATGCAACATAGAATTCCCATGACCAGCCCAAGGATGACTTTGATCATGGTCAGTTCCTCCCGTGCACTTAATTAGTAGATAGTCAAGCTTGCGTATGAGGACAACTAAGAGCAAGCTGGGTGCCATGCTTTCGCGGCCCAGTGGCGACCATCGCCTTCGCTGTTGACGGGTTGGGCCGCGAAAGCATGCCGCCCTCACCGAGCCAGGTTTTTCTCTCATGGCCCCAACCGGCTTCGCGACGAACAACCCAACGGAGAAGTCCACTATCGCTTCTGGCAAAGAGGCGGCGGCTACGATCGCAATGTCACCGAGCCGTCCACTCTGTTTGCCATGATCTGATACATCCATGACAACCCTGTACGACGTGGGCTTGTCACACGAGCGACAGATTGGATCTGGTCAAGTGCTCGATTTTATGAGGGGTTGCCCGATGTGCCGTTGCGGATGTATCGCCTGCCGTCGCTAGATGCGTAATAGCCTCTGCAAGGTCGGCATGCTTTCGCGGCCCCGCCTGCTTTCAGTGAAGGAAAGTGCCGCTAAAGGGCCGCGAAAACATGGCACCCGGCGCGTTGCATGGCACCCGGAGCCTCATTTTGTCACTCTTCGTCTCCAAACGCCGCGACTAGCTCTAAGTCCCGGTTGGCTTCGAATTCCATGTGTAATTGACGGCTAATCCACTTTTCGCGCTCTGCCGCATTGTCATGGATTTTCTTGTCGGTAACCAAAGTTTCTCTATACTCCTTAGCCGCAGCTGTCATTGTCCATGCGACGCCGTTTAGGCCGAGCCTTTCGATCTCTTCGCGAATCTCTCTCAAAGTTACGCGGAAGAATTCCTTCCTGTGGTTTACCTTATTCACCTGTTTAATAACGAACCGTTTATGCAGTTGTTGCTCAAGCGCCGGCGCATCTTCGCTTACAATCATGGCATGCACGTCGAAGCCGAAGGGCACGCTTGCTCCTCCCAGTTCATTGACCCTGTCTTTTGGGTCCCACCTACGAGTCAGGCCGATCTTGTACACATCTTCTCCAAGCGACCCAACATTTGAAATAATGTATACATGACCCTTCTTCGTCTGTTCAGCCATCGAACGAGCACGGTCTTTCCGCTCCATGGCTTCCTTAAGCCTTTGGCCCATTTCTTGAAGGCGTGCCTCGTACATGGCCTTCTGTTCCCCCGTAGCGTGCTCTAACTGCTCCTGCGCTTGTTCCATCGCCTTTTGTAGCAGGACTTCTTCCTTGGCCGCATCGCGTAATGCCCGCTCGAGTTCTTTGGCAGCTCGTGCCTCTTCACGAGCCCGCTCCTTTACGTCCCGCTGTTCATCGCGCTCCTGCATCGCTAGATGCTGCGCTACCGCCGCCCATCTTAATTCGTCTAGCCGCGCCGCGAGGTACTCTTCCTTAATTCGAGCATCGCGAAAAGCCCTACCGTTGAAATTAACAAGGGCAAACGCGTCGCGGATCTGCTGGCCCAGTTTGCCTGCATTGTCGTGCTTCGTCCGTGAAAGTATTGAGTCGACTTTCCCGTTAAACGCATCGACGACAAAGTTGATAGCTGTCTCACGCCTGTTGGCTTCCACATATTCGCAAGCGGCAGCGGTACCGTTTCGGGTCATTACACTCGCGGGCCCGCTTTAGTTCCTGGCCGGCATGCGTGTGACTAAAATCCTCCGCGAGGTCGTCGAGCAAGCTTTGATGTGGGATGATGTATTTATCACCATACCCCTCAATGATATTCTTCATTGACTTGACGGTTAGCTCGTAGAGGGTGGCATTTTTCATCGCCTCATATGCGCTTCCTGCAATCTGCTCGGCTTTCTTGTTGGCGCCGTCAATGATCTTTGCCGCTTGCGCCGTAACAGAATCAAGAATCGCCTGAGCCTCGTCCTTGAGTGTCTTTGCCTTCTCCTTGGCCTCCACGGTTAATGCGGTCGCCTGGTTATTGCTCTTTGTTATTAGTGCTGCCGCTTGCTGGTCCGCCTCGGCTAGCTGCGCGGCAGCTGTTTGCTGTGCTCTTGAAATCAACATTGCGGCATCGGCCTGGGCCTTTTCTAAAGTGACCTGAGCAGTCCGTCTCATTTCGACCGCCTTAACCTCCGCATCGGCGACGTTCTTCCACTTTGCTAGGCGGTGGATCTCGCCCTTTAATGCCTTGGATGACTCGTTCCATCGTTTAGCATTCTCCTTGTATTTGTCTACCAGGGCTTGATGCTTGGCCTTCACATTGACGGAATAATCATTCCATCGCTTTTGATCCTGACCATACTGGTCCCGCTGAGCAGCGAGGTCGGCATCCAGTCGAGCAACGGTCACACGCAACTGGATTGCATGGAAGCCGACAAATGCCAGGCCTCCGATGGCCGCTACAAGCAGGAATACCAGGAACAGGGTCATAAATCACATTTTCGAATGAAGTCTTTCAGTTCAGAACAGGAGAAAAGTGGTCAGAGTGCGTCAATTTCTTCGATCCGCGACCAATTTACCCTGCCCGGATTCATAACGATGCGGGCAGCACGGGTTATTCTTACACCGGCAATGAGAATAATCGGCACGCTGGTAGCTTACAAGCGGGAAAGTTAATCCTCTTGGCTCGTCCCCTGTTGATACGTGGTGAGAAGAGTCCGGAGCCGCCTTTCCTTGCGTAATCAACCGGAGAGACCTACTTAGATGGCGCTTAGGTGCCATAACGTAGCACCCGCGTGAGTTGCACTTATTGGATTTGATCGGGGCTGAGTCTTCGACGCCCTGGCGTGTCGCGAACCGCCGGCTTGGAAGACTCAGCCCCGGCCACACTCCCGCGGATTCATTCGTGGCTCTTTCTATTTGAGCTGACAAGAGAGTATCACATTACAAAAGTGACAGGACGGTAAGCAAACCATTGAGCCTAGTTGTTTGTCGGAAAGTTATGGCGTTTCACATTAAGGCCTGTTATGCTTTTCACCATCGTTCACTTCATTGCCGGGCCGATAAGTCTTGCTCGTGTATTGCAGACAAACTCCTCCGAGGGTGTCGCCGCCATGGACAATTCCATATTTCCTTTCACAATGCTGTGTCTTGGTTTCGTTGCTGGTAGCTCCGTTGGATGGTGTATAACCTGGCTTTATGCCAAGTCGCGAACAGCACAATTGGAGGCGAGAGGCGATGCAGATGCGGATAAGATCGACTGGATCAAGAACTCACAGGAGAATTTGCGCCACACATTCGAGGGGGCGCATACCAATTGTTAACGCAACAAGTCATGAAACTCGAACAGGAACATAACGCTTTAAGGCAAACAACCCCAGCAACTTGTTGCCGCTTTGAGGTCGGGCCCGGTCCGAGGGCGATGGGGAGAGATTCAACTTCGCAAGATCATTGAACTGGCCGGAATGACTGAGCATGTCTCCTTTATGGAACAGATGGTCGGGACAATCGGCGGCAAACCTGATACAGTCATCCACTTGCCCAATGAGGGCCGCATTCCGATCGACTGTAAATTCCCATTGCAGGCCTTTTTGGAAGCTATGGAGGCCGTTGATGAGGTGACAAAAAAGGACAAGATCGGCGAGCATGTAAAAGCGCTGAAAGACAAAATAAAGGAATTGTCGAGGAAAACCTATTGGAAGGAGTTCGATCCCTCGCCCGAATTAACTATAATGTTTATCCCTATTGAGTCCTGTTTGATGGTCGCGTATGAGCATGATCCTGGAATCATTGAGTTTGCTTTAGAGCATAAAATAATTCTTGCGTCACCCGTCACCCTTCTGGGATTCATGAGGTCGATTGCATATGGGTGGCAACAATTTACGATAAGCAAGAATGCAAGGAAAATACTGGCGCAAGGTAAGGAGTTATATGACCGAGTGGAAACGTGGTTGGATCATTTTCGAAAGACCGGGGAGAAAATATCTGCCACGGCGAAATCCTATAATGATTCGTTGGCCTCCTTACAGTCGCGGTTCTTGCCAGCATGCCGAAGGTTTCAAGAATTAACAGCTATCGCGACCGATTTGAACGAAGGCGAGGCCATAACGATAGGAATCAATCTTCCTCCAATTAATGACAAAACAAGTGTGGACGCGCTTAATGCAATTTGAGGAATTCACGCGAGATCAGGAAAAGTCTCTCGAATCAGTTTCAAAAGCTGTCTCGCTGCCTGCTTGTCAAACTGGATAGACTGGCTGACCTTGTCCGGAATCTTTCGCTCATCCGACCCGAGCGTGTCCAATTGCATGCAGCGCTGACCGTTTGGCCCTTCGGCGACGGAAAAGAGGCAGCGGGTTGGGCGGTGGATGCTTTGCCGGTCTTTGTGGGTCATCTCTATTGACGAAACCAGTGCCATAAATCCCTCCCAAACTCCCTGCGAAATAGCGGGCTGCGAGAGCATGATCGGGCTCAGCAAGTCTGTTGGCAAGGAAAATCGATCGCAGGCGGTGAAATCGACTTTCAGTTTGCGCAAGTCAGCCCCCTCCTCGCCAAAATGCTTTCCATTTCTTTCCACGGGGGGTCAGGCGAAATGGAGAGAACCAAATCGGAGGTCCTTCCCGGCGAGCTAGGCCCTAGGTTTCGTTTTTCACCAGGTGGTCCCGTTTTTCACGAGGTGAGTCCGTTTTTCACCAGGGGTGGGAGGGGAATGAAAAACGGAAAACGGTTGCTCATTGCGGCCGCCACAAGTTGGCAATCGGTCCTACCATTTACGCAACTGTTGATGCGACAATAGGTTGAATAGTAATCACTCCGTCTCACCTTTCAGCCGCATGGCAAAGCCCCAAAAAATGGTTTCCATTTCTTTCCACGGGGGGGCAGGTGAAATGGAGAGAATCAAATCGGGATTGGGACAGGACCCGGCTGTCTGTGAGATGAAATGAAACGAAATGGACCCTTTGCTACGGCCCGATTCCCATCAATTTGCTTAGCGACGCCCAGGTCTCTTTGCGGACGGATTCGTAGAGGGCGGCGTCTTCGTCTTTGTCGGTGTCCCAGAAGATTTGCAGGTTTTTGGCCTGTTTGCGGAGGAGGGCGGACAGCCGGCTCATTTGCTCCAGGCTGGCGCGGTCTTCCCTGTCCAGGTCGATCTTGTCGAGCGCGGCGAGCTTGCGATCCACCGATTTGTGGAGCGCGAGCACGGAGTCGAGGACTTTGAAAGCGTCTTTGGGGGAATAGAGTCCCTTGGCCTTAGCGTCGGCAAGCAGGCCGATGTTGAGATACGTCTGATAGAAGTGTGCCGTGCTCAGGGCGCCCAGGGTCTCCAAGAGTTGACGGCGTTCCTCGGCGTGCCGGGCGACCGAGTCCGAGCTCGGAGTGGCGTTATCCTTTGCTGAATCCGTGGTCTTAGGCGCTGCTTGGAGTTGGCCGGCGGGCTTGGCGGCTTTGCCGTTTTCGCTGACCGGAGGAGCGGCGTCCGCGCGGGGCGCCGGCTCGTCGGCGTAGGCGACTTCGGGCGACAGCGGGTTCTTGTCAGCCGACCCGGAAGGACCGACGAGCAACGACCCGGTTCCTACGGCGACGGCCAAGAGAGCGATGGTCCAGAGGACGCGTTTCCACGGCGCGCGAATCATAAGACACCTCGTAAGACTGATCATTAATCAGCGATCAGGAGAGATACTAGATTGTCTGAGGTCGAATCATAGGGACGGGGCAGGCGGGCGCGCCTGCCCCGTGTGGTTTAGCCCTTGCCCTTGCTTTTGCCGATCGGCAAGCGGTTTTTGAAGTTTGATAGCGCGGGAAAGCTGGAGGGCTGCTGGTCCTTTAATACCGGAGCGTCTTTTGCCTTGAGAGCGTCCTTGTTGAACGCCTCTCCATTCGGATGGCCTTCTTTCTTGCCAGCCATGGCGCCAATGTGCTTGCTTACATCGTCGTTATTGGCATGCTGACCGCTTCCCTTGGTTAAATGGTCGGCGCCGTGGTGGCTTTCGTGAGCTTTGTCCGCTGAGTCGCGGTGATCGTCCCGATCATGGCGGGCATCCTGATCGTGCGGCTTGCGGTCGTCGCGGTCGCGCCGGTCGTGGTCGCGGTCCTCGCGATCCCGATCCCGGTCATGATCGCGGTCGCGATCACGGTCGCGGGCATGGTCATCCCGATCATGATCGCGGTCCCGGTCTCGGTCGTGCCTTCGATCATCACGATCCCGGTCGCCATCACGATCCCGGTCATGATCGCGATCCCGATCACGATCCCGATCGCGTACACGGTCGTCACGGTCGCCGTCGCCGTCGTGCCTACGATCATCGCGGTCCCGATCCCGGTCTCGGTCGCGACCACGGTCGTCTCGATCACGGTCGCGATCCCGGTCGCGCGTCCGATCGTCCCGGTCTCGATCGCGATCATCGCGGTCGCGAATGCGATCGTCACGGTCAGTGCGGGGCTGGCGATCCGGTCGACCCGTGCGCTCCTCACGTTCTTCAGCGCGCTGCCGTTGGAGCCGGTGGATGCGCTCGGCCAATTCTTCCCCATGAATGCCGTCATGGGTCCAGCCGCTGACGATTTGACCTAGACCGCGGCTTAAGGGCGCAGCAACCGGCGCGCTGGGCGCGCCCGGGCCGTCCACGGGTGAAGTGAGACGCGCCCCGGTTCCCAGAGAGCCGGTCGGGCCTAATGGTCGATCATCGCCTTGCAAGTCGGCGCCAATGGCTAAGCTCGCCAAGATGGTTAGGGAATAGATGTGCCTTTTCATAAACCCCTCCTTTGCTGGAATCGGCGAAGCAGAAGCCGCAGAGGGGCACGGCAAGGTGAGACTATTGTCTGGGCACAATTCTCAGTCTCGAAGTTCGCCAAAAGCCTAGGCTGAAAAAGAAGGGTAGTCAAGAAGCGCCTATTGGGTCAGCGCCCTTTGCCTTAGAACACGAAAAGCGGTGAAGGATTCTTTCCATTTCTTTCCAAGGGGTGTGACGGGTGTGACCCCCCCTGAAATGAAATGAAACGGGGGGGATGACTCCGTTCACGCGGGTCCTGCCCCGCCGCCGGGCTAGCCGGGAGCGTCCTGGAGCCGCGGATTTGACAGAGGCCGAAATTGATCTATATATGATTGGTCCTTGCGGACCAAATCCCCGTCCCAGGTAAAGATTCTTCTGTGGGCAGAAACCGTCCGGGCGGCAGCCTTTTGGCAGTCGCCGAGACGGCCGCCTGTTCGCTCGCCACAGACCTACTCCAACCGAGGAGCTTAGACCGTGGGATTGCAGTGGCTGGAAAACTTTATTCCGTACCCATCGGAGAAGTGGCTCCCGGTCTTTAGCGGGGTTGGGGTCGGCTCGCTAGTCTTCGTGGTGACCGTGCATTTCGTGCATCGTTACCGCGTCCCGCTTTTGAACTATGTGATGCTGCGCCGCCCCGTCGCGCCGGCGCCAATCACAGAGGCCATCTTAGACGAACCGATCGAGCAATTGCCGCTCGTCTATCTGCCGACGTCTCCGGAAGAATCCGCTTACCTCAAAACCGGCCGCGAACGCCGGGCTACCATCCGCTACTGGGGCAATCCGGTGGAAGTCGGCATTCTTTCCGGGTATCAAGTCGAACCGGCTCGCGGCACGGTCGTCAATCGGTCGGCGGGGGGCGTGGCCCTTTTGGTGGACGAAGCCTACGAAGACGGCGCGGCCTTGAAGGTGCGTGCCGTCCTTGCTCCCAAGGAAGTCGGTTGGATCGATGTTGTGGTTAGAAACTCGCGGAAAGCCGGCAAAAACTGGGTGATCGGCTGCCAATATCCTCAGGAGCCGCCGTGGAACGCGGTGGTGTGGTTGGGCTAGTTCCATTCAGGCGTCAACTGGTTCCGGAGAAACCCCGGCCAGGTTGACTAGGTTTGTAGGAAAAAGGGGCGGGCGGACCGACTGAAGTTGCCAACCGAATAGAAACTCAGTGGCCGGGCCGCAAATACGGCCCTGGCAGGTACCCATTCCGCAGCGTGTTTGGAGTTTAGCCTCCGTCCAAGATGAATACGGCTTGAGTTTGGCAAACGGCACATCCTCACAGCGACACACCAGGGTCTCTGGCACTGGCAACTGGCGCAGTTCGTCGCGAAGGACGAACGCCTCTTCAAGCCGCCGGGCAAACGCTTCGGCCCTTTTCCGCGCAGGAAACAAAGCGCGAGCCTTGCGATCGCGGCCCGTCGCTGCAAACCCCGCAATTTGCCCTTCGATGAGCGCCAGATCAAGACCGCCTATGCCTGTCGTTTCGCCGGCACAGTAGACCGCCGGCACGGAACTCCGCTGCATCTCGTCCACATGGACACCCTTGGCAGTCCTCGCACATCCTAAAAGGGCCGGCAACTCTGTATTGGGCACCAGCCCGAAGCCGCATGCCAGGTAATCACACGGCATGCTCCAGGTTGTTTTCCCATTGGTGAATGTAACCGAAGTCAATTGCTTATCCCCTTCGGCGCCAATCGGCCATACCCCGGCGCGGTAGGGAACTTGCCTCAGTTGCAATCTCAACCCGGTTGCCTCAATTGCCTTGCCTGGGTGCTTCCACAAACTCATTCCGAAGCGCCAAAGAAGTTTCTTGGAAGTCTGCTCCGCAATCAAGCGAATATCGGCCCCTTGCTTATGAAGATAGCCGGCGACAGCCAAGAGGAGGGGACCGGTTCCAGCGATTGCCACCCGTTTACCCTCAATCGGCAAGCCACCCTTGACCAGCGCCTGTAGCCCGCCGGCGCCCATGACGTTTGGCAGGGTCCAACCGGGGAAGGGCAGGAAGCGCTCGCGAGCCCCGGTGGCCACAATCAATTGTTGGTAATTGAGTTCGCGAGGATGTCCCTCTTGTTCGGCCAACAAAGATCCGGGATGAAGTTGACTGATGATTTGTGTGCTCGGCAGAAACTCAAATGCGATACTGCGAATACGCTCCATCCAGCGAGAGGCCTTTTTGCCACTGGGCTTGGCGCGGTCGCGCCGCCAAATCTGACCGCCCCAATCTGGGTTGTCATCAACGACTCCAACCTTTTGTCCGCTCTCGGCCGCACAGCAAGCCGCCGCCAAGCCGGCCGGCCCAGCGCCAAGGATCAATACATCAAACGAGTGCCTAGAAGCGTTCAACTCCGCCCCCGCCCTGCTTTCAAAACGCGCGGTCATTAGTTTCCTGTATCGCAAGCCGTCACAATGCACATGCCTTCACGGCACAGAGTCTGGCAACTCCGCTGCTGAGGTTGCCCATCAATGGTCACACGGCACTCGAAGCAAACGCCCATGCCGCAGAGCGGGCCACGTGGCTGCCCCGTAACCGAGAGGCGGAAGCAGGAACCTGATGTGAGCATCACGGCCGCGGCCACCGTACACCCCTCGCTCACTTCAGTCGGGCGACCGTTGATTGTCACGGCAATCGAACTGGGCATGCGTCATCAACGCTCCAAAGCGCGCGGGCAAATAAGGATCCGACGGGATCGCAGAGGGTCGTCCCATCAAGTGATCTGCAATAATCTCGGCAGTGGCCAGGGAGGTCGTGATGCCAAGCCCTTCGTGGCCGGTCGCGAGATAAAGATGCGGGTAGTCGGGATGGGGGCCGATGAGTGGCAACGAATCCGGGGTCGCCGCACGAAGGCCCGTCCAGACGCGCAGGGCCGACACGCTTTTTAGGCCAGGCATATACGCCAGCGCGCGAAGGATCATTTTTCGCAATATGGCCGGGTCCACGTCTGGTTCCTCGGATCCAAATTGCCTTGAGGAACCGATGAGCAACTGTCCGGTGGGACGCGGTTGCACGTTAAAGGCGACAGATTCCCGATCCGACCCGTGAGCACTTTTGAGGTAGCCCAGCTCCAGCAGTTGGTGTTGGACAAAGCCCGGATAGCGGTCCGTTATGACCAGATGACCCTTGCGCGGGCGCACCTCCAAGCCAGCCGTGAGGCGCGTCGCCAAACAGCCTGCTGCATTGACAATAATGTCAGCATGGATCAATGAATTGTCGGCCAGCTTAGCGCATTGCCCGGTCAAGCTGACAACCGGCTTGCCCACTTGCAGTTCCGCACCGTATTGGATCGCCTCTTCCAGCAACCACCGTGCAGCGCAAACAGGATAGAGGACGCTGTCTCCAGGCACGCGCAGACCACCCGCCAATCCAGACCGCAAGTTCGGTTCGTGCGCCGACAGTTCCTTGCCGTTTAGAATCTCCGTTTTTACTTCGCGCTCGAGAAAAAAGTTATGCTTCCGATGGACCTCGCCCATTTCCCCTCCATCCGCGGCCACCCAAATGGTGCCAAAGCGCGAGAACTCAACTTCAGGCGGCAGCGACGGTGCTAACTGATCCCAAAGCAATTGCGAATAGCGCGACAAAGCAAATTGGGCCTCCGAATCGTCCATGACTACGAGGTGCCCCATGCCCGCCGCAGTGGCCCCGCTGCCAACGGGCCGAGGATCAATCACGATTACCTGAAAGCCTTCTCTGGCAAGAGCACGAGCGATTGCGGCGCCGACGATGCCGGCGCCAACGATTGCCACTTTGCCTTGAGAAGAAGTCATGACCGAATGCCCAGGCGGAAAGGGTCGTCTTCTTGGAGAAGCAGGGTCATCTCGCCTGTGATGTAGGCGCTGCCCTGGATGCTGGGAATGATCTGACCATTTTGAATAGTGGCATAGCCCTCGAAGATGCTGCCGATGATGCTCTCTTGCCGCCAGCGCTGCCCTTCTTTCAGCTTGCCGTCGGCAATCAGGCAGGCAATCTTCGCGCTTGTCCCGGTGCCGCATGGAGAGCGATCGTAGGCCTTGCCGGGACAAAGAACAAAATTCTTGCTATCGCTATCGCGCGCTTGAGGCGGTCCGAATAGCTCGATGTGATCGATCTCTTTGCCGTCCGTTCCGGTGACTCCGTCACGTTTGAGCGCTTGCCGGATACGCCAGGTGACATCGACAAGCCTGTCGATGTTGGCGAGGCACAGTTTCTCGCCGTGCTGGTTGACGAGAAAAAACCAATTGCCGCCCCAGGCTACATCACCCACGATTTCGCCTATGCCCTCAACGCCAACTCTCACTCCGGTGGCACTGCGATAGCTGGCAACATTCTCGATTGTGACGTCGTTCTTCGCTTCAAGGGCAGCGGAGACGATGCCGACAGGCGTCTCGATCTTATGACGTCCCGGCCGGATTTTGCCCATGTGAGCGAGGGTGGCCACGAGACCAATCGCGCCGTGGCCGCACATGCCGAGCGTGCCCACGTTGTTGAAGAAAATGACCCCGGCCACGCATGTTGGATCGACCGGCTTACACAACAATGCGCCGACCAAGACGTCCGAGCCGCGCGGCTCGTTAACGACGGCAGACCGGAAGGAATCGAAATGATTGCGAAATCGGTTCAGGCGCTCCGGCAGGGGGCCATCACCGAGATCCGGTCCACCGGCTATCACGACGCGCGTTGGCTCGCCGGCGGTGTGCGAGTCAATCACCTGAATGCGTGATGATAGCACCGTAGTCATCGGTTATCTTGCCGGGACCTTCGGCCGCGTGGCGATGGCGTGGCGAATGATGCCGAGGACCTTCTCGCGTTCCTCCCCCACCAGGGGAAGACGAGGAGGCCGGGTCAGTTCCGAGCCGTAGCCACATTCCGCAACGGCGAGCTTGATGTACTGCACGAGTTTGACATGCGTATCCAGGTGCAAGAGCGGCGTGTACCGCCGATAAAGGGCACGGGCTTCTTCGAGCTTGCCGGCCGTGGCCAGGTCCCAAAAGACGCGGCTCTCATGCGGAAAAGCGTTTACTAGGCCCGATACCCAGCCCACCGCTCCCAACACTACGCTTTCCAGGGCAAGATCATCCACACCGCCGAAGAGGATGTAGCGATCACCCACTTCGTTCTTGAGGTCGGTGATCCGCCGGCAATTCTCGGACGATTCCTTGATGGCCACCAGGGTCGGCACGTCGGCCAGTTCGCCAAACATCCGCGGCGTGATATCGACCCCGTAAGACACCGGGTTGTTGTAGCACATGATCGGCAAATCCGTGGCCCCGGCTACCGCTCGATAGTGGCTTGCCGTCTCGCGCTGGTCCGACTTGTACACCATGGCCGGAAGCACCATGAGACCATCGACGCCGACTTTTTTGGCATGGATCGCAAATCGGCAAGCCAACGACGTGGTGTATTCCGCGACGCCCGTGAGAACGGGGACCCGGCCTTTGACATGATCCACCGTTGCCTTGAGCACTTCCAGCTTTTCCTGGCTTTCCAGAGAACAGTTTTCACCGACCGTGCCAAGCATGATCAAGCCGTCGATGCCGGCCTTGAGCATAACGTCGATATGGCGCAGCGTTGCCGGCACGTCGAGCGCTAAATCCGATTTGAACTGGGTCGTGACAGCCGGAAAGACGCCTTGCCAGGTGACTTTCATTACGGAATCTCCTGCGAAAACGTTACTCGCCCACCTCGACGGTCACGGCCATCACCACGGGGGCCGACTCGTCTTCGCCCTTGACGAATTCAATCCGGTCGATTTTGTCCTTGTGTTTGGGCGTAATGGCGAGATAGCGGATTTGCTGGGCCCGCAGTTTGAACGCCAGCTTGGACTCGGGCACATCTACCACGCGAATGTAGTCGGCGAAGTGGATGCCATTTTGAAGCGGATGGTCTTCGGTTTTCCGGTCGGCATAATGAAGGCGAACGATCATGGATACAGTGCCTTTTTTGCCATAGGGGAAGCCCCAGCCGCTCACGCCGCTAAGCAGGTGAATGTTCTTGGCGGGCAGATTGCACGGCACGGTGACCGCTTTGGGCATGTCCTTGGAGACGCGCCCGCCAGGGCCGGCCAGCAAAATCACATTGGGGATGGAGCCGCCGCGTGGATCAATCACCTGGAAAGGCACGCCGGCAAAGGTCTGTGGGCCCCAGGTCTCGAAGACGAGCCGCTCGGCTTCATTATTGCGGTCAGTGAACATGCCGCGGTTGCTGGCGATTGTTGCCGACTTGCCCAGCGGCAGCGGAATGTATTTGTCCCGAGCCGAAAGGAAGTCCAGGAGCGAAACGAGATCTTCCTCCGGCAGCTTTTCGAACCCCTCGGGCATCAGCGATAGCTTCGAGCTGATGAGATTGTCGATGTCTTCACGCAAGATGATATGCTTCTTGGCTTCGCTATCGAGCAATTCCACGGCAGTGCGGGTTTCTGCCGTGAGCAAGCCGGTAAGGGTGAGCCCTTTCTTTGTTTCAACCGTGTACTGCCGATAGTTGCCTTCCACGGACCGATTTGGGTCGAGGATATCGATGAGAAGGTCGGCGCGATCGCGAACTGCCATGCCCGTAAGGTCCGGACCGACAACTTGCCCAAGATTGCCATGACGATGACACTTGGCGCAATTGTTCTCGAAAACGACTTTGCCCTTCGCCTTATCGCCATGGCGTTTAGCCAAGGGGAGCAGGCCATCGAGTACCTTCTGACGGTCAGGATTGGGCAGCCTGCCGCCGCTGGCAAGCAATTTATTGGCACGCTCGGCGATTGCTTTGTCGGGATGCTTGCTAAGTTGTTGGGCCTGATCGATCCCCAAGTCGGTGTTGTCGATAACGCCCTTTTCAATCCCGGAAAGTACTGCCTTGGCCCAGGCAGGGCGCTGAAGGAGCAGCGCGAGAGCCGTCTTACGGGCTGTAGGCGTGAGTTCCGCCCAATGGCTGATGAGAGAAGTTCCCATTTCATCCGAGGTCGATTGGCCAAGGGCTTCAAGGATGCCTCTGGTAAAAGTCGGCGTGGCCTTGGCGTTGATCTGTTCCATCACGGCCGCGATGGATGGCTCATCGCTGCCGAGGCTAATCAGATCGCGGGCGGCTGCGACGCGCAAATCTTCGGTCGCTTTTTCGTCCGCGACGCGTATTAGCAGAGCCGCCTTGATGCCTTCAGTCACTTTTGCCAATTTGTCCTGCTGTCCCCATTTCTTGAGCAGCGTGGCCAATTGAGAAATGCCGCTGGTCGATAACTTGGCGGGCAGGCTCGCCAAATCGGCTGAGGCTTTGTCATCGAGCTTGACCGGATCACTTGGCGGCCAGCCCGAGGCGAGCCCGGTCAACATGGCCTCGGCCAAGGGTGCCTTCGCTTTGGCGAGGCCGGCAAGCAACGGGCTGGCGGCGTCCATAGGGGCACGGCGAGCGAGGTGGCCCGCGACGGGGCGGATGACGTTGACCAGGGACCGTTCAACTTCGGGTTTTGGCTGAGCGGCGGCGACCGCCTCCAAGAAGTGGAGATCGCTTGGCGCGGCCGCGCTAACCGCAGCGAGGGAGATCCAGCGGTCGGTCGCATTGCGAGGTTCCTCAAGGACGGCAGCGATCGCCGTTGCCGCATCCTTCGATCCCGGCATTTCGCCCAGGGCGAGCAAAGCGGCAAGGCGCACTTGCGCATCGTCATCCTTGAGGCTCTTGGCAGCAAGGATGGCCTTCACCGAAGCCGCCGTATGAGGCAGAACCTGCAAAGCAGCCCGACGCACTGCCGGGTCGGCATGGCCTAGAGCACTCTGCACGATTGCAGTTGCATCGCTGCTCCCGCCGGCATTTGCCGAGTCGGTCAGCGCTCCCAAGCCGTCTAAGGTCCACAAAGCATGCAATGCCCCGGGTCCGTTCTTCGGATCCTTCACGAGGTCTAGCAATTGCGGCACAACGTCTTTGTTTCCTCGGTCCAGTAGCAATCGCTGAGCTGTCAAGCGCCAGAACATGTTCTCGTGGCTTAAGGCGGCAATGAGTTCCTTGGGATTGTCCTTGCTCAGCCGTGGCAGCGGCCCCCTCACCCCCAACCCCTCTCCCCCGAGTACGGGGGAGAGGGGGGAAGAAGCCGGCTTGGCGCCGGTGTAAACGATGCGGTAAATGCGGCCATGCGTTTTGTCGCGCAGCGGCGTTTCGTAGGCGCCGCCTTTGCCGGTCTTGAAGCCGGTCGGCGTGGGATTGTGCTGGACGATGTAGTTGTACCAGTCGATCACCCAGAGCGCGCCATCCGGTCCGACCTCGGCCATGATCGGCGCGGACCACTCATCATCGCTTGTCAAGATGTTCCAGCCGTCCCGCGCCGTGTAAGTGCTGCCTTGTGGTACGAGCCAATCCATGTGAACCAGATGGCCTGTGGGTTCACACACGAAGGAGACGCGATTCCAGTATTCCTGCGGAAAGCTACGCGCCGTATAGAGCGCAGAGCCGGCCGCGGCTGTGAAGCCGCCGTGGAAATCGACTTGCCGCACGCTCTTGGTGATGGGATGGAACTTTTTGTGATCTTCAATTTCCCTTGAACCGAGACCATACCAGCCGCGCACGCCTTCGAAGGCGCGGTTGGGAATCGCCAGTTGGACGCTATGTTGGTTGTTGGCCGTGGAGGCGAAGATTTCGCCGGTTTCGCTAATGCCCAGACCCCAGGTGTTATTGCTTGTTGAGGTGAGGACTTCCAGCTGCGATCCATCGGGCTTGAACCGGAATATGTTTTGGCCAAATCGGTATTTTTTGCCGCCGACTTCTCCATTGAAACCGGAATAGCCAACTGTGCCCCAAATCCAGTTGTCCAAACCGCGCCGCAAATTACTCGGGCCGGCATGCGTATCGGAAGTGCCCCAGCCGGTGAAGAGCACTTTGCGCATGTCCGCGTGATCGTCGTTGGCGCTAGACTTAATGAACAGCGTATCCGGCGCCTGCGTTACGATGAGGCCACCGTTGGCAAAGGCCAAGCTGGTAGGAATGCTGAGCTTATCGGCAAAGATGGTAAACTTGTCGGCCTTGCCGGCGCCCTTCGTATCTTCGCAAATCTTGATGCGATCATGACCCTTGCCGGCCGATTGGCGGTTGTTGGGGTAATCGACTGTCTCAGCAATCCACAGGCGACCGCGCTCGTCCCAGGTCATGGCAATGGGTCGAGCGATGTCGGGCTCGGAGGCGTAGAGTTGAATTTCGAAACCTTCGGGCAGGTGGAAATGTTTGATCGATTCAGCCGGTTCCAAGGGCTTTTGCATCTTGCGGATCGGCTCGCCTACCGTGCCCCAGGCCGCCCCCGCCAAGTAATTGGGGACATTGGCTTCGACATACTCAAATGGTTTGACGTTTGCGGGCGGCTTCGTCTGTCCAGCCGCCCAGCGGATGCCGGCTTCGAGCAGCTTCTGATAGCCCTCGTTTTTCCAGGTGCGCTCATCATGGCCTAGGGCTGTGTAAAAAACGCGGCCCTGACCCTGGTCGCGCACCCAGGTGTACGGCTCGTAACCGCCGCCGCGCTCCTCGCGGACCATGAGGACGCGGAGATCATTGCCCAGTTGGTTGTGCACGTATGTCTCATCCCAGCTTTCGAAGCTCTTTACGCCTCGCATGGCGGGGTGCTGCGCGTCGATGATCTTGGCACGAAAGACGCCGGTCTCATGCTTGAAGAACCGGCCGCCGACGAGCGCTGTATAACGATCGCTATTCCTAAAGCAGTGCGAAGCACAATGGATGGGGACCAACCCTTTGCCGCTCTCGACATATTCCAGGAGCGCGACCTCATTTTTGGCCGGCAATTCACCGCTGTCGCGAAAGATGGCGACCGCATCATATTTGTTCAGGGTTTCAGAAACGAGGTCTTCGACTTTGTCGGTGTAACTAACGTCGATGCCAACCTTGCCCAGCGCGGCCCCGATGACCTTGGCAAACTCCGCGGGGTTATGATGTCCTTTGTCGCCGAGCAACAGCACGGAAAGCTTGGTCGGTTCGGCGGCATTTAAGGGGAAAGCTGATAAAAACCCGATAGCCAAAGCCAGACTCGCGGCGAACGACCCAGTGGAGGGCCTCTGTTCACGAAAAAGCATCGCGACACTCCTCTTATGCTTCTGGAGTTCCACCAGTCTTGGTATATGGTAATCAATCGTTACGAGGGTTCCACCTAAAGAACGGCAATGAGCCTGTTATGACTGCAACCCGGTGCCCCTGGGCCAAAACTGAATTAGGCATCGCTTACCACGACACGGAGTGGGGCACGCCGGTCCATGACGATCAACGGCTCTTCGAGTTCTTGATCCTCGAAGGCGCCCAGGCCGGATTGAGCTGGGAAACCATTCTCAAAAAACGCGATCGCTATCGTACAGTCTTTGACGAGTTCGATCCCGCCGTGGTTGCCCGCTACGGCAAGCGGAAGGTGGAGGCCTTGCTGGCCGATGCCGGCATCATTCGCAATCGACTTAAGGTTGCCGCCGCCGTGCAAAACGCCAAAGCGTTTCTTACCGTCCAAGAGGAGTTTGGCAGGTTCGACGACTATGTTTGGCGCTTTGTTGACGGGAAACCGAAGCTCAATCGCTGGCACGAGAGTAGCCAGGTCCCGGCTGCAACACCCGAATCCGATGCTTTGAGCAAGGATTTGAAGAAACGCGGGTTTACGTTTGTGGGGACAACAATCTGCTACGCGTTCATGCAGGCTGTGGGGATGGTGAACGACCACTTGACCGCATGTTTCAGGTATAGCGAAATGCCCCGAGCTTAGCGCTGCCCAGGCGGAGAATGGAGGCAATTATGAAGCAAAACCTAGAATCGTGTGTTCATTGGCCCCTAATGCACCCGTACAATATGAAGCATGGCAGCAAGAACTCAAATGCCTCGAACCAACGCGAAAGCGGGCGTCTATTATCCCAATCTCGTTCCCTTGGCAGCGATTCGCCGCTTTGCCAGGGAGATAGCCGAGCGTTTTCGCCCTGACAAAATCATCCTCTTTGGCTCCTATGCCTGCGGCGCGCCAACCCCGGATAGTGATGTCGATCTGTTAGTCATCATGCCGACGCGCAACCAAATTGAGCAGGCCGTTCGCATTGACGAAGCCATCGAGCGGCGCGGCTTTCCTCTAGATCTCCTTGTTCGTACGCCAAAATCCTTAGAGACAAGCCTGAAATCGGGCGATTGTTTCCTTCAAGACATCGTGACTCAGGGCAAAGTGCTCAATGAAAAGGATCACCGGCCAGTGGCTGCGCAAAGCCGAGCACGACGTTCTCGCCGGAAAGCACTTATTCAAACTGAGACCCCTTCTGACCGATGAGATTTGCTTCCATTGCCAACAAGCAATTGAAAAACTCTTTAAAGGGATGCTTGCCGAATGTGGTCTGCCAATTCAGAAAACGCAGTTGCTTCCGAGCTATCCGGTCCTCAGATCTCTCCGGCCCGGCTTGAAAGGTGTTACGCGCTGTGCTGTTGAGTATCGCTATCCGGGCTTAAGCACCACAGTTCGCCAGGCCAGGTCCGCATTTAAGAAGACAGTATTTGTTCGAAAAGAAATCCACAAACAACTCGGTCTTCGAACGGGGGCCTAACCTTGATACAGCGGCAAGGCTTTGCTGGGCACTAGATGTGGCTGTTGGCGCTACTCTGCAAGAGTTGGCTTGATGGAGAGTCAGTTTGCCCCGGCACGATTGAAGGGCTTCCGAAAAATAATGGCAAACAACCAGAACAATGCTGTTGATCTCACGGTTGTGGCTAGATTGCGAGGGATATATTAGACCTACACCCTAAGCCAACCTGGCCAACGAAGTTGAGAAGCGGTACGAGTTATCGGTAAGATCGGTGAAACAAGAGCTATGTCAGGCAAGTCAAGCTTGCTCTCGAGGTTGGATGCTGGCGGTGAAGATTCATTGAAATATTAGACGGCCACGAAACCCTGGTACATGGGCGTCGAGGGCGAGGTTGACAAGCGAGTTAATCGTTCAGGTTGTTCCCATGCAAGAAGAGACTGATAAGAGCAATGAGGCGCCTGGCTGGGATGCCATCGACGCGGCCTTGCGGCCAATCTACGGAGACCGTGAGCCATACCATGTAGGCACGATCATTCCTTATGCGCTTGGGGGCCCCGATCCGATTCACGGAATCAGCGCATACCCGAATAGCGAACCCCAGTCGCATTGGCATTTCGTTACCTACGGCTTAAGCAAACTCTGGGCCAAGGAGTCAAGCGACCGCGATGTCAGCGGTTTTGGTTTCGAGCTTACTTTCCGCCCAACACGCAAAGCCGGGGAAAAGAAACCGCCAAATTGGGCGCTCAACTTTCTGCAGAACCTTGGCCGCTATGTCTTCGAGACCGGCCACGGCTTCGGCGTCGGGCACACACTGCCACTAAATGGCCCGATCGAGCAGGGTTCGTCCACCTTAATTCATGGTGTAAGTTTTTTATCCGATCCACAACTTCCGGCTATTGCAACGCCTAACGGTCGAGTCGAATTTCTGCAGGTCGTCGGCTTGACATTAGATGAGATGGAAGCGATATCGTCGTGGAATGCTGCCGCTTTCCTGGAGCTTCGTAGTCACGAAGACCCATACCTATTCACCGACCTTTCCCGCGCTTCGTGGCTAGCGAACCAATTGTTCGCGGCCAAAGTAGCCCACCGCAGCAAAGAGGAGGGATCGTCCTGCGGGTGGCTAGAGCTTATTCTCGAATGCGATACGAGCAACCACCCTATCAGAGTGCGAATCCAGACCATCGCAGTGGATGTTTTGAAGAGACGCTTATTAAGCCGGCTACCCTACGGCCGGGATTTCATTTTGAATGGCAAGAATGCCTTAGTTGCATTCAGACCTGGAAATCGATCCGGGGTGAAACTGATCGAGGATGCCGTCGATATCATGTTGCGAGAGGAACATCTCGTTGAACTGGCCAAATCTCTCCAGCCTCATTCCGGTCTCTATTCCGTTCCGGGAGTGAAGGACCTAGTCCTTGAAGTCCTCAAGACCGAAATCCAAGACGCAGATGGCAAAGTGGTAGACATCGTCGAGTAGATTGCCATTATATGGTTGCGGTTTTGCCTCAACCGTCATGCTCAAGCTCAGGCCTACCCGCTATAAAGAAAAGCCGATTAAGGGTGCATGTTCTCTCTAGCCTTCGGCGTCTCGGAATGATTAATTCTTTTCTGTGCAACAAGTGACATTTCTGTCCAACAAGTGACATTTCTGTGCAATAATTGGCGTTTCTGTGCAAAACGCGTCATTTCTGTGCAACCAGAGGGGTGTCTGTTTTGCACAGCAATTTGCACACAAACGAAGCCCCCGAGCCCGTGACGGGTCTTACCCATGCTCTGAAGGCCCGAATTGCAGCGTATTCGGCTTCGGAGTTGATTTACGCCGCCTTTTGATGTCCGTGGTGCCCTTGAATCTGCGGCTTATGCTGCGGGGCTTGGCAGTGGGCTTTGTGAGTTTGGAAGTTTTTGTGATAGGCATCGAAAAGGTCGGCATGACCTTTGATGACGAGCAGGTTCTCCGCGTTTTCAACTTCGGCTTGATGGGTGAAATTGAAGCTGCCGGTCAGCAGCGTTCTATGGTCGATGAGCATGATCTTGCTGTGAGCGATGGCATGCTGCGCGTCGATGAGCGGCGATAAGTCCTGTTCCATGAAATAGGCCAAGTCGGAATACCCTTCTTGCTCATTGGAGCGGTCCAGGAGCATTTCGACCTGGACACCGCGCAATTTGGCGGCTTTTAACGCCTCGGCAATCGGCTTGGAGCTGAACGAATAAGCTTGAATGAGGATGTGCCGCCGGGCCTTCTTAATTTCGCGCACGATGATGTCCGTGCAACCCCCCTTGGGTGAAAAACAAACTTCCACCGAAGGCGGCCCGAATAGTTTGCGATAGAGCCGGCGGACGAAGAAAACCAACGTCATGCCGCCGGTGAATCCCGTCGCCAGCATCAGCCAATCCATGACCTCTAGCCAATGCATTGATCGATCCTCCCTCCATGAGCCCGAGAAGCCAGGGAGAATAGCAAGTTTCGCCAAGCGAGCAAGAGCGAAACTCTCACCTCCACTAACACGAAGCGTGAGCGAGGAAATCATCAATCTTCCTCGCTCACGCTTCCGTGTCGGTAAGAAAAACCGGCTGGACGCCGGCTCCTATCGATTTGCCATAGCTGCCAAGCGTGGTAAAATCCAAGCGCTACGACAACCTTAGGAGAAGCCCATTATGTTCGTTTATCGCTATGTCATTCGCGGCGCTTGCGCCTTCATTGCCCTTTTCGCGCTGCTGAGCCTTCGTGCCGCGGAGCCAGCGAAAACGCTTGGTCCCGATCCGGATACCTGGAACAAGACAGTCGATAGAGCTATCGACTATCTCAAGACCAGCCAGGCGGAGGATGGAAGCTGGAGCAGGGATAAGAACCCGGGCGTCACCGGCATCGTCGTCACCGGCTTGCTGGAGACCGGCAAGGTGAATTCCCGGGATCCGTTCGTCGCCAAGGGGCTCAAGTACATTGAGTCTTTAATCAACCGCAAAGCCGGACATATCGCAGGCAAAGATCCCAAGGTGCAACTGCAGAATTACGTGACAAGTGTTAATGTTATGGCGCTCGTGGCCGCGGACCGTGACAGCTACCGGCAGGTCATCGGCGACGCGGTCAAGTTCCTAAAAAAGTTGCAATGGGACGAGGAGGAAGGCAAGAACCCGAGCGATGATTTCTACGGCGGCGCGGGCTATGACAGCAAATCGCGCCCCGACTTGTCCAACACGCAATTCTTCCTCGACGCGCTCAAGGCTGCCGGCGTGCCCAAAGACGATCCCGCCCTCAAGAAAGCGCTCGTTTTCGTTAGTCGCTGTCAAAACCTCAAAGGCGAATACAACGATCAGCCTTGGGCCGGCCGCATCAACGACGGCAGCTTCATCTACAGCGCCGCCAATGGAGGCCAAACTAAAGTCGCCGACGATTTACCGGCGGACGCCCCCATCCCCGGCTACGGCAGCATGACTTATGCCGGCATCAAGAGCCTGATCTACTGCGGGGCTACCAAGGACGACCCGCGCATTAAGAGGGCGTACGAGTGGATTCAAAAGCATTACACCGTGGACGAAAATCCCGGCATGTCCAAGATCCGCTCGCAATGGGGCCTGTATTACTACTATCACAGTATGGCCAAGTGCCTCCATACGCTGGGCATCGACGAAGTTGTTGACAGCCAAGGCAAGAAGCACGACTGGCGCGCCGACATCACCGCCGCCCTTGCCAAACGTCAAAAAGACAATGGGAGCTGGGTCAACGAAAACCATTGGCTCGAAGCCGATCCCAATTTAGTCACTGGATATGCGCTTATGACGCTGGGCTATTGCAAGCCGGGAAAATAAGGACTGACTGCTGAGTTATAAGGGCCGAACGCTGTGCAAAGTCGAATCATAATGTCGCTGGCGTTTCTAATCAGCACTTGTTTTCTCGGGACTGTCTCGGCCCACCCTGTCTTGACTCGCGTTTACGAGCGAACTCTCGTTGTCCGCCTGTCAGCCAGTGCCGTGACGGTGGAATATCAGCTCGATGTAGATGAAAGCACAGCAATCATCGACTTGATGGCAGTTATCCGCGACGGGCTTCCTAATTTGACAACGCGGACGGACCTGTATGGCGCCTATATCCGCAGCTATGGACCGCTCTTGGCGGATCGCCTCTCCGGCACGCTTGACGGCAAACCGTTGACGTTTGTTTGCACTAGGAGGAATTACCAGCTAATCGACCATTTGCGTTGCGATTTCACTTTCCAGGCAGCCTGGGAGCCCGATCGCGAGCAGGAACACCGGTTCACGTTTCGCGAGGGCAATTTCGAAGGGGAAGCCGGCCTGGTAAAGCTTTCCTTTGCTCGGACCGAGTGGGACTATCCTCTCGTCGCGGCCAGTGTGGTCGGCCTGTCAGCGTCAAGCAACGCGGCGCCTCTTGTGGATTGTTCTGCGCTTTATCCCGGCAGAATCGACGCCTCTGTCCGTTTTGTTTCCAAGGACCAGGCGAGTGAAGGATTGCAGAGCAAATCGGCGCTTGACCGCACCTTGGCGGAGGAAGAACGACTCCGGGAAGCGGCCGCCACGTTTAACGTTGTTGATCTAGCGCCGGAGACCTTGGCGGCCGAGGAGTCGCCGCTTGAAAATGCAAAAAGCATCAGCCCCCACAATTTGTTAGATCTGCTCCTCGAGTCGCGCTTGGGATTTTGGGCTTTGCTTTACATAGCCGCTTTTTTCGGGGCGGCCCATGCGTTGACGCCGGGCCACGGCAAAACCCTGGTGGCCGCTTACCTTGTGGGCGAGCAGGGCACCGTTTGGCATGCTTTCTTACTCGGCCTCGTCACGACCTTGACTCATACCGGCGCCGTACTTGTCCTCGCGGCGATCATGCCCTTGGTGTTTCCCAACGCGGTGCCGGCGCAAATGCAATTTATCCTTGGATTGGGCGGCGGCTTACTAGTGGCAGGGATGGGAATTTGGCTCTTCCTGAAGCGCGTCTCAGGTCAAGCGGACCACATCCATTTTGGTGGACACGGCTCTCATCACCACCATCATTATCATGGAATAGCGGGTCATGCCCATGATAAGCATGGCTCCCAGGAACTTCCGCCGAAAGCGCCTGGCCGGGTTGGCATGGGCAGCCTGGTCATCCTGGGCATGACCGGCGGCATCGTACCCTGCTGGGATGCAATTGTGATGTTTGGCCTTGCGGTGGCGACACGGCGCTTGTGGCTTGGCCTGCCTTTGCTCTTGGCTTTCAGCGCCGGGTTAGCCGCCGTGCTGATCGCCATTGGCATTGTCGTTGTAAAGGCGAAACGCCTCGCCGGGTCGCAATGGAGCGAGAGCCGTCTGTTTCGGGCATTGCCGATTATAAGCGCGCTGCTGGTTATGGGCATGGGTCTTTGGCTCTGTTACGAAAGTTTACATCAAAAGCCGCAATCAGCGGTTTCGAGTCTCACGAGCCCATGAGACAGGAACGAGAGAAGCGCTATAAGCCGTTTAGTTGATTCATTTGGCGCAACAACGGCTGGCGTAACCTATAGTTGCACATTTGGTTCTCGTTAAAATTCTTGAGAGAATGAGCCGGCGCTGGTATATGTACGCAATTCGATATTCTGAAGCGTGGTAACCGGGTATAAAGGGGTAATAATGACGGAAGTGAGTCCGCTCCGTGTCCTGGTGGTGGACGACGCTCGCGATACGGCGGATACCCTGGCTTATCTAGTTAGGCTTTGGGGCCATGAGGTCCGCGTCGCCTATGACGGGTTCGCCGCCTTGGGCGAAGCGCTTGAATACGGACCGGACATTGTGCTGATGGACATCGGCATGCCGGGCATGGACGGCTGGGAAGCCGTCAGCCGGCTCCGCCAACAAGAAGGATGCCGCCGGGCGCTCTGCGTGGCGGTCACCGCTTACGGCAAAGAAGAAGACCGCTCCCGGTCCCGGCAGGCCGGATTTGACTACCATCTCGTGAAGCCTTTGGATCCCGAAGTGCTGGAGCAATTGCTTGCCGAGCAACGATAGGCGTTCGCCTCAGGAATGGTTCAGCGCTGACTGCATTCCTGAAGACATTGAGACCAATCTTCGAATCGCGCATTTTGCGGAATCGATTATGCCCGTTAGTAAGCGATTGCGCGTCCTTGTCGTTGACGACGAGGCCGACATGGTGGACACATTGGCCTTTCTGCTGAGCGCCTGGGGCCACGAGGTCCAGAAGGCCGCCACCGGCGACGAAGCGCTTCAAGCCGCTGATTCCATGAGCCCCGATTTGATTCTGATGGACATAGCCATGCCGGGGACGGATGGCTGGGAGGTGGTGCGCAAGCTGCGCGGCCGGCCCGAATATCGGGACACGCTTTGTGTTGCCTTGACTGGTTTTGGCCAGGAGCACGATAAGCGCCGTTCCAAGGAGGCCGGGTTTGATTTTCATCTGGTCAAGCCGGTGGATTTTACGGCTCTAAACATCGTCCTGGGTGAGGCGGCGGCTCGACAGCCCAAATCGTTATAGCCCGTGTCATTGATCGCATTTAGCGGCGACGCGCTAGCACAACGCTTGCCCGAGGCTCACCGCTATGCGGTAGGATAATGAGTTCCTTGAAAGTCGTTGAGTTGACTGCGTTGCACGTTGCGATTCCGCTCAAGCGGGCGATTCGCCATGCCTCGCACACTCGAACCTCGACCGACAACTTGATTGTTCGCTGTCTGCTTGCCGATGGAACTGAAGGTTACGGCGAAGGCGTGCCACGCGACTATGTCACCGGGGAAACTCTCGATTCTTCAATCCAGCTTCTAAAGCAAAGCTACCTTCCCAATCAAGTCGAGGATTGCCAAACTTTCCTCGAAGCGGTCCACCTCGCCGAACGGCTTAAGGTGGCGCCGGTTCCCGGCGACGAGCGCGGCTGCAACGGCAACGCGGCGCGTTGCGCCTTGGAGCTGGCCATCCTGGATGCTTTCGGACGGCATTATGGAGAAGGTCTCAAAGAGGTGACACGGCTGTTGGCCCCGGAGCTGCACCGCGCTGTTCCAGAGGTGAGATACAGCGGCGTCATCACTTCGGCGCGTGGACTGAAGGCGCGTCTGGTCGCCTGGGGCATGCGCGTGTACGGCTTTCAGCAAATCAAGGCAAAGGTGGGGATTACTGGCCAGGATGACTCGAAAAGACTGCGAACGATTCGCAGTGCCGTCGGCCCAGCGATGGATCTGCGGATCGACGCCAATGAAGCTTGGAACCTTGAAGAGGCCGTCCACCACATCCGCGCGCTGGAAAACTTCAACATCACTTCCGTCGAACAGCCCATGCCTCATGCCGAGCTTGACAAGTTTGCCGAATTGCGACGTCAAGTGAAGACGCCCATAATGCTCGATGAGTCGCTGTGCAGCTTTTACGACGCGGAGCAGGCGGCTCAGCGCCAGGCCTGCGATCTATTCAATCTGCGTCTTTCGAAATGCGGCGGGTACATTCCTTCGTTGCGCCTGATGCAGTTTGCCGTCAAGTATGGCATTGGCTGTCAACTCGGCTGCCAGGTCGGCGAGACTGCGCTGCTATCTGCGGCAGGGCGTCACTTTGCCACGAGCGTTCGAGGTCTGCGTTACCTGGAAGGGTCATATGATCGGCACTTGGTTCGGGAGGCTTTGGGCATAGAGGACATGACTTTCCAAAGAGGAGGCCTGGCCAAAGCCGTGGTCGGACCGGGCCTTGGTGTAACGGTCGATGCGGAGGCCCTGGAACGCGTCACTGTCCGCAAGGAGGCGCTGCTTGGCTGAGCCGCCCTCTAGGATCGCCACGCATGTCGCCGGCGATGGCTATAGTTGGCACTACCGCCATTATGCTTCTCTTGGGAGCCCATCTCAACGGGGGACGGTCGTCTGTCTTCACGGCATTCAGAGCCATGGCGGTTGGTACGAGTTCTCCTGTGAGCGCATGGCACAGGCCGGCTTTGATGTTTATTTCCTGGATCGACGCGGGGCAGGGCTCAACCAGACGGCACGTGGCGACACGCCGAGTTTTCAACGGTTGCTGGATGATATTGTCGAGTTTCTAATCATTCATAGATCGAGTTCGAATGGGCCTACGTTTGTTGTCGGAATATCCTGGGGAGGAAAGCTTGCTGCTGCATTGCCGTTTTACCGACCGAACTTAATTGACGGCCTGGTTCTAATTTGCCCGGGCTTCTTCCCCAAACTTACTTCGCGGATGAGGCGCCTCTCCAAGTTCATCCCGCTGGTAAAGCTCCTTTTTCCCCGTCATCGCATCTCCGTTCCCCTTAGCGACCCGACGCTTTTCACCTCCACGCCAAGGTGGCTAGAGTTTCTTCGCCACGATCGCCTGGCTCTTCATAAAGCTACGGCCCGGTTTCTGGCTGCCAGCCTCGATTTAGACCGGTATCTTCATCAGGTCTCACAAAATTTCCATTTGCCTGTGTTGCTGATCCTGGCCGGGCAGGATCGCATCATCGAAAACGCCCCAACCAGAGAATTTGTCGAACACTTTGCCACGGCGGATCGTGAGATTATCGTGTATCCGCAAGCTCATCACACGCTGGAATTCGAGCCGCAACCGGACCAATTCACCGCTGATTTAATCGCCTGGCTCATGAAGCACTCAGAAACCAGACCGTGACCAATCGCGCGTTGTCAGTAAAAAGAGTTGGGCTCGCTTAACTCGAGTAAGAGCGCTTGTCCAAACTGAAAACGAACCACGAACCACGAACCAC
>JBJMQT010000110.1:0-52011 GCA_045802525.1 Gemmataceae bacterium
GACATAAGCACCGTGTGGTCCGGTTCGGCAGGATTCTTCCGGGAGCCCAAGGGCCGATCGAGGAAGAGAGCCATGCCCAGTTCCCGAAGCTCGAGCGGATCCTCCAGATCAGCCAAGCTTTGGCGCTGGATCGACGAGCTGTTCGCTCTCAGATAAGAAGCAAGCGGATCGTCCGCAAAGAGGCATTTGGTCCGGTGGCGGCTTTCCAGGATTTGTTCCTGGGGAACGCGGTTGTGTGGACTGGGCAAAACGCGGCAATTCTCTCCTTCCGAGGTTGGCGCATCGGGCACGGCATGGTTTTGATAGCGGCTGCGCAATAGCCAGCCCTGGCGCATTCCGCGACGACGCAAGCGCTTGCTCTTTTTAAGCGCCTCGGCATCCCCGGAGCTGTTCAGAAACAGGTTCGGCTCACTATCCGCCAGGCCAAGGAGAGCTTTCAGGACCGCATCAACCAGAAGAGCGTCAGGATAATTTGCGCCGCGCTGATGGAAGGTGACGAGATCAAAGGCTGTCAAATGCCGGCCCTGTTGCCGCAAAAGATGGCTAAGAAAGTCTGCTTGATGGTGGCTTCCAAGAAACCCCCTGCCAACCAGGCTGCGCAGAAACACGAGGACCTTGTCAACCAGATCGGTATAGGGCGATAGAGCCGCTTCATTGAACAGCGTCCGCAATAAGGGAACGATCTCCTCGGCTGAATGGCCAATATCGTGCCAGCGCCGCACGAAGGCGTCAATTGCAGGATCGATCTCTTCTTTCGTAACCAGACGAAGAAAAAGTTCCAGCAATTTGGCTTTTTCAAGCCACGCTAAATCCGCGCTTAGATTTCTTTTTAGCAATTCCGGATAGGAACGAGCCGGGCCGGCTGATCGTTCTTCAGGATTCAATTGCCCTCTATAGAAGTAGGCCAAGCGGCCAAGGGAAAAGTCCGGCAAGGGCGCTTCAGTGGACGTGAGCGGCAGCCGGCTCTTGCCGACGACGGCTAGGAAAACTTGGCAAATCAGTTCGTCGCGCAAATCGTCCAGCGTAGGTAATCGTGAAAGATCGATCGTGCCCATTAATTCCCGCATCCACTTTTTCGTCTCCCGGCTCAAAATGACATTGCCACCGGCGTCGTACGCCTCCCAGGCATAGCAATAGATGGAACGGACAACGAAGAGTCTCGCGGACGCCCAATCGAGTTTAACCGCCAGGAGAGGCTCTCCGGACCGGCCGTTTTCATCGACTAGATACAGATTCCAAGCCTCGAAATCATGACGCTCGCGCGTATGAGCGGGATCGAGCAGCCGGCCCTGGAAGATCTCCCACGATAGCTCATCGCGTTCCACCAAAATAAGATCGAGGACTATCGCAGGCGACGCGAAAAAATGAGCTGGGCTAAGCACTTCTGTGATAAGCCGGCGAATCCCAGCGAGAGTCATGGCAGCGCTGGAGCTTTGGGACTTCACAGCGGCTGCTTTCATTAACCGGAATCCACGCATTACTTAGACCTAAAGGATACTTAGCGATTCTTTCTGCCATTGTGGTGACAGGCCTGTTATTTGGTTCTGTCCATTTCGCCTGACCCCCCGTGGAAAGAAATGGAAAGCATTTGGGGCTACTTGCGGCTGAAAGCCCACTTTTGCTACGACGGGGAGAAATAGCAAGGATCGATGGCCGACTTGTGGCGGTATAAATGAGCATTCGTTTTCCGTTTTTCATCCCCCTCCTACCCCTGGTGAAAAACGGAACCTACCTGATGAAAAACGGAACCCAATGTCATTTCGCCAGACCACCGGCCGCATGAAGCCACGGTTTGACGCGTTCATTGAGAACTCATTGCGAGCTTTCTAACGGCTTTCTCCGCGCCGCGAACAACTTCTTGCCATCCTGCCTTTTCATTTATTGCGTGGGTGAATTGCAATGGCTCTCCAATGCGAACCGTTATTTTGCGAAAGCGCGGCCAGCGGCGGTGAGGCGGCAGCGATTCAAATGTTCCATCGAGATAGCAGGGGACGACAGGCACGTTTGTTTGGGCGACTAACAGTCCGAGTCCCGGCTTAAAAGGCGCCATTTCTCCATTGCGGCTGCGGGTTCCTTCAGGAAACAAAATGTAGACGCACGGCTGTTGCATCAGGCGGTCGCGCAGCTCAGAGAGACTGTGGGACCCGGCTTTGTGTCGCCATAACGGAAGGGCATTAAGCAAGCCGGCCGCGAACGCTGCTTGGGGAGTCTTGTCAAAGAACGTGTCCCCGGCAGCGATCGGGAAGGCTCGATCCCGAAGCCGCCAGTTCAAAGAACAAGTCAAGACCAACGCATCTAAATGGCTAACGTGGTTCGCGATTAGGACAAACGGCGGTTCAGCCGGAAGGTTCTCTCGACCAAGAAAACGCAAGCGGTGCCCCACAGACAAATAGCCATGCACGAGCGCCCACCAGGCGGCCTGAAAGCCGGCCTCGACTAACCCGCTTTCGCGGCGAAGACTGCGCCAGCGCTGCTTGATTGGCAGTCCTAAGTCGCGCGCGGGCTCCAGCTTCCAGGTTTCCATAATTCAATTACCAGTAATGACGCCTGTCGCCTGGTCCAGACCGAAGCCCGTGAGATATCCCACATAATGAAAGACGGCAGGCGCGACAAGAATTAGGCTGTCGAAGCGATCCAACATGCCGCCGTGGCCGGGCAAAGCGGCGCCCATGTCCTTGATCCCGATATCGCGCTTGATGCTGGATAGCATCAAATCCCCTAGCTGCCCCACCACGCTGATGATCACGCCCAGGGTCATCAACATAATTGGATTATCGAGGACCGTACCCGCAAAAACGAAACGGCCCATCAACTCTACGAGCAGCGTCGTAAGAACAATAGCTCCAAGGGCTCCGGCCAATGTCTTATTGGGGCTTGTGTTCGGCGCCAGCTTATGGCGACCTAACGTTTTGCCGGTGATATAAGCAAAGACGTCGTTGGCTTCGACCGCTAGCACTACCAGCAACATGATAGGTCTATAGTTCGCATCGTTTGCCATGTAGCCCAGGTGTCCCAAGGCGCTGCCGAACAGGGCGAACCCCAGCACACCCAGCGCAACCCGCTGCACATAACCCTGGGGCCGGTCGGGTAGGATTGCGGCCGCAGCAATCGTACCTACGGTCAATGGAAAGAGGGCCATGAAGAATCCATACCAATGGTCAGCGACCGCAAAGTTAACCGCAATGATGCCCAATGCTACAACCAGGCTGATGGTTCTTTCTCGAAACAGGCCGGTGACTCGCGCGTACTCCCCATAGCAAAGCAAACTCAAAATAAAAACGGCGGCGATCGTCCAAGCGGCCCCTAAGAGGAGGGGAACCAATATAAGCGGAATGAGGACCAGCCAGGTGAGATAGCGCCTGATCAGTTCGGCTCGAAGTGAATCGCCGATAAGTTTCTTGCGCGCCAAAATCCAGATGATCACGGGAGCTGCGATTAGTACGCCAACCAACGCCACGGTGATCCATAAAGTCACCGGCTGATCAAAAGCGTGATCGTAGCCAAACAATCGTGCCCGCGTTGCTTCAGTCATGAGTGCAAGCAGAAAGAAAAGAACTGAAGATGCCGGCGCAATCATGGCTAAGGGTCCGTTGAAAAAGATTTCCCGGTCAATTCGTTTCGAAAAGTATCGAGCCTAGGGTGTTTTCATGGCCGGATATCTTACGTCGGGAACAAAGCGAGTCACAATACGAGGTATCCCCGAATCGCCGCTGCCTTGCTGCAATGCGTTTTGGCAACTTAGAGAAACCTTGCCAGTCATTCCAGGTCTATCAGTTTCGCCGGGACCGGTTTTGCCGGCTAATCTTGGCGTAACGCGCTCGGTGTGCCGATTCGATTAGACAGCGACCTGATTGGCTGGTTGAATCCGGCCGCAAGCAAGGCACAAGCAAGAGAGGACGCCATGAATCGGACCTGGAGGACTTTGACCCTGACCCTGGGTCTCGCCGCGCTGGCACTGTCCGGACTCCGAGCGGAGGACGTGCAGACGGTTGCACCTGTTCCGGCAACACCTTGCTGTACCGGCAAGGCTTGCGGCAAGCATGGCCACGATTTCCGAAGCTGGCTGGGCTATGGCCCTATTGGCCGCCAGTTTTGCGGCGAATGCAGTTGCCTGAGCCCTCACGGTTGCCGCACGCCACCGCTTTACATTTATTTCTTGGATTATCCATGCCCGGATTCGGCGGGCAGTCAAATTGCCCTCGATCACAGCGGTGAGGGCCATCTCCATTACACCAAGCACGCCTGCCGGAGTTGTGCGAGCAAATCCTCTTGCCAATCTGCGGAAGTTGTTGTGCCCGCCGAGCCGAAGCGGATGCCTCCAGCAGAGACCAAGTAGGTTCCTAGGTCGCGCCGCTAATCGCGTCACTAAAGAATCGTGACGATTGGCATCGCGACCCACGTTCCTCCGGCCCTATAGGCGCGGGTACAATAAACGCCGGTTCCTGCTCGCTTCTCCGTGTCAGAGGGCGCCGGGCAAAGACGGCGGTTGAACACGTCATCATGGCGGCTCCTTTTACAATCGGCGTTGCCCGGCCAGAAGAACTGCCCGCCGCCTTCCGTCTTATCTTTCAAACTACGGCGAACGACGATGAACGCGAGCGCCGCCTAGCAAACGCTCTCCGCATGGTCAGCAAGGGAGAATTGGAACGCGAAGGGGTTTTCGTTGCGCGGGATCGCAGCGGGCTAGTTGGAGCGATGGTGTGCCTGCCGGTGCCCGGGGCGAGCGGGCTCGTTTGGCCGCCGCAAATCTTGCCAGGGCTAGAGCCGCAGCTTTTGGAAGACGACTTGATCCGCCGTGCCAGTTCTTGGCTGCGCGACCGCGGCGCCCGACTTGGGCAGGCCTTGCTCTCGGCCGACGAAACGAATCTCGGCCCGAGCTTGCAACGCAATGGGTTTGCTCACATAACGACGCTTTTTTATCTCCGCCACTATCTGGATTTGCCCGTCAGCCTCCTCTTGGCGAAGGAACGCTTGACCTTTCAGACCTATCGCCGTGCCAAAAGATCTGTTTTTCATGATGTGCTATGGCGTACTTATGAGGAAACGCAGGATTGTCCAGAAGTCAACGGTGTCCGGACCATAGACGAAGTGATCATTGGACATCAATCGCAGGGCAAGTATGATCCCAGCCGATGGTGGCTGGCGTTTGCAGGCGAGACGGCAATTGGCGTCTTGCTCCTAACGGATATCCCCGAGGCACACTACTGGGAATTGGCCTACGTGGGTGTGATTCCGGAGGCGCGCCAGCACGGCTTCGGGCGCGAACTGATTCGTAAGGCGCTTTTCGAGACGCGCGCGGCCGATGCAGGACAGCTGTCCCTATCGGTCGATCAGCGCAATGAGCCGGCCTTGGCGCTTTACAAGGAATTGGGTTTCGAGCCGTACGATGAGCGCGAGGTTTATTTGGCGATTTGGCGTTGACGGGGCTGAAATGCCTCCTTTCGTGAAGGGGATTTTTACCAGCTGGTCACTTACTCACAGGTTATCAACGCGACAATTTCTTTAGGAATTTTTTCGAAACAATGTCGATTGTGTGAAGTGCCTGCGCGCGGGCTAGTTGCGTCCGAGCGTGCCAGGCGTTTTTGCCGGCGCTCCAGTTTGTCCTTGTCAAAGCCGGTAGCCGTTTCCTATTATCTCCCCTTCTCCGAGACTAACCTTCCGGGGCGAGGTTTCCCTCTCGCTTCGGTAAACGCCTCTCTTGGAAGCTAACGCTCCAAAAAAATCATACCGGGCGTCTGCGCGCCGGGGGGAAATTTGACCACAAGCGAACGGGAAGTCGTGACGGCGTTGGAACGTGCTTTGATTCAACGTCTGGGGGAGCCGCGTTATCATCTTTGGTTTGACGGCCATGCCAATTTCACAAGGGAGGACAACGTTTTGCGGGTCGGCGTCCCCAATCTCCATTTTCAAGAATGGTTGCAGAAGAAATTCGGCGCCGAGGTTCAAGAAGCGGCCAAGCAAGTGTTCGACCAGGCCATGAGCGTCCGCTTCGTCATCAATCCGGAATTGTTTCAGGCGGCTCGGCGCGATCAACAGCTTGCGGGCGTCCGTGAGAACTCACCCAGGCCACGTCCTGACCTGGGAAAGGAGCCCAAGTCGAACGAATTGCCGCCTGCGCGCAAAGCTGGATTAGCGATTAAGACGCACGGGGCTCATCCCTTTCCGAAGAAACGTGCGCGGCTGTGGCATCGCCTGGCGGATTTCGTCGTCGGACCCTGTAACCGAGTAGCTCATGCGTCAGCTTTAAGCGTTCTTGATACGCCAGGGCAGGGGACCAATCCCCTCATCTGGCATGGACCCGTCGGCACGGGCAAAACGCACCTTCTGGAAGGAGTCTATGCCGGCCTACGTAAGGCTCATTCGGATTGGCGCATCTGTTATGCCACCGCAGAAGACTTCACGAATCGCTTCGTGCAAGCCATGCGTTTGGGCAAACTGGGCGCTTTCCGGAAACACTTTCGCGAATGCGATGCCCTGCTCTTGGATGATTTGCACTTCTTAGCCACCAAGCGGGCCACGCAAGAGGAGTTCCTGCACACCTTTGATGTTCTTCAGCGCGACGGCAAGCAGCTCGTCGTTACCTGCGACTGCCATCCGCGTTTGGCAGAGGAATTCACTCCCGAACTCAGCGATCGCTTGCTGGGCGGCGCCATCTGGAGTCTGATGCCGCCCGACGAAGAGACGCGCCTGGCAATCCTGCAAGCCAAGACGCTCGCTCAGCCGGGTCAGGCGATTGCCGAGTCGGTCTTGCGTCAGCTGGCTGCCAGCTTGCGGGGCAACGTTCGCGAACTCGAGGGCGCTCTTAATAGCCTTCGGCATTACAGCCAGGTCAGCGGCCGTCCCATCGATATGGGCTTGGTCCGGGAAGCGCTCGCCGAGCTATTGCGCCACTCTGTCCGCATTGTACGATTGGCCGATATCGACGCGGCCGTCTGTAGCGCTTTACAGTTGCAACCGGGATCGTTGCAATCCAAGGCGCGCCAATGGATCGTCAGTCATCCGCGCATGCTGGCGATGTTTCTGGCCCGAAAACATACCGGCGCCGCCTATAGCGAAGTCGGCCAGTTTTTTGGCGCTCGCACGCACAGCACGGCCGTCGCCGCGGAAAAGAAAGTCCGAACGTGGGTGCGCAAGGATGAATGGCTCACCATGGGCGAACGCCGGGTGCGCGTTGGAGAAGTCATTGAACTCATTGAACGGCAGCTCTTGCGATGATCGAGTGGGACAGACGGGAGAAGAGTTTCCTAGCAGCCGTGAAATGAGTGTTCGTAATTCACCACTTTTGCCCTATTTGCCGGTGATGTTCGATGACAAATTGGGGGACCTGGGAACAGTTCTTCAGATTCGGACCGGGAAAGGGCCGAAGGATTAGAGGGATAACCTCCTCTTTCCTCCAGGAATGCGCCAAGAAAGGATTCACATGAGACGCTTAGCCATTTCCCTCCTTATAACCGTCGCACTCGCTACGATTTCCCAGGCTCGCCCGCCGTTGTTCAGCAGGAGTTCTGAAACGATCGTCACAGAAGGCGCTTCCTCGCCGGCGCCTCCGTTGGCTGGATCGACCGATAATCCCGGCGTAGCCCAATCCGGGCAGATCCAACAAGTTGGCCAGGTCGAAAATTCCGAAGCATGCGGCGCGGACGGCTGCGGCAAAGGTCATTTGTTCCACCATCATTGTCGGACCCACTGCGGACACTTTAGCGGCAAGCATTTATCTTGGTTTCATGGTCTGGGTTTTGGCGGCCATGGCGGCGGTCATGGCGGCAATGGGGCGGCCGGCGATGCTGCTTTCCCCACGCATCCCTATGCCCGCTCACCAAGAGACTTTTTCATGATGGAGTGATCGAGGATAATGCCTGCTTGAGCTCGAATAGGAGCCCGAAGCGCCAGGGAGGAAGCTGGCGCTTCCGGCTCGTACATCTTTAGACTGTAGCTTATTGCCGATCATTTCAACTTCATGGACCGCCCTTCTATTTCCGCGATCTTTTGGCGCAGCTTTTCCGGAATAGGCACTTTCTTGCCGGTCGCGTAATCGAGCGTCACAATTGTGCCGCGTCCTTCCGTGGTAACCGCTTGCAGCCTGTTACTGACGATACGGTGCTCTAAGGTGAACCGGTCGTCGCTTAGCGTCGTTATGCGCGCGCCAACCGAGATGGTGTCGGGGTAGGTCAGGGGCTTACGAAAAGTTGCTTCCGTGGATGCCAAGATAGGGCCGATGCCGCGTTCGGGGTTGAAATCCGACCAATCGAGCCGGCGAAAATACTCCACGCGGGCGTTTTCAAAATAGCGGAAATACACCACGTTGTTGACATGGCGATACGCATCCATTTCGCCCCAAACGACCGGCAATTCGATCACGACGGGAAACCCGGCTAATAAAGTTTCGGCCATTTTGTCCCTCTCACAGCCTCGTCTGGCTTCACCGGAGCAGGGTTGCGACACCTTATCACTACACCTAGAATACCGATTACGTCGCGCTTGTCTGGGGATCAAAAATAGTGGAGCACGACTCCAGTTTTGGCCGCAAGAATTGCGAGAAAGAAGTGATGCCTGCGCTAGAGGCTCCTAACGCCAACCAACTAGAGACTTTCGCCAACCCGGCGCTTGGCCGGGATTATGCCATAGAGATCGTCTGCCCGGAGTTCACGAGCTTATGCCCTTTGACCGGCCAGCCGGACTTCGGCACGATTACTTTTCGTTACACTCCTGGTGAACGCTGCGTGGAACTTAAGGCACTCAAGCTCTACTTGCAGCGCTATCGCAATCAAGGGGCGTTTTACGAGGCCGTGGTTAACCGGTTGCTGGACGACTTCGTGGCGGCGTGCCGGCCGCTGCGGTGTCAAATAACCGGCGCGTTCACGCCTCGCGGTGGGATCACCACCACGGTCACGTGCGTGCATGACGGGGCCTAATAAAACTGAATTCATTCTTTGGTAGGCCAGATGCAAATTGTCTTGGCCTAAGTTTCGGACTCGGAAACCACAACGATGGCATTTTCCAGTCGGAAGTGCGGCAGTAAGTCATGCACGCTGTGGGTCGCCAATTGCTTGACGTAGTAACTGCAGGCTTGGCCCCGCAAAACCACCTGCTCGGAGTCGAGCTCGATGGCAAGATTGCGGATGCGGCGTCCAGTCCGGCTTTTGACCTGCTGTTCCAGTTCCGTCTGGAGTAATGGAGATTCTGTGGGCACGCGAGTAAACTCCTACGGCGCGAAAGAAGGGTGAATGCCTAAAGAGCGAGCATGACATTAGGCATATTGAGCAAATTTTGCTGCTAATGCGGCAAGTATGACATATGAGTCGAGGGTAAGCAAACTGTGGACCAACCGCCAGCTGCACCGGCTGATTGTACCGATTCGGTCAATCCCCCAGCGTGCGCAGCAGCACCGGGGTTGCTGGCCGAGGGCGCGCGCGTTGTCGTCTATGAGTATTGTATCTCGTTGCTATTTATAACCTTAAGGCGCCCTTCGGCAATGATTTTGTTGGGCCCCGGGGAGCGCGGCATTCTTAAAGGGCTTCCTTATTCTCTCATCTCCTTGCTGTGCGGTTGGTGGGGTCTGCCATGGGGCGTGATTTATACGCCTTTAACGATTTTGACCAACTTGCGAGGCGGTTTTGAGATTACCGAACGATTCCACGGAGATTTGATCAAGCAGGCGCGCTAGAAAGAGAAATTGCAGCTGCGCCGGTTTACGAGGCGGAGACATGCGGGTTTTGCCGGTCTGGATCCTCGCTGCATTTGCCATCTCGGTCGCTTCGTCGACGGCGCTGGCGGGGCTGTATATCCCTGGCGAGACCAAGATTCTCGACGGCAGTACAGATGTTTGGCCGCCTCCGCAGGCGCCTTTTCGTGATTTTCATAATTCGACCCTGTCCTCCTTTAGAAACATTGTCGCGGATTCGGCTGAGGGAGTTCCATTACCACCTCGCCCGGCTTATCTAAACCGCGTTAGCCAGTTGGAAACGAAAAAACAAAAGGGAAAGCTGACGGTCTCCGAAAGCATCGAGCTAGGAGGATGCTGCCTTCGCCTGTTCAAGCGCGAGGAAGCGATCGGCATTCTCGAAGCAGCGCGAGTGCGGGAACCCAAGAACGTCCTTGTGCTTGCCAATTTGGCGTTGGCCAACCAAATGCTCGAGCTCTATGACCGCGCCATTAGCTACGAGGAACAGGCCCTCGCCAACTGGCCTGCAACTCAGGAAGGATTCAGTCCCGAACAATGGCAATGGTTTAGCAGGGTAGAGAAATACCAGCTTCTTCTTATGCGATTGCGGCATCGCGAAACGCTCCGCGATACCCGCAAGACTTTTGAAGACGTCGATGCTCTTTTTCCCAACTTCACCTTTCAAGGGAACAAGGACGGCTATACCGCCGGTCCGGCTGCTCCCGCCCAATGGGGTGCGGAGCTTCCGGCTGACGCGCCTCGTATTGTCGAACAACTGCTGATTTGGTTGCCTCTGGATAATCGCCTGTATTGGCTTTTGGGAGAGGTCCTAAACGCGCAAGGCAAAGTAACCGATGCCGCCACCGTGCTAGATGACTTGGTTGCCAAACGCAAATATGCTCCGCCTGGCGACTTGGTGCATAAGCATTGGCGAGTACTACGCGAGGCGAAAACAACCGGCGATGACGCCACAACTTTGGAACAACCTTCTTCCCCGTCCTCCGCCGATGCGCCGGCCCCGTCCGGGGACTCCAACTGGCTTCCCAATTGGCGTCATGTTCTGGTAGGGTTTGTAGCCGGCATAATCGTTACGGCTCTGGTTCAGATGCAATGGCGCGAGTACTCCCGACGCCGGCAAACTAAGGTCCCGATCAGAACACCAGACAGTGCATCCGGTTAAACCGTTTTTTTGGGGCAGTTGGCAATGCCGTGAATGTCGCCTTATAATGACGGGGCCGAGGTATGATGCGCGACCAATCGGACCGACCGGCGACCGAGGCCAATATCCCCTTCAGCACGCCCCTAGTTATTGGCTGGAAAGAAAGACTCGATTTCGTTGACTGGCAATTGCGCCGCGTCAAAGTAAAGATCGACACCGGCGCGCGCACCTCGGTTCTCGATGCGATCCGGTACGAGCTTTACGAAAATGGGCAGAATGGTCCGTTTGCCCGTCTGTATTTGGCTCTGGCCCACAAACAACCTTTACAGATTGCTGTAGTCGAAGCTCCTTTGCTTCGTAAGATTGTGGTACGAAATTCCGGCGGAGTCTGTGAAGAACGACCGCTGGTTGAAACCGTCATCCGGCTCGGACCCATACAAAAAAAAATCGCCCTAACGGTCACTCGGCGTGAGGGCCTTTGCTTCCGCATGTTGCTCGGCCGCAACGCGTTAGCAAACGATTTCATTGTCGATGTCGGCAAGAAGTACTTGTTGCGCCGCAAATGAGTTCTGAAGGATACGCCAATGCGCTTGGCCATTCTGTCGCGCAATCCGACGCTCTACAGCACCCGCGTGCTGGCCGAGACGGCGCGCGCCCGAGGCCATGAATGCGTAATCCTTGATACCCTGCAATTCGACATCCGCGTCAGCAAACGCAACGCCGAATTGTATTACCAGGGCGAGCCCGTTCCGCGCTACGATGCCATCATTCCGCGCATCGGCGCATCGATCACCTTCTTCGGTCTGGCCGTGGTCCGCCAATTCGAGATGATGGGCGTTTACTGCGTCAACGAATCGCAAGCTATCGCACGCTCGCGCGATAAGCTGCGGTCGCTTCAGATCTTGAGCCGGCACGACATCGGTTTGCCGCCGACGATTTACACGCGCCAGGCCGATCACGTTCCCGGTTGCATCGAGCGCGTGGAAGGGCCGCCGGTAATCGTCAAGCTGTTGCAAGGAACGCAGGGCATCGGCGTCGTTCTTGCGGAGAGCACGGCGGCCGCCAGTTCCGTGATTGAGGCGTTTCACGGCTTAGAGCAAAACATCCTCATTCAAAAGTTTATCCGGGAATCCAAAGGCGCCGATATCCGCGCTGTTGTCGTGGGCCGCCGGATAGTCGCCGCCATGCGCCGGCAGGCCGTGGCCGGAGAATTTCGCTCCAACATTCACCGGGGCGGCACAGCCAAGAAGATGAAGCTGCCCCTTGAATACCGCAAGACCGCTTTGGCCGCCGTTCGTGTCTTGGGTTTACGCGTTGCCGGCGTGGACATGATCGAGTCCAAGGATGGGCCGATGGTAATGGAAGTCAATTCCTCCCCTGGCCTGGAAGGCATCCAGAAAGCCACCGGCGTCGATGTCGCCGACGCCATTATCGAGCTTATCGAACGCGAGGCCACGCCCGCGCCTCCGAAAGTCAAAGCTCATATTCGCTCTGACAATGGCGCGCTTCCAGTCAAACGAACGCGCGGCCGCACTGATGACTAGGTTAGAGCGATCTAAGTCGGTCTTTATGAGCCTCTGCCAATTCTTTTTTCACCTCGTTTCAAATTCTGGTAAAATCGGGAAGCTCGGGCAGCGAATCAATCCCTAGACAGCCGCATTCACGAATGCGCGTTCCGGGCGGTTTTCGAGGAGAGCCGATTATGTTGGAGACGCTTTTTGCCAAGGATCCGGAACTGCTCATTCCCATTATCATGGCGATTTGCGGCACTCTTGTGGGCATCATCGCGATCGTTGCTCATCAATGGCGCACCTTGCGCCAGGCCGAAGTCGAGGCTGCTCTCAAACAAGATATGCTCAATCGAGGCTTATCCGTGGAAGAGATCGAACGCGTGGTCCGCGCATCCAACAAGCCGGCCAATGCCAAGCCGGCGTGGTCGAACAACCGGAAGGATCCCATTTCGGATAACGAATACTATTTGGTGGAAAAGCTGGTCGATGAAGGGAAGTCGGCCGAAGAAATCGAACGAATCATCAAGGCCGTCAAGGCCGGCGGCCGCTTCGCCCGCTCGGAAGCTGTCGAACGGCCTGTATGCTAAATTGGGAGAATTGCAATGCTCGCGGAATTGGCAACGATGTTTTCCGGTGAAATCACCCCGCTCTTGATCCCTTTGGTGGCCATCGTCGGCGGCCTCTTGGTTCCTATCGTTTACTTGATTGGCCGGATGCGCCAAACGGAATTGGAGATCAATCTGAAAAACGAGATGATCTCCCGTGGCATGTCAGTCGAGGAGATCGAGCGCGTCTTGCGAGCCTCCGGTCCGCCGGATCTGGCCAGTTGCCGAAAACGGGATTCCCAGGCTTCCTGACCCAAGCGCAACTAACAGCCATCGGCCGCCGCATCTTTTCGAAGATCCGGCGGCCTTTTTATTGGACTAGCATTCGTTCCCGCTGCGCTGGACAAAATTGAACAACAATTCCGGCGTCTTGCGGCGATGGATGGCCGTAGCCACCTCACTTCGCAACTTTCCATAAGCCCGGCGCAGGTGTTCCATCACGGCGCCCAGCTCGACCGAGTATGAGCCGGGTGTTGGAGTTACACTGACCAGCAGCCGCGTCGAGTCCGGCGCCGGAACTACGGAAGTGACCAATAAATCGCGAAGAACTTCATCGCCGCACTCGCCTTGCAAAACGAGATTGAGCGTATCGGCTACCTGACCGCACAATTGCAACGCCTTACGGTTTGGCACGCTGCGGGAGGCCTCGCGGCGAACCGTTCGCGGATCGACACCGTCCTCGGGCCCCATTTCATCAGAAAGGGCCTCGAGCGGTTTACGGGTGAATCTTCGAGAAGGCATCAATTGGCTCTATACAAGAATTTCATTGCAAGGCACGCTTTCGATAAAGACGTGGCAATCCACGGCACGCTTGTCTACCACCTCAAGATGCTCATTTAGCCAGACAGGTTCACCCTGATCCTAGATTTCTGCTCCGTCGTTGTTTACTATGCAGGCAAGATCTATGGCATTAACTCGCTCACTTAGGCGGAACTGATATGCATCGATCATCGCAATGCCGGCGCGGCGTATCACGGCGAGATTTTCTAGTTGCGTCGGCCGGGGTCGTGGCGGCGGGGGCCCCGCTGGCTTACCTCTACAGCGACGAGATCACGAAGTATTTGAAGCGCTTCGCCCAATCCTTTGACGGATCGCTGACCGAGCAAACCAAGAAGACGGCCGAGACTGCCTATCACATGCCGGGACGCTACCGTGGCAAAGTGATTGAAATTCAACATCCCGATGCGGTGCGGCCCGACAACACGATGAATGCGCCGGCGGTAGACGCCATGATCGACCAGGGAATGATGGCGCTGACCGGGGCAGGGCACGCCCACGAGGCTTGGGGCAGCTTCTTTGAAAAGGGCGATGTCATCGGCATCAAGGTTAACCCCGTAGGGCGAAAGGCCAAGTTGGGGGAGGGCGGCCGGGTCAACGGAGCGGTCGGGGCGATTTCCAGCCCGGAGGTCTTGCTCAAGGTAGTTGACAGCCTCAAGGAAATCGGCGTGCCCGGAAAGAACATTATTGTATTCGAGCGCTATGCCAACGAGTTCTGCGATGCCGGCTACGATCAAGTCATGTACGAGCGCGTAATGGACGGCGTCCGTTGGCATGCTTCGGGATCGGGCTATGGCATCCAACTTGACGTCACGGGGTTCGATGGGGGACGGGGCAGCGTTTCTCCCGAGCTGGCCAAACACGTCGTCGGCTACGACCCGGATGTTTTCGTCAACATGGGCTTCGCCGCTCCCGGCACGGATCAGCGCGACGATCGCCGGTTTCGTTCGCATCTTTCCATGATTGTCTCACGCATGGTCAACAAGTTCATTACGCTGCCGGTCCTCAAGGATCATCGTTCGGCCGGCGTGACGTTAAGCCTCAAGAACATGTCGCATGGGATGAACAACAATGTCGCCCGCAGCCATATTTCCGGCATCCGGCGCCAAGCTCTGCAAGCCGGCGACGGCAGCGCGTATGCGGCGGCGTTTACGGTGGAGAGCGGGCCCAATCAGTGCAACACCTTCATACCGACTGCCGTGAATCAGCATCGCATGCGCCAAAAGGCGACGCTTCATATTCTTGACGGCTTGATTGGCGTCTATGAAGGCGGGCCGGGAAGCTGGAATCAGACGTGGGCGACGTGGCGAAGGAAATCGCTCTTTTTCGCGACCGATCCCGTCGCCATGGACCTTGTCGGTTGGAAGATAGTCGATGCCAAGCGAGCGGCGGAAGGTTGGCCGTCTGTCGCCAACATGGGCCTGCTAAACCACACCAACGCTTGGAAGATCGGGACGACGCTTGCCGGCCTAGGCGCCTCAGCCCCGCTGGCAGCGGCGACGACCCAGGCCGTCTCGCAAAATCGCCTGGGCGGGAGCCAAACCGAGATCTTCGATCGCCGAACCCCCGAGCATATCATCCTCGCGGGAACACTTGACCTCGGCGATTTTGACCCGGCAACGATCCAGCATCGATTGGTTCAAATGACCGCTTAGGGATTCCATTCCGAACGAAAAAAGAAAACGGGCTGGCAAGAAACTCTTGCCAGCCCGTTGTTTCGTTTCGCGCTCGCCCCTAGGCCCGGGGCCAAACGGTATTGAGACTATTGCTGTTGCGGAGTGGAAACCACGCCCGTTTGCTTGATTTCCTCTTCCTCGTTGATGATGATCCGCGGCGTTACCATGATCATGAGGCTTTCCGTTTCGCGTCCATAACCGGTGTTTTTGAAGAGCCGGTTAATGTACGGAATCTTGCTGAGGACCGGAGGTCCGAACTCGTTGCGGCCTTCGGAGAGCCGTTTCAGGCCGCCCATCAGCACTGTGCCGCCGTCGGGCACCGCCACGGTCGTATTGACCGTGATGGTGTTGAAGACCGGCTGCTGGATGAACTGGGTGAAGTTCACCGTCGGCCCGGAGAAACCGCCTTCAAAGAACACCTGGATAGGCGTCACAATAGGGAACAGCGGCACGACCGCCGAGGCCAGGTTCGTGATCTGCGGCGTGACGTTAAGACGGACGAAACGGCGGTCGGCCGAGATCGTGGCCTGCACGGTCAGAAATGTGCCGGTGGCGAAGTTCTGGTTCTGCGGAATGAAGGTCAACTGGCCGTTGGCGGCCTGGATATTGACGTTCGTCACGAAGAACTGCTGATCGCTCACTTGCAGCGTGGCTGTCTGACCATTGAACAACGTCAGCTTGGGCGCCTGCATGACGTTGGTGCGCTGATCGCCTTGGGCGGCTTCCATGAACAGGAAGACCTGGACATCGCTCAAGAAAGCCAGACCCATCGAGATGCCGCCGTTGGCGCCTGGAATGCTCGGGAACCCTCCAAAGGGCGGGAGGGCCATGCCGAAGCTCGAGGCTTTGAGCGGTATGTCCAAATCGGTCGTGAACGTGCCCGCCGGCGTCAAGCCGATTATCGTATTGGTCGGCTCGAAGGCGTTCACCTGGCCCGGCGCCTGGAATTGCTGGCTGGTCAGTTGCGCCTGAACGTTCGGTTTCACCTTGGTCGGCAGATTGATGTTGAAGTCCACGCCGATGCGTTCGAAGAAGCCTTCGGCAATGGTGATGAACTTCACTTCAATCGCCACTTCCTGATCCTGCAGGCGGCGCAGGGCCGTCAACAGCTCGGCGATCTGATCCTGAATGTCAGGCGTCTGGTTGATGGCGAGAGCCAGCGTCATCGGGAAGTAGTCAATCGAACCTTGTCCACCCTGACGATCCCAAGTCCGTGGCGAGACGGTATTGGTGATCAGGTTCATCAGGGTGTCTTCCATCGTATACTTCGGGTTGTTTTTCATAGCCTGCGGTTGTCCGCGGGTGGTCGCGAAGCCGCCGCTGCTGTTCTGATTGCTAACCGAAGATCCGCCGCCGAGCGAGAACGGCGGCACATATGGCGAGGCGGACGGCCCCGACGAGTTCATCGAATTAGTCGGGTTCTGCGACTCTTCGATTGAGCGCATGAGGCTATTGTTGCTGCCGTCGAAATTCGGAATCGGGATGACCAAATCCGCCACCGGGTAGACGACCGTGACCATCTGGCCGCGGGAGTGGGCTTCGGTGGTGATTTTCAGGACCTCGTCTTCAACGACGTAGGTCAGATGGACCTTGTCGAGCAGCAACTTGAGCGCGGACTTCAGCGACACGTTTTCAAGTTGCAACGTGATCGGCTGATCGAGGCTGACATACCCTTCCTTCAAAGCGGCGTCGTCCAAGACGATGTTGATGCCCTGCCAGGTGCGCAGGTCATTGATCACCGTCCTGAGCGGCGTCTCGTTGAAGTTCAGGTTGACCGGCGTTTGCAGCTTATGCTCGATTTCGAGCTCGCTGGCCTTCTTTTTTGGCGAGACCGGAAGACTGCCTTCATTCTTGCGATGGAGAGCTATATTTAGCCGGTCCTTGTCGATGTGGAGCGGATCCTTGAGGTCTACGTAAGCCCCTTCAGTTTCCGAATCGTTCATTCCTTTTTCAAAGATATCCTCGCGGCTTGACTTGGCCTTGTTGGCCCGATCCTTGCCACCGCCAAGCTGTGCGAGCTTGATGGCCGCGGCGGTCATGGCGTTGTCCGGATCCATCTCGTGAGCGAGCATAGCCTTGGTTTCGGCTTCCTGATACTGGCCGTGCTTGTAGAGGTCGTTGAACTCCTTGATGAGCTCGGCAACCTTCTTTTCCTTGTTTTGCTCGGCCAGGAACGCCTTGCTGCGATGATCGGAATTGTTGCCCAAAGCAACCGCGCGTTCCTTTTCCTGGTCGCGCTGCGTTTTGAGCGTCTTGTACTGCGTTAGCCGAGCTTCAACGGGCCGTCGCAGACGCGTGACCCACTCCGGATCAAGCTGAGCGCCCGGCAAAGCGGCCAGATATCCTTGCAAGAGGTCGAGCGCCTGATCGGTCTCGCCGTTCTTGAAGTGCTCGGCCGCTTCGCGTTGGATTTCCAGCCCCTTGGCGCGCATCTGCTGGAATTTGATGTCCTGGAGCGCGTTGTACTGGGCCTGGTAGTCGCCGCTTTGGTCATTCAAAGAAGTCTTGGCGACTTCCGTGTTATTGACCTGACGAAGACCGCCGGTCGTGGCCGGCGCCTTGGCGACAGCCACGTCCGAAGCGAGGTACGGGTTCAGTTCGGCGCTGTTGATCATTTCCTTGTAACGGCTTTGCCGGGCCGTATCCAGCGTCCGCATGTCGACGGACTGGAGGATGCGGGCGGCGTGAACGTAATCCTGACGCAGGTAGGCGGCCTTGGCGGCATCGAAGGTGCGCGAGGCCGTCAGGCGACGCTGGCCTTCCTCCTCGGCATCGATGCTGCGCATGACTTCGGCGGCTTGTTTCTGCACGCCGTAAGTTCCCTGGTAAGCGTCGATGGCCATGCGGCGAGCGGACGCCGTATCACCGCGTTTCAATTCCAGGCGAGCCCTCTGGAGGATTTCGAGCCCCTTGCCTTCCTGGCTGTTGGACGCGGTGGTCTGTTCCACCGTCGGATAAACGGTCGGGGCAGGCACCTTGGCGCCGTTTGACGCGACCTGGCGCATGAAGCCCAACTTGCTGTCAATGGGCAGAGTATCCAGACCGTAACAAGAGGCCAATTGCTTGGCTTCCCGCAGATCCTTATCCGCCTTGGTATACATCTGGGGATTAGAACCCGCGTTTCTCATGCATTCGTCGGCATCGACCATCAAGCCGTCGATGCGGTGGTGGGCCAAGGAAGCCAACTGAAGCAAGAGCTGCTCGGGGCTGCTTTCCTCAGGACCGAAGGAAGCGCGGAGCATCTGGGCTTCCACGGTCTTTTGGCGAGCCAACACCAGGTTGCCCTGCTGCTGGTACTGCTTCGCTTGACCCAGCAACTGGACGGCTTGCTTCTTAGAGTCGGTCGCTGATTCCAAAGCCATGCTTGGGTTGGAAGCCGGCCGGGTGTTTCCTGTTTTGGCGACGCGCGCCTGCTGGATATCCATCAAAACTTTGTCGGGCGTATCGTCGCCGGGTTTGTAGGCCGCAACTTTCAGGCTCTTGGCATCGTTGGCGAGCTTGGCAGCCTGGTCGATACTGCCGGCCTTGAGCGCCATGCGGGCGTCGGCAAGCATTTGCCGGGCCTGGGCGGCGCGAACGTCGTCATTACTGATGTCAGATTTTGTAGAACCGCGCTTGTCATTGCGGGCCACGCCGCCCGGAACATTGGGCACGGTCGACTTGACCCCTTTGGCGCGGGCGGTTTCGATCTCGCCCCGCAATTTCTGCGGGCGGTCGCCCATGTCCCAAATGCTGTAGGGGCCATGAAGCTTTTCGGCTCGGTAGGTGGCTTGAGTGGCGCTTTCGAGGTCTCCCTTTTCAAAGAGCTTGCGCGCATCGGTCAACACCTTGACCGATTCTTCTTGGTCATGTTTGGCGCGAGCTTTTTCGACATCTTGCAACAACGAGTCGGGAGAATCGTCGAACAGGCCCCAGTGCGTATTGGACGCCTTGGCCTTTTGGCCATAGGCCAGCGCTTCGTCAAAGCGGCCGACTTTGCATAGTTCGCGGCCCTTTTTGAGCAGTTCGTGCGGATCTTCCTTGGAGCCGGCCAGGTTGGCGGCCGCGTTCTGCGAGCGCTTTTTTACAATGTCCGCTTTGAGCTTCTCCGGATGGTCTTCGTAAAACGGCAGATTAGCGTTCAGCGCCGCCGCCTGGTCGCAAAGCTTTGTTGCCTTATCGAGCTCGTTCTTGTTGAACGCTTCGCGGCCTTCCTTGACCAAGCGCCGAGCCTCTTCGCTCTTCGAGTCGGACTTGGCGCTGGGAACGGAAGCCCCTTCGGTCTGCCGGGCCATGGGGTCTTTAACCGGAGCCGGGCCGGTCTTGGCTACTTTCAGTTCAAAAGCACTGCTGCCCGCGCCGGTCTTGGTTTGCGCAAGGCGGGCGTTCTTCACATCGTGCAGAACTTTGGACGGGCTGTCGCTGGAGAATGTGAAAGAGAACGAAGAGGCGGTCTTTTCGGAAGTCTGGGCATAATGTTCCGCCTGATCTAGATCGCCCTTCTGAAGGCACACGCGCGCTGCCGTCAGGCAAGCCTTGGGGTCGGACTTCATCTTGGCGATGTCGTCCATAACTTTCGCAGGCGTGTCTTCCTTGGGGTCGTAATTGACCGGCATGTGAGCGACTTCGGCAGCCATTTGCTCGGCGGCGGCGAAATCGCCTTTGCCCAGTACAGTGCGCGCCTGCTTGAGCTTAGCACGAGCGATCGCGCCTTGAGTGCTGGCAGGGGAAGAGCCCATACCGCGGCCCAGCATCTTGTCGTTAAGGGCCTGGAACTTTTGCTTATCGGCGGCAGTCAGGTAGTCGACGTTGATCGCGATCTTCTTGACGAGATCGGGCATGACGGCCATCCGGCCTTCCTTGTCGGCTTTCTCAGCCTGACGAAGCTGCTCGGACGCCTCGCGCCGCGCGGTCATCGCGTTGGCATTGAGCTGCATGTAGCTCTGGAGGTCTTGCTGTTCGGCCGGGGTTAGATCGTCGTATCCCGTCTTGGCTTGTTGGAATACTGGGGCGGCCTTTTCATATTCGCCCTTGCGATAGCTTTCGATGGCGCTGGAGAGCGCCGTGCGGATGCGCGACGGCCGCACTTGGCTTTGAGCCGGCGTATCAGCCCCGAGAATGGAAACCAGGCTCGCCGAATACGGCGCTGCTTCCAAACCCGCCGGCGTCAACACTAGGCCCGTGACGATGCCCAGCCACGCTACTGCCTTTGCCCTAGCCACCCTGGCCTCCTTTCCCACTCCGACTCCCCAAGGCTCACGGAAGTCCCCCTCCCGTTGGCCTGATGCCGGATACCTTATGTGCCTGGCCTGATGCCGATCCTGGCACCCGGCAAACTGGATACACGAACAGCCGACGCTAAAGCTCGCTGGAGCCTCGGCGGCTTCTGCACTAAATAGTTTCCTTCAAGTTCTAAACGGAAAGCGGCGGGACCATAGCCACGGGGCCGATAGAGGTCAATACCACCTAGACGTGAAAAAACGACGAGGGCGCGGATCTTCGAAACCCGCTATTCTCATATAATGCCGAAATTACAGTTCCCGGTCCTCACGCCAACCAGAAGTGCATGAAAGCTGTTCTCAAAGCTGCACCCGGCCCCGGTTTGGAGTTGCGCACAGTCCCCGACCCCGTACCGGAATATGGGGAAGTGATTCTTCAAGTACGTGCCACGTCCATGTGCGGAACGGACAGCCATATCTATAGCTGGGACAATTGGGCTCAGCAGCGCATCAAGCCGCCCCGGATTCTCGGGCATGAGATGTACGGCGAAATTGTGACGATCGGCAAGGGGGTAACCTCGGTCAAAGTCGGCGACCGCGTGGCGGCGGAGTCGCACGTAACTTGCGGCAAATGCTTCCAGTGCCGAACCGGCAACGGCCACGTTTGCAAAAACTATACGATCCTGGGATTGGATCGCGACGGCTCCTTCGCTCAATTTGTTCGCCTGCCCGAAAGCGTCTGCTGGAAGACCGCGCCCGAAATCCCGGCCGAGTTGGCGTGCATGCAAGAATCGTTGGGTAACTCGGTGCATGCCGTGCTAACCGAAGACATCACTGGCCACACCATTTTGGTGACCGGCTGTGGACCGACGGGGCTGTTCGCCATCGCAGTCGCCAAGACCGCGGGGGCCAGCACCATCATTGCCACCGACGTCAGCGAATATCGGCTGGAATTGGCGCGAAAGGTCGGCGCCAACTTGGCCTTTAATCCGCAAAAAGTCGATGCGAGCGCTATTCAGGAAGAAACGGGCGGGGAAGGCGTCGATGCGGCCTTGGAAATGTCGGGCCATCCGTCGGCGGTTCATTTGTGTTTTCAGCACGTCAAGAACGCTGGCCGAGTGGCGCTCTTCGGCATTCCCAACGCTCCAGTTCCGCTCGACCTGGCCAACGAGGTGATCTTCAAAGGCCTGCGCGTTCACGGCATTACAGGGCGCCGGCTTTTTGACACCTGGTATCGTTTGGCAGGCCTTTTCCGTGCCGGGCTGGATATCAAGCCGATCGTCACGCACACGTTTCCGTTGGAGCAGTTCGAACGCGGGTTTGACTTAATGCACAGCGGGCAATGCGGGAAGGTGGTTTTGGTGCCTTGAAAGGGTGGAGAACTCTCCAATGAGCGATGAACGTTTACGGAAACATCTGGAAACTCAACTGGGAGAACTTAAGTCCAAAGGACTGTACAAGCGCGAACGGCAATTGCAGGGGCCGCAGGGTTCCGCGATCCAGATTGCCGGCTGCGAAGTAGTCAATTTCTGCGCAAATAATTACCTCGGCCTGGCCAATCATCCCGCTATTGTCGAGGCGGCTCACGAAGGCTTGCGGAAATTCGGCTATGGGCTGGCTTCCGTGCGGTTCATCTGCGGCACTCAGGATATCCACAAGGACCTGGAGAAAAACCTCTCGGGCTTCCTGCAGAAGGAAGACTGCATCCTTTATAGCTCCTGTTGGGATGCCAACGGCGGATTGTTTGAAACAATCCTCGGTGAAGACGACGCGGTCCTTAGCGATGAACTCAATCATGCCAGCATTATCGACGGCGTGCGGCTGTGCAAAGCGAAGCGCTTTCGCTACAAGAACAATGACATGACGGAGCTGGAAAAGGCGCTCAAAGAAGCGGCAGGCGCTCGCTTCCGGCTCATCGCCACCGACGGCGTTTTCTCAATGGACGGCTCCTTCGCCAACCTGCCGGCCATTTGCGAATTGGCAGACCGCTATGACGCCATCGTCATGATCGACGATAGCCACGCGACCGGCTTCATCGGGCCCAACGGCCGCGGCACTGCGGAACATTTTGGCATCCAGGACCGCGTGGACATCATTACCAGTACTCTGGGCAAATGCCTGGGCGGTGCAGCCGGCGGATTTACTTGTGCGCGTCAAGAAATCGTCGACATTCTTCGGCAACGGTCGCGCCCTTATCTCTTCTCTAATGCTTTGCCGCCGCCTATTGCCTGCGCCGCTCGGAGAGCCGTCGACCTGATTGCCCAAAGCGCTGAGCTCCGCGATCGCGTGCATGCCAACGCCCGCCAACTGCGTTCGGCTCTGGAAAAAGCCGGCTTTAAGATCAAGCCGGGTCAGCATCCCATTTTGCCGGTCATGCTGGGCGATGCCGCTCTGGCAACGCGCATGGCTGATAAGCTCTTGGAAAAAGGCATCTATGTCATCGGCTTTAGCTTTCCCGTCGTGCCTCAAGGCCAAGCGCGGATTCGCATTCAGGTCTCAGCAGCGCACACGCAGGACCAGCTGGATCGAGCGGCCAAGGCATTCGCGGAGGTGGGGAAGGAATTAAGCGTCGTGTAGCCGCCTCGGCGGGTTGACGAAACCGATGTGGTGCTGAACTCCGTAAGACTCCTTGCTACCCTCTTTGTGACACGGCCTTTTATAAAGTAGAACGATTGCGTAAGGAAGGAAAACGATCCCGATCGTGCAGCCGACTTTCTTGGCATTTCGAATGCACCGTTTCTAAATCCTTGACAGCCCACCAGGGAAAGGAGTATAGGTTACTTGGCTCGTATGCAGCCTTCCCTTTAGCCTGCACAAGGCGCTCTAACCAAGGAGGTAATCCAGTCGATATGCTTGATCGATTTTGGTGGAACCTGCCGGACGGTTGGATTTCGGCTCATACGGAAGGGGATTCGTGAACGGCCCCAGGGCTAGTTTCCTCCCCACCTGGTAAATCACTATTTCCGATCTGAGCGACCGCCGGGTTCCGGTCTCTCTAGGCAGCGGCCCGCAGCGGAGGATTGAGGTCCTCCGCAGCGGGCCGCCGGCCTTTCGCTCGCCAAACTTGCTTCTTATTTGATGCTTTCAATTTTCTTAAGTGCCTCAGTGGCCGCCCGGGTAAAAGCCCTATCTTTTTTCTTGCTCATGGCCGACTTGATGTCGGCGACCGCCGATTGGGCCTCGGGACCGATTTCGCCAAGCGCCTGGACGGCATTAACTCTAACATCCGGATCGCTCAGGACTTTCGCGAGGGCGGTCACCGCCGATTTTGGCGCCTCCTTGCCCATCGTTCCCAGCGCGTCGGCGGCCGCTTTTCTTGCCGAGGCCTCTTTCTTGTTGTCCTTGAGGAGATCAGCCAACGGAGCGACGCCATCCGTGCCCATTTTCCCAAGGGCCTGGGCCGCCGCCTCGGAAACTTCTTTCTCGTGATCCTTGAGCGCTATCGCCAAGTCTTTCACGGCAGACTTAGCCTCAGGACCAATTTCACCAAGGGATTGAGCCGCAAAGCGGCGAACGAAGAGATCCTGATCCTTGAGCGCTTTGGCCAAAGCCGGGATCGCCGGTTTCGCTTCCGCACCTAATTCACCGAGCGCCTTGGCCGCCGAGCGGCGCACGTCGCTGCTGCTGTCTTTAAGTTGCTTGATGAGACTATCCACATCGGCTGCTTGCGCGGAAAAAGCCACACCAAGGATAATGGCAATTGAAAGGATTGCTTTTCGCATAATGAATCTCGCAAACCTGATGACTCGAAAAAACACGTCTTCGAAAAGCGTCGGCGAGTGAATTGCTCCGTCGCTGGCGCTTTGGCTCAAAAACTATTTGAGCCGATAAGTTTCTGAAAATCCTCGGCGCCAATGTTGCCTCCAGTCATCACCAGGCAAGCAGGCGCCTCCAGTGATTTCCCATTAGTCTTTACGAAAGAAACCGTAATAGCGCTCGATGGTTCCACGACCAAACCGTGTTTCTGATATAGCTCCGCCATCGCCAGGCGAATCTCCGAGTCCTTGACCAGGTTGATGGGGATCCCCATTTCCTTGATGCGCTCTTGGACTTTGGGATGCGGATCGTCCAGAATCAAACCGTCGGCAATCGTTTTGGTGCGCGCGTGGTCGTAGCGGGCGTAGGTGGGAAAGTTGAACGCTTCACAGCCGACGAGATGGACGCGAGCTTTATGCTGCAAAATGTATTCGCTTGAGCCCATCAAAAGCCCGCCGCCTCCAACGGGAAACACCAATGTTCGACACTCCGGCAAGGCTTCCAGAATCTGCTCGGCAATCGTGAAGTAACCGTCCGTCCAAAGCGGATCGAGATGGGGGTGGACGAAATATCCTTGGCGCTCGCCAGCAATTTGCTTCGCTCGATTCAGAAGCTCGCTGCCGCCGCCGGCGATCTTGATCAACTCGACGCCCAACGCCTGGAGCTTTTCATCTTTCGCTTTGGATATAGCTTGAGGCACGACGCCGACCATGGAAAAGCCATACGCCTTCGCTCCATACGCCGCCCCGAGCGCCGTATTGCCCATCGAAGGAACAACGAGCGTGCGTCGCGGGGTTTCTTGGCTCAGGTGATTGAGAAGATGCACCGCTCCATGGATCTTGAAGCTGCCGCCCGGCGCCAAGAGTTCGCATTTGGCGTAGATCGCCTGGTCCGGGAAAATGTTGCTGAGGCGAACGAGCGGTGTTCGTACGGGAGGCAGCATGATTCGAACTACTTTCCGACAGAAAGACAAATCGAATTGGCCGATTCTTCGAACAGCTTCATTTCCGATTCTCGGCCGAATTCAGAGGTCATTCTCTGCATTCCTTCAAGAATCACTTGCACCATAATTCCCTTGTCTTCGCACCAAACGTAGGAAATGCCTACGAAGATGGTTTTCCCCTGATCGGTTTTTTCAAGCGCTTTGATGTAAGCAAAAGGATATCCAGACGCAGTTGTCCCCTCGCTTTCGCCTTTGCTGGATGCGTCGGCAGTATCCGCAGCAAGTTTGTGAAGGTTTTTGACCGCGGCCTTGAAACCGTCGCGGTCTTGTTTAACAACTTTCACGCCGACATGCATGGAGTGCATGGGCTCCTCGAAGCCAAAATGGCTCGGATCTGGTGATTTCGCTTCTTTCCAGTAGTCGGAGGGAAGCGTCAAGGTGAACCCATAATCCGGGGAGCGGAATTGCCATGCCGTTGAACCGGCCGCCGTGACGTCGGCGAGCGAAGCTACTGAAGCAAAATAGACAAAGGCGACGCCTACGGCCGAGTGAGTCAAGGAAAGTGCACCGCCACTTATCGGCAGAGTCAATCCAGTGCCTTTATCCCGGCGCCGAATAACTATCCCGCCGATGGCGAGGCCGATGCCTGCTAGCCCCACAATGGCCCGAAGCGCTCCGGTCATCTTAAAGACCTGAGGATTGGTTGTGGGCCGAAGCCCCAAATTCGCCTCAAGATAAAGGAACGCTAATAGACCCAATGCAACCGAGGCGTAAGCCAGTTTTCTCGAACGCGCTTGGGCGGACCACGCCTTTTGTGAAAACCATAGGACCAGGATTCCAACCAAAATCAGCACTGTCCATGAGGCTGCCATTCCTTCACCTAGGAGACGTTTCGCTTGAGTTTGCCCTGTGAGCCGGTTTGCATTAGCGGCGAGGACTCCCGGTGTTTACGCAGCCGGGCTCGCCTACTTCTTCTCCCGCTTCCATACGGACAGCGTCACGCCCTTGTCGCCTTTGGAGGAGAACTCCTTGGGCCGATCTTTATTGCCCGGCGCGCCGTAGCAAACTTTTTGGGTATCGCCATCGATTTCATAGATGCCGAGCAAGGGCTTATCTTTGTTCTCGCCTTCGGAGAACATGATGTCGATCGTTTTAGGGGTCTTCGTCGGGTCAACGGCGAACTTGCCCTTAACCAAGGCTTGGCCATCGCGGAAAACCGTAAACTCATCGCCCTTAATGGCGCGCTTGAGCGTTTTCAGCTCTTCGGCCGGCATGGCTTCGCCATTGCGTTCGCTGGAGACCATGACCCATTCTCCCTGAAGTTTGTCCATTTCCTTCTTGGCATCCTCCTTGGCATCAGCGCCCACGAGCAGGCCGGCGATTAGAACCAGCAGCATTTTCGGTTTCATGGTGAATCTCCATCGAGGTGAATTGAAACGACTGATGCCTAGGGTAAAGGCCAGTGGCGCCGGCGACAATCCAAAACTTGTTTGGCGGAGATTGCTATCGCCTGAATAGGGGGCAGGGGCGCCTGCGTGCCGAGGCAGAGGCGGCGCGGGTCCAACGCTTTTCCGATGAACTTCGTCCACCGCTCCATTCGGCTGTGCTACCGCTACCGATGAAACAACCCCTGATCCGAGTTTGGCTGAGACGAAGAAGTGCTGGAGTAGGATCCCCGCCCAGCACTGGCGGCAACCATGTATAAGACAATCACTCCGACACAGCCAACTGCGATAACGGTTCCTCCAAGAATCACGGCGGCCGATTCCGCTATCGGATGACCTGTGCTCCATTCCCCATATTCGATCCACTTGTATTTCTGAGTCCCGTCGGGCTCGAACACCGGGGCAAGTGACGCGTTCGCAGAGGAATCGGACGGGTTAGGCCCTTGAGGAGTCGCGGCTTCTTGGGGTTGGCTGGTTTGCGGAAGCGGGGCTGGTTGATTATTTCGCTCGTCCTTGAAGAAACCGAAGATCCGAGGCTCGCAACCAATCGCCATCATAGAAACGGTGAGCCAGGCGATGAGGGTCAAATGGTCAATCCGGCTTTTCGCGCACATCGGTACTGCACCTCTGCTATAGGCCAAAAAGACAATAAACCAGGGACTATCAAAGCGATTAGTGAGGCGCGAAATGCGCGGCTACCACAAAACGCAAATAGAACATTCCAGCAGCAAATCGGCCACTTGGATAACGCTTTGTCTGGCTTGATTCCGAGATCCAACCAACGGACCGCTATCGGCCGGATCATGAAAAACCATCCACCTGTATGTCTTTGTTGGATCCGGCTCAAACGCTGGACTGTCAGCACTAGTCACGTCGATCAACGTTGGCTTTAAAGCGAATTGCCCATCGCCGGCATCGGCTTCCAGCGCCGGGGGCGCTTCATTTTCCCGGCTTCTTGTAAACACACTGAGTATTCGCGGAGCGCAGCCGTTGGCCGCCGTTAACGCGGCAAGATGCGCAATTATGTATAAACGGAGAATCCCCATTTTAGCGCACATCGGAATCCCGCCTCGACCTAAACCGGAAATTAACTGGGTGATGCTCGTAAGTATCGTCAGCGAAGGAGGAGCTTTATAACCAAATAAGTTAGTGAACGCTAGCCTAATTTGCTAACAGGTGGCATTGCTCGCTAGGCGTCCTTGCGATCAGGCAGGGAAAGGCAAATTGCTCCGCTTCTCGGACTGAACGCTGTCGAGTCGTTGCCTGACTTTATCCGCGTACTCGGCCGACAGTTCAAAGCCGAGATAGCGCCTGTCGAGCCGTTTGGCTGCCGCCAGCGTTGTGCCGCTGCCCGCGAAAGGATCGAAGACAAGCTCGCCCGGGTTGCTTGAAACGCGAATGATCCGTTCCAACAGGGCCTCCGGCATTTGGCAGGGATGGCCGGTGCGCTCGCGAAATGTGCCGCAGATGCGTGAGACATACCAAGATAAACATCGTATTCGTAGCCAATGTTGAAAGGCGGGTCGGCAAAGGCGAGGTCCACGCTCTGGGACGGCAATTCCTGCAACAACTCCAGACAGTCGCCGGTTAGAATCTGGTCAATTGGCATGAACGTATTGTGCAGACGCGGACGCCTTAAGTGAAGATGCTGTTCTATTTCCTTTCCGCCGGGGAGGAAAACCGCAGCCGGCAATTGGCCTGTAGGCCAAGAACGACCTACACTTGCTTGTCCCAAAAACACAATTCAGTTCGTTCGCTTGAGGCGGGAACCATGCCAGACCGGGTTTTTCTCGGCCGATATCAGGTAATTCGCCAGCTGGAAGAAGGCGGCATGAGCCGGATTTATCTGGCCCGCTCGCTCGACCGGGGCGAGGAAGTCGTGGTTAAGGTCCTGCTCGAACGCTTCGCCCACGATGCCAAGGTCCGCAAACACTTCCAGCGGGAAATTCAGGTCCTGGCACAAATCAACCATCCTCATGCCGTCGGCTTCATTGATTCTTGCCAAGACGATCCTAAAGGACCGGTTTTGGTCATGGAGTATTTGCGCGGCACTTGCCTGGATGCCGTTCTCCGCCAGGGCCGCCGCTTTACGCCCCTTCGAGTCGCCAAGCTGCTCGACCAGCTATGCAGCGTCCTGGCTCACATTCACTCGCTTGGAATCGTTCATCGCGATTTGAAGCCGGGCAACCTGATGATTGTCCATCCCAACACGGCACACGAAACCGTCAAGATTCTGGATTTCGGCCTGGCCGCCTTGCATACGACTCTCTACATCGCGCCCGAGGAGATGGTGGAATCGAATAGAGTGACAATCTCCGGCACGCCGCAGTATGTCTCGCCCGAACAAGCCCATGGCAACGACATGGACTCGCGCAGCGATCTCTATAACGTTGGCGTTATCCTTTTCGAAATGCTGAGCGGACGGTTGCCGTTCGAGCAGGCGACGACCAAAGAACTCCTGGCCGCGCATGCGGCGCAGACGCCGCCCAGTTTCCGTGAGCTAGGAATGGGGCACAGCATACCACCCGCTCTGGAAGCCGTGGTCCGCGATTGCCTGGCCAAGTCGCCTGCCAGCCGACCGCAGACCGCGGCAGAATTAAACGAGCGGTTTCAGGCGGGTTTGGGCCCTCGTTCTAGTGAAGCGCGTTCCACCCCTGCGTTGGGTTCGACGCCGGCGTCGGGTTTAAGTACAGTCGATCCCAGAAGGAATCAGCGTTTGGGTCTGCAGCCGGCGTCCACTCCGGAAATGAAGGACCCCAATGCCGAGGAGTTTACGCTCACGATTACCATGCCGGAGAGCATGGCCTTAGTCAAAATCAAAGGCTTCGTTCACGATCTCAAGGGAAGCGTTGTTGAAAGCGTTCCCGGTCTAATACGCGTGCGCATTCCGGAAGAGGTCGAGACGGCTGCGGCAGCGCCGGCGCCTGCCGGTTTGCGGGGTTGGTTTCAAACCGAACGGCCCGCGAGCGCCAAGCCGCGCCGGCTCTTGGAAATGGACCTGCGCATGGAAAAGAACCCGACCAACCCGGCCGCCGGGCTGACGGTGAAAATGGTCCTGCGCCAAAGAGGAATGCGCGACCGCTCGAAATCGCAATGGCGGGCTCACTGCAATCAAATCTTCAAGAACCTCCAAGCCTATCTGGTCACTCGGTGACGCGGTCATCGTAGGCCCGAAATTCCCATTACATGCCGTTGAGCAGGCTCTTATCCTAATAGGCATGCCTGGCTTGGCCCTCCTTTGCCGAGCCGCGGGCCGGCTTCCATAAAATGCTTTGCGAGAATTCCTATGACCCTGCTTTACACGGACCCGGTGTTCCTCCGCCATGAGACCGGCGCCCATCCCGAATCCGCCAAGCGCTTGGAAGCCATCACTAAAATGCTGGAAAAGTCGGGGCTCGCCAAGCGCACTAAGCCTGGCGCTTATCAACCTCTGAAGGAAGAAACCGTTGCTCGGATTCACAAACCCGAGGTTATCAAGCTTGTCAAGGAAGCAGCCGCTGGCGGCGGCAGCCGGCTCGATGCGGACACGATCGTCAGCCGCGAGTCTTACTCCGTCGGCCTGGCTGCCTCCGGCGCCTGTGTCGCCGCCGTGGATGCGGTGCTGACAGGGAAAGAAAAGACTGCTCTGTGCCTCGTTCGTCCGCCGGGCCATCACGCTACGCCGACAAAGAGCATGGGTTTCTGCCTCTTCAACAATATTGCTTTGGCGGCAGACAGGGCGCGAGAAGGCCACCATTTGACGCGGATTCTGATCCTCGATTGGGACGTCCATCATGGCAATGGTACGCAAGACGTTTTTTATGAAGATCCGGAGGTCTTCTTTCTCAGCATTCATCGTTATGGCCGAGGGTTCTATCCCGGCACCGGATCAGCGGACGAAACGGGAAAAGGGCGCGGGCGGGGATACACCCTGAATGTCCCGATTCGGTTTGGCACTTCGCGAAAGGATTATTTCGCGGCGTTGACCAAGGCCCTTGAAAAGGCAGCCGATCTGATCAAACCGCAGCTTGTCCTTGTGAGCGCCGGTTTCGACGCCCACGCCAAAGATCCGATCGGTTCACTAGGTTTGGAGTCCGAAGACTTCGGCGAATTGACCAAAATGGCGCTAGCCGTCGCGAAAACCCATGCCGAAGGCCGCCTGGTGAGTTGCCTCGAAGGCGGCTACAATGTCGATGCCTTGGCGGAATCCGTGCAGGCGCATCTGGAAGTCCTGCTAGCCAAGCATTAAATCAAGATCCTAAGCGCGCTTACCATTGCTCTCGGTCCCAAGCTCCAGCTTGGGACCGCAATGCCGCGAAGCTCCGCTTCGCCTCCGAATAAACAGAAGGATAGCTCCACGCCGCCTGGCCTTTATCTTTGATCTGCAGAGATCATCCGCTCTTTGGATTTCGGAACGCAGTTTTAGCCCCGTGGAACGGAGCTATTGGCAGTGTGCCGAACAATCATTGAAGTGGGGATTCGTTTCACTGAGGTGGCCAAAAAACGTTTCGTTGATCGGTCTGTACTTTAGTGCCAAGCACTTACGTCGCAACAAGGGGTGTGATGAGGTGAAATGAAACGAAATGTTGATGGCGTAGCGCGACCCTGTAGCCCAAGCGCCCTACCCTCTAGACCCACACACACTGAGCCACAGGGTTTACACGTGTAAACCTATACTCTCAGTTGAGGCCTTTGGCGGCTTTTCATTGCAAGGTGGCCAGCGTCGGACAAAGGCGGCCCCGCAGTTGGCCTGGCCCCCTTGGTATTACGTTACCTGACCTTTAGAGCGCTTCGCGCCTTGATGAGTGCCAAACAAGGAGAGAGCCGGGGGCGCTGGCTGATAAACCTGCTATATTGCTCATATGACCCCGCCGGAAACCTTCATCCTCATACCGGGACGCACCAGTCGTCAGGGCACCACGCTAAACGAAGGCAAGTTTACTGCTAATTATGTCGAGGAAACCAGCACCCTGATGATGAACGGCGAGGACATGGCGCGCCTCTCTTTGAAAAACGGCGACCGCGTGCGTCTGCGCTCCGAACAAGGTTTCATCGAGCTGCCCTGCCTGGCCGCGAAGGCCGGGGAATTGCCGCCCGGGCTCTTGTTTCTTCCCTATGGCGATCTATCGAGCCGCTTAATGGGCGGCGACACGCATGGGTCGGGCATGCCCAGCAGCAAGGGGTTGGATGTGGACTTGGAAAGGGTGTGAAGATGCTGGAATATCATGCCGCGTTTTATGTCATAGAGGATGGTTGGTACATGGTGCGCGTCTTGGACTTTCCCGGGACAATAACCCAGGGAAAAGACCTGAAGGATGCCCGGTATATGGTTCGAGACGCCTTACGGCTAATGGCTGAGTGCACTCTTGAAGAAGGAAAACCCTTGCCGCGGCCCAACCCAAGGGCTCGGGACAAGAAGGCCGTTTTGATTGAGCCGATCCGACTCGGTGTCCGTACATTGTCGGTGAAGCCTAATGAAACGAAGAAAACTGCTCAAACATCTAGACGTTTACGAGTGCGCCATCCTGCGTGAAGGAGCCGAGCACACCATCGTCTACAACACCAGAACGGGACAACAAAAGTTCCGTCCCTCGGCATCCCGAAATCAAGTACGGGACCGTTCGTAGCATTTGCAAGGAACTGGCTATTCCTTATCCCCGAGAACGCTAAACGCGAGTCGTTCACTATGTCTACCGAACTCAAGGTCGTCCCTAATGCCACCTGCACCTTTTGCGGCTGCGTCTGTGATGACATGGAGTTGACAGTCGAGAACAACCATATCACCAAGGCGAAGAATGCCTGCGTGCTGGGCAAGGCCTGGTTTCTCAATCACCATATCGAAGAGCGGCCCGTCGCTACTATACAGGGGCAACCCGCCACTTTGGATGACGGCATCGAGCGGGCCGCGCAGATCCTGGCCGCCGCGCGCTATCCCATCGTCTATGGTCTCTCCGATACGACGTGCGAGGCCCAACGCGTAGCGGTCGCCATTGCCGACCGCATTGGCGGCTGCGTCGACACGACGACCTCGGTCTGTCACGGTCCCTCCGGCATGGCTTTTCAAGGCGTCGGCGAAGTCACGTGCTCGCTTGGCGAAGTCAAGAACCGAGCCGATCTCGTGATGTTTTGGGGCTCCAACCCGGCGGAATCCCATCCGCGCCACTGGGGCCGTTATTCGACCATGCCTAAAGGTCTCTTTATCCCCAACGGCCGCAAGGACCGCACCGTCGTCCTGGTCGATGTGCGTCGCAGCAAGAGCGCGCCGGCCGCCGACATTTATCTTCAGATCAAGCCGCGTAAAGATTTCGAAGCCTTGTGGATTTTGCGCGCTTTGGTCAAGGGCGTGGAGCTCGATGCCTCGGCGGGCGATGAGGTCGGCATTCCTTTAGAACAGCTCAAGGACCTGGCCGAGCGCATGAAAGCTTGCAAGTTCGGGATACTTTTCTTCGGCATGGGCCTGTCCATGACGCGCGGCAAACACCTTAACGTCGAAGCCGCGCTGGCCTTGGCCCGCGACCTTAATGAGCACACTCGGTTTTACATCAAGCCGATGCGCGGCCACGGCAACGTGACAGGCGCCGACAATGTTGTCAGTTGGCAAACCGGCTATCCCTTTGGCGTCAATCTGGGGCGCGGCTACCCGCGCTTCAATCCCGGCGAATTCACCACTGCCGACACGCTGGCTCGTCGTGAAGCCGATGCGGCTCTGATTATCGCCTCCGATCCCATGGGCAACTTCTCACAACCGGCTCGGGAACATCTCGCGCGCATTCCCTATATCGCGCTGGATCCCAAGGAAACCGCAACCACGCGCGGCGCCGCGGTCGCCTTCACCACCGCGACCTACGGCATCAATACCGGCGGCACCGTATATCGCATGGACGATGTGCCCATCCCCCTACGCCCCGCATTCGACTCGCCCTATCCCAGCGACGAAGAAGTGTTGAAACGGATTGAAAAACGCGTTCGGGAATTGCAAAGGAACTCTAATTGACCATCACTTTTTCCTCCCAAGCGCGTCCTTCCGTCGAAGCTATTGCACAACTTTACCAGGCCGCTCTGCTTAATCGGCCTATTGGCGATCTGGAGCGGCTGCGCCGAATGTACGAGGAATCAAATGTCGTGCTAACGGCATGGGAAGGCGAAAAGCTGGTCGGCATCATTCGCGGTTGGACAGACGGCGCTTTCGACGGCTACATTTGCGATTTGGCGGTTCACCCGGAACATCAGAAAGCCGGCATTGGCCGTGAACTGCTAAAACGAGCTTGCGCGACCAGCCCTCAAGTTCAATTTGTTCTGCGTGCGTCCAAGATCGCCGTCGATTATTATCAACACGTCGGCTGGCAGAAGATTGAGAACGGCTGGTATTGGCCCCGCGAGCCGTGGTGATATTTTCGGGCGAACGTGGAACGGCCCTTCTATGAATGATAAAACCGGCGCTCCAACCTCGGACTTTGCCGCCCTGCGCGCCTGGCTCGCCAAGCAGCGCTTGCAGCATCAACCGGCTGTCGCCGGCTCGAACGAAACCAAGCCTTCTTCTTCGCACGCACAAGAAGGAATATCCGCCGAGCCCGCGCCGACCTTGACCGTTTCTTCCAAGGGGGATGCCGGCTTCAAGACAATCATTGCCGCTATCCGAAAAGCCCCCGCCGGCGCTCGTATTGTGATCCGGCCGGGCCTTTACCAAGAAGGACTTGCTCTGGAAAAACCGGTCGAGCTTATCGGCGACGGCCCGCGCCAAGACATCATCATCGAGAATCCCGACAGCCACTGCATCTCGGTGCAAACCAGCCGAGCCAGCGTGCGCGGTTTGACTCTCCGCAGCCTGGGGGCCGCAAAAGGCAACAAGCGCTCGGCCGTCTACCTCGCTCAGGGCAGCCTAGTTTTGGAGGAATGCACGCTTTCATCGGACACCCTGGCCGCCTTATCCGTGGTGGGTCCAGCCGCTCGAGCGGTCATCCGCCGCTGTTGCCTGTCGGATAGCCGGACCAACGGCATTCTTGTCGCCGATTATGCGGATGCCTCCATTGAAGATTGTGAATTCCTAGGCAACGGCGAATCGGGTCTCCTTATTCGCAACGAGGCAAATCCGACTGTCCGCCATTGCCGTTTTCATGATGGAAAAATGTTTGGCTTTATGGCCGACCAGGGCGGGCGGGGGACGATTGAGGACTGCGAGTTCTCCCACAACGAGGCGGCTGGAGTGGAGATCTCCGGCGGACATCCCTTGATTCGGAATTGCCGTTTCCTCGATGAAAAAATCGGCGTCCTGGCTTTTTCGGAGGGCGCCGGCATCGTCGAGAATTGCCAATTTGCCCGAAATGGCATTGGCGTGTTAATCGCAGAAAAGGCAAATCCGGTAATTAAGGGCTGCGAAATTCGCGATGGGCTCATCTATGGGGTCTCGGCCAAGCAAAAGGGACGGGGAACCGTCGAGTCGTGCAATATTCACGGCTGCGCCAAGGCGGACGTCGACATCATTGAGGCCAGCATTCCGATAATTAGGCACTGCCAAGTGCATGACAGCCCGCAGTTCGGCATCTTCGTCCATGCCGGCGGCGTGGGCGCCATCGAGGAATGCGAGATCTTCGGCCACGGCCTGGCGGCGATTGCGGTCAGTGAGGAAGGCAATCCGTTCGTCCGCCAGTGCCGGTTGCGCGACGGCAAGAAATTCGGTCTTTCAGTCCAGTTGAAAGGGCAAGCCAGTGTCGTGGACTGTGACATCTCGGGCAACATGCTCTCCGGCGTTCTGATCCGTACGGGCGGCAACCCGGTTATCCGGCGCTGCAAGATTCATGGCAACGAGGCGGAAGCCGTGCGCGTCTTGGAACGGGGCGCGGGCACCTTTGAACGGTGCGATTTGACGGGGAATAGCAAAGGGCCCTGGCAAGTTGACAACACCTCGCGCGTGCAGAAACATGGGAACAGTGAATTGTGAAATGCATTGAGGCGTTGTGTAGCCCGCTAAGGGAAGGGTAACAGCCCGATATCGCCTGGTAAAATGCAGGACTGTTATGGTACTGTGAAATCGCCACAAAACCGTTCAGAAAAACCTATCGAAGTGCATAGCCTACGCAAAGGCGGAGAACCACGATGGCCAGAGTCGTAATTCAGATAGCGGCAAAAGACAGAGCTAAGGCTTGGGGCATCTTGGTGCGCCATTCGGTGGGTACGGCTCTGCCAAACCGAATGTTCATTGTTTCAGAGGCCGCCGCGCGTGCTCTTAAGGATGCCGAAATCAGGTTTGATGAAATTTCCAGAGACTCAATGATTTCATCACCGCAAGGAACGATATCAGGTGAAAGAATATGAGATTTATGTTCCCGTCTCTTACAACGACGGATCACCGGTTGAGGATGCCAAAATCGATCGCATTGGCGAGCGCCTGCTCGATCAATTTGGTGGCGTAACCTTTTTCCCACAACCCAATCGGGGAACCTGGAAAATGGGTCACGTAACCTTCCAAGATCAAATCGTCATCTTTCGAGTGATATCGGCAAAGACTACTTCGGCTCGAAGATTCCTCAAAGAATTTAAGGAAGAATTGAAAAGAGACCTAAGACAGGAAGACATTTTCATCGTCGTAAAAGAAGCCGAAGTGCTGTGATATCGCATGTCCCTCCTCAAAATTGCCAATGGCGCCGTCTATGATCCCGCCAACAATATCGATGGCGTCGTCAAAGACATCTGGATCCAAGACGGCAAGGTGGTCGCTCCGCCGGCCGCTGAGGCTTCCGTATTGCCGGACAAAATCGTGGACGCTAGCGGCTTGGTCGTCATGCCCGGCGGTGTGGACATGCACTCGCATATTGCCGGTCCCAAGGTGAACGTCGCGCGCAAAATGCGGCCTGAGGATAAACGCCGGGCGCGCGTGGTTCGCCGCACGCCGATTACTCGCTCCGGGACGACGGGCAGCGTACCCAGCACTTTCGCGACCGGCTATCTCTATGCGGGACTAGGTTACACCACGGCTTTCGATGCCGCCATTCCGCCGCTCGGCGCGCGCCATGCCCACGAAGAGTTTCACGACACGCCCGTCATCGACAAAGGCTTCCTTCTCCTGTTCGGCAACAATCATTATGTTCTCAAGCAAGTCGCGGCGAATGACAGCGAAAAGCAGCGTGCTTATTGCGCCTGGATGCTCGGTTCCGCCAAAGCCTATGGCATGAAAATCGTCAATCCCGGCGGCGTGGAAGCATGGAAGCAGGGCCATCTCAACGTCTCAAGCCTCGATGAGCCCGTGGAACTCTACAACGTCACAGCTCGGCAAATAATTACAGCCTGCGCGCAGACAGCCATCGATCTCGGGTTGCCTCATCCGATTCATATCCACTGCAACAATCTCGGTTTACCCGGCAACTGGACGACGACGCGCGACACCATGACGCTGCTGGAAGGCCGCCGCGCTCATTTAACGCATATCCAATTCCATAGCTACGGCGGCGGTCCAGACGATCAAGGCAGCTTCCGCTCTCATGTGACCGAGTTAGCCCAGTACGTCAACGATCATCCCAATCTCACCGTGGATGTCGGCCAGGTGCTCTTCGGTGAAACCACCTCGATGACCGGCGACGGGCCGCTAGGCTACTATCTGCACAAAGTCACCGGCCATCGCTGGGCCAATATCGATACGGAAATGGAAGCCGGCTGTGGCATCGTGCCCATCAAGTACAAGGACAAGAGCTTTGTCAATGCTTTGCAATGGGCCATCGGCCTGGAATGGTACCTTCTCGTCAAGGACCCGTGGCGCGTGGCCATGAGCACCGATCATCCCAACGGCGGTTCGTTTTTGGCCTATCCCGAAATTGTGCAGCTCCTCATGGACCGGACTTACCGCCAGGAGGCTCTAAAGCGCGTGCATCCACGCGTTCTGGAACGCTGCGTTCTTAAAGACCTTGACCGCGAGTATTCGCTCTACGAAATCGCCATAATTACACGAGCCGGGCCGGCTCGCATCCTCGGTCTGAAGAATAAGGGCCATCTCGGCATCGGCGCCGATGGCGATGTGGCCGTTTATACCCCCGGCGCTGATAAGAAGGCCATGTTCGAGTTGCCGCGCTATGTCATCAAGGGCGGTCAAGTCGTCGTCGAAAAGGGTGAAATCCGACAAGAGCTATTCGGCCAAACTTTGCACGTGCAGCCCAGCTATGACGAGGCCAGGATGCCCGATATCAAGAAGTGGTTTGAATCCTACTATACGATCCAGTTCGCCAATTACCCGGTCGACGACAGCTACCTAGACCACGGCGGCAAAATCATCGATTGTTCCCCAGTAACCTAACCGCGATCGGCCACGAACAACGAACAACAAACAACTGACCACTGACAACCCCATGAAACTCATCTTGGCCATCATCCAACCATCCAAGCTCGAAGCCGTCAAGGAAGCGCTCAACAAAGTGGAGGTCTTCCGCCTCACCATCATCGATGTGCAGGGTTTCGGTCGGCAAAAAGGGCACTCTGAAGTTTACCGTGGGCACGAGCTGACCGTGAATCTGCTGCGCAAGGTGCAGCTGCAAATTGCGGTCAATGAGGATTTCGTCGAGCCGACCGTCAACGCTATCATGGAGGCTGGGCGAACCGGCCCGGAAGGCCGCATCGGCGACGGCAAGATCTTCATCTTGCCCTTAGACGACTGCATTCGCATCCGTACGGGCGAGCGCGGGCCCGAAGCCATTTGATGAATTGATCAATCATGAACGAAGGCATCACAAATCCCGTCGGTTTGCTGCTTGCCGACGATTTGCTCTTTACGAGCCGGATCACAGGAACCGCGCGGGCTTTGAATCTGGTGGTTAAAGCGGCCGGCACGGTGGACGCCTTGAAGGCCTCCGTCCCGGACGAGCAACCCGGCTGTATTTTCTTGGACTTGGCCAACCCGACCTTGAAGATCGACGAGCTAATTGTCTGGCTGAAGGAAAACTGTTTGGCCATGCCTCGGGTGGTGGCCTACGGTTCTCATGTAGACACGGCGACTTTGCGGACTGCCCGGGCGGCAGGCTGCCACGAGGTGATGCCGCGGAGCCAGTTTGTGGACTTATTGCCGGCGAAGCTAACCGAGTGGCTCAAGCCCTTATAGGGCGGAAGGCTTGCAAAAATGAAGTCGAATGGGTAAATGAGACTATCCTCAATGCGGCCAAGCGCTAACAATCAAACACTAAGCGTTAACGTCCAAGTTAATTGATTGAATCGGTCTATTGTGATATAAGCAATTCACTGAAGTCCGGCAGACCCGATCGTTTCGTGCCTTTGGAAAACCGACCCACCTGCTAAATAGCGAACGGGGATAGGGATTAGCTAGGTTTTTTGATTGGGAAGGGACGTTGGGCCGCTCGGAGGATTTACTGTGGAGGCGTAAGAAAGAACCTAGGCGGTCTGTGGCGCAAGAGTTGCCTCTTTCGCGGCTGCTTAGTCTCGGTTTTCGCGGCGAACGTCTTTGGGTGCGTCTCTTGCCTCCCCAAGACACCGAACGAAGAACTCGAGGGATTGCTAAAACGAGGTTCGGAGCCCCAATGCCTTTTCCCAATGACGGGGGACGGCGCTGGAGCACGCCAAGTGCGTGCGAAACTCCCAGGAACACTTTTTGGCGTCTTCCTTGAGTCACTTCTTTTTCGCCAAGGTCTGGAAGTGCAAGGATCAGCGCGGGCCTCGTTAGGCTCCTCGTGAACCTGCCTGCGTTCAACGCACCAATGAAGTTGCTCGTTGACCTGGGGCTTTTCCCATGGTGGCAGGTTTTATGACTTGCATGTCGATTCACGGATGAACCGATTTACCCCTTGCCTTGGAAAATGAAATGCGCCGCTGCCACATTATTCTCGCTGCCTTGGTTGCTGTCCTTGTTGCCGGGCCAGTGTTTGCCGGTATGGTTCCATCGGTCCCATCCGGGCAACAGTCTTCCTGGCTGAACGGGCCGGGCCCCATTCGCGACACCGGCTTTTTGCCGGAATTTGGCTACGGTCCGATGTTCTCCTCTGGGGGAACGGTGACTGGCAGCAGTGGCGGCTCGGGAGGCGGCGGAGGCCAAGGCGGCGACGGATCCGGCGGACTGGCTACCGATGGTTCACAAAAAGATAGGAGTCCTTTTGCCTTCTTGCCGGAGGGGCTCTTCGTTTCTCCGCCAGGCGCGTCGCTTGGAACGGGCGCGGTCCCAGGCGGTTTCGTCAGCTCCATTCCGAGCGAGCCAGCCCCTGTCCAAAGCGCCTTGGTATTAAACAATGCCCTCCCGCTCGCTCCGACTTCCCCTCTTTTGCCAGATGCCGTAAGCCCGACCGCCCTAGCGAGCCCTTATTCGCAGAATCCACTAGGCCAAGGCGGGCTGAATGCTGACAACGGCATAGGCACCGATTCCAATAGCCTTCAATTGCCCGGCGATGCCCCTGGCATGACGCCGCCGCTTTCGGAAAGCAGCCTAGTCAGCGGGCCGGTCAATACTTTGGGCGGTGACGCGCCCGATATTGGCGGCATCAGCCCTATTCAACCTACTAGCAGTGGGCCGGGCGCCGGTTTTGGCGGCGGTTCAGGGGGACTTAATGCCGGCAGTTCGATCCAGCCCAATATTGCTGCCGTACCAGAACCCGCTTCTTTGACCCTGTGCTGCATAGGAGTTGCAGGAGCGCTCGCGAGTGGTTTGAGACGGCGCTTTGCGAACCCATAAAAGAGCGTTGAGAACGCACTATTTAGAATGGAAGCGGAAGCGGGATTTTCGGGGAGTCCCGCTTCTGTTTTTATTCTTATTTTTTTGTGGTCTCAATCTCGACTTCTTGGTCCTCTTGCAAACCGCTCAGTTGGCCCATGACAAACGGATCCCCGGAGTTCCAACCTTCCGGGCCAATGACCTCTACCGCGCCACCGCTCTTTAGACCGACCAATAGCGGTAGGCGATGGACCCTGCCATTATGCACGCGGAACGCAAAGGATTGATCGGCTTGAGTCAAAACGGCCTTGACGGGCAAAGTCCACACATCCTTATGCTCGATCGGAATGCTGGCATGAACATAGCTGCCCGGTCGAAGTTTGCCGCCCTGGTTTTGACGGTCCATTTCTACCCTTAACGTCCGAACGCGCGTCTCCAGCGACCAGGCCGTTCGCTTGATCGGTTCGCTAATAACCTGACCGCCCTGGCTCGGTATGCGAACCTGAACCTCGGCGCCTTTGTTAATCAGCGCGGCTTCAGTCTCCGGAACTTCAATCACAATCCGAAGCTTGTCTCGACGTTCCAGGACGACTAGCGGCGTGCTTTTCTCGCCGGCCGGTGGTTGGACGAAATCGCCGGTATGTTTATTGCGCTGTGTGATGACTCCGGCATACGGCGCTTTGATGCGCGTATAGCTCCACAAGGCCTCTACACGGCGATGGTCGGCTTCGGCAACGCGCTGGCGCGCCTCAGCCGCCTCCAGGTCGCTTTGGGTTTGTGCCAGTTGAGCGCCTCGCTCTCTGCTAACCGCCTCGGCGGAAAGGACGCGGGCCTCAACTTCGGTGCGTGCGGCATCGGCGGCCTTGAACTGATTCTGCGTCTCGTCGCGCGTCTGTTCGTCAATCGTCTTATCGCGAACGAGGCTGGCCATTCGCTTATACTCAGACTCCCAGCGTTCATAATTGGCTTGCGCGCGTTTGCGGCCGGCTTGGGCTTCGCGCACCAAGGCCTCGGCTGTCTCCAGCTTGGCGGCGGCCGCCTTGAGCGCTTGTTCGGCTTGCTTGACCTCGGCTTCCGCCTGAGCGACCATGGCCGCCTTCTGTTCGACTTCCTCTTTTAACTCCGGCACCGCCAACTCCACAAGGACCTCTCCTTGCTTGACTTCATCGTCGATTTCAACCGGGATGGAGCGGATGTAGCCGGGAATCTTGGCATAAATCGGGGTATATTCGAACGCCTCCAGATGACCCGGCTGTTCGAGAAATTGGCGAATCGTCTTGCGCTCGGGCATGACGACGGTTACGACCGGGACTCGCGGCGAAGAATCGGCGGCCTCCCCGCCACGGCGCGCTTCTTCGGACTTTTGACACCCCAATGGCAGGAGCAGTGCCGATAAAAGGATCAGCCCGCCTGACAATCTTTTGGCAGTTTGAGATTGCATCTCGACTCGCTTATTGCACGATTCGCGCTGGCTTGTGTACATCTGCCGCTCTTTTCTCTTCGTAGTAAGCGCTTACCGGATCATCGGGGTCAAGGGAAACGGAAGAGACCGCGCCGCGGTTTTGAACGAGGGCGAAAATCGCCGGCAATATGGTAAGAGTCGCCAGCGTAGCTGCACTCAAACCGCCCAGAACAGCCCGGCCCAGCGGGGCCGTTTGTTCGCCGCCTTCGCCCAAGCCAAGGGCCATAGGCAGCATGCCGGCCAGCATGGCGCAACTGGTCATAACGATGGGACGGAGGCGATGGCGGGCGCCGTCCACGGCCGCTTCGAGCGCGGTGGCGCCCTCCCGGCGAGCCCGCTCGGCAAACGTGACCAGCAAGATCGCGTTGGCGACCGCCACGCCGATGGCCATGATCGAGCCCATGAAAGATTGGATATTAAGCGTAGTCCGCGTTAGGAATAACGCCAGAGCCGCGCCGGCTATGACGGCCGGCGCCGTCGATAAGACGATTAAGCCTAGTCTGATGGACTGGAAATAGGCGGTCAGCAACAGAAAGATTACGACGACCGCCATGGCCAGGCCGATGGCCAATCCCTGAAACATTTGCCGCATCGGCACGATTTGCCCGCGAACCTCAACGCTGACTTCTCGCGGCGGCGCGCCGGCTGCCTGCAAAGCGCGGTCGATGTGATCCGCCACGCGGCCCAAGTCTTCCCCGTAAAAGTTTGCCTTCAGGCTCACCAAGCGCACGCTGTTGTAGCGGTCGTCTTGGCCAGGCATGGCCCCGTCGGTGATGGTGGCGACATCGCGGAGCAAGATCAAATGTTCGGAGATGTTTTTGACGGGGATCATTCCAAGCGCCCCAACCGTGTTGGTGCTGGGCGGCGCCTGAAGCTGCACTTGAAAGGCGATGCCCGACTGCGGATCACGCCAATAGCTCGGCGCCAGAAAACGGCTCGACAAGGTGACCGGGGCCAAGGCCCGGCCGATTTCCGCCGCTGTAACGCCCGCTATCCCCGCCCGTTCCCGGTCGATCTTAACTTCAACGGTCGGGTAATCCATTGATTGGGTGTATTGAACGTCGCGCAACGAAGTAATCTTTCCCAGCTCATCGTAGACTTTGGCTGCAAAGGCTTTATCATCGGCAAACACCTTGCCCGTAACGGCCACTTCCACGGGAGTGGGCGCGCCAAAACTCATGACCTCGCCGACAATGTCGCCCGCCTCGAACGAGAGTTTGACTTCGTCCATCGTGGGGCTCCGCCGCCGTTGCAGGTGTGGCAAGGTGTTGCGCAGGCGCTCCTTGAGCCCTTCGATGGAAACCCCGCTGCCGCGCTTCAGAGCAAAGCGGAGGACCGCTTCTTGGGGCCCCGCGGTCCAGAGAAAAATACTATTTATCGGGTAGTTGTAGGACGTGGTGCCAACCAGGCTGACCGTTATGTCCACGTTGTCGGTGCCGACCTCATGGCCCACGGCTTCGAGGACATCCTTGGTGAGTGCCTCGGTGTCCTCTAAGGAAGTCCCATCCGGAGCGCGCAGCCGCAAAACGAACTGGCCGGAATCGACGGCCGGGAAAATCTCCGTGCCGACGCCCGCATGGCCAAAATACCACCACACCAGCAGGAAGCCAGTCCCTGCCAAGTAACCAGTCAACAACACCCAGCGCCAACTCAATAGGCGTTGCAAAATCCGCAGATAACCCTCGCGGAACCGCCCAAACGATAACCGACCATTGCGCAACTCTTCGGGCTGGTGAAAATGACGCAACAGCCAGACGGACAATACCGGCACGAACGTACTGGACAGAAAATAGGAAGTGACCATCGCGAAACCGACCGCCAGGCTCAAGGGCACAAATAAAGCCCGAGCCGCCCCGGTCATAAAGAACGACGGGATGAAGACGGCCAGGATGCATAACATGGCCAGCAGGCGGGGCACAGCGGTTTCCGCATTGCCCAGGCGCACCGCGCGGGCAATGGAATCGGTCCGCCCCATTTGGGTGTGGATATTTTCCACCTCGACCGTTGCCTCATCCACCAAGATGCCAACCGAGAGCGCCAGGCCGCCCAAGGTCATGAGATTGATCGTCTGGCCGGTCAGCCACAGAGCAACGACGCTTCCCAAAAGCGCCAAAGGAATATTCAAGACGACGACGATCACGCTGCGCCAATCGCGCAAAAAGAGAGCGACCATCAAGCCGGTGAGCACTGCGCCCAGAAGAGCTTCCAAGCCCACCCCTTGCATAGCGCGCGTCACATAGGGAGATTGATCGAATTCGAACTTCACATCGATGTCAGTGGGAATTTGGGCCTTCATGCGCGGCAAGTTCGCCTTCACTTCTTTGACAACATCCAGCGTCGAGGCATCGGCGCGCTTGGTGACCAGGATATAAACTGACCGCTTGCCATTGACCAGACCATAACCGCTCAGGATGTCGGTAGTATCCTCTACCCAACCAATGTCGCGCAGATAGACCGTCTGGCTACTGCCGGGCCGGAGAACAACGTTTTCCAGGTCCTTGGGATTAACGACCACCGAATTGACCGTGACCATAGGACTCTTGCCGCCGACTTCCATGCTGCCTGTAGGCGTAATCTGGTTGCCGGCCACAAGGCGGTCTACTACTTCATCCGGCGACAGGCCGTAAGCGAGCAGGCGCTCCGGATTAGCATGGATGACGATCGTGCGTTGGTTGCCACCGAAGGGGGGCGGCGCCGAGACGCCCGGTAGGCTCGCGAACATGGGCCGGACGTGGTTCAAAGCCTGGTCTTGAATCTCTCCAATGTTTTTCGTCTCACTTGAAAAGACCAGATAGCCGACCGGCACGCTGCCGGCGTCGAAGCGCATGATGAATGGCGGCACCGTATTGGGCGGCATGAACGCGCGGGCGCGGTTCGCGTAATTGACCGTCTCGGCCATGGCCTGGGCCATGTTGGTGCCGGGATGGAAATAGAGCTTCATCAGGGCCACGCCCTGGATGTTTCTCGACTCGACGTGATGAATGCCGGTGATGTAAAGGAAGTGATATTCCGCGTAATACGTGAGAAACCCCTGCATCTGCGAGGGATTGAGCCCGCCATATGGTTGGGCGACATAGATGACCGGCGTATTGAGGTCTGGGAAAATATCCACCGGCATGCGCCGCAACGGCAAAGCGCTCGCCACTATCAAGCCGGCGACGGCGACCATCACCGTGATGGGATGGCGCAACGCGAAAACAATGGGATTCATGCCGTCATTATTGCTGGCCCGGCTTTTAATTGAAAGGTAGGCGCTACCACTATGAATAAGAATTAATTGATGAATAACGGGCATTATCGCTAGAGTTGCTCCAAATGGAAAAGACAACCAATGCTTGTTCAGGGCGCTTGCGGCTGAAGGATTTGCTTGGCGGGATGACCCAGGGCCCGATAAAGCCGGAATTGAGCGCGGTTAGCGTCTCCAACCGCGCCATAGTAATCAGTGTAAGCGGCGGCGAGCGCTTGGATCGCGGCCACCACTTCTTGAGGACGGACGACCAGGAGAATGACGTCGCCGCCTAGCCGCTTGGTTTGACTCAGGCCTTGGAAGTTTTTCTCCACCGAATCCAGGGCCTCTTTGAGGCCGCTTTCCGCCTCGATGACCCGCGCGGAGGCGGAAACCGTCTGAGCGTGGGCCTGGGCGACTTCGGCGGCGATGCGGTCTTGCAAGCGCATGAGTTCCAGGACCGACAGGCGATTTTCGGCCCGGCGTTCGTCGACGCGTGCCTTGTTGCCGAAGCCGAGGTTTTGCAGTTCCCACAAAACTTGTAGATCGAAATCACCGCGCCACCCGAAGTGCGAGAGGTCGTCATTGCGGCCGCCGCCGAAGACCCCCGCTGCCAGCGTTCCGGAAGGGTTGGTGGCCGCGCCACGCAGCAAGATACTGGGCACCAAGGGCCGCAAGCGTTCGGCGCGCAAGCGCTGTAGAGTCGCTTGAACGAGCGCTTGCTGAGCCGCCAGTTCAGGCCGCTGCATCAGTGCGATTGGAATCAAGTCGTCAAGCGCCTGATTCGGGTCCAAGAGGATCATTTGCAACTGGGGCGGTTCGAGAGGTTCCACAAGCGTCGTGGCATCGAGGCGCAGCAGCCGGTTGAGTTCGGCGCTCGCGGTGCGCCAGCGCTCGCGAGCGCTGAGGCGATTTTGCCGGCGGCGCGCGGCCTCAGCACGAGCCCGACTGGCTTCCAGAGGCGGCACCAGGCCGGGGGAGAGCTTGTCCGTGCGGCGAACCAGTTCCTCGGCTCGGCGCAGGGCATCGTCGGCGCCTGCCAATTCCCCGCGCGCCTGCTGGACATTGAAATACGCCTCAGCCACGGCCAGCAAGCTATCGTTAGCGGCGGCTTCCACGTCGGCCTGCCGGGCCCGCAACACTTGACGAGCTGCGAGCGGTTCAAAGATTGCATCGCCAATTTGAAAGATAGCGGTCGGCGCGACGCCGGCTAGGAAGGAGCTTTTGCTCGTGTCCATGATCACGCCCGGCGTATCCTGAATCCGCCCGTCATGCCGGTAATAATCGGCGCCTAATGTAAGGCTCGGCAACCACAAGACCTTGGCACGGTCTAACTGAGCAGCCGCGACGCGCAGACGCTCGGACGCCAACGCGATGTCCAGAGGCTGAGCGTGGGCCAACGTCAGCGCCGTCGGCAAATTGATCGGCAGCGGCTTATCAACCGGTAATGGTTTGGGAGCGCCCAGTGCGGCGATCTCTTTAACCGACGACCGTTCACGCAAGCCGGGAAGTGGCGGCTTTTCTTGACCGTAAAGCCCGAATGTCGGTCCCAAGCCAGTGCCGGCGAGCAAACAAAAGGTCATCGTCCATACTCGCAAAGTGCATGGCATACCGGTTTTATCGGTTTTGCCAGCCGGCAGGGTCAACAAAAACGCCTTGGCGGCAAGATAGCAAGGGACTGCGTGAAAGTCGGTAAAGGGGGCATCCATTCACGGGCGCTATTGTCCTTTTTTACACGGCGCGGAAAGCCGCTATGGGGAATTCGCGGCTGTGAATCTCGTCCGCATTAATTATTTCTAATGGTCGGGGCTGTTCACCCTGGGTCCCCGCGCTGCGACAATGGCTGCGGAGGTTCAACGTGCCGCGAATTCTGGTAATCGAAGATGAACGCAAGGTCCTTCGCAGCTTGGAGCGTGGTTTGCAATCAGAAGGTTACGAAGTGGCAGGCGCCGCCACGGGCGAGCTTGGCTACGACTTGGCCCTTACTAATGATTTCGACTGCATCATCCTTGATCTCATGCTGCCGGGACGCAGCGGGCTGGAGGTCCTCGGCGACTTGCGGCGCAAGGGGAGGACAATTCCGGTCCTGATCCTGACAGCGCGTGACGCCATCGAGGATCGGGTGCTCGGGCTGGACGCCGGCTCCGACGATTACCTGGTAAAACCTTTCGCCTTTGCCGAACTTCTTGCCCGCCTTCGTGTCCTCCTGCGCCGCGGGCGAAGCGATCGAGAGAGCTTCCTACGAGGCGGCGATTTGGAGGTGGACCTGCTCGAGCGGCGTGCCGTGCGCGGAGGGATCGAAATCCCTCTCAAACCTCGCGAACTTGAATTGTTGGCTTACTTGCTGCGGCACAAAAACGCCACGGTTACGCGTGCCATGTTAGGCCAAGACGTCTGGCGGGAACCCGGCTGGACACTTACGAACGTTATTGACGTCCACATTAACTCGCTCCGGCGAAAACTCGAACAACCGGGTCGGCCGCAATTAATTCAAACGTTGCGCGGCCTAGGTTATAGCCTGCGCGTACAAGAATCGGGGAGTGCCTGACCATGGCGCTCAGCATCAGGTGGCAGCTCACTCTTTGGAACGTGTTTACATTGGCCCTGGGTTTCCTTGGCTTTGGTGGCCTTGTCTACGTGCTTCTGGAACGCGCTCTTTACCAAGGAATTGACAGATCACTGCGCACGGAAATTCAGGAGCTGGAACATAAGCCGGACGTTGACCTCGCTTATTGGATCAAAGAGGCCAAGGAACATGAAAACATTTTGTGCGTGGCCTATGACGCCAACGGCCAAGTGTATGAACGCACCGAGGAGATGCCCGCCGAATCGGTTGATGCTCTATCACCCACCTCTAAAGAAGGAAAACAATTCGCCGATATCCAGCTGCCTGTCCTGGGCCGCCACAGAGAATTAACCAGCCCGGTTCGCTTAGGAGATAGGAGTCTAAACATCGTTCTTCTGGGCAGCCTCGAAGAGGTAGATCGTGAACTTAACCAGTTTTTCGGAGTGTTGATAACCGCCATCCCTCTGGCGTTGGCGCTGGCCGGTGGGTTTGGTTTCTTTCTGACGCGCAAGGCCCTGGCGCCCATGAAGACGCTCCACCGGCTAGCGGCCGAGATTACCGTTGACCGTTTGGATCGGCGCTTACCCGTCCTGAACCAAGGAGATGAACTGGGGCAACTCACCCAAACCATCAACGCCATGGTTGCCCGGCTTGAGAAATCGGTTTCAGAAATCCGCCGATTCACGGCCGACGCCTCCCATGAACTTCGTACGCCTCTCACTGCTATCCGGACCGAAGCCGAAGTTGCCTTGAGGTCGCCCATGAGCGTCGTGGATTATCAGCAGCTTCTGGGAAGCATTTTGGAAGAATGCGAGCGTTTGACTCGAATGACGGAACAGCTATTGACCCTGGCCCGCGAGGACGCTGGAGTCGGCCAAGCGGGGTCGCAAATCATTGACCTCAACTCCTTGCTGGACAATGCCGTCGAAACCATTCGCCCCGTCGCCGACGCTAAAGGCGTTTCGCTTTGCTACGAAGGAAAGGGGAACAACCAAGTCCGGGGTGATTCCACCCGGCTGCGTCAGGTCTTCATCAATTTGCTCGATAACGCCATTAAATTCACTCCCCAAGGAGGCGGCGTAGTCCTACGCTGTGAAGCCGAGAACCATGATGTCCGCATTACCGTTCACGACACTGGTGAAGGCATTCCGCAAGAGCACCTTTCCCGGGTTTTCGACCGGTTTTATCGAGTGGACAAAGCGCGCAGCCGAGAAATGGGCGGCACCGGCTTGGGTTTGAGTATCGCCCAGACCATTGTGAATACGCACGGAGGAAAGATCGAACTTGAGAGCGCGCCCGGCCAAGGCACAACCTGCGTGGTAACGCTTCCTGCAAAGGCGCTCTCTAAATAGAGCCATTTCACTTCTTTAGGAGGATGAGCGATGCAATGGACAAGTTTCATTACCGCCTCAGTCCTGCTCGTAGGCGCGGCGCTAGCCGTCGCCGGAGACAAAGGGGAAAATCTGACCTTTGACAAAAAGGACCTCGGCAAGGTCCCTGCCGGATGGACGGCGGAAAAAACCGGCAAGGGTGAAGGCAGCGTCTGGAAAGTAGTCGAAGACGCAAGCGCGCCATCCAAGAGCGGTTATGTCCTAGCACAGACCGCCGAGAGCCCGAATGGACTCTTTAACGTCTGCGTTGTCAATGACACGAATCTCACGGATGTAGAAATCAGCGTTGCCTTTAAGGCCATCAAGGGCAAAAACGACCAAGGCGGCGGACTGGTTTGGCGCTACCAAGATGCCAACAACTATTATATTTGCCGCATGAACCCGCTCGAAGACAACTACCGGGTTTACAAGGTGGTGGCCGGCAAGCGCACGCAACTCGAAACCAAGGAGAAGCTCACCGTAAAGGCTAATGAGTGGCACAAGCTCAAGGTCGAAATGGAAGGTAACCATATAGAGTGCTACCTCGATGGCGAAAAGATGCTCGACGTCAAGGACAACACATTTCAGAAGGCTGGCAAGGTGGGCCTCTGGACTAAATCCGATGCTCAAACTTATTTCGATGATTTTAAGGTGAGCGGCAAGAAATGAAGCCCATTCGCACTCTTGCGGCTGGACCGGGTGAGGCAGTCTCGGGCCAGCCATCTTTAGCTGAATCAAGAAAGGAAAAGTCCATGAAGAGAAAATTGCTTTCTGCGCTGGTCGGAGCTTCCATTCTAGGCATTATTTCTTACCAGGTTTGGTTTGCCAGCGCCAAATTCGCGCCCAAACTGGATGCCGATAAGATTACCTCGGCCTCGGGCGTCAAAGCCACGACTTCGCCGGACGGCGTGGTCCGAATCGCCTGGGCGCGCACGGACGTGTCGGTGAAAGTCGATGGCATGCCGCTGAAGCCTTTCGCCGGCCTGGGTTCGTCGGCGGCTTTTACGCCTACCGAGCACGGCGCCATGGTCATGGGCGACACCGTCGTGTTCGAGGATGAGGTAACTCCCGCCATGGACGCCGCCTTTGCCGCCGGACTGGAAGTGACAGGTCTTCACAATCATTTCTTCCATGATGACCCCAAGGTTTATTTCATGCACATCGGCGGCATGGGCGAGCCCGAGAAATTGGCCAAGGCGGTTAAGGAAGTCTGGGATGCCATCAAGAAAGTTCGCGGCGCTGAGGCTGTCCCCGCGAAACTTTTTGCCGGTCAGATTCCAAAAGACGGGAAAATCGACGCGGCGGCAATCGAGAAGATCCTCGACCATAAGAGTGAAAGCCAGGCAGGCGTCGTCAAGGAGACCATTGCCCGTGAAGGCACGATGCATGGCATAAAGGTCGGCGGTTCGATGGGATTAACGACGTGGGCGGCGTTTTCAGGAAGCGATGACCTGGCGGCCGTCGATGGCGATTTCATCATGACCGCCGCGGAGGTGCAACCGGTCCTGCATGCTTTGCGCAAGGCGAAAATTCACGTCGTAGCCCTGCATAATCACATGATCGGTGAGCAACCGGCCTTCTACTTCACGCACTTCTGGGGCAAGGGATCAACCCAGCAACTGGCCAACGGCATTAAGGCGGCTCTCGACGCGCAGAAGACGGCAAGCCGTGGCAGGGATCATTGAAGTATTAGCCAACTCTCGCCTCGCGCCTTTCACAATAAGGAATGCAACCATGAAATCGGTTCGTTCTTCTAAGAGATGCCTCTGGCCTTATGTGGGCAGTTTCGCACTGGCAATTCTGTGGGCCATGCCTGCCGCTGGGGCCGATCCAGCGGCCCTTAAGCTCGTCCAAACCATTCCCTTAAAGGGACCCGAGGGCCGCTTGGACCACCTCGCAATCGATGCGAGCCATGCGCGCTTGTTCGTGGCCAACATGGCCAACAGTAGCTTAGACATCGTTGATCTGAAGGCCGGGAAACTGGCCAGGCAGATTCCCGATCAGAAAAAGATCCAGGGGATTGCCTTTGTTCCCGAACTCGACCGTATTTTTGTCGGCAATGGCGACGATGGGGTGTGCAACGTTTTTGATGGCAAGGACTATAAGCTTCTTAAAGCCATTAAGCTGCCGGATGCCGACAACGTTCGCTACGATAAACGCACCAATCGAATCTACGTAGCGCACGCGGAGAAGTCGCTGGCGGTAATTGATCCTAAGAGTTTTGAAATCAAAGCAGACATTAAGCTCCCGGCATCACCGGAAGCTTTCTTGGTCGATTCGGACAATGGGCGGTTGTACCTCAATACTCCTTCTCCCAGCCAAGTTTTAGTTATCGATACGCAGAAGAATAAAGTCATCGAAACCTTTCCGCTAAAGCTGGCCGGCGACAATTTTCCGCTTGCCTTGGACAAGGATAATCAGCGGCTCTTCGTTGGCTGCCGTAAGAAGCCCAAAATCGTTGTTCTCGACAGCAAGTCGGGCAACGAGATCACCAGCGTTGATATCCCCAGCGACCTGGACGATCTTTTCTTTGACGCCAAAAGAAAGAGGATCTACGCCTCTTGCGGTGAGGGCTTTTTGACAGTGATCCGGCAACTTGACCCAGATCGGTACGAAGTCCAGGAGAAGATTCCCACGGCGAAGCTCGCTCGGACATCGCTTTTCGAGCCTGAAACCGGCCGCCTATACCTCGTCATGCCCAAGCAAAAGGACAAAGAAGGCCCCAGTGTGCGCGTCTATCAGGCTGTTTCCGATTAGCTTCTCTCTGTTGCGGGCAACAAGCACCTTCGCCGACACGGCGCTGCCCCGCTTGCTGATGTGCAACGCCCCTTGGTGTTCACCGCTGGAGCGTTCCACCAAGTTCAAACCCAGCGCTTTGCGATACGCCGCTGCCGCATAGTAGGCCCGCGGATCACCGGTCTTCACCCACAACACACAGGCCGTCGGCACACCCACCGCTTGCCCCTGGGCCTGCAGCACTTCATGCCCTTTCGCCAAGGCCCGCAGACGCCGCTGCCCTGCTTGGCCCTGCTGACGCGCTTGCA
>JBJMQT010000111.1:0-5767 GCA_045802525.1 Gemmataceae bacterium
CCCTCTTCCGTTCCGCTTGTCCGTCCTCAAGCCTGGGGTGTCTAACAAATCCTGAGCAAGCAGGAAAGAGCAATCAGTTGCCCAGGACGCCCGTTCTCGTAAGACAAACAAGATGGGGCAGAAAAGGAGTAAAGAGGTTCCTCGCAAAGGTGCAAAGGGGCTAAGGCTTTCGCGTGAATTACCGCCTTATGAAAGACCGAATCCGATGAGTGAACCCATCTTTACTGAACTGCGCGATCAATTCTCCAAAGAGGGCCCGACCAAGGCGATTGACCGTTTGTGCGACTGGCTGCGCGAGCGCAAGGAATTTCACAGCCTCTTCTACGCGCTGCTCATGAAAAAACGCCAGCAACTCGGCGTCTCCCCCATTCCCACGGCGCCATCGCAGGACATGCCCGCAGAGGCCCAAGCAGCCTTCGAAGAAGGCATTCGCGAGGCCGGCCGATTTGTGGGCAACCTTTGTCTTGAAGCAGGCAATATTCCCCAAGCCTGGGTGTTCTTCCGCATGCTTAGCGAGCCAGGCCCGGTCGAAAAGGCCCTTGACGCCTACCAGCCGGGGCCCGACGACGATGTGCAACCCTTGGTTCAAATCGCTTTTTATGAAGGCGTCAATCCGCGCAAAGGTTTCGACTGGATTCTCGGCCGCTTTGGCTTGTGCAACGCCATAACCACCATGAGCAGCCAGGAGATTCCGATCACCGTTGAGGCAAGGCAACACTGCATCCGCCGCCTTGTGCAGACCCTTTACCGCGAATTGGTTGAACGGTTGGCCAATGATATCGAGCGCCGCGAGGGCAAGCGGCCCGTGAGTAAAAATGGCTCGCTTACTGTCACGGAACTATTGGAAGGCCGCGATTGGCTTTTCGAAGACGAGTTCGCTCATATCGACGTATCGCATCTTTCATCCGTCGTACAAATGAGCACGAGCCTTGATCGCTGTGAAGAGTTGAATCTGGCCCGCGAATTATGCACTTACGGGCAGCGGCTTTCGCCCCGCTTGAAATTCAAGAGCGAGCCGCCCTTTGAGGATCAATACGGGGACTACGGCGTCTACCTTGCCATCCTCGCAGGCGATAAGGTGGAGCAGGGCATCGAGCATTTTCGAAAAAAGGCGCGCTCAGCCGATCCGGAGGAAGTCGGCACTTTCCCGGCCGAGGTCTTGGTGAATTTGCTCCTTCGTTTGCATCGCGAACAAGACGCGCTGGCCGTCGCCCGTGAACATCTTACCAAGGTGGAAAATCGCCAACTTTCCTGCCCCAGTGTGGTGGAGCTCTGTCAAAAGGCCAACGATTATGCGACCTTAACCGAGCTGGCAGAAGAGCAGGGCGATACCGTGCATTTTCTAGCAGGGATGATTGCGGGAAAGCATTAAGGCGTAGTCGCGTAGGGTGGGACCAGTCTTCGAGTCCCACCGAACGACGAGATGGGACTCGAAGACTCGTCCCACCCTACGGAAATTACTCCTTCGCCACTTCTGCCATTACCTCGTCCGTCAAATTGATATTGGAATAGACGTTTTGCGTGTCATCATGGTCATCGAGCGCTTCCATGAGGCGCATGACTTTCTTGGCCGTCTCGACGTCAACATCCACAGGCACTTTCGGGACTTGGCTGATTTCAGAGCTGGTAGGCGTGATTTTATTGGCTTGAAGGGCCGCTTGGACCTGCGTGAAGGCGGTCGGGTCGCAAGTGACGTCGAACGTATTCTCAACCTGTTTGATGTCATCGGCGCCGGCGTCCAGGGCGATGGCCATGAGCGCGTCTTCCGTCGTATCGGCGGCGTTGATGACAAAGACGCCCTTGCGATCAAAAAGATAGGCGACGCAGCCGGCGCTGCCCATTTTGCCGCTGGCTCGTTCGAAGATTTTGCGGATTTCCCCGGCGGTGCGATTACGATTATCGGTCACGACATCGACCAAAATGGCGACCCCGCCTGGACCGTACCCTTCGTAAGTAATCTCCTCGAATGTCATGCCTTCGACTTCGCCGGTGCCGCGCTTGACGGCCCGCTCGATGTTGTCCTTGGGCATGCTCACTTGCCGCGCTTTGTCGATGGCGTAGCGGAGCTTGAGATTCATTTCGGGATCGCCGCCGCCGTGGCGTGCCGCGATGATGATGGCCCTACTCAGTTTGCTGAAGAGTTTGCCACGCTTGGCGTCGGTCGCGCCCTTTTTGTGCTTGATTGTGGCCCAATGGGAATGGCCGGACATACCTGCTCCTCATGGTTGAAAGTCGATTCCTCTACCGTAGCGACCAGCAGGCTGCGGGACAAGCACTAAACCGATACCTGGGGAAATACGAAATACGAATTCGAAATACGAAACAAAATGGTATTTCAAACAATCCATGCTCCTTACCTGTCCAAGTTTTGTATTGGGAATTTGTTTCGGATTTCGACTTTCAGGTTTCGTATTTTCCTTTCAATTAGAATGAGCCGACTGCTCAACCATTTTAAGCTTATGCTGAACTTCTTTGTAGCGATCGTCTCTAGGTCGTTTGGCCGGCGCTTCATATAAAGCAAGGGATTTGCGCCAGGCGTTGCGCGCCTTGGTGGCGTCCTTAAGGCGAGCATAAACATCGCCCAGGTGGTCCCACATAACGGGATCGTCTTTGCCGCCTTCCAGGGCCGCGGCTTTCTCAAGTTCCGCGACGGCTTCCTGGATTCTGCCGCGCCGGAAAAGCACCCATCCCAGGCTGTCGATGTAGGCGGCGTTGTCCGGCTCTTCGGAAGCCGCCGGGTCTTTGCCGGTCAATCGTTGTTTATGATCGAGGTCCAGCGCCTGGCGAATGTGCTTTTCCGCTGCTTCCAGGTTTTGATTGTTGTCGGCCCAGAGGTAGCCAAGGTCGTTGTGGGCGGTCGCGTCGTCGGGGCTTTCATCAAGAATGAGGGTAAGTTGCTCGACTGCCTTGGCCACCTCTTTGGCCTGGGAATATGCAGCCGAAAGGATGTAGCGAATGCTGTGGATTTCTTCGGGGCGATTGTATTCTTTGAGCAGGTCCTGGCATTCGGCGATGGCTTTCTGGGTGTGATTCAATTGGAGATACACGCTGACGCGGAGCCGGCGGCTGAGCAGTTTCGTGTCGGCGGGGGAGAGATCCACAGCACGATTGGCCTGCGCGACGGCTTCGTCCGCTTTTCCCAAATAGGCCAAGGAGCGAGCCAGCTCGCGATAGAAGAGAACGCGATTAGGCCCTTGCGAATCTTTCAAGCCATGCCGGCATAAATCTGCGATGTCCTCATATTTGTTTCCTTGCCAGAGCACTTGCAAAAGACCGTAGTAGATTTCAGCCTCTTGGGGAGTGCCGTGGATCCCGGAATTCTCAAGGCTCTTGCGAAAAAGCTTCTCCGCCGTGAGGAATTCCTTAGCTCGTTGCGCGACCACCGCTAAGAAAAACGTGGTGTTGAAATGGAAGGGGGTATTGGCTTGGACAACTTGGTGATCGGCCTCATCGAGTAGCTGGTGCACCAATGCGGGGTCGTCATGCAGGGCTTCGAGCAGCGCTGCCCCATGCGTAGTGCCGGGCCGGCCTAGCGGGTTCGGCATGCCGTCTTCCACCTTGGGTTTAAGCTCTTCATCGAGAAACTGAAGGAGACTCACAAGGCGGCCGTCGTCTTTCCATACCGAAAACAACTCGCGATAAACCTCGGCGCTAGGACCGGATTTAGCAAGATCTAAGCAGATCTTTGCGGCCTCCCGCATAAGCTTGGCTCCGCCAGGCGCCTGGCGTCGCCCCTCTTTGTGATATTCCCTGGCAAGGAGCAGGCTGAGCCCGTCGTTGTTCTTGTCGTTACTGACGGCATCCTCAAGAAACGGCAGCGCCTGGTCTGCTTGGCCGGCTTTGCGCAGGAGATCCAGTTTAAGCTGATAAGCCTCGATTCCCTGGGGGCGGACCGCAAGGTATGCGTCGAGCGGTATTAGGGCAGCTTTGAAATCGCCCTTGGCCACCAGCACCTCCGCCAAGTTGTACGATAGCCGGTTGGCCCGGCTTGGCTCTTTGGCCAGGATTTTGGCTTGGGCTTTCTGGTAATAGACTTTCGCACGGTCATAGTTTTTGTTCTTCAGCGCCAGACGGCCGAGCCGTTCGAGAATCTCACTGGCCTGGGCATCGAGTTCTTCCTTGGTGAGCGGGAAATCTTCTTCAAGAAGCGTATTGGGATTATCCAGGATTTCGACGGCGCGGCGAAAGCTCTCCTCCGCATGAACGAAGTCGCCAGCGGTCTCCTGAGCGACTGCCAAATCCATATGGATTTGCATAAGCAGTTGGGTATGGTGCTTGAGACCCGGGCAGGCGACGGCGCGGACCAACGCTGCCAGGCTCTCCTTCGGTCGATCCAGCCCCTTGAGTTGGCGGGCGTAAAAATAGCAGGTGGTGAAATCTTCGGGGTCCATCTCAAGAATGCGCTCGCAGGCCTTGAGCGAATCGTCGCCGCGGTCGAGAGCAAGATAGAGCGGCACAAGGGCGCGGAGGATAAACGCTGATTCTGGATCTAGCTGCCGCGCCTTTTCTAGGTGCTTGAGCGCCTCGACCAGGCGGTTGTTGCGTTCGCAGATGAGTCCGTCGCCATATAGTTTGAGCGATTCCAGACGATCGAGATCGTATTGCCGGGATGGTTGCTTTTCCACCAAAGGCGCTGGCGGATCGAAGAGAGCAGGCGGCTCAGCTCGGCCGGAAACCGAAAAGACCACGAAGGAACCAAAGGCCGCTAGAAAAAGATAGCCAAACCGCTGCATTGCGTTCAAACCTCCCGCTCGGAGTGAAACCACGCGGACAGGTTGTGAATCAAGGGTGCAAGAGATGGCAACCGAGCGTTCCATTCGCCCGATTGATACAAGGAGCGGAATTCTAACCGGGACCCTTAAGATTTGCCAACCCAACTCTGAACGGACACAAGTCGCATCGCGCACCTTTGTGGGACTCGAAGACTCGTCCCACCCTACGTCTTGAAATGAAAAGCCGCAATAAGCACCAAGCGAGCGCATGGGTTTACAGGTGTAAACCCTGTGGCGCAGTGTTGGGGCACCAGAGGGTGGGTCACTTGGGCCAGAGGGTCGCGCAGGCGCTCCTTGGCATCCGTAAAACTTCGTTTCAGCCGGTTTGTAAAACTAGAGAAGCGATCTTTTTTGCCGAATGCCATGCGGCCCTGGTGCTTAAGAAAGATCGTTTCTCTGACCCCTATCACACCCCCCGGCGCGCCGGAAATGAAACGAGGCCTGTAGGGCGGGACGAGTCTTCGAGTCCCACCACGCACCTGGTGGAAATCGAAGATTGTCCAACCCTATCGTCTTGGAATGAAAAGAGGATGTTAGGAAGCGTTGCGCATTTCCCCTCTCCCCCTGTACTCAGGGAGAGAGGGGCAGGGGTGAGGGGGTCCGTGTCTCCGCGGAGTATATCAAGGTTTCTCCAGGGAACTTGCAGCCCTCACCCCTGCCCCTCTCCCCTGAGTACAGGGGAGAGGGGAGATCGAGCGCAACACTTTTTGGACGAAGAGCCGTCTTGCTTTTCATCAGGCCACCCTTACCCCGGGTTAGGGTGGCCTGATGAAAATGGTGCACGATTTCCACGTTTTGGGCTTGCTCGGTTTTTTCGAATCTGTTGCGCTTGTGGACCGGAAGTCCTCGCCCGAGGCATGGAATTGGGGGATAGCGCATGGATGCGTCGGATTCGGAAGCCAGGAAGGTCCAATACACAACGCCGCCTCGGGTTCAGGCTTGGTTCCTCGGTCGGAGTCGCGCCCGCTGGAAGCAGAAGTACCTGAAGCTGAAGG
>JBJMQT010000112.1:0-32203 GCA_045802525.1 Gemmataceae bacterium
GCGTCGCTCGGTAGGCTTTTCTTCTCATGGGGATGACCTCCTACATCGCGGCTTCGGCAAATACCACATTTGCCCCTAATCCGCCTATTGAGGCATCCCCCTCTACACTCGTCTATAGCCAACTGTGGTGCACCGCCCGCGCGCCAGAGGGTGATCAATAATTGAACATCTCTGCCGACTTGCGCACTTTTCGTTGTCTTGGGCGTCTCTCCTTCGGAGGTGGCCAACGTCGGGCTCGAAGGTGGCCAGCGTCGGACAAAGGTGGCCCCGCATTGGCCTGGCCCCCTTCGATTTTGAGAAGCTTTGGGCACCTAAAACCTTAAACGCGGTCCGCCCGCCGACGAGCTATCCCGATCGCAAGTTGGGAGGAGGCTATTTCTTGTCCGGCGGCAGGTCGGGCAACTTGCCTTGCATTTTGTAAAGCCGGATAAGCGCTCGATCCATCATTTGCTCACCGGCGCCGGTTTCCACCGGAGAAACGGCAGGATCAGCCCCGTAGCCGCCTTCCGAGGAAGCTTCAATAGTCGGGAAATACTGGTGATAATCGTTGCAATAACCCAGAAAAAACAGATGCTCCAGACGAGCGCGACGCTTCAAGCTAATGGAGTGCCCGCAAAAGAACTCGCCAGAGACTCCTACAAAACCAATTCGGTTATCCAAGAGCGCGATCGACATGTGAGGCTGCACTCCTTCTCGGTATTCGCGCTCGTAGAAATCGACCAGGTCTTGAAAAAACGCCTTGACGAACATGCCCTTGATGAGTGGGTTGCCGAAGTCGATTCGGCTTTTGAACCGGAAGTCATCCTCGGCCAGTTTCAACGTCGGCTTGTCCAGCGCTTTGCACGAAATGGTCTTAATCATATCGAGGACTTCCCGGCCAAGCCGACTCCCGAATTTATCCGGTCCTACTTCCGTGCCAGGATTGGCAGAGAGGTCGCCCGCAGCGCCCTGTAAAAAGAGGCAAGGCGCCGTCGTCTCTCTTTCAACGAGCGCCGCCATCGCCGCGGGGTAATCGGCAGAAAATTTGAACACTCTGGAGTCTTGCATAGTGGGATGCGCGGCGAAATTGACAGCGTGTGCGATCGGCTTTCCCTCGCCGTCTTCGATGCGTAACACTAGCAATTCCTTATCGACCGGCTTGTCAGCGCGTTTGGAATGGCGATTGCGATTGAAGGGAACCTCTTTCGAGGCGATCCCGAAACGCGCCGGCTGTAGCGACTTGGCAGCCTCGATAATGACGTCTGTTAGCTTTTGTTCCAGCTCACGGACATAAGGCTTTTTGGCATCCGGCCAAGTATTGACTTCAAGCACGGGGCCGTGATGGGTGTGCGAAGCGATCAGGAAAAGATGCTCGATTCCGACCGCCGCTTTCACTTTGGCGCGAATGGCCTGGGTGGTTTGCCGGGTCGGCGCCCGGCCCAAATCCAGGCTCACGATGGCGACGCGCACCTTGCCGATCTCGAACACAAGAGCCCGAGCGAAAAGGTGATCGAGAACGCCTTCGCTGGGCTCGTCATGGCGCGCACCATAGCCCCACATGGCATAACCGGTGGGCGGAGTAATGTCGGTTTTGGCAGCGCCGGCTTTGAACTCATCGGCGGCGCAGAAGGAAAATGATGATGCAAAGAAAACTAGACCAAGGAAACCTAAACGCATGGAACATGGATCCTCGCGCATCCCATTCTTAGCTCTCGGTTAATTGGGTAATTGTCGTCGAAGGGCCTCGATTTCTTGGCGAAGACGTTTTTCTCTTTCTTCTGCTTGCTTCTTCGCTTGTTCAGCCTGCTCGTTAGCTTGTTGGAGGCGGGTCTCGAGTTCATCCTTGGCTTGACGGACTTCCGAAGCGGCAAGAAGATATTTTTTCCCAACGGGATCATAGAGGCGGATTTGTTGCCCGTCGCGCTGGAGGTGCAATCCCGTAACTTTGCTAGGAAGCCTTCCGTCTACAGGCTTAATCAAGTGATACTCGCCCTCGACCAGGGCATAGCCAACAAATGACGGGTCCAAGTATTCCTCCAGTGGGTCAAATATGAAGTACTCCTGAACGTGCAGGACATCTCGGTACAATTCCAATTTGGCGACGAGATCATTCCTAGACGTTGATTTAGAGCTGACTTCGATCACGAAGTCCGGTGATTTACCTTCCTTCCACACTAAATAAACGGTTCGTTTGGGCAATTTTGGTATTCCGAATGTCACCTGAATGTCGGGAGAAACGAATTTGTAGGGATTGCCCTCTTCATAATAGAGCATCAAATCACCCGCCACATGAATCATCGGATTCTTGCTAAACCAAGCGCTGAGGGTTTCGACCAGGGACAAAATAACAAAGAAATGGATCTCTGTTTCACCCAAAGGCGCACCATCAGAAGAAGGGTAAACGATTTCGCTAGCAGGTTTTGTAATAAGGGTACTCATTTGCCCGGCCCCTGGTTGGCTCCGCGGGTTTCTCGCAAGGAGAGACATTTCTCTTTGAGCATATCTTGTTCCATCACATCTGTCAGCAATGATCAGCTTATCGGTTTCTCAGTCGCCGCCCGGGCAACACTTTCAATGGCAATGGCCGCGACGGCGGAACCGTAGTCCAGATCAATATTCTCCATGGTGTCGTGCGTGTCGTGGTAGCCGGTACGGTTGATGTCGTAGTTCTCCATGAAGAGCACAACCGGCACCCCGGCGTCGGAGAAGATTTGACCGTCGGTGTTATAAAGCGTGCTGCGCGGATCGTAAGGGACGCGAACTTCGCCACTGAGTTGGGGATGCAGGGCTGTCTCGGGCATTTTCTTGCCGTTAGGGCTGCGCTTGCCCCGACTCTTCCCTTTGCGCGGCGGCTTGCTATTCCACACGGGCGCTGAATCATTCCAAACCGTGTTGGCTACGTGAGCCTGATGAGCCAGCCACATTGAATCTGCGCCGGTGCCCGGAGAGATCTGAAAGATGTCCGGGTCACGATCATTGTTATGGGCGACCATGTCCAAGACGTAAACACCTTGCACGCGCGTCTTCGAAAGATCCTTGACTTCTTTCTTCCCCATATGCAGTTTGAGGTTCCCTTCAACCAAGCTCTGGGTCAAGTGACGGGCGCCGAGACAGTCCGAAGGAAACTCTTCACCGGTCAGGTGGATAAGCCAGATGTCGCAATCGAGGCGGCCGGTTTTACTCAGCTCCATAAAAATCGGCGCGCCGAGCATGAGCGCGGCCGTCGCGGAATGATTGTCGTCTGCGCCGCAGGCAGCGATCCGGGCACCGTTGCCGCCGTATTCCGGCTCATAACGGTCCACCATGTAAGCGGTGTCATAGTGATCGGCCATTATCACGGCACGTTTGCGATCACGGCCGGGAATAACCACCATGAGGTTGCGCTCGCGGGCGTGCCCTTGCTGGTTATTGAGCCAACCGCCGGACCAGGAAAAGTCGAAATCGGTGCGCCAGCGGAAGGGCAGCTCGCCCGCCAGCGCTTGGCCTTTCATCCGGTGAGCCGTTATCAGCTTGCTGTAGTAATCGAGGATGTAATCACCGAGGGCTTCCAGGTCGCGACCATGGTGCTTCAATTCCGAACGCGTGATCGGATCGCGGACGCAATCGGCATTGTCCTTATTGCAATACCGGCCTTCGGCGAGCCGAGCAATAAGTTTCCAATATTCGACTTCGAACGAGCGCTTGGCGGTGGGATCGAAGGTCAGAGGCTCGGAAACAGACTTGGATAACGCTTGGCCAAAGGTTGCAGGCTCCAGGCACTGTTGCAGAGTTTCGGTCAACTGCTTGGCAACGTCAGTAAAGCGCGCCCCCAATGTTTCCGGTAGGATGGCGTGCTCTTCGTGAACTGCTTTTTCTTGAGCGGCATCTTGGGCCTTCTTGGTGAGGGAGTCCATCCATTTTTCCAAGCTCTCGTGTCTAGGCAAAGTAAGCATTTGACGGACAAATGAACGTGAGAGAGGTCGTTCGCCCATTAGGCGCCAGGTATCCAGTATTTTGCGAGCGTTCAATGTGGTTTGCTTGGGATGATGTTCCCCTTGTAAACAGTTGAAAAGAAATGCGGCGGCAAGCTGCATTTCGTCTTTCTCGGGACGCGGCCAAAGCTCCGTGGGGCGGCGCACATCCGGCTTATCCACTAGATAGGCTGTCAAATAGCCAAGTGGTGCATCGACTATTATTTTGGATCGCCGCTTTTAGGACACTGATAAGCCACGAGCGGCCGATGCCAATAGATCTCGTGTTGTCCGACGCGCATGGCGGGAAACTGAAACCGATATCCAAATAGGCCGCCCTGTTTGAGGGCGTGGCCGGCGCGGGCGATTTCCTCCGGTCCGCCGTTTGGGCCGTCTAGCAACGGTTGAAAATCACTAGTCCAGATCTGCGCGTTACGGGCCATCGGCTTGCCGTAAAGACCGAGGTCGTGAGGATCGGTGCTAAAGAGAACGTGAGCCAACTTGTCCTCCTGAGCCACGACTGACAGTTCATCCTCGTCACGATGCACCCGGGCCCAGCGGTGGGTTCGCTTGTAGGTATTCCGTAGCGGCCCACGATGACTGTCCGGCTCCGGTTTGCCGCTGCGCGGCTCGTGCAGCCAGCCGGATTGAGGAACGCGCATTCCGGGCCAAGCCTCATGGCGGGCGACAAACTGCTGCAAGGGCACTTGGACGGCTAAAGGCAATTCCTTCGACATCTCGTGATAAGGCTTGATGCCCCAACCCAGAAGACTCCCTGGAAATGGCAGCAGATTAAGCTGGCCGCCAAGATACGCCTTCTGAACCGATTCGGGCAGCGTGTTAAAGGGCCGAAACGTCAGCAAATACTTGACGCCATCCACAGGATCGGTCTCTTTCCAAACCAGCGAACCCGCCCAGCCTGGCAGCCGATCGACGCGCCAGTGTGGAGCTAGAGGATTGTCGTCGGGAAGAATGCGGAAGCCCAAGCCTTTCAGGTCGCTCATGTTTGTGAGACGATCGGCCGGAACTTCATAAGCTCGAAGAAGAACGGTTCGCAAGTATCCCAAAGCTGCTTCTTCGCTGATCTCTTGGCGCGGACCCTTCCAAAAGCTTTTCCAAAAAGCTTTCTCCGGCCCTTGTTCGCTGCCGCCGAAAAAAGTCCAGCGCACTCGACCTTTGTCATCCAGTGTTCGCGAGAAAGCCAGCGACAAAAGAGCCACGAAGCGCTCGTGGGGCAGTGCCCCCGCTCGCTCCGATAGAGAAGTCGGCCAATAAGGGTTATCGGTCAGTTTTCCTTTGGAAATGCCATGGGCCGGCTCGCCGCGTCCCAGGTGCACCAGCGCCTTGATAACTTGTTGAGCGAGATGTTCGAGCCCGGGCTGTAGTTCCAGTGCCTCTTCATAGGCGCTTATGGGCCAGCCATACTCGTCCACGCCCGCAGGCATCTCGGCTTTGACGTACGCCTTGCAATAGGGGCGCGGCGGCGGAATGTACTCGGAATAGGCATCGATCGGGTACTTTCCCTTGCCACGAAACCAGGGAGCGCCTTCGAGAAGTGCAGTCCAGCCCTTTGTCGCCATGATTGTGATTCCCTTTAAAAGGCTCTAAACAACCGGCCTGGGGAATAGTAGTATGGGATTGTCGCATTACCGCGTTATCTTTCCAGATTCAATTCCCCGGTTTTCCATCATGATCCGACCTACCACGCCCGATGAGACGCCGGTCCTCATGGCTTTGGCCCAGGGAACGGGCGTCTTCAAGCCGTTCGAGATTGAGGCCCTGAAAGAGGTGCTGGACGATTACCACCAGCATGCTCAGGAAATGCACCATCGTGCGGTGACTTTTGAAGAGAACGGCCAGACTATTGGTTTCGCCTACTACGCCCCGGCCGCCATGACGGACCGAACCTGGTACCTCTATTGGATCGCGGTTTCCAAACAGATTCAGGCCAAAGGCGTCGGCAGCAAACTGCTCAAGCATGCTGAGGATGACATCCTCAAACAAAATGGCCGCCTGCTGCTGATTGAAACCTCGTCCTTGCCCCACTACGGGCTGACCAGGCAGTTCTATCTCAAGCACCATTACGACCAGGCGGCGGTGATCAAGGATTTTTACGCAGACGGGGATGACTTGGTGGTATTTCGGAAGAAGCTCTAAGTGAGAGGTGGGCGCCCCGCCAAGCCGTTCTAAATGCACTCAACTTTGATCGAAACCGCGGCCTTCACCAAATAGGCAAAAATACGTTGCATTGCATGCGCCCCCACCCGCGCGGCCCCGCGCCGTTGAGCGTCTTTGGGTGTCTTTGGGCTTCGGCCGTGCCAACGGGTGCAATGCTATGACAGGCGACCATGGCGGTTGCCGCCTGACGTGGGAACGCGTCGTCTACGCGCCGAAGCCTTCGTAACGAACTTTTACTTCATCTTTCCTTGGAATGCGGGAACGCCCATGCTATGAGGCGGGGGCGGCGGTGGGTTGAACCAGTCGATGATAGTCTTGAAAGGTTCAGTGTCACGCAATCGGTAATTGTCGATATCACGGTCAGGCGAAATCCCGGTCACTGAGAAAATGATCCAGCCAAAGGTTACAGCAAACGCTGCCAAGACCATCATCCCCGCCCGCCGGGATAGAAGAGCCGCCGCTTCCAGGACTGCCTGACAATCCTGGGTTAAAAGCGTCCCGTCCACACGACAATAGAACCGGACACACGCGTTCCCTTCGGACCTCTCCAACAAATTCATTGCCTCCTTTTGGCTCATTGCCGAAAGGTTGTACACATGCAGCCGGCACTGATCACAGAAACGAACGCGATCGGTGCCTTTCATTTCATCCCACGCTGCCATGCAAGGCGAAGGAACTTCGATTTGATCGAGCGAAAAAGAAGGGGGTAGCATCGCGGCCTCCCGGAAAAGACCCGAATTGAGGCTTCTGCTGGATGAATGAGCCCGAGCGAACGGATTTTATTCCCCCGGTAGAATCGGATTTCTTTGTAGATGAAGACGCTGGTGTCAACAGCATTTACGTAACTCGTATCTCGTGAAGTCGTTTTTGCAGCCAGCTACAATGTCATTCAGTTTATCCCTCCTAGCGCGGAGGACAAAAAGCCATGAAAACCGCCAATCGGGTGCTGCACCAAGCGAAAAGGGCGGCCCAATCGGTCGAAACCTGGGCTGATCTCTCCAATGCGCTTTTTGATCCGGTTAACGGCTTGCTTACGCAGGCTTACTCGAGCCGAGCAGAGCGTGAGCGATTCCTAAAAACCGAGCAATACGAAAAGGTCCGTCAGCTTCTTAACCAGGCGATGACTACTTCCGGCCTTGTGGCAGGAGCCACCCCCCAGAAGAGCGGTCGCTTCGTCGTTCGGCTGCCCCAGTCGTTGCATGCCTCCCTGGAGCGCGAAGCCGCAGCCGAGGGCGTCAGCCTGAACCAATTGGACGTCGCCAAACTAGCGATCCCCTTGGAGAACGCGACGGACCGGAAGCCGGCAAAGGCTCGGAGATAGAATGGCCGTAACCAGGTCGATAGTGGTCGTGTTGCTTGGCGAGGTCCCCGGGCAGACCGGGCACGGCTCCTTTGAATTGGGCGAACCGTTCGCCGAACGGCCTTGGCTCTTGCTGGGGCGCTGGGCTGATTCGCACACGCGTTCGCTCGGCCAAGGCTGTTGCGTCGTCCGGCACAATGACGCCGTTATGAACTACGCTTTCCATTTCCATGTATCATCTCTTTCCGAAACGCCTATCACTTCGTTCGTTTTGCTGATGGTCTGAGTTACCAGCCCCCTACTTGCCCCCGCCCCGTTCGCGCTCCTGCGCCTTTTCTTCCTTGGCTGCCACGAGCAACTCCTCAAATCGCTGAAGGTAAACCACGTGCGCCTGGCCCAGGTGTTTGCGAATTTTTCTCAGATTGGCGGGCGTGGTCGCCTTGATGACTTGAACGACGTCGGCTTGATCTTGCACGCGGTACGAACCCAGCTTGGTTTCCATCCAACCGGCAATCCCCGCATAGCCGGCGCCTTCGCGTACTCCCAATTGCTCAGGACCAGGGATGGCAGTAGGCGCGTCCTTTCTAGGTTTGCGACCTTCGGGAACGACATCGATGGGGCGCCTTCGCATTGCAATTGGTGCCAACCTTCCGGGTCTTTCCAGATCACTTTGATCCCATACTGGGGAGCAACTCGGGCAAGGATGTCCAGGTTCGTGCTGCGGACCACCACGTCGATATCCTTGGTAAAGCGCTCGTAGCCATGATGGATCGCTGCCAAACCGCCCACGATGGCCAAGGGGATTCCCTCTTGTCGAGATAAAGTCCTTAACGTGGCAAGAGCCCTGGCGAACTTTGAATCCTGCAATTCCTGACCCTTCACGGCGCCGACCACCCTTTCGAGGCTAGCCATTGCTTCAGCAGCGTCAATTGTTTTCATGGCCACGGTTTGCCCTAGCCCGAAATGGGACAGCGGTACTCGGGAGGTGCTTTGGCAACCAATATACCATGGCTGCGTTGACTTCACGATTCTCATTGGTTTTCACGTCGAGGTGTCCCGGCGAGAAAGGCAGTACAATTTACCTATTGGACAAGGGCCTCAACCAGTAAAATGGACTCCCAAAGGAGGCAAAGGATGATTACTGTTCGCGTGCGGCGCATCATCGAATCCGAGACCTTGCACTTGCCGGAATTAAGGTCCATGATTGGCAAAAACGTGGAGATTACCATCCGCGACGAGCCGGCTGAGCCCTTAGTTGCGCCCGGAACAGCAGATTGGAGCGCGCTAGAGAAAGCAGCAAAGGAGCTGGAAGACTACGATTTCGATGCCTTCCGAAATCAGCGAGATTACGATCTTCGGCATGCCGAGGACCATCTCTAGCGAGTCACGCCACAATGCCTAATACGAGGCCAGATGCTTCTCTTCCTGACCTCCCGACCTGACCTGGCAATCCGTCTGGCAACAAGACGATTCCGAACGCTATAATGATTCGAAGAAATGACCTAGGAATAGGAGAGGATCATGCCGACGGCAAAGCAAAAGACTCCTGCCCGACCCAAGGCCGATCCAAAGACCCGAGTTCGGGGCAATGCCCCTACTCGAAAAACGAGGGGAAAAGCGCTCTCCGCCCAAGACGACTTACTTGCGGAATTGGCGGCCACGGTTGATCAGCCTGCCCTCTGGCTGGACGCACCCAATCCTCTTTTTGGCGGCCGAATCCCTAGCCAAATGATTGGCACGCCGGACGAGCATCTCTTGCGGGAATGGATCGGCTCCGTGAAACATGGCATGCCTTCATGAACACCGGGGCATGCGGCCAACTCGCTCGTGTCTCTTTGACGGGCACCTGGTTTCGGGCCATCCAACCGCAGTATTGGCAAACTTCCCTTCAAACCGCGCACACTCGCACCATCCCAGGACGGTTCAATGCCGGCAGTCAGACTGCTCCGGGCTTTGAGATCTTATATCTCTCTGAGAACCCTATGGTCGCTCTAATCGAAGTCGAGGCGCTTTTCGGCTCGCCGATGTCCGCAGGCGGGGCCATCGCTAACCCCCGCCACGCCTGGCTGATCATCAATGTCGAGGTGCAATTGCAACAGGTGGCGGATTTAACCGATGTGCCGGGAGCCCAGGACCACCTCCAGACCAGTGCCCAGGAACTAACTGGTGACTGGCGCGGCTACCAACAACGGTCGCCGCAAACTTCCGTTACAACCCCGACCGGATTGGCGCCCACTCAAGAATTGGGCCAGAGCTTATACGGATTGGCCAACCTTGAAGCATTTCAAACTCTTTCGGTGAGGCTTCCTTACCACCGCAACGTTGTCATCTTCCCGCAGAAACTTGTGGCCGGCAGCCGCATCCGATTCGTCCACCCCGCCACCGGCCAAGTGCACACGATCCCCTCCCCTTAAGCAATCCGCGCAGCATCCAAACAAGCTTGATGTGGCCGAAGTCGCAAGACTTCGGTTGAGTCCGCCGGATCGCTGGCGAGTTTGGCTACCAACCTGCTGTTGGTATTCCGGCTATTCATTATGATCGGCCAAAACTAAACCTATGGCTTTCATGAGCACAGCATGAAGCGGCTGGCGCCTATCTCGAGTATCCAGAAAGCCCAGGCAAACTCACCCTAATGTCCTTCATGAGCAAGAAGAGCCGAAAAGGATCGCTCGGCGACTGAACGAAGCCGAAGCGTTCGTAAAAGGTTCTAGCTCGGTCGTCCTTGGCGTGGACCATGACAGCGCGGCAGCCGACAATGTCCGCCGCTCGAACGGCTCGCGCAAGGGCATCTTTCAGGAGTTCTGCGCCCAACCCTTTGCCTTTCTCAAGGACATCCACGGCCAACCGAGCGAGCAAGATGACGGGCACGGGATGGGCAGCCAGGCCTTTGGCCACGCGCGCCGGCGTTTCCTCCCGTCTGGCTGAGGCAGCGGCCAAGGTATAGTAGCCCACAACGCGGGCCGCACGGGTTGCCACATAGGTTCGTGCCGATTGGCTTCGCTGATTTGGTAGAGCGAACTTCTTCAGGTAGTTGTTGAGCGCATCGACTTCACAATCGAAGGCGGATAGGTCGTGCCGCTCGTCCAAGGGCGCCGGGCTGGAAAGCGGGGGCGGTTCCTCATCCATGGAAAACGCTGGGCTTGGAGAAGAGTCTCTTCAATTCGGGAATTGGCTGCGGCGGGGCATCGAGGGCATTGCAAAAGGCTTCCCATTCGGCCGGCGCCATGACGATGTCGACCTGCTCCGCCAACACTTGCTGAGCGGCCTCGTAAGCGTGCTCCAACATGAAGTTGCTAAGACTGGTATGGCGTAGCTGAGCCGCACGCGCAAGAACCGCCTTTTGAAGAGGCTGCAAGCGAAGCTGCACCTTGGTCGCCTTCACGGCGGTTGCTGTCTTTCTCTTGGTCCGGGACACGGCAGGACTCCTTTGTTATCTCTGGATAAATCATAACAACCGTGCTTACAATGTCCATACAAAGAAGTCTCACTTCAATTCCGGAAAATGAACGCTAGGCGCGACCGTCGAGGCGTAAGCCCGACATGGACGGCAACGCGAGGGCCAAACGCGCCCACATCGGGCTTTCGCACCGACGCTCGCCAATTGATTCCCCCCTTGTCCGCCCTGTTAGAATGCCAATGGAACGGACGATGGGCGGCACATTCGGCAAAGGCGTCGAGGTCGGCTCAGGGTGGAAGGTTAGTTTGCCCGAGCAACCCGTCTTCGACTGCATAACCCTCCAATGACGAACAGTTTGCCGGGCCGCGCCTCTGGTGCGGCCCCTGTCATGGTTGCGCTCCAGGCAATCCGGGCAAGAGGGGAGACTGGTAGAGGAAGGCGAATCGGCAGAACCTGTCTAGGCTGTGGCCTTTTTCTTATCTTGGGGGAGCCGGTTAGCCGAATGATGAATTTAGCCGAGGTGGTAGACAAAAAACCGAGCATGCCGCAGGCGTTGCAACGGCTGGCAACGTGCCGCGACAACTAGCTTTGTCTGTCCCCTGGGTAGGCCCCCGCGGCCGGTTCCCCCGCCCCTGGTGCGTGCCGATCTACCCGCGATCGGCCGGGCCGAGGACTAACCCGCCACGGACGGCTGCCCCCCCACGCAGTGTACCCGCATCCGCTGCCGGGGGATTGGACTCAGCAACCAAGAAATGGAGTGGCTTGCCATGAAAAAAGTCTTTACCACCGGCCAGGTCGCGAAGATTTGCAAGGTCGCGCCGCGCACGGTGAGCAAATGGTTCGACTCCGGCCGCCTCCGGGGCTACCGCATCCCGGGCAGTCAGGATCGCCGCATTCCCCGCGAACACTTGATCCGCTTTCTCAAAGAACACGGCATGCCCCTGGGGGAACTCGAGGAGGAGGGGTGGCACAAAATCCTGATCATCGGCGCCGAGAAGCTCTTTGTCGACCGTGTCGTCGAGCTTCTTCCCGAAGACGAGGACTATAAGTACGAATTGGCTCACAGCGGCTTCGAAGCCGGCATCCAGGCCGAAAGCTTTCATCCGGACACCATCATCGTCGATTTGGCGATGGGCCGGAGCGAAGCTTTGCAAATCGCCCAAAACCTGCGCCGCAATCCCGCGTATGAACAGACCCTCATCATCGCCTTGGCCAGCGAAGATGAAGCGTCCCCCGAATCCCTGGTCAACTACGGCTACAACGAGGCTTTCAAGAAGCCTTTCGACATCGCCCTGCTTGCCGAACGCATTCGTTCGCTGGTCGAGGAAAAACGAGAGGCCATGTAAGCCTCTTGCCTCCTCTGCCGCGTTTCCCTCCCCGACGGCCAGACCTCCCGGATCATCCGGACGGTCTGGCCGATTGGTTTTGAACTCCATTTCGCCGCCCGAGGGCGTTTTGCTACAATCCACCTCATGGGAATGGATCAATCCGTCACATTTACCAACTGCCCAATCCCCGCTTGGGAGACCGTCTCCGCTCTTCTTAGCACTAAGGCGTATCCGGTCCAGATGCGCATGATCGACGGCCAACTCGCTTTTCCTGACGAAATGCCGGCGTCCGATTGGAACGAAATCCGAGTCGGCACGCCACACGGCATGATCACGATTCGCAAAGAGCCCAACCGGCTCGTATTCGTCACCTGGGGCAATGCGGATGTGGAAATGCAAAAAGCGTGGAACGCGCTAACATGGGCTTTTGCCGAGGCGGGGTCGGGAAGCATTCAATCGGGCGGCAAGAGCCTTAGCGCCGGTCAGTTCGTGGAGAAGTTCCTGTTGCCAGAATCCTTTAAGATGAATTGATAAGAGGCACCGCGCTTTTACAAAGCCGCGAGCGTGAGTGTTGAAGTTGCGCTTTGTGAATAGATGCTTGAAGTTTTTGGCCGGGACCTCCTTACGCTGGAGGCGTGACAGCGATTAGCCGGTGGTTGAGCGCAGCGACACCACCGGTTCGCGATTGCCATTAATTCCACGACCCCGGTAGGGGTCGTAGCGATTCGATAAATGGGAGAAACGTCGCATAGCTTCCAGGTGCCTGAGCCTGCATTACCATCTGGTGTTTGCGACCAAGAATCGCGAAACCGTCATCGTGTCCGAATGGCGTTCGTGTAATCGAAGGGCGGAGGGCGCTGGCGCTGCGACCCCGCTGGGGTCGTTGGGTTGGTGCGATCGTGCACGGGTGGTGTCGCTGCGCTCAACCACCGGCTAATCGCTGCAACGCCTCCGGCGTAAAGTGACGCCTAAGCTCGGCTTCCTGACTTCATGACGTTTATGACACGGGTACGCAAAACAATCCTTTGTTTGTATGGCATATGTCATTGACAACATGGGGCTGCTAGCGCCAATGCTCAACGCTCCTCGTTCCATCGCGGTTGTCGCTGTGGCTTGGTCGCCTTGGCACTATCAGTCTCGCGCGCTGTTGCAAGTCTTGGAGTCATCTCAGGAGCAATGGTCGGCAGGCCGTCCGGTCGACTTCTATGCTCTGTGGCCGGAGAAGGATGCCGAGTTGAATCGATGGTATGGGGATCTGATTCGCGAACAGTATCCGCGCTTTGAACTCCACGGCCATGGCTATGCACCGTTTTGGTGGCTTATCAAAGGACAGGTAGTGGACTGCTTGACCAAACCATACGAAACAAAACTCGCATGGCTTCAGGATCGGTCAGCCAGGGCGTTTCGAGCGACCTAGTTTTGCGCCTACAAGCCTAAAGAGTCTTCCACTCGTTCTAAATCTGCCGGCAAGGTGATTTCTGTGATGGAAAATGTGGTTGCAAGGCGTGTCAAAGGCCTTGCGCTCCTTAGCCTGATCCTGGCGTTAGTCTCCTTAATTCCAGGCTTGCAGGTCCTCGGGTTGGCAGCTGTCTTTCTCAGTTTCCAGGCAATCCGCGGGCTAAATCAAGTTGAAGCCGGCATGATTCTTCGCTTGAGCGCCCTGCTGGGAATGGTGATCGGCGGCTTGATGACGGGCGTTTTGGCGGTTGGCTTAATTTCGCTGGGATTAAATTCCCTTCGCGAAAAAGGCCATCGGGTTGAATGCCAAAACAATTTCCGCCGCCTGGGGCAGGCGGTCAATTTGTATTACGACGACCGCAAGGTCTATCCGGTAGCCACGCTGAACCAGCCGACTTTGCCCGTTGAAAAACGCATGAGCTGGCTAGTGGCCATACTCCCTTATATGAATCCACCCGGGCGCGCGCAGCCGCATGGTGAGCGAGTGCATGCGGCCCTAAAGCTTTATGAGGAACTCGACAAAACTAAAGCCTGGGATGATGCGGCAAACTTAGAGGCAGAGAAGCAATACAAAGGCCCTTATCTGTGCCCGTCGCGACCCGAAGCGGAAGAGACGGGGCCGCGGCTGACTAACTACGTGGGCATTGCCGGGCTCGGGGTAGAGGCAGCCCGGCTGCCGCCCAAAGATCCCCGCGCCGGTTTTTTCGGGTATGATCGGATCGTCAAAGCCGAGGATATCACCCGCGGCACGAGCGCAACGATGATGGCAGCGGAAACTGCAATCGACAATGGCCCCTGGATGGCCGGGGGGTCGTCTACCGTACGGGGCGTGAACCCGGAAGACCGACCGTTTATCGGTTGGAAGCGACCCTTCGGCGGCCTGCATCCCGGCGGGCTCAATGTCTTGTTTGTTGACGGCTCCGTGCGCTTCATACAGGAATCGGTTGAGCCTGAGGTGTGGCTGAATCAAGCACGAATTGCCGACGATTAACACCGCGACTTCATTGCAGGAACCATCACCATGGCGAGCGTGACGTCTCCTTCTCTACTCGACCGTTATATCGATGAGTTTCCCCTGTCGCGCGCCCGCTATGCCCAAGCCAAGACGCTTTTTCCCAACGGCGTGACGCACGATTTGCGTTATTTGGAGCCCTTTCCTGTCTACATTAAGCGCGCTCTAGGCGCTCATAAATGGGACATCGACGGCCACGAACTGATCGATTACTGGTCCGGGCACGGCTCCATTTTGCTCGGGCATAGCCATCCAGCGATCGTTGAGGCGGTTTGCAAGCAAATGGCAAAGGCGACCCATCCCGGCGCTTGCCATGAGCTGGAAATTGCCTGGGGCGAGATCGTGAAAAAGCTCATTCCGTCAGCGGAAAAGATGCGCTTTACGTCCTCGGGAACTGAGGCCACGCTAATGGCGTTGCGGCTGGCGCGGATCTTCACCGGCCGGCCGCGCGTGCTGAAGTTTGCCGGGCATTTCCATGGCTGGCATGATTTTGTGGCGCCTGGCGCTGATTCGCCATTCCTTAGCGATGTTCCGGGTGTGCCAGACGAAATTGCCAAGCATACGGTCGTCATACCGCCGAATGATCCAGCCATCGTTGAACAGGCTCTGCAAACGGACAAGTCGATCGGCTGCGTCATCCTGGAGCCGACCGGCGGACATTTTGGCGCTGTGCCGATTCATGGGGAGTTTCTCCACGCCCTGCGGGATATAACATCGCGGCACGGCGTGCTACTCATTTTCGATGAAGTGATCACCGGCTTCCGCGTCGCTCCCGGGGGAGCGCAGGCCTTCTACAATATTCTTCCCGATTTGACGACGCTCGCGAAAATCCTGGCAGGCGGGTTGCCCGGCGGGTGCGTGGCGGGACGAGCAGACATTCTAGAACATTTGGAATTTCGACCGGGCAAGCCAAAGATGAAGCACCCGGGTACGTTCAACGCCAACCCGCTTTCAGCGGCCGCCGGCGTGGCGACCTTAGACCTCGTCGCCACGGGAGATCCTGGAAGGCAGGCCAATGCCCGGGGTCGTTTACTTCGGCAAAAACTTAATGAGCTTTTCGCATCCCGGAATGACCATTGGGTTGCCTATGGCGAATTCTCGGGATTCCGGCTTTTGCCAAACTATCAAGGCCCACGGCCATCAGAAGATGAGTTCGTTCCATATGGCGGACTGCTCGACCGATTGGAGGGTCTGCGCGACCCTCGCGTAGCCTATTCTTTCCGCCAAGGCATGCTCCTTCACGGTGTCGATTTGCCCGGTCTGGGTGGTATGACGAGTGCCGCACATATCGAAGAAGATATTGACGCAACCGTCGCAGCGGTGGCGGGTACGCTGGACCTCATGGGCGACGATCATTTGGCTTAGGCGCTTCAAGATACACAATAGGCCCGTTCGATAATGCTTGGCGGAAATCCGCCTGGAGCGCTAAAATAGCGTAGCGAAAGCTGGTTTGCTGTGCCCTACACCCGATCAAGGTCTTTGTGGATTGATTCATGCCCCGCGACTACTACGAGACTTTGGGCCTCAAGCGTGGCGCTTCGGAAGACGAAATCAAGAAGGCCTACCGCAAGCTCGCCCGCCAATATCACCCCGACCGCAATCCCGGCGACAAACAAGCTGAGACAAACTTCAAAGAAGTGCAAGACGCTTATGATGTTCTGAGCGATAAGGAAAAGCGCAGTCAATACGATCAGTTTGGCTTTGCAGGTCCTGGACCTTTCGGTGGCGGCGGCCCCGGCGCCAATTCTCAGACCTTCCGCTGGGGCCAGGGGGACACAGGGGGATTCAGTTTTGAAGGCGGGGATGCGGCCGATATCTTCCGTCAGTTTTTCGGCGGCGGTGGGGGTGGAGCGGAAAATATGGAAGGATTATTCGGAGGCCGCAAACAGCGCACCAGCCGTACCCGGCGAGCCGCTCCAGCCCAAGACGCCGAAGCGGAGGTGACGATTCCTTTTCTGACCGCGGCGTTGGGCGGCACCGTTAGCCTCCAAGTGGAAGGCCGTGCCATCGACGTGAAAATACCAACCGGGATGGAGGAGGGCAAAAAGCTTCAGCTCAAGGGCCAGGCGCACAACGGGGGCAATTTGATTCTCAAAATCCATATCCAGCCTCACCCCCATTTCAAGCGGGAGGGCAAGGACATCATTTTAGAGGCGCCTATCTCGCTTCCGGAAGCGGCCCTGGGCGCCAAAGTTGATGTGCCTACGATTCACGGCGACAAACTGACCGTTCGGATTCCGCCGGGAACTTCCAGCGGGTCGCGACTGCGGTTGCGCGGGAAAGGCATCGCGGGGGGCGACCAATACATTGAAGTGAAAATTGTCGTGCCGGCTGCAAGCGACGAAGCCAGTCGCAAGCTCCTTGAGGAGTTCGCTCGCCTGCATCCGCAAAATCCCCGTGCCGGGTTGCACTGGAGCTAATGTTGAAGACGCCTTCCGAGGCCAAACTATTTGGGTTTACCAAGGCGGAACACCTGCGCAGCGGAGCGGATTTTCGGCGGGTTTATGAAGCCCGTCGCTCGATGGCGGACGCGCGGCTCATCATTTATGCCTGTCTCAATGAGTTGTCGCACACGCGCATCGGATTTTCGGTGTCGCGCAAAGTGGGTAAAGCGGTGCAGCGCAATCGGCTCCGCCGGCTCTACCGGGAGGCCTTTCGGTTGACCAAAGGCGATTTGCCAAAGGGATTGGACTTGGTTTTGATCCCGCGAGGCTCGGATGAGCCCAATCTCGTTGATCTCAAGAGCTCGTTATTACACATGGTTAACCAGTTGGCTCAGCGTCTGGCCCGCGAGACGAAATCCTCATGATTCGCCGCACAGCGCAAATGCTCCGTGCCGGGCTGGTGCTGATTCTCATTAGCCTGGTGCGCTTTTATCAAGTCTGCCTTCGCCCTGTTCTTCCCTCAGTTTGCCGTTTCCATCCCAGTTGCAGCGAGTATTTCATTCTCGCAGTTCGCCAATATGGGCCGTTTCGCGGGGCCTGGAAGGGTGTGGGCCGTATCTGCCGCTGCAATCCATGGGGCCAGGGTGGATATGATCCTCCCTAGTTTGGCAAAGGAACGAGTCTTATTCGACCTTGACACAAAATCACACCGCGCCTATCTTCCGCCCCCTCTAGCAATCTCTAATCGGCAGAAAAAGCGGGCCATTGCCGCCATTGAACCGGCGGTCGGCACCGTATCGCACAGGGGGAACCATGCAAAATTGCGCAGCCACCGACATTCGCTGGGCACGAATATGCCGGCCGAGCAAATTGATGACTATTGTGCTCCCTCTGGCGCTTGCTGGACTCGTCGGCTGCACGAGCATGACGGAGAAACAAACCCGCTTGCAGGCCGAGGACGAGATCATTCAAGTCAAGTACGACGTCAAAACCGTCGGCGACGTGACCAGCTTTGGCGAGACCGATGCGGTTCCGCTAGGCGGTGTCGGCCTTGTCTGTGGCCTGGACAACACCGGCGGCGACCCGCCTCCGGGCTTTTATCGTGACATGCTCCAGGAGCAGATGGTGAAGGAGGGGATCAAGAATTGGAAGGAAATCCTGGCCTCTAAAACAACCTCGCTCGTTGTCGTGAGTGCTCAGTTGCCCGCCGGCGCGCACAAGGGCGATAAGATCGATGTCCAAGTCACCTTGCCGCCGGGAAGTAAAACGACCAGTCTGCGCGGCGGAATTTTGCGCCAATGTACGCTTTTCAATTATGACACGGCACAACACCTCAATCCGAATTATGACCGTGCCGATCACATGATCAAGGGTCATCCGCTGGCCAAGGCTGAGGGCGCTATCCAAGTGGCTATCGGGGATGGCGAGGATAAAGCCCGGCTTCGCGAGGGCTTCATCTGGGGCGGCGCCGATGTGCAATTGGCCCGGGCGTTCATGCTCATTATGAACAACGATCAACAGTTCGCCCGTATGACGAGCTTGATCGCCGATCGCATTAATGCCACATTCCACGGCCCATTCCGCGGTCCGCTCGGCAGCGAAATGGCCGTAGCGAAGAACAACATTCAAATCGTTCTCAACGTGCCCGACCAATACAAGCATAATTTGCCGCGTTACCTCCGGGTTATTCGCATGATTCCGCTGCGTGAAGACGCCGTAGCGGACAATCGACCGGCTGGCAGCAAGGATGAAGGAAAGCTGTCTTATCGTCGCCGGCTCGAGCAGGATTTGCTCGATCCCACGCACACGGTCACGGCAGCATTGCGGTTGGAAGCCTTAGGCGAGGCCAGTATTCCGGCTCTCAAAATCGGGCTCAAGAGTGATCATGCGTTGGTGCGGTTCTGTGCCGGCGAGGCCCTGGCCTACCTAGGCAATCCTGCCAGTGCCATCGAATTGGCTCGCCTGGTTCAGGAGCAGCCGGCCATCCGGTCCTTTGGATTGACAGCACTGGCTTCACTTCAGGAGTCCGTCAGTCACTTGGAACTGCGCAAGATGTTGTCGTCGAATATTCCGGAAGTTCGTTATGGGGCTTTCCGTGCCTTGCGGGCTCTCGACGAGCGCGAAGAGGCGATTTCCGGTGAACAACTGAACCATTCGTTCTGGCTGCACCACGTGGCGCCCGACTCGGAACCGCTGGTTCATGTGGTCAGCAATCGCCGAGCGGAGATTGTGCTTTTCGGAGAGGATTCTTATCTACGAGCCCCGTTTGCTTTTAACGCGGGCGACTTTGCCGTGACCGCCGGCGATGGCGACGAGGTTTGCACGATCAGTTATTGCTCGGTCCGTGATGGGATCAGCCATCGTCAATGTTCGCTCAAAGTTGACGACGTGGTTCGCAATATGGCTCGCATGGGCGCTCGTTATCCCGAAGTCATCGAAATGCTGCATCAGGCCGGGAGTTGCAAGTGCTTGAGCTGCGAACTGGCCGTGGACGCCCTGCCGCAAGCCATCACGGTAAGGGAGCTTGCCAAGGCCGGCATACACAGCAAGGGTAAGGAGATCGATCTCGATGATGACGGCGCGGATGCCGAAATTCAAAAAGCCCAGTCGGACTTGGGCATAACCCCGAATATCTTTCAGAAAGATTCCAACCGCCGGTCTCCGAAAGGGAAACCTGCCGCGGAGGAGGCGGCCTCGGAGTGAGTTTGTGGATGGAGGATGGAGGATAGAGGATGGAGGATAGAGGATGGAGGATAGAGGATGGAGGATAGACCCCCTCGTGCCCAAGCTCTGCTTGGGCACGCACTGCCGCGAAGCTCTGCTTCGCCTCCGAACCGGCAAAAGAGACCTCCATCCTCGATCCTCCATCCTCGATGCTCGATCCTCCATCCTCCATCCTCGCTCGTCGGTTCCACCATCGTTAATGCCCTTTCGCTATAATCATTTCATCTTGTCAAACAACGCGAGTGCGGGCGGGGTCTTTTTATGTTGCAAAGGCTTGATCTAATTGGCTTTAAGAGCTTTGCCGAGAAGACCGTCTTCGATTTCAGCCCTGGAATCACCGCCATTGTCGGCCCCAACGGCAGCGGCAAATCCAACGTTGTGGACGCTATTCGCTGGGTGCTAGGCGAGCAAAGCATCAAGAGCCTGCGCGGCCAGGAAATGGCGGACGTCATTTTCAATGGCTCGGCTACCCGGCGCAGCCTCGGCATCGCCGAGGTGACGATGACGTTCGACAACACGAGCGGCACGCTAACCACTGAGGCAAACGAAGTCCAAATCTCTCGGCGCATTTACCGCGACGGTCAAAGCGAATATCTCATTAACGGCGCTATCCGCCGGCTCAAAGACATCAGAGACTTGTTCCTCGGCAGTGGCGCAGGAGCTGACGCTTACTGCATCATCGAGCAGGGTCGGGTGGAGGTCCTTCTTCAGGCATCGACTAAAGATCGCCGGGCCATTTTCGAGGAAGCCGCCGGGATCAGCCGGTTCAAGGCGAAAAAGACCGAAAGCCTGCGCAAACTCGAACGCGTTAGCCTTAATTTGGAGCGCCTGAGGGACATCCTGGACGAATTGGATAAGCAACTGCGCAGCGTCCAACTTCAAGCCGCAAAAGCCGAGCGCTACCAAGAATACCAAGCGCGCCTCAAACAACTGCGCGTCGGTTTGGGTCTTCAGGAATACCATCAGATCGACCAAAAGCTTGGCGGGGAATCCGCAACGCTGGGCGCCCTGCGCGAACAACTTCACCGCCAAGCGAGCATCTCCCAGGCTCAAGAGGCTGAACTCCGGCAAGTGGAAGACCGTCTGAGTTCCCTCGATGAAACTCTTCGGGCTCAGGAATCGTTGCTGACCCAAGCTCGGCAACGAATCGCCACGGAACAAACCACTCTGGAGCACGAGCGCGAGTCCTCTGTAGAACTTGAGGCCGATCTGGCCGAGACCCGTATACGTCATTCCGAGCTGAGCCGTCGCGTTCAGACATTGGCGCAGGCGGTAGAGGAGGCGGCCGCCGAACTGAAATCCGCTGAAGCCCATTGCCAGAGCCAGGCCGATGAAGTCCAGCGCCACGAGTTGGACTTGAACAATTTCACAAGAGAGGTCAAGCAACTCCAGGACCAAATCCAAGAGGACAAGGCCGGTCATTTCGAGCAACTGCGTCAGGCGGCCTATTGGCACAACGATGCCATAAGCGCGAAGGCCCACCACGATACGCTTTGCCGAGAACGCGACCGCCTGCGCCAGCGCACCGAACAGGTGGTTGGCCATTTGGCATCTCTAGATCTGGAATTGCGCGACCTGACTACCGCCGAGGAGGTTGTCCAAAACCGGCTCGGCCAAGCCCGGCAAACGCTGGCCCATAATCAAGCGCAATCGGGGCGGCTTGATAAGACCCTCCAGGAGGACAGCAATTTGCTGGCAGACCAGCGCGCGCGGCGCAGCGGTCTGGCCAGCCGGATTGAAGTCCTCCAGGGATTAGAAAACAGTCAGGAAGGGCTCGGCGCCGGGGCTCGCGAAATGGCCGATTGGCTTAACGCCGAACCCGAAATGCGCGCACTCGTTCCTGGCATGGTCGTGGATCTGTTAACCGTCGGTCGCGAGGACGCGGCGCGGATTGACCTGGCACTGGGCCAAACGGCTCAATGTTTCGTCGTCCGGGACATGGAAGCCTTGGACCGGCTCGTAGGGAGTCGCCCTCAAGCCTTTTCAGGGCGAGTAAGCTTCATCCGGCTTCAAGGTCCGGTGAATCCCGCAACACCAGCCTCCTCCGAAGGGCTCAATGCTCCCGAAATCGTGGCGCGGGCTTCTCAGTTCGTGCGCTGCGAGGACCACGAGTTTGCCGGTTTACCCGAGCAACTGCTTGGAACAACCCTGCTCGTAAAAGACTTGGCAACCGCGCGGTTGTTGTCCACGCAACGGCCGGACTGCCGATTCCTTACCGCGCAAAATGAATTGCTGGACTCCGACGGAACTCTCACCGTGGGAGCGCATCATGCGGACGCCAGCATCTTATCCCGTAAAGCCGAACTGCGCGACCTCCGTGAACAAGTTACTGCGTTTGATGGCCGGATCGCGGATGTGGAGCACGGGATCGCCGCCACACGGGAGCAGATAAGCGATCTGAAGTCGATAGCCGAAAGACAGCAACGAGAGGTAGAGGTGCTCGCCGAGCAGGCTAACGATCTCCGGATGCGAATCGGCCAACATCGGCAGCAACGAGCCGGACTGCACGAGGAAGTTAATGTCGGACGAAGCGAACTGGAGGGCCTTGACGCCGAAATCCTGACTCAAGAGCAAACGTGGAAGCAGGCTCAGGCGAAGGCGGAAGCAGCCGAGGGAATTGTGGCCGCCTTGGAAAGCCGTCTGAGCGGGTCGGAGATCGCCATTCGCGAGAAAGAGAGCGCTCGGCAGCTGGTTCAGCGCCAGTTGACGGCCGCCAAAGTTTCGTTTGCCCAAACGGAGGAGAGAAGGAATTCTTTATCGAACCGCCATCAGCAGGCGTCCGGCGATCTCGAGGAGCGACGCGAAGAATGGAAAAAGGGTGAAGACCATCGCCAGACCACGGCGGCGCGGTTGCAAGCCAGTCAGATGGCCATGCTCGAGGCCGAGTCGAACCTGGTCGTTAGCTATGGCGAAAAGGAAGCCGCCGAGCGGGAATCCGGGCGACTTCAGCAGCAGCGGGAAGAACTCCGTAATGCTCGTCAAAGTTTGCTGCAATCAACTCAGGATAGCCGTCAGGCCTGGGAAGCTAAACGTGAAGAGGTCCACCATCTCGAACTTCAAGTCAACGATTTGAAACATCAGTGCGAAACGCTCGTTGGCCGACTTCGCGAGGAATACCAAATTGAGATGAGTGAGCTCTATCGCCAAGCTCGGGATGCCGGTCGCTGGAGCACCGCCAATCCGGCGCCGGGTAATTCCTCGGAAGACACCAAGCCGGCGGCTGCGGTCTTGTGGCTGCCCGCTTCAGATGCTGAAACCCAAGAGGCCCAAAAGGAAATTGAGGAGCTTCGCCGCAAGTTGACGCGCTTGGGCAACGTGAATCTCGAAGCGCTCCAAGAACTTAACGAGCTGGAAAAGCGGGCCGCCTCTCTGCGCGGTCAAGCAGACGATTTGACCTCAGCCAAACGGTCGCTGGAAGACATCATCGGTAAGATTAACGAAGACAGCCGCAAGCTCTTTACGGACGCCTTCGAAGCCATTCGCACGCATTTTCAAGAGTTGTTCCGTAAGCTCTTCGGCGGCGGCATGGCCGACATCGAACTGGAAGAACCCGACGATGTTTTGGAAAGCGGCATCGAAATCGTCGCTCGACCGCCCGGCAAGGAGATGCGCAACTTGTCCCTAATGAGCGGTGGCGAAAAGACGCTCACCGCCGTTGCTCTTCTTCTGGCCATTTTCCGCAGCAAGCCGAGCCCTTTCTGCATTCTCGACGAAGTCGACGCCCCGCTCGACGAAGCGAACATCGGCCGCTTCACCTCGGTGCTTCGCGAGTTTCTTGACCGTTCCCAATTCATCCTCATCACCCATTCGAAACGCACCATGGCGTCGGCCGATGTGCTCTATGGCGTGACCATGCAAGAATCGGGCGTATCCAAACGCGTAGCGGTCCGCTTCGAAGATTGGCCCGACGACGGCAACGTGGCTGAGGAGCAGCGCGCGTCGGCGTGAGTTCACCTTGTAGTCACAGGCAGCCACCGGTCACAACCGAGGCTCACTGACCCTCTGGTCCAGGAAGCACGACGGCTTATCCGCGTCTCATGCCTGCCAATTGGTTCTCTCCATTTCGCCTGACCCCCCGTGGAAAGAAATGGAAAGCAGGTGGAAAGAAATGGAAAGCAAATGGGCCGATGACGGTACGGCCCACGCAATCCGAGTGCGTCCATTTTGTGCGGCATTCCGGCTTCTGGTCCGGTGCCGACAGCATTATAATGGCTGGAGATCCTAATGAGAAAAACGATGCCAGTCTGCGATTCGGCGCTCGCCCCCACAAGTCGGACTGAGAAGACGCCGGGCAGAAAGAAGTTGATCGGGCCATTCGCGTGCCACGCTAGTGGAGGAGGTTTGTTATGACCCGAGCAGTCTTGAAAAAAGGCGTGATCCATCTCATCGAGCCGCTGCCGCCGGAGTGGCGTGAGGGTACGGAGCTGCGCGTCGAGAAGTATGCGGCAATCACCAATGGCAGTCCGGAGCAGTCCACCGACCAGTGGATGGATGAAGTGGAAGCCCTGGCCGCCAAGACGCCGGCCGGCGAAGACGATAAGCTCGTCGCGGCCGTTAGACGGCTGCGCCAAGAGGCGAAAGAGCTTGCCCGCAAAGGGAAGCGCTGATGGCGGGATACCTGTTCAACACCAATCACTTGAGCGACGCCATCCGAAAGACATGCGTCTTGCGCGACCGGTTGAGGGGCGCTCATCGTCGTGGTCACCGCTTCGCAACGTGTTGGCCGGTCCTCTGCGAGCTGGAGGCCGGCATCTGCCAAACCGCCCGCGCCGAAGCTTACCGGCGAACGCTGCGCGGGCTTCTCAAGGAAATTCGCATTTGGGCCGTTGACTGGAAGAGTGTGCGGCTTTATGGGGAACTTTTCAAGAAGGTGAAGAAAAAAGGACGAGTGCTATCTCACGTCGATCTCGTCCTCGCCACCCTAGCAACTCAGTTTAGAGTGACCCTTCTCACGGCGGACAAAGATTTCCAGGCGACTCCAGAACTAAAGACCGAGAATTGGCTGGAGTGAATCCTCGGGCGGTCAAGGCTTTCGTGCCCATGAGTGACCTGCCATCGTCACCCTATTAACATTGGTCCATGAAACTGTACGACTGTGCCGAATCTCGCGGTTGATCCATCACCCAAAAGCGAGACGCCCTGCTCGAAAGGAATTTGGTGCAAGCACACGGTCGCTGGATCGTAATGCGCACTAGGCTCTTGCTTTGGGTAGCCGAATGGACAGCCACCGGCGGGTTTCGCCTGCGAAGACATTGCGGCAAGGCCGCCGGGCCTTGCCCGACACAATGCTCTCCCAATGCAGCACTTTTTTGGATATTCTTACGCTATGAGCAAGATAACCAAGGGCCGTGTTCTTGAACGCATTCTCGGTCCCGTTAGCTCGTCCCTTAACGATGAAGCGGCTCGGAAGTTAATCGGCCTAAAGGCGGATCGCAAGGTACAGGCACGCGTTGCGAAATTGGCACGCAAATGCAACGAGGGCGAACTGACTCAGGATGAACGGGCCCAATATGAAACTTATGTCATGGCCAGCGAGTTCCTTGCCATTTTCCAAGCCAAAGCGCGCATTCTTCTGTCGCGTCGTGGCCGGCCCGCATGAAGGCATCGATCCGCACACTGGTTCGCTCGCGGGCAGCGTAACGGTGCGAGCATTGCCGCCTTCATGAGGATGACGCACCACTCTGTTTTACGCCCGCGGTCCCTTTTCGTCAGTTGAAGGATGATGGCAATGCGAATCCGATATAGGCTCTGGATGACGGGGTTCGTGATTGCCGCCGCCGTGGCGGTGGCATACGTCAAGTGGCCGACCCGTGTGGCGCCGGTGCCCGAAATTCTCCGACCGGGGCCGTCGGCGTTCAAAGAGCCTGAAGTGCAGAAGGATGTGGCCGGGGCCGCCCGGCGGGTCGAATTGGAGCCTCGATCGGCAGCCGCCTGGGGGGAGTACGGAATCGTCCTGCGAGCGTACCGTCAGCACCCGGAGGCCGACCGTTGCTTTCAGGTCGCCGCCGACCTTGATCCGGCCGACGGGCGCTGGCCGTATCTGATTGGTGTCCACTTGGCCGACGCCGACCCGACGGCTGCCCTTCCGTGGCTGGAACGGGCGGCTCGCGGGACTGTCCCGGCCGCGGCTCGGGAGACGGTGCTGGGGCTGTTGGTCGAAACTCTACTCGCTGCCGGCCGGCCGGCTGAGGCATTGACCGCCCTGGGGCCGGACCCGGCCGAGTCCCCACCCAGGCTCCGGCTGGCGGCGGCCCGGGCCGCCGCAGCCACCGGGGACGACCGGACCGCCGCCGAGTTGCTTGGCGACCTGGCCGACCAACCGGCCGCCGCTCGGCAGGCGCTATTGCTGCGGTCGGAGATCTGTCGCCGCCAGGGCCGCACCTCCTACGCCAACTACCTGGCCGGGCTGGCGGCGGATGCTCCGCAGGGCCTTTGGCCGGACCCGCTTGCCGACCCGATTCGCTCGCGGGATATGAGCCATGGCGGGCGGGTGGACGAGGCCGCCCGCCTTCTTCGCGCCATGCAGCCGGTTGAGGCCGAGCGGCTGCTACGGCCGCTCACCAGCCCCCCCTCCGAGCCCGATCCACGGGTGTTCACCGGACTGGCCGAGGCCCGCGAGGCGCAGGGCGATTTGAGGGAGGCCATGGAGTTGCTGACCCAGGCAGTGCGCATCGATCCAAAAAGCCTAGCGGCCAACTATCAGATCGGGCTGCTCCACTTTCACAAGGGCGAGCAGCTGTGGGTGGCCGGCCAGGCGGACGAAGCCCGAGCCGAGTTCCGCGAGGCCGTCACTTGGCTAGATAACGCCCTGGCCATCAACCCGGACTTCGGCAAGGGGCTGCTGCTCAAGGGGGCCGCCTTGTACCGGTTCCTTGGTCAACAAGAGAACGGCCTGGCGCTGCTCCGCCGGTTCGTGCAGCTTCGCCCGGAGGTTGCAGAGGGGCACTTACAGCTCGGCCAGGCGCTGGCGGAGAGCGGTCAGAAAGACGCCGCCGCGGCCTCGCTCCGCCGGGCCGCGGAATTGGCTCAGCCCGGCGACCGCCGAGCAGCCGAGGCGCTGGCCAAGATAGGTGAGAAGGTGAAGGGGTGAGCTTAGCGGTCCTAAAACAAAGGGGACTGGACCTCTAAATTCAAAGGTCCAGTCCCCTTTGTTTTAGGACCGCTTAGTCTTTCATGCTCGCTAGCAGAGTGCGAGCCTCTTTTGCTGCCTTGGTGTCCGGCCGGTGGCGCACTAGTTCGGTCAGGATTAACTTGGCTATTGCCTTGTCAGACTCAATCCGAAGCTTCGCTGTGCTGAGAAGATTGGCGGCCTCCCGCTCTTCGGCAGCCTTTCGTTCTTCGGGCGCCTTTTGCTCGTCCACCGGAACTTCTTGCTTGAATCCCGTCGCGGCCTCTTTTTGCTCCTTGTCCATGTCCATGTCCCAGGGGCGTTCCGATGCCAAAACCACCACCCCCGCGATAATGCCCACCAGTATGATAAGCACGACTCCGATCTTGATCTTCATTGAATGATCACCCTCAAAATCGCCTTGTCATCTCGCCTTAAGCGCCTCGAGCGCTTTTTTCGGACGTGGATCGTTCGGGTGGGCCAGTTTCACGGCCTGTTCGGCGGCGGATATCGCCTCGGCCTTGCGGCCGGCGGCGGCCAGCACGTCGGCGAGTGTCAGGTACCCTTCGTATTCCTCCGGTCGGCAGCCGATGCCGGCCCGGGCGGCCGCCTCCGCTTCCGGCAGCCGGCCGAGGCGAAGCAGTGCCTTGGACTGGTAAAAGTATCCTGGAGCGTAGTCCGACTTGAGCCGGACCGACTCCCCGAGCGCCTCGGCCGCCTGGGCTAGTAACCGGTTGGCGTCGGCCTTTCGCCCCTCGGCTTCCGCCCGGTCAGCCAACCCGAGCCGGGCCAGACCGAGGAACGAGTGGGCATTGACCAGTTTCCTTCCGTTCTCATCCCGCAAGATGTCTTCGGCGACCGCCAGGGCGGCCGGGTAGTCTGCGGCGTTGACGAGTGCCCGCAGAAGTAGCAACTGCGTCTCAACCGACGGGTACAGGTCGGCCAGGGCGGTCGCGGTGTGGACGGTCGCCTTCTCGTCGTGGGCCGTCTCCTGATCGACGAAGCGCTGCATGAGCGCCCGCCGGCCCCGCCACAGGGCGGCCAGCTCTTCGCGGAACGGGTCCGGCCAATGGTGGTCCGGCGGAAGCAGACCGGCCGCGTAATCGAACCCGTCGGCGTCCTTGGTCTTGCCTGCCCGGCGGCTCAACTCGGCCATGGCAATGGCCGACTTCTTCCGGGCGTAAGGATTGCGGGCCAGGGAGAGGAAAATCTGGGCCGCCTTCTGGGTCTCGCCCTGGTCGGCCCGCGCCTGCCCCACCCGATACGCCGCCCAGGGATTGGACGGGTCGGCGGCGAACACTTGCTTGTAGAGCGGGGCGGCCTCGTCCCCCCGGCCAAGCTCGGTCAGCAGGTCGGCCAGTGTCAGCCGCGCCGTCGCTCGCTGCTCGCGGGACGCGGTCGGACAGTCCGCCGACCGCCGGTAGAGCAGCGCCGCTTCCTCCTTGTCACCACCGGTCCCAGGCTGGTTCAGCTCTAGGGCCAGCAGGTACGGCCAGCGGGCGTCGTTGGGGTCGAGGTCCATCGCACGGCGGTAACAGATCATCGCCTCCGCCGGGATGTCTTGGGCGGCGAATGCCATGCCCAGTTCACCCCAGGCAGAGCCGCTCCGCGGGGCGGCCAGAACCGCCTGCCGCTTCCCCTCAATCATCTTGCGGGCCGGCGGGTCGGTCAAAGCGGCCGGGACTTGCGGTGGCTCGGGCCCCACGCGGCCTGCCCACACGAAGTACCCAATGCCGGCGACCGCGACAAGAAGGATGACAAAGATGACAAGGATGACAAGACGGAATGGCATGGCGGCAAAGGGCCAGTGAAACCGCAGATGTGACTTGGCTTTGTTCTTCGTGCTCTCGGTCGTCACCTTGTCACCCTGTCACTTTATCACCTTGCCACCACGGGGCGTCAGGCCCAGCCAACGGTCAGCCGGGCCGCCCGGGAAAGCCTCGCAGGCGCCGTCCGGCCAGGTCACCTCAATCCGGTCATAGGCGGTTGCCTCGCCCAGCCCGAACAGCGGCCGTGGGTCGGTCGCGCTCAGGTAGCTGCATGCGGTCTGTGCCACCTGCACCCAGGTGCGCCCACCGGCCGTCACCCGCACGACCGAGCCGAGCAAATCGCGGTTTCCCCGAGCCGGGTCGGTAACCCGTACCCCAAGCCAGTGGCCGCCGGGGGCCACGTTGCGGTAAAGACGGGCGCGATCGCCGAGGCTGAGGACCAGCAGGTCCGGCCGGCCATCGTTATCGAAGTCTCCCACGGCTAGGCCGCGGGCCACGTTCGGCCTCCCGCAGAAAACCGGCTGGGACTCCGACACATCCTCGAATTGCCCCTTCCCAGTGTTTCGCAGGAGCTGGTTCCGCTCCGCGTAGGGCTGCCAGAACGCGGGCAGGTGTTCGGCGCCTGGCAGGACTGCCTCGCGATGCACCCGGCCGTTCACACAGGCGATGTCCGGCCACCCGTCCCGGTCGAAGTCGGCGGCAACCGCCCCGAACCCGGTCCCCCGCCAGGCGGTGCGCACGACCCTGGAAGCCTGGGTGTGGTCTGTGAACAGCCCGACCGGCCCCTGTTGCCACAGCGTGTGCGTCTCGTTGCCCAGGTGAGTGACGAAGAAATCAAGCAGTCCGTCCCCATCGTAGTCGGCGACCGCAATCCCCATGTTGGCGAACGGCAGCCCGTTGCCCGTTAGGGCGATCCCGCGGGACATGGCCTCGTTCTTAAAGGTCCCATCGTGCTGGTTCACCCACAGGTGGTTCGGCGCGCCGTCGTTTGTGATGAAGATGTCCGGCCAGCCGTCCCCCGTCAGGTCGGCCGCATACGCCCCCAGCCCCGGAGCGGCCTTCGACGCCAGCCCGGCCGCCACCGTCACGTCGGCGAACCGCACCGGCTTGCCGTCGCCCGGCCCCAGGTTGTGGAACAACCGCGGGATGGTGCCGGGGAAGGTCCTTGGGCCGCAGAACTCCCGGGTGTTGTCTGTCCCGGTGCAAGGCCATGACTTGTCGTAGTCGAGATAGTTAACGATGACTAGGTCAAGGAGTCCGTCTCGGTCGTAATCGACGAATGCGGCCGACGCTCCCCAGTGTGGGTTGACGAGGCCAGCCTCGGCCGTGATGTCCCGGAACTTGCCCCCGCCTTCGTTGTGGAGCAACCGAGCACCCGTAAACTGGGTGATCAGCACGTCTGGCCGGCCATCGTTATCCACGTCGCCAATGGCCACGCCGACGTTGTACCCGTCGAAGTCGAGTCCGCTGCCGGCCGAAGCGTCCCGGAACTTGCCGTCCGGCGTCTGGAGGTAGAGCCGGTTGCCGACCCCGGTATTCGGGCCAGCCCCTTGCAGTAGCAGGATGTCAAGCCGGCCGTCGCCGTCGGCGTCGAACAGCGCCACGCCACCGTACATCGATTGCGGCATGAAATAATTGCCCGTCGGCCCGCAGTCGTGGGTGAAGTCCAGCCCGACCGCGTCGGTCACGTCCTCAAACCAGGGGGGGGCGGCCGGCGTGCCGGCGGATTCCTCCTGGCCTTTCGGTGTCGTGCCGTTACAACTGACTAATCCAATGGCAAGCCCCGTCCCCGCCGCAAGAAAGGCAATAAGGGCTATAGCGCGGGACACCATCAAGCGGACTCCGGCGGCGGCGATGCTGGGCCAAAGCGAAAGGAAGGGCCATGGTTCAAAACCGAGTGAGACGAACCGCAGGACGGATTTGCCGCCTTGTCATTCCTTACCCTTGATATTGAACTCAAACTCGTTATTCACGCCGGCCTCGACAGTCCGCCTCTCCGTACTTTGCGGGCCCCACTCCGGCGGGATGTAATCCACCATCGATGCGTCGAATTCGCCAATGCTACCGGCGTCCGCGTCATTTGCTTTATACTTCTGGTAGCCCTTCATCTGGATTTGGGCCTGTTCTGGGAGGACCGGCGCATTCGCCGCCTTCTTCTTCGCGGAGACCGAAATCTTGTTCGAGCCAACCATAGCTTGCCCGTTGAACTCGCCACCAACAATCTTCATGGACGAAGGCGGCTGGCCCTCGATTGCGAAGGAGATCTGGCCCTTCTCGATCGGAATGCCATTGTACGTCACCTTGCCCTTAACGTTCGCATACTTTGGCTTGTCTCTCCCGCAGCCACTCACGGTCACCAGAGCGAGGAACAAGATAAATCCGAGAGAACGGTTCATGGTAGATCGCCAGTGAGAATATACAAAGGGTAAAAGGCGGGCCGGCGCCCAGAGGCCCAGCCCGCCACAAATTGTGCTGCAATCGTTTCCCGCATGCTTTACGGTTGGTCTACTATGACCTGGCCATCGTCCCGCGTGGCGAGTTGGGCCAACGTGACGAGGGGCGTGGAGTCAGTGATGAAGTGGACTGACCCATCTCCGTATAGGGCGTTCACCCCGCCGGAGTGAGCGGACATGAGCGGAACGTTGGCCCCTTCGCTATTCCAGAAGCCGGAACCGCCCCCGCATACGCCAATGCCGGGAGCCCCACCGCACGTCCAACCAAGCTTCTGGTTGATCTTATAGCGTATCGTTGTGTACGTCTGACCGCGGGCATCCATCCAGGGGGCCGCTGGGTTCACGTTGCTGTTCGCGTCAACTCCGTTCGAGTGGCCGCGGAAGAGGCCGCCGCCGGTCGACGTCACCGAGTATTGATCATCCACTATGTTGCCGCTGCTAACGTCTAGGGCTCTAAGCTGGTCGGACTGTTCGGAGATCATCATGGTGTTGCTCAGCCCGTCTTTGACACTGGCGAAGTTAACGTGGTTCCAATCCGGGGCGATCATCCCGCCCCAGGCGGTAATGCCAAACTGCCAGGTCCAGCTCGAATTGTCCGTGTTCCGGCTTTCGTGGAATATCCCGGATCCGTCGATATTATTGACGGCTCCGGCAATCGCCACGTAGCTGTTTCGGTTGACCAGGACAGATTCGTTACCGCCTGAATCTCGGACGTTGGAATCGTTTCGGATCATTGGCGGTTTCGGGTCAGACGGGCAACGATAAAGCTTGAGGTTAACTGAGTTGATGAGGGTCACGTTGTTCAAGGCCGAACTGGTATAAATTGTACCGGCTACGGTTGCTGTCGCGGTTTGGTCGTTCGTCCAGCCGGAGTCCCCGTTGAACGTCAGCGCCTTGAAGACGTTGTCTTGCTCAATTTCCGGCAGGATGTAAATGGACCAGTTGGTGCCTTCTCCGCCGATCGGCCAAGGCCCAGAGGAAAACGGCTTGCCGTCGGCACTCCCGGCGGACGGCAGGTAGCCATGTATGTCGTGGAAGTTATGAAAGGCCAACCCCATCTGCTTCAGGTTATTGGAGCAGGAAATCCGGTTGGCCGCCTCGCGAACCTTCTGGACAGCTGGCACTAATAGGCCAATCAAGACGGCGATGATCGCGATCACCAC
>JBJMQT010000113.1:0-42565 GCA_045802525.1 Gemmataceae bacterium
AATAGTTGTAGACGCTCTTCCAGGGCGGAAAATCACGGGGCAGCATCCGCCACGAACAGCCCGACCGCGTCAGATAAAAGATCGCGTTGACGATCTGGCGCAGATCGACCGACCGAGGCCTGCCGCCGGGCCGTGCCGGCGGAATCAGCCGCTTCAAGAGCACCCACTGTTCATCCGTGACGTCGCTGGGGTAGGGATTCCTTTCCATCCAGCTGACTTACGAAAAACAGGCCTTTAGGAACACCCTCTTAGGACCTTGCTAGTTAGTGCTTCATTTACAAGACATAATGCCAGGCGTATTGCTTGATTTTGAGATACGCCATATACGTCCATAGATCGAGAGAACAGTTGTTGGGACAGGACCTGGCACAAGTAGTCACCAGAGCGGACTTCTTGCTCCGGCATGCGAATAGCCACCTGGAATGGAACTTGGAATCCATTTGAAAAAAACTGACCCGAAAACTCGATCAAGTTATTCATTTAACCCTCTCGTTCAAACATTCTGCCATTAGCAAAAACCAAGGGGTCGGGAGTCGTTTATTTGATATGACTCCCGACCCCTTGGTTTGTCGTTCGCCGCGCTAGCCTTTCCGAGTGTGAAGGACGGCCTGCCATAAGCCATTCTATGAAGGTCGTTTTTTCAGGCCTTCGGCTTCATTCAACGGGGGAAATCATTTTGTTGGATAGACCCATGCTCTCCCGACAATAGCAATAGTCCGCCCGACCCTTTTCAGTTCGTTGCTCTTCCGAAGCACACCGTTGTAATATCGTCGTTCTGGTTGCAGCCAGTGGCATGTCGCTTCACGGCCTCTAAGAGTTTTTCGACGGTTTCCCGACCGGATTGCGCTTGTGCTAGGATCGGATGGATTCTCTTCTCGCCAAACTGGCGACGATGCGCGTCCATTGCTTCCGTTATGCCGTCGCTGAACAGAAGTAATCGGTCCCCCGCCTGGAAGTGAATTTGGCAGCAGCCATACTCGTGGCCATCGTCAATTCCGATAGCAGGTCCCGCAACTTTAACGGGAGCCGCCTGCTCAATTGTCCCGGTGGCATGACAAAGCAGCAACGGCGACGGATGGCCGGCATTAACCAAGGTGACCGCGTGCAACGCGGGATCAAGCACCGCGGCGATCAACGTCACGAACCGATCAGTGAAGGACGCGGTTCGGCTCATAAGAGCGTTAAGCTTCGTGATGGCAGCGGCTGGGTTGGGTTCGCTCAACAGGCAGGCCCGAGCCTCCACGCTGAATTTGACCATAATCAGAGCCGCCGCGACACCTTTGCCCGCCACATCGCCAAGGAGGATCCCTAGACGATTTTGCGGTAGGGGGACGAAATCATAATAATCACCGCCGACTTCCAGGGCTGACTCGTAACGGGCAAAAAATGCATAGCCGGGGATGTTAGGTAATTCGTGCGGCAGAAGGGAAGCTTGCACTTGACGGGCTAACTCCAGATCACGGGTGCGCTTTTGGTGGATCAGCGCGTCTTGATGGAGGCGAGCGTTGTTCAAAGCAATCGATGCCTGGCTGGCGACGCCCATAAGCAGGTTAAGATCGTCGCGGGTGAATTTCTTCTTGTGGCTTTCGCGATCGAGCTGAATGGCGCCCAAAGGTTGCTCGTCTTGAGTCCACAAAGGAGCGCACATCAAGGAGCGAATGGGTAAGCTGGCAACGCTCTCACTTTCGGGGAATTCTTGAGCCAGATCGCTTCCCAAGATTCCTTCCAAGCGTTTTAGGCATTGCCGAACAATGGAGGAACTAAAGCGGGCCCTAGGCTGATCGCCGGCATTGCGGACTTTTGCGACGCGGGGGATCAAATCCCCGGAGGCCTCATCGAACAGAATGACAAAACCGCGCTCGGCTTGCGGGAACAGTTGGAAGAGGTGCTCGACGACCCGAGGCAAGAGACTGTCGGTGTCAAAAGTCTTGCTCAGGCTGTTGCTGATCTCCAAGATGATGCGGAGCTTGTCAGCGGTTTGGTTTTGCAGGCTGCTGCCGTGATCAACAGACTCCTCTACGGATAAAGTGGAATCCGAGTCGTGAAAAGTACAAACAAAGTTACAGATGCGAATGCGATCTTTGTTCTGAAGGCAGATGCGGCCTGGAAAGGGTACTTTTACGTCGTTGACATATATTCCGTTGCGGCTCTTTGTTCCCCGACCGTCTCCGTCCTCGATGTAATAGTTGTCTGCTTCGCACAGAATGGTGGCATGCTTCCGACTGATGCTGCAGCTCGGATCGACATTGGCCTCAAGGCGCACCATGGTGTCTTTGATGACAATCCGGCACTTGGGATCCCGCCCGATTGTGATTTTGTCTCCTTTGAGAGGAAGGTGCTTCCCTGGCTCAATTCCGGTAAGAAGAATGAGGTCGGCCATATTTATCGGCGGCAAAAAACTAGATTGCAAAGCTTAATCAATCGCATCTGAACGAAGAAAGGAGCGATGTTTCGGTATCGAAAATCGCGCACCAGCCGGTGACCACTGGAGCGACAACGATCAGGTATCGCGACGATTTCGATAAGGTCAGCGGCTCCTGAGCATCCCAAGGCACCTGGCCGGTGGAATTCATCACCAGCCAACGATGGAAATGGCCCACCAACAAACAACGCTCCGGCGCCGCGGCAAACTTCGGCTTGCCTTCTCTGGCGTATCGGGAGGGCCGTCTAGATACCAGAGATCTTCTACTTTTCGAGCATCCAGCCACGGCTCGACATGACTGAAACGGCATTCGCCCAGGACTAACTGCGGCTGCATGCTCTTCATGTAGTCGAGGACCGCCGGATCAGTCGCCTGACGCAATTTTTCCGAAACTTGATAGCAAAGGCCGACATCGTGGTTGCCCCAGACGCCGACGGCTCCCGCTTTTTGCAGCAAAGCGACAACCTGATTCGAACGGCCGGCCGCGCTAAAGGTATCGCAGGAATCACCCAGGGAAACGACGACATCAGCTCGGCAACGGCCAAACTCCGCAAGCGCTCCCTCCAACGACTCAACTGCTCCGTGAATGTCCGCTAGGATGCCGATTCGCATGGAAATGCAACTGCTGGAGTATTACGGAGTTTTCATATTGATTTCATGGTTGCTTTGCCAGGGTTTCCTGGGTAGACGATCAAGCCGCAAGCGGTCAGATTTCTTCACGGGCCTGTTGTCGCTACAGATACAGCCCTGCAATGCGGCCACGGTAAAGAATCATAACGAACCGATGAGCATTGTGCGCATCACGACCGGCTTCGGCTGTCAGGAGATTAAAAATCGGAAATGTTAACGATCTCAGGGGATGCTTGCGTTGGACGGGGGAGTGCAGTAAGTTCAGTGCTTGCTTTTTTATTAACCACTGAATGAAGCGCCAGCAAACCCGGACCGGCCAAATAATAAGATGCATCAACTCGACATCCCTTCCTTTTCGTTTTTGTTTACCGTTCCTGATTGGAGACGATGGTTATTCTGCTTGATTCTGGCCTTGGCCAGTTTTGACATGACTTCCCGGGCCGCTTTGGGCCAGGAATCTGAGCTCTCTCCCCTTCGCCTTGACTCCGTCTTCGTAACCGGTGTTCGTCCAACAATTACGGAAAGTTGGGGGATGATTGAAGTCGGTGTTACCAACGTTAGCGGCAAAGATCGAGAAGCGCGGGTCATGGTTTTTTTCGAAGGGCAGCCGGATCTCCAATATGGCCGCGACATTTGGGCGCCTGCTCATTCAACGACAAAATCGTGGATTCTTACGGGTCCGGCTCCTTTGCAAAATTTCGGGACCACCGGCAACGTCCAAGCGCTTCTTTACGAATTGATTGACGGCAAAGAGCGGCTGATTCTTTCCAAAGGGCAAGAATCGGTTCGATCTTACCTGCTTCCCTACAAGAAGCGCGAGAACTATGCTGCCATTTTGCTCGATGAAAGCATGGAGGAAGAGCGACCGCTGGGCACGCTGCCACAGGTTGAATCAGGAACGGAGGAAGCTCTTAACCTCGCTTTGAGCCTTCAAGAGGCAAGGTTTGCTACAGATCCTGTGCACCGGCTGCCTCCTGGTTCACTTCCCCCCTCCGTTGAGGCCTTCGATGGCATGGACCAATTCGTTCTCGCCTCCAACCGGCTTTCCAAAGATCCGTTGGGGACGCAGGCTCTCCGGTACTGGTTGGAACGCGGCGGCCGACTGTGGATTATGCTCGATAAAGTGGATTCGCAAACGATTGCCCCTCTGCTTGGAGGGGCTCTAGACTTTGAAATGCTCGATCGAACGGGGTTGACGTCCACGAATATAGAGAGTGGCGCCGAGGATAAACGAGATAAGACCGCCGAAATCCGTCAGCACGACCGTCCGGTGGACTTTGTTCGCGTCATGCTTCCTTCCAGTGAGCAACCCCTCTACGTCATCAACGGTTGGCCGGCGGCTTTTACCCGCGACGTCGGTCGAGGCAAAGTGCTTTTCACCACGGCCGGTCTTCGGGCATGGACGCGCCCGAGGACGGCAGGCGACCCCGTTTCACCATTCCAAGCCGTTCCTCTATTGCCGGTGGCGAGCGACCCCCTGACGGTGCTGGTGGCAAGGTTTCTCCCAGAAAAAGAAAAACAGCCGTTGGTAGAAGAGTTTCGCTCCCTCTTGCAGAACGAAATCGGTTACTCGGTGATAAGCCGGCAAACGATGATCGGGATGTTCCTGGCATTCTTTTTTGTCGCGGGGATCCTGGTTTACTTGTTCCGGAATACGAAACATCTCGAAATCCTGGGTTGGCTTGGCCCGGTCGCCGCAGTCTGCGTCGCCACGGCCTTTTTTTTCCTCGGCGAATCATCACGTCGATCCGCCCCTGCCACGACCGCGGTAGCCCAAATAGTGCTAGCTCAGCCTGGCCAACAAGAAGCGGCCGTAGAGGGATTAATGGGAATTTACCGACCGGATTCTGGTCCCATTGCCTTGGCCGCCGAGCAAAGGGGGATCTTTCAAATCGATCTTGCCGGGATTGAATCGCCGAAGCGACTCATGACGGCCGATGTGAACTCTTGGCGCTGGGACGGGCTGTCCTTGCCGGCGGGCGTGCGCTTTGCTCGGTTGAAGTCTAATATCTCATTGCCTGTGCCTATTTCGGCTAAGGCCCGTTTCGGTCCCCAAGGATTGGAAGGAAAAATTGAATCCGGACCATTTAGGGATTTGGAAGATGCCATTTTAAGCACCAAAAATGGCCGGAATCTCGCTGTCCAATTGCGTCCTGACGGAACCTTTACTTCGGGAAATCAAGAAATCCTGCAGCCTGGGCAATTCCTGATCGGCAAGGTTCTAAGCGACCGGCAACGACTGCGCCAAGATTTCTACAGGAAGTTTAGTAACGTCAGAAATACTCGCATTGCAGATGAGGACAATGCACTTCTTGCCTGGGCGAATCGGGTTGATCTCCACTTCGAGACCGGCCAAGGCGACCGATCAACCGGCACGGCTCTTGTCGTCCTGCCGCTGATTTTCGAAAAACCGACCACCGATCAACCCATTTCCATTCCAGCGGCATTCATTCCTTGTCGACGAATCGTTGACACTCTTTCTATACAACCGCCCCTGGAGATGAGGGCCAAGGCGGATATGCATCTGCGCTTTCAGTTGCCTCTGTCCGTATTGCCCTTCAAAATCGAACGGGCCCGGTTCACGGCCAAGATTGACGCTCCCTCTCGCAGCGTGACCGTCTCGGGAATGGGAGATTCAGGAGACATCCAACTCCATCGTGTTGAAAACCCAATCGATCCCGTGGAAGTCGAGATCAAGGATGAGCCGTTGCTGAAAACAGACGAAAAAGGCGGACTCCATCTCAGGCTCTCGATAAGCGATTTGCTCAAAGGAAGTGATTCCCAAGCCGCCAAGGGTGCGGACAAATGGTCTATTGAATATCTTGAACTGGAAATTCATGGTCGAGCGTTGCCTACTAGGGACAAGTGATCGCTCGGCATTCTAGTCCCAAGCCCGGGCTCCATGTCTCTGGGTTCCAAAGGAATTAACCGATGAGTGTAAGCCAACCGGCTGTCGAAGTTAAGGATCTAACCAAGAAATACGGCAAATTTGTCGCGCTTGACCACTTAACTATGTCTGTCGACCGCGGCCAGATTCTGGGTTTTGTCGGCCCCAATGGCGCCGGCAAGACCACCACGATTAAGATCCTCGTCGGACTGGCACGGCCAACAAGCGGCACGGCGCGCATATCCGGAGTCGATTGCGTCACCGAAGCGCGAAAGATCAAACGCCTTGTGGGCTATATGCCGGACACCTTCGGTTCGTATGACAATATGAGGGTGTTCGAGTATCTCGATTTTTTTGGAGCGGCATTCTCAATTCCCCGCCTGCAGCGGGTCAAGCGGATCGATGAGGTGTTGGATATCTCGGGCGCGAGCAAGTTCCGCGATCTTTATGTAGAAACCCTGAGCCACGGCATGAAACAGCGCGTCGGTCTGGCGCGCACTCTCCTGCATGATCCCGATGTCCTTATCCTGGACGAGCCGGCCAACGGCCTTGACCCGCAAGCGCGCATCGAACTTCGTGAGCTTCTTCTGGGCCTAACCGAGCGAGGCAAGACGTTCCTGGTCACGAGCCACGTTTTGCCCGAGCTGGCGCGCATCTGTCAAAAGGTGGCCATCATCACCCGGGGTAAGCTGCGCGCGTTTGGAACCCTGCCGGAAATATCACGCCAACTTAGCCAACTGCGGCCCTTCGAGGTTCTTCTCATTCGCGTTGACCAACTCGATAAGGTCGCTGATCTCGTCAAGCGTCACCTCGAGCCGGGGGCGGAGATTCATACCTCGCCCGCCGAGGTTTCCGTGCGCTTCAAAACCGCCAAGCGGGAAGAAGAATTGGCTGGGCTGCTCGCGGCGTTGGTTTCTTCGCGCATGGAGATTACCCAGTTCCGCGAAGTGCAAACCGACCTCGAAGAAGCTTTCATGACAGTGGCTCGGTCTGACTTTAATGAAGTCGCGTAAGCAGGAGTGAGCCGAGGCTGGCTCAGCGGTCTTCATGGGTCGCGCTGTTTTATTTCTTATTCGGCCTGTTAATTGAGTTCAAATTCCCTATGAATCCGATTCTTCGACGCGATCTCCTTGAAATCCTGCGCTCGCGCAAAGCTCTGGCCTTTCAATTCGGCCTTGCGTTGGCCTGTTTTGTCCTGGTCCTTATGCGCTGGCCGACCGGTAATCTGGCCGATCTGAGCGGGGCTCGATCTATACAGGTCCTGCGCATCTTTGGGTTTGGCCTGCTCTCGGGCATTCTGGTCTTGGTGCCTGCCTTCCCGGCAACATCGCTGGTCCGCGAAAAGACTCGCGGCACTCTGGCTCTGCTGCTTAATTCCCCCATGAAGCCGCTGTCGATTTATCTGGGAAAGCTGGGCGCCGTACTTGGCTTTACCCTGATTTTGCTCCTCATGACCTTGCCGGCCGCAGCGGCCTGTTATGCCCTGGGCGGCAGCGGCTTTAACGGCGGCATTTCCTTGTTGTTTCTCGTTTTGGTCGTCGCCGCTCTGCAAATGGCCAGCGTAGCCTTGCTGGTGAGCAGCCGATCGAATTCCACCGATGGAGCATTGCGCGTCACGTATGCGATCGTTTTAGCTCTTTGCATTTTGCCTATGGCGCCCTATGCCCTCTTGCAAGGCGGATCGCCTCCTCTGGTTGATGCCGCTTCTTGGCTGCGCTGTCTTTCGCCAATCCCGCCTACGATGGAGGTGCTCGGCCAAGTCGACGTCGGCTTACATGGCATGGCAACCGGTTCGAGTACGATTGCCCGGTATGCGCTAGTTGCATCCATCATGAGTATTGTTTGTGGCTTGCTCACGGTTAGCCGTCTCAACTTCTCCATGCTCGATCGAGCGCGCGCGGCCGGAATCATGACGCAGGATCGGACAACGGGTCAGCGTTTAGCCCGACGCCTGTTTTTCTTGGTAGATCCGCAGCGTCGCTCGAGCAGCTACAGCTTGATAGTCAACCCGGTTCTTATGAAAGAATTCCGCACGAGAAGATTTGGACGGTCGCAATGGATCCTTCGCCTCATCGCAATGTGCGCGATCTTATCGCTTGGGCTCAGCTATCTAGCTTTATCCAATGCCGTAGGATGGGGCATCGAATATATCGGCGTCGGCCTGGTTATGTTGCAGATTGCGCTGTTGATTCTTTTTGCGCCCAGCCTGGGCGCCGGAATTATAAGCTCGGAAATGGAAAGCAAATCGTGGCAGCTTCTTCGAATGACCCCGCTTTCCCCGGGGGCTATTCTCCGGGGCAAACTGCTCAGCATAGTGTGGCCGCTTATCCTTTTGTTGTGCGCCACCATACCCGGCTATGTCGTCATGATGACAATCGAGCCGAGTCTTATTCCGCGAGTCGAACGAGTTGTGGCTTGTCTCGTTATTACAGCTCTGTTTGTCGTCCTTGTGAGCGCAACGGCAAGTTCCCTATTCCGATCCACGGCCGCGGCGCTCACCGCTTCTTATGTCACCTTGATGGCCATATGCTTTGTGCCGCTTCTCATCTGGTTGGGTCGTGAAGCGCCATTTGGCCATTCAGTCGTTCAAGCGGCCTTGATCATTGACCCAGTGGCCACGGCACTCCAGGCATCCGATGCACCGGGATTCGCTCCCTATGAAATATGGCCGGCGAATTGGTGGATAATCGGCATTACGAGCGTCATCTTGTTGGTTGTGCTAAGGATTCGAGTCTGGCGATTATCTAGACCGGATTAGGCGCTAATACTAGTCCGGGGAATCGAGCTTAACGAATGGCTACTACTGGAGCTATTGCTTTGACCTCACGAACTACACGTCTATGGGCCGCCCTTGTTGCGTTGAGCGTAACGATGACTCTGTGTCACCATTCCGAGGTTAAGGCTCAATTCGATGAGGTTATTGACAGTCCGATGTATTTGCTGCCCGAGTTGCCTGGGATTCGAACTCAATATGGCTTTCCTGAAAACATTCTTGATTTATGGCTGAAAGCCCTCGCGCAGTCCGAAAACGATCTCAAATGCAAAGCCGCGGAGGCTATTGCTTTGGCCCATGAGAAGGGAATGAAAGGGCTCGACATTGCCGTTGACCCTCTACGATCAAACCTGGATCAAGCAGCTTCAAGTTCGGCAGTGCAGCTGGCGATTTCACGGACGTTGGTTGTCCTCGATGCCAAGCAAACGGCCCCATCCCTCTTCAAGCATCTAGAATCAGCCAATTTGCAATTGCGCGAAATTATTGAGCCGGCCCTGGCCAAATGGGACTATAAGCCCGCTCGGGAGGTCTGGCTCACTCGACTGAAAGCCCCCGACTCTTTGCCGCAAGCCGTGTCGATCGCCCTCCGATGTCTGGCGACCGTGAAAGAAGACAAAGCCATCGAGCCCGCGCTTGGGATGGCTTTGAACGATTTGATGAAGCCCGACGTTCGCGTAGAAGCCGCCCGCGCTCTCAGTGCCCTGCAAAGTGAAGGTCTTGAAACCCCAGCCGGCAAGCTTCTGGCGAGCAAGGACAAGGCAACTCTCGTAGCCCGAACCGTCGCGGTATTGATGCTGCAACGCCACAAAAGCCCCGAAGCGATCAAGATCCTTCAACTCCTGGTGAAGGATGCCGAACCCGCCGTTGCTTTCCTGGCGGCATCGCGGCTTTTCGAAATCGACACGCGACTGTTGTTGCCCAGCCTCCCTGGCCTATTGGCCAATTCGGACTTCAAAGTTCGCAAGCTGGCGGTCGAAGTTCTTGCCAAGAATCCCGAAGAAAAAAGCATCGCTTTATTGATCGAGGCGCTCAATGACGCCCACCTCGAAGTGCGCAAAAGAGCCCGCCAGGTTTTATTGGAATGGGCCGGCAAAAAAGAATTTCGCAGCCCGATCATCTCGCAGGCAACCAAGGTTTTGGCCTCAAATGAGGGCCGGGCTTTGGAACAAGCGATCATTCTTCTTACACAGCTGGGTCATAAGCCCGTTGCCATGCGGTTGGTTGAACTGCTCCCGTTCGATCGAGCGGAAGTTCAAGTGACGGCGGCGTGGGCTCTGCGGAAATTAGATGTGCCGGAAACCCTGCCCGGCGTGATGGCCTATCTCGACGAAGAGCTTAAGCGTGCTCCCGCGCAACTCGACATGTCGTCAAAGACTCGAGTCTTGCAAAGAGGCGACCCCTACACCTTTCCCGGCTTGCCCAAGGATCATCAGCGTTCGCAGCTCGTGCAATTGCTTGGTTTAAGAAAACACGCGGCTGCCGATGATTTACTAAGAAAGTTTATCCCTCGCCGCGACCATTCCTTTTGGGCGGAATCCCGGGCGGCCGCCGTCTGGGCGCTAGGGATGATTCACGACGGCGAAGATATCCCAAAGCTGGCGGCAGCCTTAGAGGAAAGGCTCAATGATGCGACGTTTAATCCGGAGGACAATCGGGTTCGTCGCATGTGTGCAATCACGCTCGGCCGAATGGGAGCTAAAGAAACGCTTTCCAGTCTAATAAAGTACTGCCCCGAACAGAAGCCGACGGGCAATCCCGCCGGCGAGGCCTGCGGTTGGGCGATTGCCCGGCTTACCGGCGAAGCCATGCAACCGCCAGTGACATTCAAGAGACTCTACGTTGATTGGTTTTTAGTTCCGAGAAACTAGCGATCCCATTTGCGAAAAACGGGAGAAGCCAGCAAATCCAGCGCAAGGGAGTCGCTTGCTGCTTAATAGGGAGCATCGCGCCCCGGAGTTTGTCTTCACCTCATGATTTGGGCGCAAGGCCTAGGTGAAGAATTGCATGAGTTTTCTTATGAAAACGCATTTTGTCATGTCAGTCTAATGGTCGAAAGCTAAGGTCAAAGAAAAAGCCATGGGAATTTCGTGGCTGTTGAAGTCACAAGGCCTCAGGCGTTGGGTGGTTAATAAATGTCTCTTTAAGTCGCCCAAAAAAAATTCTTGGTTTTTTTTATTGCATGGCCGAGCTAAAACGATTAGGGTTTGCTGTAAATTGCCTTAGCCAGATCTCTCCTACGGCATTATTCGGTACCTACTTTTTAGGAGGTCGTCATGAACAATCGTCTGCTTGGGCGGTTGCGGGGATTTACCTTGATTGAACTGCTGGTGGTTATTGCCATCATCGCAATTCTCATCGGCCTTTTGGTGCCGGCGGTTCAAAAGGTGCGTGAAGCCGCCAATCGGATCAAATGCGTCAACAACCTGAAACAATTTGGGTTAGCCATTCACAACATGCAGGCCACGCACGAGAAACTGCCGCCCTTGACGGGTCCGTATCCCACGGGACAGTTTTGGGTAAACAACAGCGGCAATCCCAGCGCGAGCAACGGGCCTACATGGGGCACGCCTTTCTTTTGGATGCTGCCGTTTATCGAACAGGACAATCTTTTCAGGAATTCCTACGTCCCCGTGTCGACAGAAGCGCCTAACACAGGCAATAACAACGACGCGGGCAACGCCGCGTGGGGAGACCTCGCTGGTCTCGGTACGACCTGCGACACCCAAACTATTAAGATTTACGGTTGCCCATCCGACCCCACCTATTTTGATCAGGCTCAACGCGTCAATGCTGGCGATGTTGGTTGGACTGTGTGGGATTTTTCTGATTTCGCGCTTACCTCCTATGCGGCCAATGCCCAAGTATTTGCCAAGATAGGTCAGAATGGCATTATGAGTAACTGGCAAGGCATCCCGCGCATCCCCGCGACATTCACAGATGGAACTTCCAACACGATTATTTTTGCTGAGAAACTTGCGCAGTGCGGACTTCTCCGCGACTCCGCGGGAGTTCCCAGAAGCCCAGTTCCCCAAGGAAACATTTGGGCCTGGCGACAAACCGATGCTTCCGTGCCCGGCTTTGCCATGAGGAATGTTGACGCCACCGGCAACATTAGCGGCGCTGGCGGGTTTGCGACTCCTCAACCCGTGGGAATTACATCCGTTCCTCAGACATCTATTTCCGATTACATAAATAACTGCGACTTCTTACGCGCTTCCACCTCCCATTCCACCATGAACATTTGCATGGGTGATGGGAGCGTCCGCAACGTATCAAGCACGATTACCGGCGCGACCTGGTGGGCGATTTGTACGCCTAACGGCGGTGAAGTCGTCGGAGGGGATTTTTAGAACCCTTATGGGTCGTCGTTCTGCCTAGCAACCCGAAGCGTGATCGAGGAATTTTCCTTGCTCGCGCTTCGGGTTAGTGTCCTTTGCGCTTTTCCCAATTGAGAACAACTATGCGATTCACGATGAATGCCGTTATTGCTGCCTGCATGTGTGCTTTGGGACTGTTGAGTCTGTCCGGTTGCGGCAAGCAGACCTCGGAGGTGCGGGGTACAGTTAGGGTCAACGGCCAGAACGTGACCTCAGGCAACATTGCTTTCATCTCCGATGATGGCCGCCTTGATTCTTCGGTGATTACCGATGGCGCTTATACCCTTCTCAAGGCGCCGGTTGGCAAGGTAAAAATAACAGTCGTGAGCACAGTGCCGCCTGGAACCAGTCGGGGCCGTGCCGGGAATTTGGCAGGAGTGCCGCCCGAAATGAGAGAGAAAGCGGCTTCTGCAATAGCACAGGGCTCTTCTGATCCTGCATCTGGGAAAAAACGCATCGAAGTGCCAAAGAAATACGGCGACGAAAAAACAACCGATCTGACTTACGAAGTAAAATCCGGCAAGCAGGAGTATGACATCGATTTGCCGAGCAAATAAATACCCTCTGTAGCCTAGTTGCCTTAGATTCGGTTCGTCTGGCCAACACCATGGTGGATAGCACATCTCTGCAGGATCAGGCGCCGCCTGTATCCGACGCAGCTAATAAGGCAGCCGCCAACCATAACGTCTCCATTAAGCGCTCGATTGGAAGTCGGTTGGGCCGACCCTTAGTCGGAATTATCCTTCTTGCCGTCATAGGGCTGGGCGGCGCTATCCCCTTTATGTATTTGCGGGCCGAAAACGCCCTGAAAGCGGCCCACAAAGCTCAGCAGACCCGCTCTTTTGATGAAGCACGCCGCCAACTAGACATCTATTTGGAGTTACATCCCAACAATCCCGAGCCCCATTTCTTACTGGCTCGGATCGCGCGGCAAGTGGGCCAGTATGAAGAGGCGAAAAGGCGTCTGGACATTTGCCAGCGCCTGGAAGGCCCAACCACTCGCATTACTTTGGAACGCCGCCTGATCCCGGTCCAGCAAGGGGCCTTTCCCGTGTTGCTTGAGTCGTGGCTTCAGCAGCTTCTCGATAAGAACCACCCCGATTCGGAATACATCCTTGAGGCCTTGAGCCGAGGGTGCATGGCCAGTTACCGCCTTTACAACGCCAAAACCTATTTGGGAGTTTGGTTGGAACGCGATCCGGACAATGTGCAGGCCTATCTTTGGCGGGCGGGCATCCACCAGCACTTAATGGATTTCGAACATGCCAAACTTGATTGCCAGCGTGCCGTGGCACTGGCTCCCGGCGATCTTGAGCCTCAGGGTCGCCTGGCCCAAATCCTCCTTATAAAAGGGGAAATCGCCGAGGCTGCGGAAATATTTAATCGCCTTTACGGCCTCACCCCGGAAAATCCTACGATTGCCCTGGGCATGATTCAGTGCAAAATCAAACTGGGCGAGTTGGAGGAGGTTAAGACTTTATTAGACGACATGGCGACGCTACATCCGAATAATGCCGCGGTGATGCTTGAGCGAGGCCGGGTAGCGTTGCTTAACGATGATCCCAGAGACGCGCGTCCCTGGTTGGAAAAGGCATCGGCTTTAGCGCCGATCGATCAGCAGACTCTGCTGACTCTGGTCCAATGTCTAAAACGGTTGGGCGAAGACGACCTGGTCGCGCAATGGCAAAAACGGCTTGACAAGGTGAATGCTGACGGCGCTCGTTTGCGTGAGCTCACCGAAAAGCTGCAAAAACAACCGTATGACTTGCCGGCTCGCTGTGAAATTGGCCGCCTTCTGCTTGACCGCCATGAAGACCGGTTAGCGATTGAGTGGCTCAAGGAAACTTTGGGGATCGACCCGGGAAATGATGAAGCAAACACGCAGTTGGCCGACTATTATGAAAAGCAAGGAAATCCCGCCTTAGCCGCTCGCTATCGGGCAAAGAACGGTCCGGAGGCGCAGCGGTAAGGTTGTTGTGAATTGGTGCTTGTGCCGCAAGGTCGGTTGCAGCAGATTACAGGACTGCGAAGCGTATTCATGGAAAATGGACGGCTGAATACCGTGCGGCTCTTTCTTCGGCGTCCTTTCCTAAGCCTACTCGCGGTTAGCTTCCTCTTGTTGTGCTTCATGGGAGCAAAGGAAGGAATCCAATACTCCAAGGCCTGGTATCACAAACGTGAAGCACGCAAGGCGCTTGAGGCGCGGGATTTCTCAAAGGCTAGTTATCATTTCAATATCTGCCTTGAATTAACGCCTGGCAATGCAGGCACTCACTTCCTGGCCGCCCAGGCAGCCCGTCGGGACGGCGACCTCGACACCGCCGAACAGCATTTGCTTGCCTGCCAAAAGCTCGATGATGTGATCGATGATGTAACTCTCGAATGGGCGCTTCTGCTGGCTCAACGAGGCAAGCTAGCCGAGGTAGAGGAATACCTGCGACGCCGGGCGTCCGAGCTGGGGCCGGCCGCTTCTCCGATTCTGGAGGTCCTGACCTGGGAATACCTAAAACAGCATAGGCTGTCAGAGGCGACTCAATTTCTAAATGCTTGGCTGGTCCAGGAGCCCAATAATGACGACGCCTGGGTCTGTAAGGGCTGGATTGCCGAGCACCTTTTCGAGCATACCGCGGCCCTGGAAGCCTACGGCAAGGCTCTCGAATTCAGCCCGGATCGCGACAACGTCAGGTTCCGCATTGGGGAAATCCTGCTTAAGAAAAATAGGGCCGACGAGGCCCTGGTGAATCTTCAGCAAGTGCACGAACGGCGGCCGGAAGATCCGGACGTGGTAGTCGCCTTGGCCCGTTGCAACCGCCAGTTGGGCAAGCTCGATGAAGCCGACGCGTTGCTCAAAGAATTGCTCGAAACGCATCCTCGCCATTGTCTGGCTCTCAGCGAGCAGGGCCTGGTCGCTTTGGCCATCGGCAAGCCCGAACAAGCTGAGGAGTTATTGCGCCGGGCGATGCAATACGGACCCCAGGATCGGCAAGTGCTCTTCAACATGTACCAATGCCTGGAGAAGCTGGACAAGAAAGAGGAAGCCGCCCAGGTCCAGGCCAAGCTCCGGGAAATGGAAGCTGACCTCAAACGCATGACTCAGGTCATGCAAGACGTTCTTAAGCGGCCCCACGATCCTGCCCTCCGCTGTGAAGCGGGCCGGATCTTCTTGCGCAACGGCTTTAAGGAGGACGGCCTTCGTTGGCTGGGAACGGCTTTACAGGAGGATCCGCACCACCAGCTCACCCACCAGACGCTGGCCGACTATTATGATCAGGCGGGGGACAAGGAGCTTGCCGAGGTGCATCGGAGCTTTGCGGAAAAGAAATGACGGCATCATTGAGGCGTGCCTAGGAATATCCACGCCGCTAGCCAAAAAGGGCTTGAATTGGTCTTCCGGTGCTGGCGACAAACGGACGGCCTAGCTGGTCGGTCACGTGCGTTTCCGGATCCAAGCCCAGGCAGTGATAGAGGGTCGCGGCAACATCGGCAGGACTGACCGGGTTCGTGGACGGGTAGGCCGCACTGCGATCCGACGAGCCGAACACCTGCCCGCCGCGAACGCCGGCGCCGGCCATCACGATGGAATAACAGAACGACCAATGGTCGCGACCGGCGGCTTTGTTGATGAGCGGAGTGCGGCCCATATCCCCCATCCAGACCACGAGGGTTTCCTCTAAGAGACCGCGGGAGTCCAAATCTTCCAAGAGCGCCGACATGCTTCGGTCCGTGGCCGGGAGTAAAGTGTCCTTCAACGACTTGAAATTGCCTCCGTGGGTATCCCAGTCGCGCTCAGGGGCCGAATAAACGGTAACCAGGGGTACGCCGGCTTCCACTAGTCGCCGGGCGAGCAAGCAGTTCTGGGCCAAGGCGCTTGGGCCATAAAAGTCCCGGATTTTTTGCGGCTCTTTCTCAAGTTCAAAGGCATGGCGGCTGGCGGGAGAAGCAAGAAGCTCATAGGCCCTCAGAGCGAACCCATCCAAGGTTTGCGTCGCCGCCATGGCTTCTAGCGCGGGAGCGGTGCGGTTGATCTTGTCAAGCATTTGCCGCCTTGCGGCAAGGCGGAAGCTGTCCACCGATCCCATTACGGATCGTACAGCGCTGGTATCCCTGGCGCCGGTGGGGACCGAGAAAGCATCATAGACTTTGCCCAGGCACCCGGCATTCTGGCCCATACTGTCATTGTTGCCCAAATGGCGCAACGTTCCGAGGGTGACATAAGGAAACACTGGCTTGCGCGGCGGATGGAGCTTGCTAAGCACCGATCCCAACGATGGCATATCCGAGGCACTCGCGGCCGGTTCGGTGCCCAGAGGTCGGGAGCGCGGATGGGGGTATCCGGTTAGAGCCAAATAGGTCCCGACGGCATGATCGTTATCGATATGGTTTACGGATCGGATAATCGCATACCGGTTTGCCTGCTTGGCTAGAAGCGGCAAATGTTCCGTAATCGAGATTCCCGGGACATTGGTCGATTGCGGTTTGAATTCCCCGCGTATTTCAATAGGCGCATCCGGTTTCAAGTCCCAAATATCAAGATGCGAGGGTCCGCCGTAATTGAAGATCAAAATGCAAGCCTTCGCTTTGCCGAACGAACTCGCCTTCTTGGGGCGCTGGTCGGAGTTAGCCGCCACGGCCCGCGCCCGGAGCCAGTCGGACCACATGAGGCCGAGGAAACCAAGCCCACCTACCCGGAGTACCTTACGGCGCGTGATGCCATCGCAATGTTGCGTGCCGGGGCCAAAAAAGGAAAGCATGAATCCGTCTCTCTTCCACTCGCGGAGACCAGGCTTCAGCCGGTTCAACCTAGCCTTTCAACAGTCAAAACATGCAAAGGAATTTATCTCAGTCAGTAAGGGGTGTGGGGTATTATAGTAACCACTCGGAGTTCCAATTTCCATTTCGATTGGCCGCTTTAGGAACCGCAATGCACCGTAAACGGTGCGCGTTAAGGCGCCCGTATTCATTATGGCCGGCGCCCAACAAAATTCTCTCGTAAAATGCGCGCCATGGGGCTTTACTCGGCTTGGACTCCAGGAACAGATCAATGGCCGACCGTCTTGTCCTGATTGTTGGGGCCGGCCCGACGGGCCTCGTTCTCGCTCTATGGCTGAGCCGGCTCGGGGTAAACGTGCGAATTATCGACAAGACCGCTGAGCCCGGAACCACATCGCGCGCCGTGGCCATACAAGCGCGCACCCTGGAATTCTACCGCCAGGTTCATCTCGCCGAAGCGGTCGTCGAGGCTGGAGTCAAGGTTGCCGGCGTTAATCTTTGGACCGCGGGCGCCAAGGCCGCACGCGTGCCCATCCAGCGTTTAGGAGAGGGATTGAGCCCTTTCCCGTATCCAATGACCTATCCCCAAGACGCCCACGAACGCTTGCTAATCCAACGGCTGGCATCGTTGGGCGTGGTAGTTGAGCGGCGGACGGAATTGGTCCGATTCGATCAACACTCCGAAAGCGTGCGAGCGGTCATCAAGAGGCCAGACGGCTCGGAGGAGATCTGTAAAGCGGCTTATCTGGCCGGCTGCGACGGCGCGCATTCGACCGTGCGGGAGGGACTGGGGATGGGCTTTCCCGGCGGCACTTATACCGGACTCTTTTATGTCGCCGACGTGGACGCAGCCGGCCCGGCGGCCAATGGGGAAATCCATGTGGAAATCGAAGAGGCCGATTTTTTGGCGGTCTTTCCTCTCAAAGGCGCGGGCCGTTTGCGCCTGATCGGACCGGCGAGCTGGGCCCCGGTCCGGGAAAGCCGCGAGTTGACCTTCGACGACGTGAGCAAACGTGCGATCGAGAACCTAAAGCTCACGATTGCCAAGGTGAATTGGTTCTCGACCTATCGGGTGCATCACCGCGTCGCCACAGGATTCCACAAGCGACGCGCGTTTCTTCTCGGAGACGCCGCCCACGTCCATAGTCCCGTTGGCGGCCAAGGTATGAATACCGGCATAGGCGATGCCGTGAACCTGGCTTGGAAGGTCGCCGCCGTGCTCAATGGGGCTGCCGGGGAAAGTCTGCTCGCGACCTACGAGCGCGAACGAATCGGCTTCGCGCGGCGCCTGGTGGCCACGACCGATCGCCTATTCACCATCATAACGAAGCAGGGCCTTGTCGCCCGGTGGGTCCGGACCAAACTGGTTCCCCGGATAGTCCCGGTTCTATTCCGAATTGCCGCGGTGCGGCGCTTTTTGTTCCGCACGGTGTCCCAGATCGGCATCCACTATCGCAACAGCCCTTTGAGCATGGGCAGGGCAGGCGCCGTAGGGGGCGGCGATCGCTTGCCTTGGGTCGAGATCGCGCCGGGGAATGACAACTTCGTTCCGCTCGCCTCGCTGACATGGCAGGTCCATGTGTACGGAGAACCAAAGCGTGGTCTGATCGAGCTCTGCGCCGAACTTCAGATTCCCATTCACCTTTTCCCTTGGCAGCCGGCCATGCGACGTGTCGGCCTGCTCCGCGCGGCTGTCTACCTAGTTAGGCCCGACGGTTACGTGGCCCTGGCGGACCCGAACGCTGAGGCCGGCCGGCTGCGCGCTTATTTGGCGCAGTGGGCCGGGACGCCCCGTTCGTCCCATTCGGTGAGGGGCTAATTCTGCCAAGGCGCGTCTAACGGTCCAGTGCTTGGCGCAATGGAAGACATTCGGCTAAGCTAAGCTCCGTATGTCAAACCAAATTGAGGTCGTAATGATGGCATTTTCAAAGCGTCCGATCGCGTTAGTTTACGGATTCGTTGTTTCGGCCTTCTTTTGTTTAGTTACAGAACCGAGGCCCATTAAGGCCGATGATTGGCCGCAATGGCTGGGGCCTAGGCGAGACGGCGTCTGGCGCGAAAAAGGGATAATAGAAAAATTCCCCAAGAAGGGGCCTACGGTTCTTTGGCGGAAGGAAATCGCCGCCGGCTACTCAGGTCCTGCCGTCGCCGACGGCCGCGTCTATGTCACCGATCATATTCGACCAACCAAGCTCAAAGACGGCGGCGACAAGGCTCCAGAGCCCAGCGAACCGGAGAAGGAGCGGATTCTGTGTCTGGATGCACGGAACGGCGATCTCCTGTGGAAGCACGAATACGACTGCAAGTATGCCCGCGTCGGCTACAGTTCCGGACCGCGAACGACACCGGTCGTGGAAGAAGGAAAGGTCTACACTCTTGGCACGATGGGCGACCTCCTATGCTTGGATGCTCTCAAAGGGAGCCTGGTCTGGTCGAAGAACTTGGTGAAAGAATACAAGACAAAAGTTCCCGTTTGGGGATATTCCGCTCATCTCCTTGTTGACGGGGATCGCCTGATTAGCCTGGTCGGCGGCGACAAAAGCGCGGTGGCGGCCTTCGACAAAAAGACAGGTAAGGAACTGTGGCGAGCCTTGTCGACCGAAGAGATCGGCTACGCGCCACCGGCCATTTACGATGCCGGCGGCAAACGTCAATTAATCGTGTGGCTGACAGAGTCCCTCAATGGCCTCAGTCCCGAATCCGGCGACGTGTACTGGTCGGAACCTTATCCCACCGACGGCAAACCGATGCGTCCGGCCGTGACGATTATGATGCCTCGCAAGATGAAGGATCTTCTCTTTGTCAGCACGTATTACCATGGGCCCATGATGTTGAAACTTGACAGGGATAAGCCGGCCGCCTCCGTCCTATGGAAAAGCAAGAGCGCCAACATCGAAAAGCAAGATCCCATAAACGTCCTCATCCCAACGCCATTTCTGAAGGACGGCTATATTTATGGTGTCGGCGGCGTTGGCGATCTCTGTTGCCTGAAGGCGGACACCGGGGAGAAAATATGGGAAACGTTCAAAGCGACCGGCGGGAAGAAGGCTGACTTTGCAGCGGTATTCATTGTGGCACAAGAGGACCGGTTTTTTCTCTTCAACGATCAAGGCGACCTAATCATTGCTCATATGACGCCCAAAGGGTACGAGGAAATCAGCAAAGCGCACTTGCTCGATCCCTTGCAAAGTGCACGCGGCCGGGAAATCGTTTGGTCACATCCGGCTTTTGCTAATCGCTGCGTCTTTGCCCGCAACGACAAGGAAATTATTTGCGTTTCCTTGGCGGCCGGGGCGGACGACAAAGATGCCGTCAAGAAAGACTTGGCTAAGTTCCAAGGCGCCTGGATTTTCGAATCGATTGAGGTAGAAGGTCAAATGTCTCCCGTGGACGAATTCAAGGGAATCAAGCTTGTTATCAAGGACGACGCTTCCTTTACGATGAACGACGGCGACGTGGTCTACAAAGGCACGATCAAAATCGATCCGGCAAAGAAGCCTAAGGAAATCGATGTCATTTTCACCGAGGGCCCGGAAAAGGGTACGACCATGATTGGGATTTACGAATTAGACGACACCACTTATCGGCCTTGCTTCAAACTAAAAGGCAAGGATCGACCTACGGAATTTACAGCCAAAAAAGGCAGTGGCCAAGTACTGGAGGCGCTCAAGAAAGTGAAGCAATAAACAGTTCGGTCTTTCGTATGCACCTACGTGAGATACGTGGACTCGAACATGGAACCGTTACAGCGGCAATTCCGTGTGGGGCGGCAGGCCGTGCTGCTTCCTGCCCAAGTCGCCGTCATATTTCATGGTGGACTTGTACAACTCTAGGTGGCCGTCGCCGGCGGCCCGGGCGCAGTGCTTGCGGAGCCATTCCATTTCCTCACGGGTCATGGGCTTGAAGCCGCGGGCAATGGCGAGATTCTGCCGTAACACGGCCAACGAATCGATGCCGCTGATGGTGGTGGCGACCGGCAGGCTCATGGCGTAGCGCAGTGCTTCCTCCACTGTCACGACGCCTTTGAGGATTGGCTGGCCATTTCCTCCCAAGCTTTTCATGCCGAGCCCGGCCATGCCGCGTTTGTTTACTTCGGGGAGCACGCGGTTTTGAAAGCTGCGGTAGCTGAAATCGAAAGCGTTGAGCGGCATTTGCACGCTGTCAAAAGGATACTTATAGGAGAGCATCTTGAGGTGGATGGCCGGGTTTTTGTGGCCGGTGAAGCCGACGTAGCGCACCTTGCCGGCCTTTTTGGCCTCGTCCAACGCCTCAACGACGCCGCCCTTGGCAAAGTGCCGCTCCGGATCATTGTCGTAAACGCACTCGTGGATTTGCCAGAGGTCGAGGTGGTCGGTTTGCAAACGTTTGAGCGATTCTTCAAGTTGTTGGAGCCCAACCTTTTTGTCGCGGCCGTGCGTGCACACCTTGGTCATGAGGAAAACCTTGTCGCGCCGACCCTTGAGAGCCTGGCCCATCCATTCCTCGCTCTTGCCCTCGTGGTATTCCCAGGCGTTGTCAAGAAAGTTCACTCCCGCATCAATCGCCCCTTGGACGATAGCCATGGCTTCTTTGAGGGAAGGCGCGTCGCCAAGGCTGTAACCGCCGAGCCCAATAATGGAAAGCTTCTCCTTGGTGCTTCCGAAGGGCTTGCGCGGGATCCGATCGGGACCGGTGTCCGTCAACTCAAGCGATTGGACGGCATCTTGAGCGCGTTGAGCGTTCGCGGCCGCGCTGGACAAGGCAAGGCCCGCGCCAATAGCGCTCGCGCTTTGTAAGAACCCGCGCCGGTCGGGGCTGGGTTGGATTGGACTCTCCGCGTGATCTTTCATTGGGTTTCTCCCCTTGAGGAGTCGGAATGGCAGGTTTTTTTTGTCAAGCGGACTAATTATCGATCATCGACGACTAGGGCCCGCCGGCTTCCTTGAACAACATCTCCTGAACTTCTTTTTGATTGATGTCCAGCGGAAAGCCGTGCGGCAAACGAGCCTCCGGATTGTCAAAGCGGAGAGATAGCTTGTAAGTTTCATGACGGCCGTCGCCGGCCGCCTCGGCACACTTGTCGCGCAGGGCCTGCATTTCTTTTTCGGTCATCGGCTTAAAACCCCGCGCGACGCGAAGGTTTTGGTGCAGCACCTGAAGAGAATCCATGCCGGAGATTGTCGTAGCGACAGGCAGGCTCATGGCATACCGCAGCATGTCCTCCGCCTTGGCCAAGCCTGTCTTGACCACGGTGGCCGTGCCTCCCAAAGATTTCATGCCGAGTGGTGCAATGCCGCGCTTCGTGAGTTCGGGCAGCACCTTCTTTTCGAAGCTGCGAAAGTTCGCGTCAAGCGCATTGAGAGGCATTTGGACGGTATCGAACGGATAACCGCGGCGGATCATTTCCAGATGCACGTCCGGGTCCTTGTGTCCGGTGAAACCGACAAAACGGACCTTGCCCTGCTTCTTGGCCCTGTCCAGCGCTTCTAGAACGCCTCCCTTGGCGTAAGCCAATTCGGGGTCATTATCGAAGCCCATGCCATGAACTTGCCAAACATCCAAATAATCGGTCTGGAGCCGAGTCAGTGATTCCTCAAGCATTTTCATGGCAAGGTCAGCGCCGCGCCCGTGGGTGCAGACTTTGGTCATCAGAATCACTTTCTTGCGCCGGCCTTTGAGCCCTCGTCCGAGCCAATCCTCCGCGCGGCCATTCCAGTATTCCCAACAGTTGTCGTAAAAAGTGATGCCCGAATCGACGGCTTCGTGAACAAGCCGGATAGCTTCTTCGACAGTCTTGAAATCGCCTAAATGGTGGCCGCCGAGCGCGAGTGCGGAGACCTTGATGCCGGTACGGCCAAGGGGGCGTTGCGGGATCTCGCCTTCTCCGGTATCTGTGCTTTTTGGCTGGCTCGCTGGTTTGTCATCGGCCTTAGAGGGAGGCGCTTGAGCAGCAGGCAGTGATTCGTGCCCCAGCGCCGTGGCAGCGCCTATTATCCCTGCGGCCTTAACGAATTGACGTCGACCTAGGCTACGCGTCGAATCCTGCTCTTCGAGATGATCCCTGGTTGCCATGACGTTTCCCTTTCAAGCCGATAAAGCGAGGAAGTATGGGTTTATTGGCGGTTCGCCTGGCGGGCTTCGAACGTTGCAATTGAAATGCCAGGGAAAGGCAAAGCATTGAATGAATGTGCCATTTATTGTGCACAGTTCTTCCCGGAAGGCATTGGACTGGAAGCGGGCGAGCCGAAGAAATGTCAAATCAGTGTCTTCCAAGCACCCTAGGGCTGCCCTGGATATCGATTTCCGGAATTGTGCCGAAGTGTGACCCGAAAATGCTGTAGACCGTTGGCCTGCCAACCCGTCTGGGATGGGCCAGCATTCCAAGATGTGCCCGCAAGAGATCGGCCGCCTAGCCCAATCCCATTAACGCTGTCCCCCATTAACGCTGTCCGTAGCGGCCTAAAGCAGAACCGTGGCCGGTGCTCGGAGTCGCTTCCTTGCGACATCTCCTTGACCGGCCACGGGTCTGTTGGTTCCTACTGAATGCCGCCGTGAACGCGTTCGGGAGTCAAGTGCGAAGGCTGATCGGTGAACCAGATCCGCTCCCATTCAAGTTCGATTTGCCGCAGGTCTTCCGATTGGTTGATCAGTTCATTCATGCGCCGGTTGGGATCGCTGGAGTAGGCGTTGATAAAACAACCCGTGTTGGCGATTCCCATCACTGCCACCGCCGCGAGCAAGAATAGACGCCGCATTGCTGGCCTCCCGCCCTCCGTGATAACCACCATTCCCGCCACAGCGGTCCCCGGCCGCGCGAGTCTTGACGCACGGCTTACCGCTGGGCCGAAAGTGATCCCTCCCCCGGAAGGACCACGGCTACCCGGTTAGCCCATAAGTAGAAAACGACTAGCTGCGACTGCTGCCGAATCGACAGGTCGCAACGATAATATCGGCGGAAGGGGTTTTGATCTTGAGGCAAACTATCGGAAAATTCCGAATTAAACGGTTTTTCGAATTTTACTTAGATTAGCGCTATCGTGATCGCTGAGACCGTTGCCATCCGGGGTCGTTTCCTCGATGGAGTCCGCGACCTCTTCTTCATCGGCCAAGACGGGCACATTTTGCATGCGGCGAACGCGTTCTTCCATCTCCTTGCCGGGTTTGAAAGTGACGACGTTTTTGGGAGGCACGTCAACCTTTTCTCCGGTGCGCGGGTTGCGCGCCTTACGTGCCTTGCGCTGCTTGACTTCGAAGACGCCAAAGTTGCGGAGTTCAATGCGCCCGTCTTCTAAAAGAGTGTCCACGATAGCATCGAAGGTTTGTTGAACGATGTCCTTCGTCTTGAGCTGGGTCAGCCCGATCCGCTCAGAAATCTGCTTGACAATCTCTTTCTTGGTCACGTTGGTTATCTCCTGCGGAAGCCGCCGGCCGCCTTGGCCGACCAGACACGAATCGCTTGAAATGTAAACAGCACAATGGGTAATGTCAAGGTAAAAGGAAAATAAACCCCGTGCCCTTTGGCCTCAAAAGCGCTTGGAATCTTTGTACACCATCTCAAGAGCCGAAGGCGTTTCCTACATATATCATTGGGGACGTTGTATTGTCCGCCGCCGGTCTGTGAACCCCTAATCGGGTCAGTAAGTGGTTCGCTTTCGGAGCGGAGTTCAGTTATTAGGAGCCGCTAGGATGGGCCTATTAATTACGGGTGGATGCGGCTTCATAGGCAGCAATTTCATCCATTATCTTTTGGAACAAACCACTGATGTCTCGGTGGTGAATTTCGATTCGTTGACCTATGCAGGCAATTTGGCGAATCTGGAGGATGTGGCGGGGCACCCTCGTTACCGCTTTGTCCATGGCGACATCACCAATCGCGAAGCCGTCGTGGCTCTCCTGAAGAGCGGAATCGACGGCATCATTAACTTCGCGGCCGAGAGTCATGTCGATCGCAGCATTCACGATTCGGGGCCATTCGTTCGCACCAACATCTTGGGCACTCAAATCCTCTTAGACGCCGCTCGCGAAACCGGCATCAAGCGCTTCCTTCAGATCTCCACCGATGAAGTTTACGGCAGTCTGGGACCGACCGGCTCGTTTACGGAGGAGACGCCCCTCGCCCCTAATAGCCCCTATGCGGCAAGCAAGGCCGCGGCCGATTTGCTCGTGCGCAGCTACGTCCATACTTTCAACATGCCCGCGCTTGTTACGCGCTGCTCCAATAACTATGGACCCTACCAGTTTCCGGAAAAAATTATCCCGCTTTTCATTTCCAATCTTCTGGCCGGTGAACCGATCCCGGTCTATGGAGACGGGCTAAACGTGCGCGATTGGATTCACGTCCGGGACCACTGCACTGCCATCTACCAGGTTTGGCTCAAAGGACGGGAAGGGGAGGTCTACAACATCGGCGGCCGCTGCGAGCGGACTAACCTCCAGCTTACGCATGCTCTCCTCGAAGCGGTCGGCAAATCTAAATCCTTGATCCGCTACGTCCCTGACCGCCCCGGTCACGACCGGCGCTATGCCATTGATTGCACGAAAATAGAAAGCGAAATCGGCTGGCATCCGCGCATTCCCTTTGAGCAAGGGCTCGCGGACACGGTCCAGTGGTATCGCAGTCACCCCGATTGGATAAACTCGATCCGCACCGGCGAGTACCGGGCGTACTATGAGAAGCAGTACGGCAGCCTTGGGATGTAGCGTAAAACGGCCAAAGCCGTTTTGAATTCCGTATCGCTTTGAAGTGTTTATCGGCCAATCAGCCGGCAATCAAGCCGATCTGCCGCTCGTGGACGAGGATGTAAGTAATTGCCGAGGATCGTTCCGGTCGGATTCGGCCGCTGACGGCGCCATAGCGCGAACTCAACTCTTCAATCTCCGCTCGCCCTGCCGGCGTTTTGATCAAAGCTTGTAATTCTTTTTCCCTTTGCCCAAGGGTATTCTTAAGATCCATGTGATTTCCTTAACAAACGAGGCCGGCACATCAGGTTAGTAAGCCCCAATGGACTCACTTGCAATAGCGTTCCAAATAACAGCAGGGAGTTTCGGTACGAGGGGAACCAGATCAGCAAGATGAATACCGATTAATCCCAAGCTCATTCTATTTGCTTCTTGCTCTTCGAAATCAAGCGGTTAAACTACATTGTAAGCATATGGCCACTTTCCTTTCTTGATCTCCCCCGCCAAGGGCGTCATCAAATCAATTTGACCATTCCCCATTGCCTCTTCTGCGATCACTTATTTGCCAAAGGATTACTGTGGCTGAACAATGGTATTACCGACATGATGACGTGAAAACCGGGCCCTGGTCGAGTCAGCAACTTAGAGACTTGGCAGTTTCCGGGGGGATTCTGCCGACGGATTACGTCTGGAAACAAGGCATTGAAAGGAGCGTATTAGCCGAAAAGGTTAAGAACCTCTTTGCGCCGGCTCCTCGCTTTATTGCCACGCCAATCGAACTGGAGACAATTTCTAAGACGCCTTACTCGCCAAAACCAGAACTCAGCGCGGCGCCTGTCCAAAGCCCAATGTCGGCTACGGAGTCTGAAGCCTTATTGTTGCTGGGTCAAACGTCTAACGGTTCGAGCGCAAGCAATATGCCACACGAATCCCCAGTCACAGAGGCGACGGCGTTCAGCGAGCCCGAGTCGCCTTCGATCCCCGAGCACCTGGAATTAAGGCACATCGAGGAAGAGTCGGCAGCGCCGCCGGCGTCCAGCCGGCAGAAAACCGTGGGCCGGGCACGAGCCACAGCAGGCAAGGGCGCCATCATTGTCAGTCAGGACGGGACGAACGTCCAATTCAGGAAGAAATGCTCCACCTGTGGCCATGAGGACAATTGCCGCAGCAGAATGCCCATCAAAACCGGAGTCACCAAAGTCGGCTTCTATTGCCCCAAATGCCGCAAGAGGCGCGATGTGGAAATACAAGGGTTTGCCAACTAACCGCCGGCCGGTGCCATAGACCGACCGCATTCAATCCTGCCTATTTCATTTTTTCCGTGTGTCACGGAAAAAGGGCGCCTCGGCGAGCGTCAAAACTATGACCTCTTCGCCCGTAACGGTGCTGATATCGTGGTGCAGGCTTACTACTTTGATCCCCGTGATTTCCTGAACCATCTTTTCCACTGTGCCCCTGGCCGTTTCGATCAGCTGCGTCCGTACTTGTTTGAGCAGGTCTCGGCCTTTTTCGGGCGGCAGCGTTTTAACCAGCTGCTGTTCGGCGGCCGTCAATACGCCATGAAGGCGTATCACCAAACAATTATCGATTAAATAGGCATGAATATCCTTTGGTCCCCGGCCCATGTATTCTTGCTCGAACTGGGTAATGCCGCCGCAGACCGCGGCTTCCATTTCGCCTTGGGTTTTCATGGTTGCCCTTGAGAGTTTTGCACACCGACGGGCTCTGCGATGGGCAGAATTCAGAACCCTATCGACCAGCTGTCAGAGAATTATATTACGCCCGGATCAGTATTCAACTTGCATTGACTCCGGTAGGGCGTACAATACACGTGTCTGAATCTTTATATATGATAATTTGACCTTCGTCGGATGACTAGGTAAAAGGCAACCCGGCTGACCGGGGGGCTTTGACCGGGGGGCTTGTTAACGAGTAAGCCGGCGCAGCCGATCACCTTCGGGTGATCGGCTGCGCCGGCTTTTTTTTGCTTACAGCGGCCCGGAGATACCGAGCCCTAAAGGATGAATCCGCATGGACAGATCCCCTACTACCATGGCTCAGGAAATCGCTAAAGCGGCCAGCGATTTCGAGCATAAGATAACAGGTCACTCGCCCAAGTCCGTCACCGTCGTCTTAAGCGACACGACCCTGGTAATTACGCTGCACGGTTCTCTATCCCCGGCCGAACAAGTCTTGGCTCAAAGCGCCGAGGGCGCCGCCCAGGTGCAGGATTTTCATCGCCGCCTGTTCGCCACTGCCTCGGACTCGTTGCGCAAGGAGATCAAGCGCATCACGGGGGTCGAGGTGCGTGAAGCCACCGCGGAAGTCGAGCCCGTTACGGGCACGCTGGTGAAAGTATTCACGACCGGAACGATGGTTCAGGTGTTCTTGCTGGGCGGCAGCCTGCCGGCTGCCTCCTGGAGCGGAAATGTTGCGACCGATCGACAAGCGACAAAGGAGTCCGACCATGACGGTTTTGTCGAAAAACGACCGCCACTTCGAGGTGGTGGGAAATTCTAACCTCAGGGATCGATTTGGCTTGGCTGGCGCCATATGGGAACCCCCGCAAAACGGCGCTATCCCCGATTGCGGCGCTGCAAGGCCCCTGTGTGTGGCGATCGTCGATGACAACAGGGATTGTGCCGATACCTTGGCGATGCTGATAAGGAACTGGGGTCATGAGCCTCACGTGGCCTACGGGGGAGCGAAAGCCATCGACATGGTTTTTGCTTTTAGCCCGGAGGTCATTCTTTTGGACATTGGCATGCCTGAACTAGACGGTTTGCAGGTGGCGCGCCGCGTGCGGCGGATTCCCCGCTCCGGGCGTACGGTCTTAATTGCGACAACGGGGTATGTGGACGCGGAACATTGCCGACTCTGCCAAGATGCTGGATTCAATTACTTCTTTGCTAAACCCTACGACCCACTCCTTTTGAAGGAGCTGCTGCACTCGATCCTGCCTCGGTGGAAACGGCGCGGAAAAGCCAACCCTGTTCTGAAAGAAGCGATTGTTTTGGTGACCAGTTAATATCGTTCTATGGAAAAGGAGTTCTACCTTGTTGGTCTTGTCGAGAAAAAACCTGGAAGCAGTAGTCGTCGGAGGGTCCACCGGCTTCGAGCGCCTGCTCAAAGTTACGGTGCTCGAAATTAACCAAGGGAATGTAAGATTGGGCTTCGAGATCGATAAACAGGTTCCCGTTCATCGCTGGGAGGTCTGGGAACGAATCCGCGCAAGCTTGTCGCCCGAGCCTTCCACCGAAGTTTCAATTGCGCCGGTCCCAGGATAACGTTTTGAATTCGGATGCCAAGCTGTACATGAGGTGCCATTGTTAAATCTCACGGAAGTGACCGTTTGTAAGGTTTTTTCAGGAGGTCATTAACGTGATTGAGTCACGTTCAACGAATACTTTTCGCCCGGCGGTAGAACCGGGTCGGTCGCTGAATTGGCGGGAAACGCCAGGCAAATCACCACGAACCTACGGCGTTCTGATAGTTGAGGACGAACCGTTAGTGCGCCGCGTGCTGGACGAAGGCATGCGGCAAGAAGGCTTCTCGGTGTGGCTGGCGGCTAGCGGTAAGGAAGCGCTCGAACTGTACCGCCGTAACGGCCAGGACATCGATGTGGTGCTCTTGGACGTGCGGATGCCGGGGTTGGATGGTCCCCAAACGTTAGCCGCTCTTAAAGAGGTTTCACCGCAGATTCGCGCTTGTTTCATGAGCGGGGATTTGGGGCAGTACACCTTGGGCGAACTGCACACCATGAACGCGGCTGCTTTCTTTCCCAAGCCGTTTCGTCTGCCGGATGTGGCCCGGGCCCTCCGAGAACTGGCGTGCAACGGCACTTTGAGCGCTTCATCCTTGTGATGATACGCGTGGCGAGTGCGGCCGTAACTATTCAAGGAGCGTTAAGCGTACATGCGTTGGCTAGTTTTGCTCGATACTTTCAATTTGCTCCACGTGTTTAACTACTATCTGATGCTCGGTTTTCTCATAAGCACAGTGATTCGTGTTCGCTCCTACCGTGCCATTTTAGGTTTGATCTTCACGTTCCCCAACCGCTGGCCGAGGCTGCTCGTGTTGGTGAAGAAACACCGGACGGTTTTCTTGGGCTGGCCGACGTTGCTGGCTATCGGCTTGGCGTTTGGCCTCATGCTCAGCAATTCGTTGGCCATTCGCCTGGTTTGGGTTCAAGCCAGCGTGACTCTTGAGGGACTTTGGGGCCAATGGGTGGCTTTGGCCGCAATCGGTGTATCGGGCTCTCTCATGCTTTTGCTGGATTGCAGGGCAATTCTTAGCGGCGGGAAGTTCGAGCGCGCTGCCCTGGAGGAAGACCTTGATAAAGCTGAATCATGGCTTACATCATGGGTCGCCCCGGCCCTGAAAGTCGCAACGCTGGGCTTCATTAATCCGCGTAAGATTGTCGGCGCCGAGGTGCATAAAGCGCTCGTGCAGGCCAACTGGATCGTGATTGGGGGGATGTGGCGCTCGTCGCTGCGCATTGGGATGCAGTTGGTCTTTGGTCTCTCCCTGTGGCTTTCCTGGGCCTTGGCCTTGAGGGAACCTGTTTGATTGGGTGTAAGAAGCGCTGGCTTGTTGCCTGCGCCGTATTGAGTTTCATAACTTAGCAGCTGAAGGACGTCTTCCATGTCTCTCGGGTTAATCGTTCTGATTATTGTGATTTTATTGCTATTGGGCGCGCTGCCAACCTGGGGTCATAGCCGCAGATGGGGATATGGCCCTAGCGGCGCCTTAGGGCTTATTGTGGTTGTCATATTGGTTATGGTTGTGATGGGGAGAATCTGAAGGCAAGCGTGTGCCCGCTCCCCATATACTGTTTGTCCCAGTTTCAGTTCTGATTTGTTGATACAATAGATTACAGGAACAGATTCCATTCAGGAGAAACTTATGAACCGCATAATTATCGTGCTTGTAGTGCTCATTGGCGGAGTAATCGCCCTGGGAATGTACCAGGGGTGGTTTGCCTTCACCACGGCTAACTCCGAAAACAAAGCAAACGTTAACATTAAAATTGATAAAGACAAAATCCATGAAGATGAGCAAAGGGCCGTGAAAAAAGTGCAAGAGCTTGGCCATAAAGCAAAAGACAAGGTGGATACCGCAGCGGAGGAGAGCAAGGACAAGAAGTAGCGCTCGAGCAACCACCCATCCAAATACAGGACAGGAACGTGGGTGATGTTTACCAGGAGTATTAATGAATGCAGAAAACGTCCCGACTAAGCTTGCAAAAATCAAGGCGACGAATAAAGAACAGGAGAATACAAAGAGTGATATTGAGCGGCATAAAGCCGAATGTTTAAACGCCCTCATAAGAGAACAAGTGATCCATGTGCTTGGCAAACCAAGTAATTTGATTCAAGTGCAAGTTCGGCCGCTCTGGAATAGTTTCTTTAGAGTGAATGTTCTGACTGGCCCGGATGTCGTTTCCGGCAAGGTAGCCAACAGTTACTTTGTTACGGCTGACAGCGATGGAAAAATCATTCACTCAACGCCGAAGATCTCCAAACAATATTAGTGGTGACAGTAAAACAGTTGCCGTTAAAGTTCGCTGGCCCGGCCGGGGCTGAAGGGACGATGAATGCCGAACCCTGTGGAGCTTGAGGACATCAGCGAAATGCGCCGCGTCGAAGGCATTTACGACGCGCCACTTCGGAAAGAGATCACCGCTCTCCATGCCGGCGACTTTGTCCGGCTAACGTTTTTGACCGGCTTGCCTCCGTCCGCCAGTGAAATGATGCTTGTGCGGATTACCAGCATCACAGCGAATGCATTTCGTGGCAAACTTTGCAACCGCCCGACGCTAGACGGTTTGGCAAAGCTTCAACTGGGTTCGGCCGTGAAGTTTACCAAGGACCATATTCACTCGATACCTAAGGAACGGCCCAACTCTCGATAGGGCGTCGTAAGGAGGAATTGGGCAGCCGAGGTTCTTAACCTTGATGGAAAGCGCATTGTCATGGCAGGCCGAACTCTAGATCGACGCAAAGCTCGTATTGATGCTGATCAAGCGACACAAGTCGCCACGCTGGATCAGACCGCCAAGCTTGCCGCCTCGGCACCGAAGAAAAAAATCATGGTCAAGGCTTCCCTGGCGCTAAAGGTAAAGAAAGCGCGAGCGAAGAAGCCCCCGCCACGCCTATGGGCTCGCTGGGGCGTCTTTGATGGTGCGCTGAAACAGCTGGCGGTATTCGACTATTCCCAGCGAGCCGCTGCCGAGGAAAAAGTGGTGCAACTGGCAGTTAAATCGGAGGGCGCTCATTTCCTGCAAATCGTTAAGGAGCCCATGCCCGAGTCGGTCCTGATCATAGGGCATGCTGCTGACTAGAACCGCTGGTTCGGAACCGGCGCCTGGGGCGGAGAAGTTGGCGTGTGTCTGTCTTGTTAACTGGCCGAACTGCACCCAAGAGGGGAGCGGCCTCTATCTTAGTGGAGTTTGGATAATGGGTAAGAAGTTGTACGTCGGAAACTTTGGTTACGACGTGACCGACGGCGATCTATCGAAAATGTTCGAAACGCATGGCACGGTCGAGTCGGCCCAGGTCATCATGGACCGGGACACCAGCCGTTCCAAGGGTTTCGGTTTCGTGGAGATGAAGACCGATCAACAGGCCCAGGCCGCGATTGCCGGCCTAAACGGCAAGGAATCGGGGGGCCGAACCTTGACCGTCAATGAAGCCCGGCCCAAGACCGACGGGAGTCGGGGCGGTTCGGCTAGCCGTAATAGCTACTGAGAGCAATTTTCTATCGCGGCCAGTGGAGAGACCGGCGTCCGTTGCATTGCGTTGATGAAAACGGGGCTCATGATCCGGCCTCTTGCTTTCTAAAGCGACTCTTGACATGTTAGTTTGAGCCCGGAGGGCCGGCGAAGGAGCAAACCGTTCCCTTGCCGGCCCTTCGGGATCATCTCATGGAAACAGGGCAGGGCAGGGGAGTGAATCGCAGACGCCCGCCCCGCAGTAGTTCCCATCGACCGCGAACGGCAAACAGAGAGATCAGCCATTTCCTCTGTTAGGCCCCCACTTCTGGGAAGCCGCATCACCAGTGCCGGCGACTTCATTCGTCTGCCCTGCTTCATCGGCAACAACGGCAGCTTCGAGAAGCAAAGCAACTGAACACCGCGGCCTTCTGACGCTGCGAAGATGGCCACCAAAAAGACGTAAAGCCGTCCAAAACCAGACATTGTAGACCTGCATGATGCTTTTCGTGTTTTTCGTGGCAAATTCGGGGGAAGCTTCAATGGACCAGCAAGTTCGTTTCAAGCTGGCTAGAGGTGGGGTGTGTGAGGGGTAGGAGAAACGATCTTTCCTAAGCAGCAGAGCCATATTCACTTGCGGAGAAAAAGATCGTTTCTCAGAGTGGCCGAAGCTCGTGAAACGAACTTTAAGGGCCTAGAACCTCTTGGGCAGTCCCGCCCGCCGATGAGCTATTGCGGCATTACCTTGACTGTGACCTGGAAGCCAAAATCCTTCTTATTGGCCCCATGAAACGGCTCCCAGTAACTGATCCAAAGCGGATCAAGAGCGGGATCAGGTCCGAACTCGGCGGACGCTGCCTTGCTCCGCCGCCATTTTCCTGGATGAGCCGCGGTCACGACAAACGCCTGATGCAGCGTAAGCTTGCCCGCGCCGACGGAAACGGAAACCGGTCCTTGATGATCGTTAACCGAAAGGCTGTCGCCCCCGCTGACGGAATGGCCGGGCACAGCCAAAGTAAGCAACTCGGTTGGGCCGCTGCTGATTGTCACGGCGGCCGGCTCCCAATCGGCGGCGCCTCCGCCCTTGTGGCTGCGCAGCAGACCGATGACACGCGCTTCGACGGTTAATTTTGCCTTTTGCAATTCCTTGTTTTCAAAGACCACTTCAAAACACTGGTCCAGATCGAAATCCAACGAGGCGACGGAATCCTTACACGGGTGAGCGCCGGCAACCGCCACGCCCGTCATCGTGATGACGACGGTGTCGGGCGCAGGCATGGCTACATCGATGTTGCCGCCTCCGGTATGGGTGAACCCCTTGCGAATGGGCGTTTCATGGCCATGCCTCTCATGCAGGGTGATGGTAACCGGCGGGCTCGCCGGCGCCGCTGCTGGCGCGGGTGGTTCGGCAGCCGCTGTGAAGAGCGGATAAGCCAATATCACGAGTAATGACATTATGTTTTTCATCGATTGATTCACTCCAAACATTTCGCCGCACTTTTCACCAGCGCAGGATCAAGTCTGCGGTGGCGGTAAACAAACCATGTTTGTTCTCATAGGGGCGCGATTCGCCGTTGTAGTCGAAGCGCACCTCCGGACGGAAGACGATCGATTTCCAGGGTCTGAAGGAAAGCCCCGCCGTCAGCGCTGTGTAAAGACCGGGGAAACCCGTACGTTGGCCCTGCTCGTCATCGAAAAGCTCCAATCGAGTCGTGGCGCTAAGCCTGGGTGTAAAGTCGTACGTGAGGTAGTTAAGCACGCCGAACCACCAGGCAGTGCCTAAATCAGTGACATGCGTGGTGTAGCCGAGTAGGCTTTCGAAGCTGTAATTAAGCTGGCGATTGATTTTGTAGGTGTAAACGACGTCCAAGATCTCAGGGTTGTTAAAAGCCCTGGCTTGATTGAATCGTCCTGACCCCGCAATAGCCGAAAGAAGGACGCCAGCGCGCTGATCGGAACTCGTCCATTTGATCGTGCTAATGAAAGTCGGTTCGTCGGCCGGGTCAATAAAGACGTCGCTGCCGAGCACCAGACCGGCTTGAACTGTCCACGAATTGCTCAATTTGAGGGTGCTGACGATGCCGGTGTGGGTAAAAGGATCGTAGATGAACGTGTAAGCGTGAGAGCATAAAGCGTTGCTGACCGCATCATTGGTTTCAACGCCATAGAGAGCGAAAAATCGGCCAACTTTCACGTCCAGGCCTTGGGCGACCGTTGGATTGAACGCTTCGCCATAGAACTGTATCGGGTCAATGCCATAAGTGTTAGGCTGCCCGTGGCGAGACGTTAGCTGCTCGTTGAATATCCCGCGCGCCAGGGTGAAACGGTAATCCGAACCCGGCAAAATGTTATCGAAGCGGAAACCCCAAGTCGGCTCGGAAGTGCCGCTGGTGACAACAGTGCGATCGAAGCGCAGCCAATTTTGTTGGAGTAGGAATTCATTAGCCCGATAGTTGAATCCCATCGGCAGTTGTTGATTCCGAGCTGTACTCGCGGTAAACGAGCCTTCGGTCCACCCCGAAACCTGAATACGATTTGAATCGAGGAGGCAGCCAGCGTAGGTCCCCTGGAGGGATTGCATCAGCAGCCAGCGGTCGGAAGCAATGGCGGCAGGCGTCGGCGCTTCGGCGCCGGGCGTTTGCCCGAAGGGCAGGGCAGTGCAGAGACATAAGAAAGGCAGCATGAGACCCTCGGCCGGGCTGGCGCGAGCAAAGACGGCGACCTTTCCTTGCGCTCAACCTCCAGGCCGAGACAGTTGCGGATTACTATCCGCCGTGCCTGGCAGCACCTTGATTCGCTAATGGCTTTAATTAGCTCGGCAGAACGGCCATGGCGCATTGACGGGTTCTGCCGATTCAGTGATGAATAACGATTAAGACGTTACGGTTATTACACCGTCCAATATCGCCAAACTCATGTCTCTTTCTTAAGCTCTAGAGCCGCTTGGCATTCCGGCAAAAAGTTCATTTCCCTAGCTTTGAAAGCAGCAGGAACGCGTTTTAAGAATGCCGAGGAGCGCCCGCTAGTCGCTCGGGCCCGACCGTTTTGACCCTGTAGCTCAAGCGCCCCACCCTCTAGACCCGCACACACTGAGCTACAGGGTATGAGGGTTTACAACTGTAAGCCTATGCGCTCAGTTGGCGCCTTTGGCGTTCTTTGATCCAAGGTGGCCAGCGTCGGACCAAGGCGGCCCCCACATTTGGCCTGGCCGCCTTCAAATGAAAAATGCCAAAGAGCGTTAAGAGGCATGGAGTCCTTAGATGGATCAACAGGGCAGGGGTGTTAGCGCCACGGCAGCAGGGTTGCTCTCTTTCAAGGCGGCCCGGTTCTTGACAAGCCGTATCCGCCGTGCTAACCCAGATGCTTGACCTGCTCGCCGGTAAATGGCGGGCTTTAATGCACCTAATTTTCCAGGGGTAAGCAACCATGGGCGACCAGCTCTCCAGCGAATGCGATCGGCGGCGATTTCTTCAGGCAGGCGCCGTTGCGGCCCTCGGGGCTACGGGGCTGCCCGCTTGGGCACTTGCCGAGACGAAAAAAGACGCCGACATCGGCGGATTTACCCTGGGCATCCAGAGCTATACCTTTCGCGAGTTTGATCGGGAACCCTGCCTTAAGCGAACGCAAGACCTGGGGCTCCATTACATCGAGTTTTACGAAAAGCACCTTTCTCCCAAATCCAAGCCTGACCAAATCAAAGCGGTAGTCAAACAATGCGGCGACTTCGGCATCAAGCCCATCGCGTTCGGCGTTCAGCGCTTCACCAAAAGCGATGAAGAAAACAAAAAGCTCTTTGACTTCGGCAAGCAACTGGGCATCACGGCCTTTAGCGCCGATCCGGACCCGGACAGCTTCGACAGCCTCGACAAAATGTGCGAGGAGTACAAAATCGCGATCGCTATCCACCCGCATGGCCCGGTAAGCAAAGACCGCCTGCATCGCTGGTATTCGGCTGAAAACATTCTAAAGGCAGTTAAGGATCATAACCCGTTAATCGGCACCTGTCTCGACACGGGTCATTTGATCCGTTCCGCCGTGCCGCCGTTCAATTTGAAGCTCGACCCGGCGGAGCAGGTGCGTGAAATGGGCGCCCGCAATTTCGGCCTGCATCTCAAAGATCACGATAATAAGAAAGATACCGACGTGGTCTACGGTAAGGGCGTTCTCGATGTTGCGTCCGTCCTCAAGGCGCTCAAGGACGTCAAGTTCAAAGGCTACATCAGCATTGAATACGAGGCCCATCCGGATGATCCGATGCCTGACGTCAAAGCCTGCGTCGAAGTATTCAAAGAGACAGCCAAGAAGCTGGCATGATTTAGCCGGTAGTCCATCGTCAGTTGCTAGTGGACAGAGATAGGAAGTCCGTAGAATAGGTGCAGTCTATTGGCCGCCGACAACTGAACCTTGACGACCGACAATGACACCGGACAAAATCGCCGAGCTGCGAAAGAAGCTATACAACGCCACGATTGTCAAGATGCATCGGGCGAACCCCGATTTAATGGTCGTCCGGGTCCGGCCCGATTTCATGCTTCCGCCGCATAAACCCGGTCAGTATTCCACGCTGGGTATGGGCTACTGGGAGCCGCGCTTTCCAGGCAGTCAGGAAGAAGTTCTCAAGCCCGGCGACGAAACGAAGCTCTCTCGGCGCGCCTACTCCATTAGCTGCTCGATTCTCGACGACAAAGGCCGGCTGCTCGACATCGAACGAACGAACTGGCTCGAATTCTATATCGTGCTCGTGCGGGATTCCGGCAAGCCGCAAGCGCCGGCTTTGACACCGCGTCTTTTCATGGCAGAGCAAGGGAGCCGGATCTTCCTGGGTGAAAAAATCACCGGCCACTTCACGCTCGATCCGGTCAAGCCAACGGACACGGTAGTCTTCCTTGCCACCGGCACCGGCGAAGCGCCTCATAACTACATGCTGTGGGAGTTGCTTCGCCGCGGCCACGACGGTCGGATTTTGTCCGCCTGTTGCGTGCGCTATCAGCGCGATGTGGCATACTTGCCAATTCAGCAGCAACTAATGAAAAGCCATCGCAACTATACCTATTTGAGTCTGACAACGCGGGAGAATATCGCCGCGGGGCGAAAAGTTTATATCCAGGACTTAATTACCAGTGGTCAACTGGAAGAACACGCCGGCGCTAAGCTGGATCCGCAGCGGACGCATGTTTACTTATGCGGCAATCCAAAAATGATCGGCGTCCCCGAGAAGAACGCCCAAACCGGCGAACGCACCTTTCCGCAGCCCCCGGGCGTCATCGAGATTCTCGAAAAGCGCGGTTTCCAGGTGGACCAGCCTCAGGCTAAGATCAAAGGTAATATTCACTTTGAAGAGTATTGGTAGAATTCCAAGAAGGGCTCCGAACTCTCTTGGCCCTTCTCCAACCATGGAAACCATGTGGCCGAAGAATTAATTGGCGGCTATCGCCTGCAAAAACATATGATGACGGGCCAGACCAGCCAGGTCTGGGAGGTGGTCGAGGCGTCCAGCAATCGCCATTTTGCCATGAAGTTATTGCTCCCCGAGCGAGCCCGGGACCCGGAACACCGGCGTCTCCTTTTTCATGAAGCCATGGTGGGCAAGCAACTAGCCCACCCCAACATCATCAAGATCGTTACGGTCATCCGTGATCCGCAAAATCCCGCCATTGTCATGGAGTTTTTCCCCGCCGGCAGCCTCAAACTCCGTTTGCTCAACAAGCAGCTCGATTTTGTCAAGGACAGGGCCCACGAGATCTTCAAGCAAGCCGCCACGGCCTTGGCTTTCATGAATGCCAAGGGCTGGGTCCATCGCGACGTCAAGCTCGATAACATCTTGGCTAACAGCGCAGGGGAAACCCGGATCATCGATTTCGCCCTGGCTCAGAAGATTCCCACCGGATTTGCCAAGCTCTTTCGCAAGCGAGGCAACGTGGTCGGGACGCGCAGTTACATGTCGCCTGAGCAAATCCGCGGCCAGCCGCTGGATGGCCGCGCCGACATTTACAGCTACGCCGCCAGCGCTTATGAGCTGGTTACCGGACGTCCGCCGTTTCGCGGCATGAGCGCCCAAGATCTGCTCGCCAAACATATCATTGAAAAACCTTTGTCGCCGCGCTTTCACAATCCGGAAGTGACCGAGGAGTTTGCCGACCTTATTCTGCGGATGCTGGCCAAAAAGCGAGAAGACCGTCCGCGCGATTTTCATGAAGTGCTCATGCAATTGCGGACCATCCGGGTCTTCAAAACCGAGGCGCCCCAAAAGAATTCTACCGCCAAGGAGGGCTAGGCATGGCTAGTCCGCGGCTGCCCTTTGAGGAAGACATCCATCGGATGGAAGAACTTCTGGCTCAGCTGGAGGCCACAGCCGGAGGCCGATTGGAGATCGGCGAGGAGATTCGTCGCATTCGCCGTGAATTGATTGGCCGCTTACGGGAAAAGTACAGCAATCTTACTGCTTGGGAAACCGTGCTGGTGTCGCGCTGCCCGGGGCGGCCGCAAACGCTCGACTACATTGAGATGATTTTTGACGAGTTCGTAGAACTTCACGGCGATCGGGCCTTTGGCGACGACCGTTCGATCCGCACCGGGTTCGCTCGCCTGGGCGACTATCGAGTTCTTTTGGTCGGCCACCAGAAGGGCCGTAGCACCGAGGAACGAATGGCTTGCTTATGGGGATGCGCCCATCCCGAAGGATATCGCAAAGCCATGAGTAAAATGCGGTTGGCCGCCAAATTCAACCTGCCGATTATCTGCTTGATCGACACGCCTGGCGCTTATCCGGGCATCGGCGCCGAAGAACGCGGCCAAGCCGCCTTGATAGCCAATAGCCTGCTCGAGATGTCTCGTTTGCCGACGCCCATTATCTGCATCGTCATTGGAGAAGGGGGGTCAGGCGGGGCCTTAGGCATTGGCATTGGCGACCGGGTGAGCATGCTTGAGCACGCCTACTACTCCGTCATCAGCCCCGAGGGATGCGCGGGCATCCTTTGGAAAATCAGCAACGACGAGACAAAGCCGCTGGCAGCGGACGCCCTTAAACTGACCGCCCGTGATTGTGCTAGGGTCGGAGTCATCGACGACATCATCAAAGAGCCTCTGGGCGGCGCCCATCGGGATCCGCATGGCATGGCCAATACGCTCAAGAGTTATCTGCTTCGCTATATCCGCGAGCTTCGAGGCGTTGCACCAGAAGAGTTATTGGACCAACGCTATGCCAAGTTTCGCCGTATGGGATTCTTTGACGAAGGGACTGTGGACCCCCATGGCGGCGCCCGAGCCTCTCTTCCCAATGGTGAGCATCTCACACCCTAAACCGGCTTGCGCTCTTTCGTGAGCGCAATTAAACATAACAGCTCTTATCGGACGTTGGCCAGCGCGGACCCATTTCGATGACCTAACCACAACGTCCGATAATGGCTCTTATGTTTAATTGGCCGTATTCAATTTCGGATGGAGAGCAAAATAATGGCTGGCTATTCCGGAACACCGCTGCCCAAAAAGCTTGGCATCAAAACCGATCATTTGGTGGCGCTGATCGACGCTCCGCCAGGCTTCGATTTGACGCTTGGTGAGCTTCCCGTTGGCGTTTCCGCTCATGACAACTTGGCGGACGGGCTGGCATTCGATGTGATTGTGTTCTTCACAAAGAGCGAAAGGGACCTTCAAAAGAAATTGAAGGTCCTCGCCAAGCGGTTGGCCCCTTCTGGAGGTCTATGGATCGCCTGGCCAAAACGGGCCTCGAGCGTCTTTACCGACCTTACCGAGAATGCCGTCCAGGGCATCGGTTTGGAAGCCGGCTTGGTCGACAACAAGGTCTGCGCTATTGATGACACTTGGTCGGGGCTGCGCTTCGTAATTCGCCTCAAGGATCGTCCCAAGAAATAGCTCTAGCCCGCTCATGGCCGTATCCTAGACCCCATGGCGCTTTCTCCAAGTCTTACCGATCATCGCTTAAAGGCCGGAATGGTCGGCCTGGGCATGATCTTCGATGACACGTACCGGCCGCTTTTCGAACAGCTCCGTGCCGAGGGTCTCTATCGCCGTGATTTTGGGTTCGTCGATGTCCAACTCGCTGCGGTCGCAAGCCGCACGGGAAAGCGGGCGGAGCGTTATGCCCAAGCTGCTGGTTCGCGCCTTGGTCCCTTTGCCAGTTTCTCCGGGCTCGAGGCCCTCCCCCAACTGCTCGCTCACGGCGTCAATGTGGTGTGTGTGGCCACGCCTGACGACAGACATTTCGATGCGGCCCGCTTAGCCCTGGAAGCGAAGAAACATGTCTTAATCGAAAAGCCATCCGTCCTTTCTCTGCAAGAACTTGATGTGCTGGACGCTTTGGCTCGCCAACACGGTGTGCTTGCCAAAGTGGTTTACCACAAGCTGGCCGATCCGGATCACAAGAAATTGCGGACGCATGTTGCCGACGGCGTCTTGCGGCATGTCAACAACGGCTACTGTTCCCTCCTTGAACCGAGGCAAATCAGCGGCAGCCAATTCGCTGAGTGGATTACGGGCCGAAATCCGGGAACGTATGTCGCCGTCCATTACCTGAAATTAATCGACTTCACGTTTGGCTCAGATTGGCGCCTGGCCCGCATAAGGGCGACCGGCCAACGTGGAATCGTAGGCGCGCCGGACGGATCGACATGGGATTCCGTGCAACTGCAGGTCGTTTACGCCTATCTCGACGGCCGCGAGGCCGCCTTTGATATTCATACCAGCTGGGTGACGCCCGACAATTTCCCCGGCTACGTCGAGCAAGAAGTCCAGTTTCGCTTTGACAATGGAGTTTGGAATGCCCAGCAACGCAAGCGCGGCGTGGAGATGACCGTCGAAGGCCGAACGCCAAACGACCTGAAGATCACGCCCAACCATCATTACAACGCCACTTTCTTAGAGCCCTGGGGGCAGCGCAGCCAGCGCGGCTACGGCATCGAAACCATCCGCCGCTTTTTTGAGGAAGTCGCCTTTGTCGAGTTCGGCGGCCCCCCTGCCGAACGGATCTTGCGGTTGGAGCAAATGCGGGCTTTGGCCTATAACGATGTGTCAGCCGATCGGAACGTAGTCGCCATCGTCCAAGCGCTGGAAGCGATTTTGGCGCGGCATGCCGCTGGTCAGCCAGGCAGCATGGTGGAAGTAAATGCCGCCGGGAGAGGATTGGTGCTGCATTGTCCAAATAAATCAGATTCGTTAGAACTCTATTCGCTCCGCGTGTAAACTTTTGCGGAGAGGCAATATGACGTTTCCCCTTGAGCACACAAACGAACCTTCTTCCAATTCGGTCCGCGAAGGCCTGACGCGTACGGAGCCGCGCTCCTTGCGGACTTACACGCCGACTCAGGCGGTGCTGGCGCGCAGTGCCGGCATTTATCATTGGACGCCTGAAGGCAAGCGCTTGTACGACTTCACTTCCGGTGTCCTGGTGACAAATCTGGGTCACAATCCCCAAGCCTGGATGAAACGCTTCACCAGTTACATGGGCTGGTCCAACGAACCGCAAACGAAAGAGGGATTCTTCTCCGCCCTGCCCTTCTCCGCTTACAACGCCGTCACCGGAGTGGAAATCGAAGCGAGCCGCCGGCTAATCGGTCTTTTGCAAAGCCGCCCCGGCGGCAAGCGCATGGAACGGGTCTTGTGGGCGGCATCCGGGTCGGAGGCGATCCAAAAAGCCCTTTGGGCGGCTCTGGCGCGGGATCGCAGCCGCGATATGATCGTTGCGACACGCTTCGGCTTTCATGGCAAAAAGGGTTTGGCCGGCGCCGTAACCGGGTCTGAAAACGATCGCGAACGCGATCCGCGCGTACGGTTCATTAGTTTTCCCATGGCTGAGTGTCTGGACGTCAGCGATCGCCACAACCCTTTTAACCCTGCCCCGTATCGAAAAGAGCTTGAGGATTCAAAGCGGCAATTCGGCAGGCATTTGGGCGTGCTGATCACCGAGCCGTACCTGGGCGGGGGCGGTTCGTTCCATCCTCCCAAGCAATACCTCCAATTGCTCCAAGACTTTTGTCGAGAAAACGACATCATTTTTATTCTCGACGAAGTGCAAGCCAATTTCGGCCGCACCGGGCAGCTCTTTGCTTATGAAACGTACGGGCTGGAGCCGGACATCGCGGTCTTAGGCAAGGGATTAGGCAACGGCGTGCCGGTCGCGGCTGCCGTCGGGCGCGCCGACGTATTTGCCAGCCTGGATTACGGAGAAACTTCCGATACCTGGAGTGCCAATCCGCTGTGTTGTGCCGCAGTCTTAGCCACACTCGACGAGTTTGCGGCCCGAGATATTCTGGGCAATTGCCGGAAAGCATCGGCAATCATCGAAGAAGGCCTGGTTCGCTTAAAAGAATATCCCTTCGTA
>JBJMQT010000114.1:0-11192 GCA_045802525.1 Gemmataceae bacterium
AGATTCAGCGCCTGCAGGGACTTCAGTTCGGTCAGCTCCTTCACACCTACATCCGTCACCCGGGTAAAGCTGAGATCCAGCGAACTCAGTGATTTCAAAGAGGCCAGTTCCTTCAGTCCTGCGTCGGTCACGGGGGTATGGCTGAGGTTCAGTGTCTGCAAGGACTCCAGCTCCGTCAGACTTTTTAGGCCCGCGTCCGTGACCTTGGACCGGTGGAGGTGTGATCGCAGTTGCTTGAGCCCGGCCAAATCCTTCAACCCTGCGCAGGTCACGTCGTTACAACCAAGACCCAGTGACTGTAATTCTTTCAGGACGGCTAGCTCCTTCAGTCCTGCATCCGTAACCTGAGTATGGGAAACGTTTAGTGAACGCAATCCTTTCAGGACGGCCAGCTCCTTCAGTCCCGCATCCGTAACGTGCGTGTTGGAAAGGTCTAGGTGTAGTGCCTGTAATCCTTTCAAGACGACTAGCTCCTTCAGACCCGTATCTGTGACCTGTGTGCTGGAAAGGGAAAGAGACTTCAGTTCATTTAATGGAGCTAGCTCCTTCAAACCTGCATCCGTCACTTGTGTGCCGGTTAGATTTAAGCATTGCAAATGTTGCAACGCTGCTAGCTCCTTCAACCCCGCGTCACCTACTTTCGCATTCCAGAGGTCCAATTCCTGCAACTTCGTTAAGCCTGCCAACTCTCTTAACCCTCGGCCTGCCACTTCGGTATCGTTAAGGCGCAACCTCTTCAATTGCTTCAGCTGCACCAACGGCCTTAGCATTGCATCGGTCATATCCGTAGCACCGAGGTTCAGCGTCCGCAGTTCTTTTAACGTTGCGATATGCTTCACACTAAAATCTGTTAGCTTGCACCCTGTTAGTTCCAACAGTTGTAGATCTTTCAACTCGTTCAGTCCTTTCAATGCCACATCCACGTTTTTCGGAGTCCAAATTGAAAGAGACTGGAGGTGCTTGAGCGCGCACAACTGATCCAACAGCTTGTCATTGACCCTGGTCCCTTCGCAATCGACGATCTCAGCTTTGATGACTGGCTTATCAGGCCGGCTCTCATCGCGCCTGAGCCAAAAACCTCCCTCCTCTAGCGCCGCGATCGCGCTCTTTTCGTCGCTACTATAGGCCCCGCTAGGCGCCATCCCAAGGATCACGATGATGGCCCAGCCGAAGCACAAATTCTTCATGTTATCTCCGTCGGCGCGAATTCCGATGGCCTGGACACTTCATGCGGTCAGTCACTCTCGAACGACGATATCATAGCCCGTGTTATAGTATGAGTAACAGCCCTTTGCAGATTTTGATTTAGGATCAAGGCGCCGGCGCATTTCCTCGTTCTCGCGCTCTGCGGGGAACGCAGCCGCCGACGTTCTGCGTCGCGTAGAGGGCAAAAGAAATTCCTGGAAGGTATCCTATAACAGGACGAAGAGCGTCCGAGATCCGTGCGTCACGCAAAGCGTGGCAACGAGAGTTGTTCCCTCATTACAAATGGAGGCTCTCCATGGCGACTATCCGAATGGCCCGGCCGGAAGCGAGCGAGCATGCGCCTTACTATGGCCGCTACATCGATCTTGTGGCGGACGGCGACATTGTCGCGACTCTTGCAAGCCAGTTGGCCCAGGCCCTGCCGTTTTTGAGAGGAATCACCGAGGGCCACGGCAACACGCGCCATGCTCCGTACACGTGGAGCATTAAGGAAGTGATTGGACACTTGATCGACACAGAGCGGATTTTCGGCTACCGGGCTCTCCGGTTTGCCCGGAATGACAGGACGCCGCTCTCGGGCTTCGAAGAAAATGACTACGTGCGCAATGCCAACTTCGATGCGTGCTCCTTGCAAGCCTTGGTGGATGAATACGAAGCGCTGCGACGTTCGCATATTAGTCTTTTTGGGAACTTGAGCGACGAAGCCTGGAGCAGATCCGGATCGGCAAACAATAGCGCGGTCAGCGTACGGGCGCTGGCATACATCATCGCCGGCCACGAACGGCATCACGTGACGATTTTGCGCAAACGGTTAGCCGGCGTTTCCTAGAAGATGCGAGCCGGTAGGTGTCGCCCGCCGGACTCCGGGCCAGACCGGCCGGCGCCGTTGCTCAGTAGTGATAGCGTGCTTGCAAAAAATCAATACGGCTACCACGGACAAGATATATCAATCGATGTTCCTGCGTGAGGCGGCGCGACCATGCGCCGGCCAGAAGATGTTTCAAGGGTTCGGGCTTGCCAGGTCCGATGAACGGCTCGCGCAAAATCGCCTCGACTAACTCCAAGGCCCGTAAAGCAACTTTTCTGTCCGTTGCCACCCAATAGCGGAGATCTTCGCGGAACTCGGGATGAAAAACGGCCTCGCGAGGGCCAGGGGGCTGTGCTTTCGCTTTACGAGGCTTGGCCAAGATCGAACTCCCTTCGCAGGGTCTCGATCGTCTCGGCAGGCAGGTCCTGCTCCCGGGCGCGAAGAATCGCTGCCAGCAAGCGACGCGCATTTTTCGGCGACCGCAACAAGTACGCCGTCTCGGTCAGGCTGCGGAGTTCTGCGGCGTCGACGAGAGCGACATCCTCGGCGCCGCGACGGTGGATAATGACCGGCTCGTGCGAAGACGTTACCTGGTCACAGAGCGTGGCCAGATGGGCGCGCGCATGCGTGTAGGTCGTTTCCGTCGGCATGGAATCTCCTCCAATCTGTACACGAACAATGTACGCGATCGCATCGTCCTCAACAAGTCAACTTGCCGGAATTACGGTGGGCTAATCACTTTCCGTCGCGCTTGGGTAATCGCTTACCTAGGATTCTCGTCAATTCTTGAATGGGCGTCTCATGATCGTCGACGCGGAGGTCGATATACCGGTCGCCGAAGCCGTTGGGGCCGCCTTTGTCGCGGACGACTAGAATGGCGGCGGATTGCTTGCCGCGTTTGTCGCCGCCGGCTTTATCGCCGGCTTCAAGCGCGGTCATCAGGCGCCAGGCCAAGGGGCCTTTGGCCTCCTTGAAGGACTTGGCCATGTCCGTGATCACGTCCTCGCCCGTTAGGATGTTGCCCTGGCAGGTGTAGTTGTCGCCCGTTTTGCCGCCGGCCCAGGGCATGCATTTGGGTCCGGAGAAAGTGGCTGGCTTCCCCTTGGCATCGACGAGGCCCAGTTGCCGCGCGTCCTTGCCCTTGTCTTCCTCGAGGAGGAGTTTAAGGGCCTCGTCCGCTGATTTGCCTTGACTCATGAGTTCGAGCCCGCGTGGGCCCAACTCGACATTGACGAAGCTCTGCGTGGCAACGGCCCCCACTCCGGCTTTGGCGAAAGGCACGGCGGAGCCGACCGCCAAGTATTTTGACGCGACCGCGACGCCCCATTCCTTCTTGTCCGGATCGTAGGCCACTATGGAAAAAGTGTTGGCCCAGTGGCCGGTCGCATGGCTTACGTTAGCGGCGCCATGAGATCTGTGCGGTCTAAAGGCAGACGTAGATTCAAGCGACAACGCGCTAAGCAGGATCAGAATTGCGGCCAGACCAAAGCATGCTCGGCACATAGAAAGATCCCCTTTAGTTTATGATCTGTCACAAGATAACCTTCCTGATCGTTAAAGGAAAGAACTTAAGGCCAGGGCAAGGCAGGCCGTTGCGCTCAGTTGTACAGCTTGGAGGTCAATAGACCTTTGGGGCCGGCTTCGTTTACAATTGACCTACCGTTCTGTCCGAGTTAGTTTGCGTATATTAGGGTAAGTATGTTTATCAACCCATGGGGCCGGATGCCGCGGAGATGTTGCCATGTTGCGATTAGACGCTGATCGGCCCGTCCACTTGTGCGATCAGATTGATCGGCGGGCGTTTCTTCATGCGGGAGCGCTTACCGGTCTGGGTTTGACGCTGCCCGCTTGGATGCGCTTGCAAGCGGCTTCGAAGGAGAAGGACAAAGATGTTAATTGCATCATGATCATGCTGGTTGGCGGGCCCAGCCAAATCGATACTTGGGATCCCAAACCCAAAGCGCCGGCGGAAATTCGTGGTCCGTTCAAGCCGATTGCCACTAAAGCCCCCGGCTTGGAGATAACCGAAATCTTCCCCAAGATGGCCAAGCATGCCGATAAGTATTCGCTCGTTCGCAGTTGCTATCACACGGCCACGGCGGTGCATGATACGGGCTACCAGATGATGCAGAGTGGCCGGCTTTTTAGCGGCGGCATCGAGCATCCGCACATCGGCTGCGTGCTGGGTTACGAGAAGGGGCAACGCGGCGAAGTGCCCGCCCACGTGTTGTTGCCGCGGCCCATTGGCCGCACCGGCGGGAATCTCCCTCACGGCCACACGGCGGGGTATCTGGGCAAGCAGTACGATCCCTTTATCCTCAACGCCGATCCGTCGGATCCGAAATTCAAGGTTCCGGACCTACTGCCTCCGGAGTACATCTCGGCCGTCCGCGCGGAGCGTCGCCAGAAACTCCGCGATGCCGTCGACGGGTCCATCGCCTCGTTTGAAAAGAATACTCAGGCCAAGCAACTGGATGACAACTTCAACCTTGCCTATCGATTAATGTCGAGCCCTGAAGCGCGGGAAGCGTTTGCGCTCGATAAAGAGACCGCCGCGATGCGCGACCGCTATGGCCGCACCCGATTCGGGCAAAGTTGCTTGATGGCCCGACGGCTAATCGAGCGCGGCGTGCGCTTCGTGACGATCAACATGTTCGAAACGGTTTTCGATGAAGTGACCTGGGACATTCACGGGTCCAAGCCGTTCACGGACATTACGGAAATGTCGCGCCTGGTCGCTCCCAACTTCGACCAAGCTTTTAGCACGCTCCTTGAAGACCTGGAGGAACGAGGGCTTTTGAAAACGACCATCGTCACCGGCCTGGGCGAATTTGGCCGGACGCCCAAGATCAACCCGGCCGGCGGCCGCGATCATCACCCCGGCGTCTGGACCGTGATCATGGGGGGCGGCCCCATCAAGGGTGGAATGGTTGTCGGCGAATCGGACGAGTTGGGCTATGCACCCAAGTCGCGGCCGGTGCAACCGGGCGATGTCGCCGCCACGCTCTACCGCGGCTTGGGGCTTGATCCCCACATGGAAATGCCCGGCCCGCAAAATCGACCGTTGCCTCTGGTTGAGTACAACATGCAGCCGATCAAGGAACTTCTTTAATCGCTGAGGCAACGCAATAGGGTTGCTTCACTCGCCGAAAAACGGCCCGCCCTCCGACCATCCCACGTGTCAGCAGGTTGAACCGGCTCGACGCTAATAGGCACTCGCAAAGACTTTCTCACCCACCCGCTTTGGGGGCTCTATGTATAGGTTGGCGATCTTTATAGCTCCGATGGTGTGCTGCCTAGCCGGAGGAGTCGCTGGCGCAGCGGAATTCAAATTGCTGCCGAGCAGTTTTGTTTTGACCGGCCCTCATGCAAGCCAAAGAGTCATTGCCGTCAATCAGGATGCCAGCAAGGTAGTGGCCGACCATTCGCCGGAAGCCAAATACAGCACCTCCAACGCGGCCATTGCTACGGTTGATGCCGTCGGTATCGTGCGTGCCGTAGGCGATGGCGAAGCAACGATCACCGCAGTTTTTGGGGGCAGCCAAGCGATTGCAAAGGTTAAAGTCGAAAAAACTAAGGAGGCATTCGCCGAGAGCTTTCGCAATCACGTTATCCCGTTGCTCACAAAGAAAGGCTGTAACTCGGGGGCATGTCATGGCGCCCTAGCAGGCAAAGGCGGCATGAAGCTTTCCTTGCGCGGCTACAATCCCGAGGCCGATCACTTTGTCTTGACCCGGCAAGCGCTTAGCCGCCGAATCGATCAGCAGGCCCCTGAGCAGAGCCTTTTCTTATTGAAGCCGACGCGCACGATGCCCCACGGCGGCGGCAAAAAGATTGCCAAAGAATCCACCGACTACAACATTTTGCTCGGCTGGATCAAGGCCGGAGCGCCGGGACCTAAGGAGGACGATGTAGGCATACAGCGTCTGGAGGTCTTGCCAACCGAGGCCGTGCTCAAGCCCGAAGACAGCCTGCAAGTTCTCGTGCGCGCGTGGTATTCGGATGGCCACACGGAGGATGTAACGCGCTGGGCCAAGTTTAGCAGCAGCGAAGACTTGGTGGCCGCGGTTGATACCGAAGGCAAAGTCAAAGTGGCGGGTACGGGCGAGGCCGCCATCACGGTGTGGTACTCGAACTTCGTCGCGGCCGCCCGCATTACGTCGCCATTGCCTAATCAAATCGATGCCAAAGTGTTCACGACGGCAGAGCGCCATAATTACATCGACGAGCTGGCTCTCAAGAAACTGCAAGCCTTGCGCATCCCGCCATCTCCCTTGTGCACGGATGCCGAGTTCATTCGCCGTGCTTACCTCGATGCCGCCGGCATATTGCCGACCACCGACGAAGTACGCAAATTTGTGGATGATAAGGCCGCCGAAAAACGAGCCAAGCTGATCGACGCGCTTTTAGAACGGCCGGAGTTCGTTGATTATTGGACCTACAAGTGGTCCGATATGCTGCTGATCTCATCCCGTAAGCTGCCACAGCCGGGCGTTTGGTCGTTCTACCAATTCGTACGTCAGAGCGTTGCCGACAACAAACCCTGGGATCGCTTTGCCCGCGAAATTCTCACCGCCCAAGGAAACACGCAAACCAACGGCGCGGCCAACTATTTTGTGCTGCACAAGGACGTGACCGAGCTGACGGAGGCGACCTCCGTCACGTTTATGGGCATGTCGATCACCTGCTGCCGTTGTCATAATCACCCCTTGGAGAAATGGACGCAGGATCAATACTGGAGCATGGCCAATCTGTTCTCGCGAGTCGCCATGAAGAACGGTGATCGCGGCGGCGAGATCACCGTTCAAATTTTACCGACAGGCGATGTGCCTCATCCGCGCCGCGGCGTGCCCATGGCCCCGGCGCCGCTCGATGCCAAACCGCTGCCGCTGGAGGACGCTAAGGATCGGCGCGAATACTTTGCCAAATGGCTGGTTTCCCCGGACAATTCTTATTTCGCAAAAGCGCTGGCAAACCGCGTCTGGCGCAATTTCCTGGGCCGTGGCCTCGTGGAAGCCGAAGACGATCTGCGGCAAACCAACCCTCCCACCAACGATGAGCTGTTTAGCACTCTCGCCAAGGACTTTGTCGAACACAAATACGATGTCAAGCATCTGATTCGGACGGTCATGAATTCGGCGACTTACCAGCGGTCTTCAAAGCCGCTGCCAGAAAACATGAGTGATGATCGGTTCTATTCGCATTACCTCATTCGCCGGTTGTCCGCGGAAGTATTGTTGGATAGCTATTCCCAGGTCACTGGAGTGCCGACCCCGTTTAGCCAAATCCATGTAGGCAGCACAGGAGGAACGGCGGAAATCGCTCAATACCCGCTCGGCACGAGAGCGCTTCAATTGCCCGACGCCTTGCTGGTCTCGCACTTCCTCGATTCCTTCGGGCGACCGCTGCGCGAGCAAACCTGCTCCTGTGAACGCCAGCAAGACTCCAGCGTGACTCAGGCGTTGCACTTGAATAATGGGCAAACCCTCAACGATAAATTGCGCGACAAAAACTCGCTGGTGTCGAAATGGTTAGAGGAAAAAATTACTAATGAGGAGGCGGTGCGCCGCCTCTTCCAAACGGCTCTTAGCCGCGAACCGACTCCAGAAGAGACCAGCAAATTCAATATGCTCCTCGCGCAAGCGGAAACCGATAAGCAATCTTCGCGCCGCGAAGTGTTGGAAGATTTATTCTGGGCAGTGCTGACCGGGCGAGAATTCCTGTTCAACCATTAAACTATCTTGATAGCTGCGACCGCGTTTGGGGCGATATTTCCCATGAAGATGCCTTCGTTTGCTGCTGTCTTTTCTGTTGTGCTCTTGGGAAGCCAGGCTGTTCTGGGAGCCGATCAACGGGGAACTAAGTCTCATAACCCCTCGCCTTCACCCGTCAACGCTATTGCGTACAGGCCCGACGGCAAAACGGTTGCAGCAGGCGGCTACGGTGAGGTGCTTATATTTGACAGCGCAAGCGGCGACCTGGCCGGTAAGGTTACCGGCCAAACCGGGCATGTGAACGCCTTAACCTATAGCCATGACGGCACGCACTTGGCTGTGGCCGGCGGAGAGCCGGCTAAGTCAGGTGAAGTGCGGTTATACGCCGTCCCGCCTAACGGTTTGCCAAGTCCGCAGGCTGAGAAACTTCTCAGTGGTCACAAGGACGTGATATTCGGGCTAGCCTTCAGCCCCGATGGCAAAACGCTGGCCAGTTCGGGCTACGATCGCCTCATCAAACTGTGGGATGTGGCGACCGGAAAAGAAATCATGACTTTGAAAGACCACAGCGACACGGTTTATGGCCTGGCCTTTAGCCCCGACGGCAAAATGTTGGCCTCGGGCGCCGCGGATCGCGCGGTCAAAATCTGGGAAGTAGCCACGGCCAAACGGCTGCATACTTTGAGCGATTCGACAGACTGGATCTATGCACTGGCCTGGAGCCCCAATGGCAAGCACGTTGCCGGCGGCGGTGTGGATAAGAGCATTCGCATTTGGGAGGTCAGTCCGGAAAATGCCAAGTTGACTCAGTCGGCTTTCGCCCACGAAGCTCCCGTTAGCCGCTTGGTTTACTCTTCGGACGGCCAAACGCTTTACTCGCTGGGAGAAGACCGCGTCATCAAGTCGTGGGATACGGCCAAAATGGTTGAGCGGAAGGTTTATGCCAAACAGTCCGAGACGACCCTGGCCCTTGCCTTGCGGCCGGACGGCAAACAGCTTGCCGTGGGCCGCTTTGACGGGTCGGCCGCTCTGCTGGATGCGGCTACCGGCAAAGAGCAAATGCAGCTTCTCCCCATCAAACCCAAGCCGCCGAAGATCGCCAAGATCACCCCGAATTTCGGTCAAAGAGGCGATACGATTCGCCTGACATTGGACGGCCAGTATTTCGAGGCTGCAACCGACATCACTTCCACGATCAGCGGAGCTTCCCTGAAGCTTCTGTCCCAGGAGCGTACGGCCGCCAAGCTTGAGGCTGAGATCACCCTTCCGGCCACGGTGCCAGCCGCCGCCTACAATCTGAGTGTCAAGAGCCAGCACGGTGACTCCAATGCCATTAACTTCTTTGTCGATCTATTCCCGCAAGTCGCGGAGACGGAGCTGAACAATTCGCCCTCCCGCGGCCAATCGATTACTTTGCCGGCGTCGATTACAGGCGACGTCAACAAGGCCGGTGACGTCGATTACTACCGCTTTGAAGTCCACGCCGGACAGCAAATTGGCGTCCAGGTCGTTAAGGGAGCGACGGAATCTAAGCTAGACCCCGTCTTAACGTTGGTCGATGACGGCGACCACACTTTGACGGAAAGCAACACGGGTTTTCTGGGCTATACGTTCAGCAAGCCGGGCGTCTATGCACTCGGCCTGCGCGATCGGGATTATCGCGGCGGCGCTATGACGTATCGCCTCCATGTCGGCTCGATTCCTATAGTGACCAGCCTTTTTCCCATGGGATTACAGCGCGGCACTGAGGCCGACATCCAAGTCGAAGGGGTCTTCTTAGGCGACATCAAGACAGTACACGTAAAGGCAGCCGCGGATGCGGCGCCGGGCTCGCGGCTGCCGGTCCCGATTACCACTCCCCAGGGCACGCCGCTGGGCAACCTGAGCATCGCCGTCGGCGAATTTCCCGAGGCTGTGGCCGCTGGTACGGCAGCCGGCACACTGCCAACTCCGGGTACTGCCAATGGGCGCATTGATCAGCCCGGCAGCACCGAGACGTGGCGCTTTCCCGCCAAGAAAGGGGAACGGCTGCTCCTCGAAGTCAACGCGCGCCGCCTTGGCTCTCCGCTGGATACCACAATCGAAATCCTCGATGCCAAGGGTCAGCCTCTGCCGCGCGCCGTCTTGCGGTGCGTGGCTAAAACGTACTCGGTCTTCCGCGATCACGATTCCGCCGGCGCCGGCATTCGCATCGAAACCTGGAACGATCTGGCGGTAAACGATTACCTCTATGTCGGCAGTGAACTCCTTCGCATTTTTTCCTTGCCGCGCAATCCCGATGACGACTGCATCTTCTACAGCGTCAATGGCCAGCGGCAGGGCTTCCTGGGCACGACGCCTTCCTATATCAGCTTGGGCACGCCGCTTTACAAAGTAACCATCAATCCGCCGGGCGCAACCTTCCCGGCCAATGGACTGCCGCTGGTCACAGTTTATTATCGCAACGACGATGGCGGCCCCGGGTTTGGCAAAGATTCGCGGCTGGTTTTCGACCCGCCGGCGGACGGCGAATACCAAGTTCGCATCGCCGATGCGCGCGGCCAGGGCGGTCGCGATTACATCTACCGCCTGACCCTGCGCCCGCCTCGGCCCAGCTATAACCTCAGCTTCAACCCGACGGCGCCAACCGTTGCCAAGGGGAGTGCTATTCCGATCACCGTGACGGCGGAGCGCATCGACGAGTTTGACGGTCCCATCGAAGTGAAACTGGAAAATCTGCCGCCTGGCTTCTCTGCTCCCGCGACGACGATTCCCGAAGGGGAGCGAAGCACTTCGCTGGCCCTGTATGCGGCGCCCACCGCCGCGGCTCCGCAGGAGAAAGCCCCTGTGCCCAAGTTAGTGGCCAAGGCCATGGTAAACGGCCAAGCGGTTGTTCGCGAGGTGGCGGGCAGCCTGCCTAAAGTCAGCGAACCGGGCGACATCGTAACAACCACCGACCTATCCGAGGTAAGCCTCAAACCGGGCCAAGAAGCGCGCCTGACGGTGAAGATCGAGCGCCGCAACGGCTTTGGCGGCCGCGTGCCTGTCGAAGTGAGCGGTTTGCCGCACGGGGTTCATGTCTTGGACATCGGCCTCAACGGCATCCTGATCACCGAGCGCGAAACCACCCGCACCATGGTCATCCGCGCCGAGCCGTGGGTCAAACCCACGGACCATCCATTCGTCGTCTTCGCCAATCGCGAAGGCAAAGGCACTCAACACGCAGCGAAATCAGTGCTGCTCAAGGTGCAGAAGTGATGGACCTCGCTGCGCCTCCTTTTCCGGTTTGTGCTATTCCGGCTTGTGGGAGGAGAGCGCCTCATGAAGCGTGATAGGCAGCCAAACCAAGGCGGCCAATGTGTTGGCACCCTTGCTCCGACGTTGGCAGCCTTCAAATGAAAGACAACGAAAGTGCGCAAGTCGGCAGAGGTGTTCAATTATTGATCACCCTCTGGCGCGCGGGCGGTGCACCAGAGGGTCGCCAC
>JBJMQT010000115.1:0-47408 GCA_045802525.1 Gemmataceae bacterium
AGGATAGCGGCCTGCTGGTCGGCTTTGACTTTCCAGCGCCAGCCTTTCTTTGACCCGCCCCACCTCTTGCCATTTCGCCGGGCGACCGCTTGGCCGGCGGCGACGCGCTCAGCTCTAATTTCCGTTTCGTACTCGGCCACGCTCGCCAGAATGCGTGCATGCAATCGACCGGCTGGCGAGGCCAAAGAGAACCCATCCTTGAGGGAAACTAGATCAACCTTCCTTTCGGTCAATTCGTCGAAGAGTTGGCAAAGCCCCTTAGTCGTTCGTCCTAGGCGGTCGAGGCGCCAAACGACAATACGCTCCAGCTTCCCGGCTCTGAGTTGCTCCATTAGCTGATCCATACCAGGCCGGTTCATGCTCCGGCCCGTGAAGGTATCCTTGAAACGCTCAACAATCCCGGCGTTCGCCTCGGTCCAGCGTTCCAGGTCTGGCAACTGGCTAGCATGGGATTGATCCCGACTGCTGACGCGGCAATAGATTGCACTGATTTTCTCCACAGTTGAACCCTCTTTGTAAACTGTCAATTTTGCGTGACCCGTTACACATTGAGGCCTATCGTCAAACCCGTTATTTAGAGGCCCGGAAGGGCGATATTCCGGGCAGGTTGACTCTTTACACTTGGCGGGCTACTGGCACAGGCCAGAATGCGTTGCACTGCCCTTTATCCGGTTCACCACCGCATGATGGGTTTCGATCTCCGGGTAGAGCAACGCCAGGCCGTCGTCGTTGCACGTCGTCCGCTCGGCACGACCTACGATGATCTTGGCCTTGGCGCTATCGCTGACCGGGACAACCGCCCGGCATTCGATGCACTGCCGAATAACCTCGGACTCGCCGACGAGGTTGTAACAGGCATTGCCGGCCATCACCCCGCTACCCTCGGTGTCCGTACTGAACGGTAAGCCCCAGCCGTCAAGCAAGATGTCGTCCCCAGCCAGGTCGAGGTAAAACTCCTTGCGCTTCCCGCGCTGCCGTACCACGGCCACGCGCTGCCGTCGCCCCTCGTAACCGACCGACTGCGGTTCGAGAACCGACCGCACTTCCAGTTCGTAGCGGTGCGTCATAGCTAGGCAATCGTCGATCTTGACCAGCGTTAGCCGTTGTCCCATTGAAAGAGTCATCGAACTAGCCTCCTCGGAAGCGCCCGGCTCGAAGTGAGCCCGGCAAGCGGCCGGCGGGAGCGCGACTCCCCGCGATGACGCTTCGGCCGTGTGATTTGCGACGGCCTAGAGCAGCCACCAGCGGCAGGCAACGCGGTTAAGGATGTTGGCCAGTGTGAATGCTTCTTCTTTCAGCAATTGATCGGCCAGCGTGTCCCGGCGCAGGCAGTCGTCAGCCGGCGTGTACTGATTGACAAACCAAGAGCCGTTGTCGTCTTGAAGCGCTTCAAATTCAGGCATGGAATACACTCCCTCACAAGGATCAAGAAAAGGCGCCAGCCACGCGCTGGCGCCGGTGGAAATCCCTAAACGCAAGTTGGTTGTTTGATCGGGTCAGTCTGGGAAACGTGAAAGACAGTAGCCGTCCAGGGACGGCGAAACCCGCCGCGCTTGGGCTTGTCGGTTCCGTCCAGGTCATTCGACGCCATGCCGTCCTTCTCTTCCTTGTCCTTCGTGGTCACGAACGTAACTACCTTGACGCCATGCTCGCCGCGGCGCACTTGTCGCCCCAGCGCTCGCCAGGCGTGATAGGTGAAGACATTCTCTCTTGGCCGGATTTCATGTTCGGGAATGCCCCGTGCCATGAAACCGTGAATGATCGCCGGCCAGTTGGTTAGGGCTTGTCCGTTGGCGGCGCGGTCGAGCGCCTCTTGCTGCATTTGTTCACGCAATGCGCGCATGATCTACCTCCTGAACACAAGGTTGAAAGAGGATGGAAACAGGCAGGAAGGATGGCCCGCGCTAGGTGCCGGCCGAAGAACGGAGCTAGGGGAGCATTTCCCCGGCTTCGATAGCCTGGAGAGCTGCCCTAAGATTGTTGCGATGAGTCTGCATCAATTTGACGTAGCGCTCCAGGGGTTGGCCGTCCAATCCCTCTTTCTCCGCGATGGCCTTGGCCCGTTCCGCAAAGGATTTCGCCAAGTCACGGCGCGCCAAATCAAGCCTCAAACAGCGGGATAATAAGGGGGTAGCATCGTCGTAATCTTCAAACAACGACTCTTGCCCTTCGACGGTGGTAGTGAAGACGATAACGACGTGCGCCGGGATGCGCTCAAGAAGAACAAGCAATTGCCGGATAACGTCTTTGCGCAGGCCATGCGCTTCATTAACGACGTAGGCGCGGCCGCCCTTCTCTCCCCAGCCGCGCACTTGCATGTCGCGTTCGAGGTCGCGGAGCTGCGCTACCGTCAAGGCGCTGGCGTCCACTTCTTGAATGCAGATTTCGTCCGCTACTTCGGCCGCAATTAAGCGCCCGATGGTTGTCTTGCCCTGACCACTGCCCCCACTTATCCAGTAAGCGCGACCGGCAAGGCCGCGCTTGTTTAGCGCTTGGATGCGCTGGACGATCTTTTCCTGGCCAATTACTTCGGACCACGTTTTCGGCCGATACTGTTCTGTCAGCGGACCACGGAATAGGGTAATTGCAGACATGCGACTCCTCACTATCAGGGGTCTTTGTGTTGAGAACTGACCGCGTGTTACTAGCACGCGGCCAGTTCGCCATTTAGACTGAAGCGACCTTGCTATACTGACGGGAAATACGTCAAATGGCGGGACGGCTTAAGTCTTTTTCCGCTGTTCCGCTTCTATTTCCGGCCTGTTTGCGCCTTGTTTTCGCCCTCCTTTTTTGCTGTTTCTGGCATATTTGTGCGCTGATTGGTGGCCCAATCCGCCAGAATCTTAACCACACCCCCCGGGGTCGCTGACGGGTCCGTCGGCGACATATCCCTTTGCACCTCCACTAGCGTTGAGGCACAAAAGCGTGGCTACCAGCGCGGACCGCCTGTGACCCGCGAAGGAGGTAAGAGTCGAGTTTGATAAATAGAGTTGGGGGGTCAGCTTTGCAAACCCAACCTTGCGTACGAAGGGAATTGTGCTCAAGATGAGGTTGCCGGCGATTCCCACTCTGCGCATCTTTTCCAATCTAGTTATTTTGCTTGACACCACAAATTCGAGTCACGATACTCACCTTCCGCTGACATCTGCTTGCTTATTTTAACTCGGAGGATCTTAAGATATGTCCACCCGTATACCTGCCCTCTTGATTTTGATTATCTTGATTACCACATATTCACCTGCAGAGGCATGTGGGCGAAGAGCTCGATGCAGAAACAGCGGCCAACAATGCTTGACGCCAAGTTGCCAATCTTGTGAAACAAGTGGCCACATGATGACTAGTATGGGACCACTGAAAAGAAGGGCTGATGACACCTATCAAATGTGTTTTTATGAAGCAGATGGTCAATATGCTGGTTCCCAGCTTTATTACTCTTTCGAAGCAGCATCAAGGGCCTGTCAGAGTTGGCAGCAAGTGCAAGGTCGCATTTGCTTTGATGTGACTCCAGGAACACAGTGCCCTCCACGACCAGAAGTAACAAAATAAAAGGGGTCCAGCTTTAAGGGAGATAGCACTCTATTGTCTATGCTGCACCGCCCTGTCCAAATTGAGCGCCAGCACCCCGCCAGGATCTCTTCATCGCTCATACCCAAGTCCGAGCCGTAGGCGGCGAAGATTGCGGCAGCTAGTTTTTGTGGGCGAGCTCGAGCCAGGTGGGGCGTTCGTTGTAGAGGTTGGTAATCGTGCGCTTTTGGAGTTTGCGGGTCCTCGTCCTTAGGCACGAGACGGGGATACCGGACGGTGCTGGTAATGTTTTCGGAATGACAAGCAATTACGTGACCTCAGTCAATATCCCCGTTCACTGGATTCTCCTCCTCGAGCTCCCTGTAAACATTTTCAATGTATTCTTGATCGTCTTCCGACATTTCTAGGCTTTGTCGGTATTCCAATGCCTCGGGATCGGCCTCGTATGTGACTCGACCTTCGTGGTCTTTGACGATTTGGCGAATTGAGTCAATGGTAGTCTTGAAAAACTCTTTGCGAGGATTCATCCGGTTCATTCGCATCTTATGCAATTTCTTGTGAAGGGCGTTTTCCATTGACGGTGCATCGTCTGAAGAAATCAACAAATGCACGTCGAATGGAAAGGGTACTGAGGCACTGCTCAGCTCGTGGACCCGATCAATCGGTTTATCCCTACGGGTCATGCCAATTTTGAAAACACCGTCGCCGAAAGAGCCGAGGTTTGAAATGACATAGACATGGCCTGACTTCGTGAGTTGCGCATTTGACAGCGCGCGTTTAGTCTTTTCCTCGGCCTCGGCTAACCGTGTCTTCAGTCGCTCTACTTCTTCAGTGTGCTGGCCCTTGGCTTCCTCTAATGCCTTCGCCAAGGCCACAGCGATTGCCTCACGTTCTCGTTCCAATTGTTTAAGCTCGCGCTCGATCTCTTTCTCTCTCAATTGTTCCTCGCGTATGTGCGCTTTGATTCGGGCCTGTTCTTCGCGTTCGAATGCAAAGCGGACAACTCTCTCATATTCTCGCTTGAGGTCAGAAAGGAGTGAGGCTTCGTCCGATACCGAAACTTCATGAGTAATACTTCGACATCGATTAATGACATCTATCAATCGCTGCTTGCAAACAAGAAAATTGTTGGGGCTTATTGATGAGCCAATCCATTTGACATTTTCCTTTAGGTATCGGCTGCCCAAATCTTTGATTTTCAAGTCGAGAGCTTCTTGGGAATGGCTTTGCGATTCAACGTCTAGCTGAAGCTTTCGAAAATTCACATAGAGATTCCGAAGGTCTGTCTTTAGGATAGCGTTTTCATCGCTCATTTCCTTATACGAGATGACGCTTTTTTCGACTTGCGATTTAATCGCTGTAAATTGTTCTTCCTCCTTTTGGAATTGGATTCGCAAAGCTTCAAGGCGAGTCTTTTCTGCGGCGACCACTTCCTCTCTTGCATTAAGTAGCTGTTGCTCCTTGAGTTGATCTTCTTGGCGGGCCTCTAACTCCAGGGTCAATGCTTCTACTCTTCTCCTTCGTGGCTCCATAGCGTAAAACACGCAAACAATTGCGCCAACAAACGCGACCAGTGTGATGCCGATGATTAGGACGATTCCCACGGCAAGGTTCCTTATTTATTCTGGTTTGGATCCCGAGCTAGAATTACAAAGTAAGCGGTTGTCTTGCATTTCGGGCAGGCCATTTTTTCCAGAAACTTGGCTTTGGCCGCCTTGCCAACAACGCCACATGACGAGCATTTGGCCAGACAATGTGCTCGCATTTCGGTAGCAAGTACAAAGTCTTTTGAGACTTCATCCGTTGAACGCTTGATTAGACCCATTTCTTCCCAAGTCTTTCCTATGGATCGCCAATCTATTTGATCTCGTTGCCGGTTCTCATTGACCAGCTGCTGCGAAAAGTCCGAATTGCATTCAAGGAAATTCCAAAAATCATACGCTTTCCGCATCATGGCCCGCGCTTTGGCTACATTCTCCACCAGGTCAGCCGACGTGTTTTTCTCTATGCGACGTTGTGACCTCAACAGGTCGTCGAGCTGGTTCAGGCTTTCGAAGTCAAGGAGATATGGTGCAAGGGCTAAAACGATTTCAACTCCTTCTAGATGAACCAAATCCGTTTTGTCGTATTTGCGTTCATACTGCATCATTCCGTCAATATGGACCCAAGAAGATACAGCCGATTTGATAGCTTGCAAATGGGCACCGTTTTGGCGGGCGGTCTGTGCCTTCGCCACGAGGGCGTAATATTCGTCTCGGTGCGATTCCATTTCGGCTTTGGTCATGAGATTATTGGCAGTTGTTACGGGTTTCTCGTCCACATATGACTGAAAATTAAGCGACCTTTGTAGGCGGCGGCGAGGTCGTGTGTTTGCCCTTGTATTTCCAGGCGAAATACTTGCGCTTCCAGACGTCGGCCCAGCCTTTGCTGCCGCCTGTCTTACTGACGCCTCGTTCGAAGGTGTACCAGGCGCCGTCGGGATCGGCTGTAGCGGGCTTGGCTCGGCCGAGCAAGTCACAGAGGTCGAGAAAATGCTGCTGGGAGGCCGAGCGTTCGGTAAGGTTGGCTCGTTGCCATTTCGCGATGAATTCTTGCGGAAGCATGTTGGACCCTGGAGCACTAAGTGATTGAAGTTAGAGCTAGTTGCTTTCGTGATTCTAATCACGTAGACGATGCGCCGCCATCGCCTTCTTCCGTTGCAAACCACGAGTTTTCAACCTGCCATGATGCGTCTTGAAGTGAGTACGTCGGTTCTGGGGCATTTGATGCAGTCGATTTTTGGACTTGCCGCTCGGAAACCGAAAGGCCCCGCCTGCTTCATTGCGCGTGTCGGCGAATCACACGAAGTCAAGAAAACGGAACTAGGCTAAAACGGTAACCCCTCCGGAACCTCTGTCCACGATAATCTGGCGGCTGAAATAATTACGGGCGCGCGCGCCTTTTGGTGAAGTTGAAGCAGCGGCTTGCACGCCAAGCCAAAGCCGATTAGTTTAGGTCATTATGTGCGGACGCTACACACTTGCCGAATCACCACGTAAGCTGGCTAAACGGTTCGATGTACCCGAGACGCCGGAGCTTCCGTTCGACGGCCAGCGTTACAATATCGCGCCTACCCAGCAGGTCCCCATTGTTAGGCAAAGAGATTACGCGCGAGAAATGGTTCTTGCCAGGTGGGGTCTGATCCCGTCATGGGCCAAGGACATGAAGATCGGCAATCAGTTGATTAACGCCCGTGCAGACACTGTGGCCACCAAGCCATCTTTCCGAGCCGCCTTCAAATCACGGCGCTGCTTGATTCCAGCCGACGGATTCTATGAATGGCAGAAAACCGATGATGGCAAGCAGCCGTTTCACATCCACATGAAGGACAAAGGACCTTTCGCTTTTGCCGGCTTGTGGGAGTGGTGGCTTCCAGAAGAAGGGGAACCGGTCGAATCGTGTGCGATAATCACGACCGATGCCAATGAACTGATGGCGCCGATCCACAATAGGATGCCGGTTATCCTGGCTCCCAACGATTATGCGACGTGGTTAAAGGCGGACGGGAAGCCTGATGCGCTTGTATCGCTGTTGAATCCGTTCCCTGCCGATCTAATGGAAGCCAACGCCGTTTCCAAGGCAGTCAACAGCCCGCGCAACCAGGGCGAGAAGCTGATTGAACCGGCTTAATAGTTTTGCCGGCCGAGTTGTGCAGGCGAAGCGACGGTCAGTGGGGAAGGCTGAGGCTTGCCCTGAATCGACTTAAAACTCAGAGGAGTGAGTCTGCCAGCCCATGGCGGTTATCACTTCCCTTCTAATTCCTCTTGGAGTTCGGGACAGTCTTCCATGAAACTATCGATTTCCTTGTAAATTTCCGTCATGCGTTTGGCTTCGGGGGGTAAGGTTTCTGATTCCCACCGACCCTCTTCGATCCTGTTCAGCACTTCGCCATAGCCCCACAGTGCCAAGTCATGGCAAAGGACAATTTCCTTTGCGGCTTTAGTGTCGGGAGTGATGCTCCAAATCTTCTCCTTTTCTGGCAAGGTCCATCCCAGAATCTCAAACCCGTTTCGCATCTCGGACCCGAGCTTTCGGACCTTGGCCAAGCACTCATTTAATTGCATTGCTAATTTTCCCCTTTCAGGCTGATTCATCCGGCGCGGCAAAAACCACTTTCCACCCGTTTTTCCTTCATGATAGCGCGATTGATGAATTCCGTCCTTGGATTATACTCAACGGACACCGGGCATAGGGAAAATGGGGTTCTAGCGGCGGTAAGGAGAGCTTAGCTTGACACCTCTGGCGCCGGCGACGGCGGCAAGGGTAATAGCTCCAATGTGGTGGCGGAGCGGTGCGGCTCCGCGAAACCACGAACCCACTTCTCTGACGCCTTCGTGTCGTACTTCCCCGCATAGGCCCGCGTGACGGCGTCTCGAAGTCGCTCACCCCGCAGTCGCCCGGCGCGAATGGCAATCTCTCGGCCCGCAAGCTGAATACTTCCTAATGGCTGAGCTTGAAAGGCACGGTACCAGCCTGTTGGCTTGTCGTTCCACGACCGCACGAAGACCCTGCCCTCGACAACAACGACCCAGACCCCGGTGTAGCGGTGCTCGGTACCGGCGCGGACACCGAGGATCTTGGCTTTAGTAAGCTCCTCGAGTGCCGGCCCGGTGAATCGTCGTGCGGCCTTCATGTCTGCAGGCTCGTTGTAGAACGTTCGAATGCTGCCAATCCGCCCAGTTGCCGGAGCCGCCGACCTCTCCCAATCCGGTTTTGGCTCCAACCCCAATTCATCAGTCCTCGATCAAACACTGGCGAATCTTTTCAATGAAGCCCTTGTCCCCGAAGAAGACAAAATCGCCATAAACAAAGCAATCGTCCCCCATCCCCTCCGCGTCGCGACGCATGACGGCGACCGTGCCTTTCCACTTATCAACGAAGTCCGGATTAACCGGCCATTGGGTCAACTCGCGAAAGGTTTTGTCCGTTGTGGTTAGGTAAACGTCTTCATCCCAGAGCCCGTCCGGGCGCTGGCTGATTACCCGGAAGTCGAGGCCTTTATCGTGAAGCTTCCAGACTAGGTCGGAAAGCCGAGCCCGCGATGTTGCGGCTGGAACCGATGAAGCCGGCTTAAAAACAATGGCGAGTTGAAAGACCATAACCACGGCCAAGAGGAAAAGCACGGCCAGCCGATAGGATGGACGGGCCATAAAGCGAGTCTCACAAGTCCTTAGAACCATCTGCCCATCATGCCCAGCGATTCGGCCTGTTCGAAGGTCCGTTGCCAGGCGTCGGTTTCTGTTTTGCCTTCGGCATGATTACATTCTCGCCATTGGCGCCGCTGACGATCCAGGTGCCTTGGGCAGTAGTCACCGATCCTATGGACCGGCCGGCTCGGTGAAGACGAATGAAGTAAGCGTCGGACGGGAGCATGCCTTTAACCCAAGCTTGCCCGGAGAAATACGGTTCTGAGAAGCGGGCCAATGAAAGCATCGTGAGTCGGAGTAAATCCTACAAACCAGGAATCCAGCCCTTGAAAAACTGGACAGCTTCAGGGCTTCGCTCCCAGGCACAGACTACGTACTTACCGAAGGCCGCTCCACCGTAAGCATAAAAACCAACCGCACAGCCGCCGGCAGCCGCGAAACCTGCCGCTAAGCCTCCTATGGCGATAGCGCCGACGGCCACGCCCCCAAAGGCCAAGAGTGCCACCGCCAGACCGCCTAGACCAATAATTCCTAGAGATAGCCCGCCCAGCGCCACCCCTCCTGCCGCGATGCCACCGATCGCAATGAAGCCGCGAGCCATACCGCCAAGTGCCAGCCATCCAGTGGCAAAATCTCCAATGGCAATGATGCCGCGGGCGTGCCCGCGCACTTCCCCCGCCTCAGGATTAGGACCCATGGCGATGTCAAACAAGGGTAGGCCAAACAACGTTCCTTGCGATCGTTTGCGGATAGCCATATGGAGTCCTTTCGCCGTCGCGATGGAATCTCTCGACTAGCGGCAATGATTCAGGCCGTGGTGGGTAAATAACGAGGCCTCACCCTTGCACTCGGCCTCATTGCAGTTCCTTTCACCCTGGCCGCCACGAGCATTAATGGTTCGAATGTAAATCGCTTAGGCACCGATGTCCAAAGCTAAATAGGACTTTATGGCTCCCAAAACATACCGGCCCTTGTGCCGTCGGACCATGATTAGACGGTAGGGTTGTTTTGCCTTGGTATTTCAAAATCGCAAAAATAAATGGACGCGCTGGCGTCCTTCCCCACACTATTAAGTTGCTATGACAACACGTTTGCAAACGGCGGGGTTCAGCACGGTCCTGGACCATCTACGTCGCACCTTGCCTCCGCCTGATAGGGCCGATTGGAGTGACAGCCTATTGCTGCAGCGTTTCCTTGCGCATCGGGATGAGGCCGCGTTCGCCGCGTTAGTTCAGCGTCACGGCAACCTGGTTATGAGCGTGTGTATCCGCGTTCTAAGGAACGCTCATGACTCAGAAGAGGTTTTCCAAGCGGTTTTCTTCATCCTGGCCCGCAAAGCAAGGTCTGTGATTAAACAGGAAACTTTAGCCAATTGGCTCTACACGGTAGCGGTCCGAACGGCGATGGCTGCGAGGGCCGCCAAGGAGCGCCGTCATAAAAGGGAAGTTCAGATGAGGGACTTGCCCCATCCCGAAATCAAACCGGAGGAGTCGCGGGACTGGCTGCCTCTTCTGGACCGGGAACTGAGCCTCTTACCTAAGAAATATCAGACGCTGGTTGTCCTATGTGATTTGGAAGGCATTCCGCGAAAGGAAGTCGCGCGCCGCCTGAAGTTAAATGAGGGAACACTATCTAGCCGGTTGGCACGTGCTCGGCGCCTGCTCGCCAGTCGGCTTTCCCGCTATGGCCTAACGCTTTCCGGCGGTGTGCTGGCTGCGGGGCTGGCTCAGAATACCGCTTCGGCGAAAGTGACGATTTCGTTGGTTTGGTCTACGGCAAAGGCTGCAACGCTGATTGCGGCCGGTCAGTTTGTTGGGGTATCGGCCCCAGCGGTTGTGCTCATGAAAGGAGCTATGAAATCGATGTTCTTGGCGAAACTCAAAACGGTGATTGGGACGAGCATTGTGGCCCTAGCCATTAGCGTAGGGGGGCTAGTTTATAATGCTGAGTTGATACCGGGAGGAGCTAGAGCGGCGGAGGGCGACAAGCCGAAAACTGAGCTTGAGGCCCTTCGTAAGGAGGTTGATTTACTCAGAATTAATCTCGAAGTAACGTTGGAGAAAATCAAAGCCCAGGAAGCGGAGCTGCGAACCCTTCGCGGTAAGGTCGCCAAGGTGGTGACCCCCAGATTCCAATTGGCTGAGGTCCATATAGCTGACGCTGAGAGTTTTTTCACGACGGCCGTGTTGACGGAGACTTCTGTGAAGTATGACCCGGTGACGGAAGTCGAGGCAGCCGTTAAAGCCTGGCAAAACGCCAAGGACAAGGAATCACGCCAAAAGGCGGCTAACCTGCTAGAGAAAGCGCTGAAAAAAATGAAGGAACATGCTGACAGGGTGCCCGAATCCCATAAGCAGCCGCTTAAGCCGTAGAGCGTCCTTGACGGACGACGCTAAGCCGGCTGCCGTGCATTGCGGCAACGGCCTATGACCTGTCTTTCAACGACTTCGCCTGGTCACGCAACCGACGCACCGTCATTAAAGATATACCCAATTCCTTGGCGGCAATCCGATGCGTTTGAGCCGATCGCAGCACGGCCAAGGTTTCGTCCGTTTGCCACCAGCCTTCGCGGCGGCGAATCCGGCCGACAACCCTTATCCGCGCATAGCGAACGACGCTACTCTTCCGCCGATACTTCTTCGCAAACTGCGGTTCGGTCAGATTGCTTAAGTCCCCCTGCCGCTCTTCCCACCAGCGCCGCCGGTCTTTCGTCCAGTGATGTCCCAGCCTCTTCCTCAAATTTACAATTGACGCGAAGCAGATGGGCAAATCAGCTTTGGCTGGGTTGGCTCGAACGCCTTTCAGGTAACGCGCCAAAGCCCGAGTCAATATGACCGAAGAGCGGCCAAAGCACCGGCCCCGCGCATGACCCTGACGCCAACCGAGGAGAATTGGAAAACCGTGCCTTGTCGGTCGGATCTTCCCGATGTCCCACCGGACACCAAAGGCATCGGTCACCTTTCCGAGAATCGGTTTCTTCTGTGTCTGCCAGGCCATGTCACGGCTTCCGAAACAATTCTTTGCCGTCGCCATCCTTCATGAATATCACGGGCCCGGATTCCGGCGCGCTTATCCCGACGCGCTCCTTGGTGTCCGCATCGAGTACGCTCATGCCCCCGCCTTTCTGCGTCACCCCCAAGCCCACGCGAGTCTTGCCCCTACTATCCATGAGCGATAGGAACGACCCTAACTTGTTGGCCAGCATCCGCCCTCGAATCGCCCCCTGTTCATCCACAACGCACACGGAAGGCCCATCCGGAAACGTGCCATCCATAACCACCCGCAACTTTCCAGCTCCGTCCTGCAAGGCCACATAAGGTCCTTGCTCTATCACGCCGATCCGTACCCGTTCCACCCCTTTTTCATCGGCCATCATGTAAGCCGGCCCTTTGTCCGTCACGGCCCACTGGCCGCGCACTTTGCCCGCTGCATCAACCAGGCTAAAGCTCTCGGCTTGGACCTTTTGCTTGCCGGCCTGGTTACTGTCGGCCGGTTTAGACCACTGGTAGAGCAATCCAGCGATTGCCATCGCGCCAAGAATTGCTGAGAAGGCGGTCAAGCGCCGGTTTCGGTTCACTTGGCTTTCAAATTGCGCCAGACGCTCTTTGAGCGCATCCAATTCAGACATAGGGGTGCCTCGATAAGAAGTATGAATCTAAGCCTTGTGGGATTTTTGCAAAAGGGGCAGCAATTGCCCGGTAAAAAAGGCCGGCTTGAGGGCACTGATGGGTTTCATTCAACCTTCTTTCGCGGCTCCCCTTCGGGTGGGAAGTCAATTCTAATCCCGTGACTCTTTAGAACAGCCCGTAGCCGGTAGACCTCGGCAATCAACCATTTCAAGTCCGGATCGGTTGCCTTTCCCGCGAGGGCGCGGAGCTGATCTTCGCTTATCGGTTTCCACTCCACAGCCTGTTCCCTCTATCCATGTACCGTCCTAGAATCATCTCCTCATCATGCCAAGGCTGCCGGCCCGTTCAAAGGCCCGTTGCCAGGCTTCCGTCTCCGTGGCGCCCTCGGCGTGGATTACGTTTTCGCCACTGGATCCGTTGACGATCCAGATCGCTGTGCCGTGCCGGCAGGAATTACCTGAACCTTGTTTACACTGGTAAGGGCGTGGCCATCGAGTATAGTCAACACTCGGCGGTTGGGCCTGCTGGCTTGGCTGCCACGGCTCACCTGCCTAGGTCCGAGAATACAGAATGAACACTTCTATGTCTGACAAGCAGGCAATGTTGGACGGTATTATTTCGCGGCGCCGACTCCTCCAGCTCGGCGGTATGGGCATGTTAAGCTTGGGGTTGCCGGGGACAGTGGTCGCTCGTGCCGACGGCAAACAAAATCGTTCCAAAGGCGCTAAAGAAAAATCCTGCATCTTTATATTGCTGTGCGGGGGGCCTAGCCATCTAGACACTTGGGACCTAAAGCCACAAGCCCCATCGGAAATTCGCGGGCCTTATAAACCGGTCGCTACGAAAGTCCCTGGCATGCGCATCAGCGAACTCCACCCGCGCTTGGCCCAGCTGACTCAGCACTTTTGCCTGATCCGGTCTATGACCCACCCTGGAAATATCAGCAACCATTTTGATGCCATGCATCACTGTTTGAGTGGCCAGGCCGATGCGCCCGCCGACTCTCCTTACCTGGGTTCCGTGCTCTCCAAGCTGCGGCCCAGCCAGCAAAACGTTGCTTCCTACGTTTGGCTGATCAAGTGCGTGGGCGATCCCGTTTTTTGCGCCCCGAATATCGGCACCGGCGGAAACTTGGGCGCCGCTTACGGTCCGCTATTCGTCGGTTCGGCCGAAAACCATCCGGCCATGCCGGGTTTCCGGCCTCCCGACGTTTTTACCGCGCCGGATACTTCCGAGCGCATGCGCGGACGACGCCTGTTGGTGGATAGCCTAGATCGGACTGGAAACCCAAGCGAGGGGCTTCATGCCACCAAAGAATGGCAGGAGATGCATCGGCATGCTTTCGACTTGGCAACCTCTTCAGGAGCTCGACAGGCATTCGACGTAGAACGAGAGAATCCCAAAGTGCGCGACCACTACGGACGCCATCCGCTGGGTCAAAACTTGCTCCTGGCGCGAAGGCTCGTTGAGAGCGGGGTCGGGTTCGTCACCGTCAACGGTTGGACCGGCACGGCACCGGGTCAAGGCGGAGGCGGACCACCCAGTTCAAGTTGGGACATGCATGGAGGGGAAATGGGCATGGGCAACGCTTTCGGCTCCGGTTCCTATGGGATGGGCTGGTGCTTGCCTTGTTTGGATGAAGCGCTTTCCGCGTTGCTAACCGATCTCCAGGAGCGCGGCTTGCTGGAGAGTACTTTGGTCGTCGTGTCGGGCGAATTTGGACGCACGCCAAAAATCAATACTAACCAGGGCATTCCCGGGCGCCAGCATTGGCCGGCGTGCTATTCGGCAATCCTTGCCGGGGCCGGGATTCGCGGCGGCACAGTCTACGGGGAATCCGACAAGATTGGCGCTTACGTAAAAGACAAGCCGGTCAGGCCGCAGGACCTCGGTGCCACGATTTACCATGCCTTGGCTGTACCAGCCAATTCATTAACCACCAAAGAGGGTGCAGCGCGGCCGCTGACCACAACGGAACCGATTCTGGATTTGTAAGCGAGCATTGCTGGTTGACCGGGGCCGCCATTCTGGTTTTCCGGGCTTACTTCCGAGTGGACACAAGGGATTCTGCAATGACCTCACTAGAAGACCTTTTGCGGTTTAAAGGCGAACATTTCGACATTTATCGAAACGGCGAACTCGTTGATTCCAATAAAGGATTGCGAAAGCATCAGGCCGGAAGAGATTTCATTGCTTTCATGCCCGAAGTGGACATTAGACGGGAAGATGAATTAGCCCAGCAGGGCTCAGCGGATAAATATCGTGTGGTTGAAGTGCGAACCGACGATGCCGAAGGAAGCGTTCAACAAATCAGAGTCTACTGGAGCGGCCAGAGTTCTAAACAGGCATGAGTCAGGCTGGGATATTGCTCGACTTACAAAATCGCAGGAGCCTAGTTGCCATCAACGGCCACGAGCCCTGCGCAATAAAGCTGTCGCATATCCGGACACAACCCTTCCGTCGCGTCCAGTTGCAAAAAAACTAATGTCTACTAATCTGAGGGAAAGGCATCGTTGAGGCGGGCTGAGATAAGGCAGATGTCTCAATCGACTACTCGACGGGGAGGCACAAATGGGCCCGTGGCGTTGGATTCAAGGACACTTTAGCCGTGATCCGAAAGCTACGGTCGAAGAGCGGCATTCATCGGCCACACTACGGCTGGCGGCGTTGGTACAATGCTCGATCCTTTGGAAAGAAAAGCTTTGAACGCAGCTTCGTAACCTGCCCATTTCGCCCCATTCTTTGCGGGAGTCGCACGCATGAAACTCGTCGTCGCAGTGGGAGGTCTACTCCTCTGCTCGTTGGCACACGCCCAGCAACCGGAACCGAAGCCGGACATGGACAAGCTGCTCGATAAGCTCACCTTCACCAAGGACAATGCGAGTCTGCCCTACCGCCTGCTCAAGCCCGATGGCTACGACAAGGACGGCAAGGACCGCTACCCGCTCGTGGTCTTCCTGCACGGTGCCTTCGGGCGGGGGACCGACAACAAGAAGCAACTAAGGAGCGGCGTCGAGGAGTTCGCGACGGACCAGGCCCGCAAGAAGCGTCCGTGCTTCCTGGCGATCCCGCAGTGCCCGCCCGACAAGCAGTGGACCAACGTCGGTTGGTTCGACGGCAAGCGCAACGTGCCGCTCGCCAAAAGCCCCACCGAGCCATCAGCGCTGGTCCTCGACTTGATTGACACCGTTGCTAGCGAGCACCGCATCGACAAGGATCGCATCTACCTGACGGGCGTGTCGATGGGCGGCTACGGCACTTGGGATCTCGTTTCGCGCCGGCCGGAACTATTCGCGGCGGCGATTCCCATTAGCGCCGGCGGCGACCCCTCCCAGGCGGAAAAGCTCGCCAAACTGCCGATCTGGATCTTCCACGGCGACGCGGACCCGCTGGTGCCGGTCGAGCGACCCCGCGATATGATCGCCGCTATCAAGAAGGCTGGCGGCGAGCCGAAGTACACTGAGTACAAGGGAGTCGGCCACGACGCGTGGACCGCGACGTACAGGGACAACAAAGTACTGGACTGGCTCTTCGAGCAGAGGAAGGGGAAGTGACCGGTGGGTCGGGGCGGGGGCCGGGCCGAACCATCCGCTGCAGCAGACGGCGGGGCATGATTCGTTTCTGGGACTTCAAGCTCTCCGGTGCCCGCCGCTGCTGAGCGAGTCGTTACGGTCGCTTGCTATCCGACAATCCAACGAAGAAACGGCGTAATTCTGTTTCCCAGCCCCGGACGCCGGCCAGAAAAAGTTCTAACGGTGTCTTGTCGCCCCGACTATTTTTCTCGTATCGTTGTTTTGTGGCTTTTTGGGGTTTTACCTGGTTCAATCGCAAAGTTAGCAGATGGACAAGAAACAACGCTAAGACGGGGGCGGAAGTTGTATGGAGGTCCGTGTCTCGGTAGACTGGGTGCTGAGATTGGCAACATCCGCCAGGGAGACGCCTCCATGAGCAGCACCCGCGAAGGACGGCCCCGCCGCCCCCCTTTGGTCGCCGCCTTCGTCGGCGTCGGCTTGGGGGTCTTCTTCCTCGCCATCGGGGTTAACCGGCCCAGCATCGCGAACATGCGGACGGTCGACCTCGTGCATCTCCTCGCGACGGGGGCAATGATGGGTGCGGGCTTGGTGGCGCTGGTCGTGTACTTCGTCGGCCGCCGTAAGGGCTGAAGCCGCTTGCTTCGGGAGGGCCATCGCAACTCCTGCCTTCGCTGGCGATGGATACGTCCCGAAAATGCCCGATTTCGGCACCGCCCTTGGAGCAGCCGAAGCCCGATAAAAAGGCCCGCAGGGCCGTTCCATTACCCGTCCCGGAATCAACATCCCAGGCTGTTGCACAGCCCGTCGAGTTTCGGGACAGGCCGGCCTTAGCCTTGGTTCTTGTCCGTCTGCTGCTATGAGGCCGGTGGTCAAGCGGTGACGCGAGCCCCCCTCGTCGTTCCGGATGAGCGGGGCTTTGCCTGAGAAACGGCCATTTAAGTCCGTGCCGGCTGGTTCAAATCTTGCCTTGTACTACCTGCGGATCTGTTTCACATTCGTCGTAACCTCTTTCCCGGCTTTGTCATAGTACGGTTCAATCGGTCCTTCTGCCTCCTGGCACTCCGAAGCCATCTTCGTTAAAATACCATGGCCCTATGCGATCGGTCTCACCTCGCTCGTCACCACGGGGAAAGCAATAGTTGTGATGCAAGGACCGTTTCCGATGTCCACCGCCGATCACCAACTTCTGTCTGCGTTCGACGGGCATGAGGTCGAAAACGTCCGCGCCGCCCTGGATGCGGGCGCGAACCCCTGTGCGCCGGTGCGCGACAAGTTGCCCGTGTATTGGCTGCTCGAGGAATATACGCGCTCGGACAGGCTCGCGGATTGCCTTTGCCTACTGTTTGAGCGGGGAGCGGTGCTTGACGACCCCGTTGTTGCGCCGGCGCTCTTGAACGATGCCGACGCGATCAAGACAGCCATCAGGTCCGCCCCGTCATTACTGCAACACCGGACGACGCTTACCTCAGCGTTCACCTCGCTCGTCGGCGTATCCCTGCTCCACGTAGCCGCTGAATTCGGCAACCTGAACGCGGCTCGCGCGCTGGTCGAAGCGGGTGCCGATGTGAACGCGCGGGCAGAAGTTGACGAACATGGTCTCAACGGGCACACACCGCTGTTCCACACCGTCAACTCGATCCAAAACCGCTCAGAGCCAATCATGCGATTACTTCTGGATGCTGGCGCTAGAACGGACATACGGCTCGCGGGAATTACCTGGGGTAAGGGCTACCAGTGGGAAACAACGTTTTTCGACGTCACTCCCATCTCTTACGCTCAAATGGGACTCCTTCCTCAGGTACATCGGAAGGAGCACGAGATTTATTCCAACCTCAGACTCTTACTAAAAGCCTCGGGTCGGAAGGTCCCGCCGTTGGAGAACGTTCCTAATCGTTACTTGCAGCCCAAATCAAAGGCCTAACGACGTGATGCCGGTCACCCCGCCTGTCATGCAACTTGGCGTTTATGCCCGACCACGGTCACGCTTCGGGCGATTCCGCTACCCGTGGTGGCAGCCAACTGAGCTTCGTCGTCACGGTCGGTCGCCCTATCGTTGACAGGCGAAAATCCGCCAGAGCTTGGCATCCCAGCCTCGGACATTGGCGAGAAAAAGTTCTAACCCTGTCCAGTCGCCCCCACTTAGGCAATCGACGGCTCGTCGCAATGAGACATTCGGCCGAATTGGTCTCGGCTGGCTAGCCGATGTTTTGCCAAAACTAATATCGCACTGACTCCCCCATTACTTGTTATGGCTGATATGCCAATACGTACACGTCGGTAGGCCAATGTTTTGGCAGTATCACATTTCTCTCTCCCAAGAAAGAGGTGGCGTCATGGGCTGGCGAAGCGTGTCGGATGCGTCGCGTAGATATCGACATGGCCGGGCCAATCTGGATTTACCGTCCCAAAAAGCACAAGAATGCCTGGCGTGGGCAGAATCGTGTTATCGCTTTGGGACCCAAATCCCAGGCAATCCTCAAGCCATTCCTGAAGCCCGAGCTGGAGGCATACCTTTTCAGCCCACGGGACGGCCTGGAATCATTTTGGGAGTCCCAGAGGGCTAACCGTCAAACTAAGGTGTATCCGTACGAAGCCACAAAGAAGACGGAAAGGAAGAGAAAAAAGCGACTTGAAGGACTGCGAGAATTTTACGCGACGGAACGTCTGGATATTGCCATAGGCAAGGCTTGCATCCGGGCCAAAGTTGCTCATTGGTCGGCAAATCAACTAAGGCATTTGCACGGCACGGAGATTCGCCGGCATTATGGCCTGGAAGGCGCCCAGACCGCTCTTGGCCATCTGCGAATTGAAACAACTCAGATTTACGCAGAGAAGGACTCTGAACTGGCCAAGAAAATAGCAGCCGAAGTGGGCTAGGTCATTTGTGCCGTGGGCAGGTGGACGTAATCGCAAAATAACTGATCCGAAAATCTGCTAAAAAGCAGGCAACGGGCAATGGCCATCGACAGGTGGGCTAGTGAAATCTTCAGACCGTGGGCTTGTTGTGATCCCTTTGCAAAAAATTGACCCAGGGGCTTCGGCCAGACCAAGGATCAATTGTGGAGGAAAGAAAGAAGGGCCTAGGGATTCGCAGAGCTCACCACTTTGTCTCATACCCACCGAACCCATACGCCTGTACTGGCGAACATTCCGGCGGGAACGCTGACATTCCAGGCCGGCACGTTTGTGAAAGGAGAATTGCCCGGATTGACTGAGAAATCATAACTTCCCGTCGAGAATCCGCAAAGATCGGCCTTGCCATCCCCGCCAAAGTCGGCAATGAAAACCTGAGCCCAATTGTTTGGCGTGGACCACTCATCGTAAAAGCTGTTGCCAGTAAAGGTGTCTCCACCGTTGGAGTACCCGACAAACCAGTTTGTAAACAGCTCATCTCCCCCGCCAAAGCCGAGGATGTCTGCTTTTCCGTCGCCGTTCACATCCCCGATGTACACCTGGACCCAAGCAGAAGCAATCGACCACTGCGCCCAGGCTGCACCGGTCGTGAACTGTCCGACTCCGTCAGAAAGACCGACAAACCAGGCTCCATTGACGCCGAATCCGGCAATGTCGGCCTTGTGATCGCCGTTGAAATCGCCCGTAAATAATTGGCTCCAGGCTGAAGATGGCGACCACTGCGCCCATTTAGCCCCAGTGGCGAAGGTATCGGCGCCGTTGGAGAGCCCGACGAACCAGGCGCCGTTCTTACCAAATCCTGCTATATCGGCTTTGCCGTCGCCATTGAAGTCGTCGACAAAGACCTGTTGCCAACTGGCTGCTGATGACCAGTTGGCCCAGGACTTGCCCGTGGTGAAGGTGTCGATGCCATTGGACAATCCGACAAACCAAGCCCCATTGTTGCCGAAGCCCGCCACGTCCGCCTTATGGTCGCCGTTGAAATCGCCAACGAAAAGCTGACTCCAGCTTGATGGGCTGGACCATTGAGCCCAGGATGGGCCAGTTGCGAAGCTGTCGGTCCCGTCAGAGATACCGACAAACCATGCGCCGTTGAAGCCGAAACCTACGATGTCGTCCTTGCCATCACCGTTCACATCCGCCACGAACAGTTTCGACCATGCGCTGGGGACAGACCACTGCGCCCACTTCGTTCGCGTAGTGAGAGCCGTGCCGGTGGACAAACTTACCCACCACTGCCCGGAGCTATCGATCCCGGCAACATCCTGTTTGCCGTCGCCGTTGAAGTCGCCGTGAAAAGTCTGCACCCATGGCGGCGGCATGGGGGCGAAGGAGCTCAAGCTCGGCAGGTCGCGGTCCTCAAGCGATTCTAAGCATGGGCGAAAAACCTTGGCACTCGAATCACCATGTACTTTGGTCGATCTTGATAAGGCGTGCTGGAAAAACATGACAAGCCACCTTCGTTGTAAATCTGCCGAGTATACCGAGGAGGACTGGTAAGTATAACTCCAGGGCTCTTAACCAACACCAGAGGATCTCACTTCGATTTCACACTCTTGCACGTCCGAGTTGGCCAGGTTCGATTCCTTCGTCGGCGCTTGACCGTCGATAGTCTGTTTGAGGGTTTCGACTGCGTCCGTCTTTGGATCGTAGCGCAGGATCCCGCCGCCGAGCATCGGATGGTAGGCGCGGCCGAGGTAATCGACGACGATGAAGCCGTAGACGTGCTTCGTGTCGATCAGGTTGCGATATGTCCCGGTCTTCAGGTCGAGGATTAGGAAGTGTGAATTCTCGCTGGGGCCGGGCCGGCCATCAGAGCATGTGGAGATGTAGGCGACGCCGCGCGACTCGTCGGGTGTGATGCTGTTGATGCCTTCATGCGGGACGGGGATGGGATAGACCTTTGTCTCGCCGGTCTTCGGGTCGTAGACCATCGGATAGCCGCCCGGATAGTCCTCGCGCTTCTCGCCCTTGGTCGTGTCGGGGTACCCCTGCTTGGTGCCGAAGTAGATCTTGCCCGACGCCCCGACATTGTTGCGCGTGTGGATCTTCGCCTGGGCGCCGAAGCCCTTGAGGTCCTTGCCGATCGCCTTGTGCGCGTCGGTGACGATCTTCATCTTCTCCGCCGCCGGATCGAATTCGACCAGCCACGAGTTGACAGCGTTGGCATGCGTCCCGATGAACAACCGCCCGTTCAGACCCTCGATGATGGAGAAGTAGCCCTCGCCCTCGGTGGCCGTCTCCTTGGGTACGGCGTAGGCGGTGGATTTGATCCATTTCGCCTGCGCCAGCTCTTGTTCAGTGCGGGCGGCGGGGGTGAGGTATAGGCCAGCCAAGCCGAGCGCTGCTAGCACCAGGGTGCGGACGGGGAGGCGCTTCAAAGGGGACTCTCCGTGGAGAAACATCGTCAGCTGGTGGGACATTGAGAGCGAAGGTTAGATTGATCGCCTTTCCGCCCGCAATGGATTTCTATTAAGGGAAGGGTGGTGAACAAGGGGCATTCAACGGGGCGAGCCCGCGGCTCACGGCGCCGAGGGTAATATCATGCTTCGCCAGGCTTGAATGACTACGGCGGCTCAGCAGCGAAACAAGGAATCCGTTTGCTTGAGTGGACGCAACGGAGCGCTTGCGTCCACTCGAATTGGCGGATTTGTGTCGATCGCGCCGTAGTTTGGCAGCATCAATCTTACTCGGGCCGGCCTGAGCTATTGGGATCGACACACCTTGCTGCTTCGGTTTGATGCAACGTGTCGGAAATTAAATCTTAACCTTTCATCTCCGGCGGCCGATGACGCCCGGTTCGGCGACACGTAAACTAGGCCCTAATGTCCGACGTTACTCATCTCATCGAAGCCGCCCAAAAGGGTGACCGTCAAGCCGCCGCCGAGCTGCTTCCGCTGGTCTATGACGAATTGCCCAAGCTGGCCGCATTCCTGGAGCAAGCGTGCGCGAGACGTCCCGACCTCCGTGCCGCCATCGAGGCGCTCCTCGTCGCCCACGCCCAGCCTGGCAAAGTCCAGGACAAGCCGCCCGTCGAACTGGGTCAGACTGTTGCTTCCGAACTCGGCGCGCCGAAACACGGCGGCACAAGGGAGTACACGCCCGAGCCCGAGGGATCGCCAGCCCCCCTCGTCCCGGCCACCGAAAACCGCTTGCAGTTCGAAGCCGGCCTGGTCATAGCCGGTCGGTACACGCTCGCCCAAAAGATCGGCGAAGGCGGCATGGGCGAGGTGTGGGCCGCCAAGCAGACCGAGCCGGTCAAACGGAAGGTCGCGCTAAAGTTCATCAAGACCGGCATGGATTCCCGGGCCGTGCTGGCCCGCTTCGAGCAAGAGCGGCAAGCCCTGGCGTTAATGGATCACCCGAACATCGCCCGCGTCCTCGATGGCGGCATGACGCCAACTGGCCAACCATTCTTCGTCATGGAACTGGTCAACGGTGTGGCGCTCAACAAGTACTGCGATGAAGCCAAACTGACGCTCAAACAGCGGCTGGAGCTTTTCGTCCCCATCTGCCAGGCGGTGCAGCACGCGCATCAAAAAGGCATCGTTCATCGCGACCTAATCCCACAACGGGCCGTTTTGACCAACATGACCCTGTTTCCGGTTCACTTTTCATACCGATCAAGTTGCACCGTTATCTGTATGCGGGGAATAGCCCCATCTCCTTCATTGACCCCGATGGTCGTGACTTTGGTCTTACGGGTATCGCCTTAGGTAGCTACATAGCGGGCACTCTGGCTCAAATGCAAGGATTTGTAGGGCAGTGGATTCTCGCTTCCATAAGGGAACGCCAAATATTATGGTCCTTTTTTGCAATGACAGCAATTCTCTTTTTGCTGCCAATGGCTGTAGTTGGTGTGACCAAGGTATTCGGGAAGATCACTCCTATCATTAGGAAACTGACTCAGTTTGAAGCAAGAGTTGCCGGCGTGCTCAAGGGGGAGGGTCGCGTTCTTGTTGCTGAAGGAGATGAGGCGGTTAGGGTTCTATTAGGCATGCCGACGGGTTCGCAAAAGACTCCAGCTGCTGATTTTCTCGCTTTGCTCGAAGACGGAACGTTTGCGATTACAGAAGGCAAAGAAATTGTCGGAAAGGCCGGCCAAGCAGACGCACTGAAGGCAATAGAACAGATAAACAATACGATTAGGAATCTTCCTCCTGAAGCTAAGGTTAGTGTATGTGAGATTGCCGTCACTGCGGGAGGCACTTTCAAGGGAGTTTACGACGTGAACGCTGCTGGTGAATTGGCGGCCTTGCCGCTCCTGGCGAAAGTCATCTCAGAGGAGGCCCGAGTGAAGAAGCCTGCGGCAGGCCCCTGACAGTCCACACCAAGAATTCTCGTTACTTCCCCGACGGTGCCAAGCGCAGAAATGATTGCTCAACACGTGGAGAGTCTCCCATGAAGATGAACCCAAAGTTTGTAATTCTTGTCAGCATTTCCCTTGGACTATTCGCCCTCGCATTAGTAGTCTTGATGAGCAATTCCTATTCCGCGAATCTCACGAATAGCTTCCTCTGTTTGGGCTACGCCATCGCAGGCGGGCTTGGCCTTATTGCAGCCGCAATCGTGCCCGAGGGTGGAACGAACCGTTCTAATGATCGCCTTCGACCAGAAAATGAGGACATTCACGGTTAGCCGGCCTAAAGAGAGGTTTTTCCTATTCTCTTAAGAATTGAAGCAATCGTGGAAGCGTGCCAGCCCTTTCCTCGACACGGAATCCCCGCCTCCTCCAAATGATTGGCTATCTTCCGAAGCCCGTTGCCTTGAGCCCTCAACTGCCTGATTCGCTCAATGACTGCCTGCTCCTCGGGATGGTCAATTATCTGCGCTGGCCGATCAGTGAACTTCCCGGTTTCCTTGTCCTTGACCATGGGTCCATTCGGATCAGGCATCTTCCCATAAGGGCAGCGATCAAGCCGGCCCATGCGGCGCCCGTGCGCCTGGTAGTGACGCATGGCCTTGCTGGTCCGCTCGCGGATCATGGCCAGTTGCATCTCGGCCACGCCGGAGAGAATCGTAAAGATCAGCTTGGTGATGTGCTTACCCAAAGGGCTCAAGGTATTGATCCCCTCCGCCACGGCCGCCAGATGCGCTTTGGCCTTGATGAGCCGGTCCCACATTTCCAGACCCAGGCGGGCCTCGCGGGCAAAGCGGGTGATGTCATGGACGACAAACACGGATTTATGCCGGCAGGCGGCATGTAAGGCGCGCTCAAAGCCTTCCCGGCCCGGACCATCGTCGGAGACGCCTTCGTCCTTGTCTTCCAGAATGACTTCCCAGCCCATGGCCACGCAGTAGGCGCGCTGGCGCTGGTGTTGTTTCTGGCAGCTATCGCACTCGGTTCCCGGACGCGGGCTCTGCCGTGCCGGCAGGAATTAACCTGAACCGTGTTTACACTGGTAAGGGCGTGGCCATCGAGTATAGTCAACACTCGGCGGTTGGGGCCTGCTGGCTTGGCTGCCACGGCTCACCTGCCTCGGTCCGAGAATAAAGAATGAACACTTCTATGTCTGACAAGCAGGCAATGTTACACGGTAACATTTCGCGGCGCCGACTCCTCCAGCTCGGCGGCATGGGCATGTTAGGCCTCGGGTTGCCGGGGACTGTGATCGCTCGTGCCGACGGCAAACAAACTCATTCCAAGGGCGCTAAAGAGAAATCCTGCATTTTTATATTGCTGTGCGGAGGGCCTAGCCATCTAGACACTTGGGACCTAAAGCCACAAGCCCCATCGGAAATTCGCGGGCCTTATAAGCCGGTCGCTACGAAAGTCCCTGGCCTGCGCATCAGCGAACTCCACCCGCGCTTGGCCCAGGTGACCCAGCATTTCTGCCTGATCCGGTCGATGACCCATCCTGGAAATATCAGCAACCATTTCGATGCCATGCACCACTGTTTGAGTGGCCAGGCCGATGCGCCCCCCGACTCTCCCTACCTAGGCTCCGTGCTCTCCAAGCTGCGGCCCAGCCAGCAAAACGTCGCTTCCTACGTTTGGCTGATCAAGTGCGTGGGCGATCCGGTCTTTTGCGCCCCGAACATCGGCACCGGCGGAAACTTGGGCGCCGCTTACGGTCCGCTATTCGTCGGTTCGGCCGAAAACCATCCGGCCATGCCGGGTTTCCGACCTCCCGACGTTTTTACCGCGCCGGGTACTTCCGAGCGCATGCGCGGACGACGCCTGTTGGTGGATAACCTAGATCGGACTGGAAACCCAAGCGAGGGGCTTCATGCCACCAAAGAATGGCAGGAGATGCATCGGCATGCTTTCGAATTGGCAACCTCTTCAGGAGCTCGACAGGCATTCGACGTCGAACGAGAGAATCCCAAAGTGCGCGACCGCTACGGACGGCATCCGTTGGGACAAAACTTGCTCTTGGCGCGACGACTCGTTGAGAGCGGGGTCGGGTTCGTCACGGTCAACGGTTGGACTGGCACGGCACCGGGTCAAGGCGGAGGCGGACCGCCCAGTTCAAGTTGGGACATGCATGGAGGGGAAATGGGAATGGGCAACGCTTTCGGCTCTGGTTCCTACGGCATGGGCTGGTGCTTGCCTTGTTTGGATGAAGCGCTTTCCGCGTTGCTAACCGATCTCCAGGAGCGCGGCTTGCTGGAGAGTACTTTGGTCGTCGTGTCGGGCGAATTTGGACGTACGCCAAAAATCAATACTAACCAGGGCATTCCCGGGCGCCAGCATTGGCCAGCATGCTATTCGGCTATTCTCGCCGGGGCCGGGATTCGCGGGGGCATGATCTACGGCGAATCCGACAAGATTGGCGCTTACGTAAAAGACAAGCCGGTCCGGCCACAGGACCTCGGCGCTACGATTTACCATGCCTTGGATGTACCGCTCAATTCGCTGACGACCAAGGAGGGCGCGGCACGGCCCTTAACCAACACCGAACCGCTTCTCGATCTGTTTGGGTAACCTACCAAAGCCTCCCCTGAAAACGAGAAAGGAATTGAACAAAGTTTCGAACCAATCGTGGAGGTTCGTCATGAATGTTGCAACATCCTTCATACGCCGGGATCCCGCCGAAATCGAACCGTGGGCCGAGACATGCGGTCAGATTCGCTGCCTCATCGAAGAGAAGGACCTGGCGGCTGGCGAGGTCCACCACGTTAAGATTCATAACGCCAAACTTCACTATCACGAGCGAACCGACGAGTTCTACTACGTAATCGCGGGGCGTGGCACCATGGTTCTCGACGATGAGGAAACGGAGCTTCATCCGGGTGTGGTGGTTTACATTCCGCGCGGCATCAAGCACAAGGCGGTCGGTGATCTGACTGTCCTAACGATCTGCATCCCCCGGGGAGTTTTGGGTGATGTTCACGAGTTGGAATAGGCGTTGAGTTTGGTGCTGGCCCCGGGTAGTTTATCGAGATCGCTGCGCAGCTGGGCCGAAATCGTCAATGAGTTCGGCAAATGGAAGCAAGAGCTGACCAGGAAAGGACTAAAGGAATAAGTAGTGTAGGTATTTCAAAGTTAGGCGGTTCGGTACCGCGCCACCACATCGGGATCAACCGTCACTCCCAGTCCGGGGGCCTCGGGCAAGCGGACAAGGCCGTCGCGGACTTCGAAGCGCTCGTGGGTCAGTTCATGCCGAAGCGGCGACTCAGTCATGCAGAACTCGACGATATCCGCGGCCGGAAGCGCGGCCATGACGTGTAACGAAGCGGCGAGGGTTATAGCACTCTTAAAGCTGTGGTTGCACATGCGGCGATGGCGAGCGGCGGCGGCTCGGCCGACGGCCAGCATGGTTGAGATACCGCAACGGGCCGGGTCGGGCTGCACCCAATCCAGGTCCCCCTCGTCCAGCAAGCGTACGAACTCTTCGAGCCGGGACTCCGACTCACCGGCGGCAATCGGCGTCGTGCTTGCGGCAGAGAGCTTCCGGTAGCCGGCCAGGTCATCGGGCTGCAGCATCTCCTCGAGCCAGTAAGGCCGATATTCGGCAAATTGCTGGGCTCGGCGAATGGCCGTTCGCGCGTCGAAGCACTGACCGGCGTCGATGAGCAGATCGGGCTGTTCGCCCAGTCCTCGCCGGGCCTCACGGACCAGAGCGATGTCGGTTTTCTCGTCCCGGCCCATGGGACCCCAACCGTACTTGACCGCGGTGAACCCGCGGTCCACTAAGCGGCGGGCGGCCTCCCCGGTCGCCGCCGGCGTATCCGCAAAGAGCACGCTGGCGTAGGCGCGAAACTGCGTCCGAAACGGCCCTCCCAATAGGCGGTAGACGGGCTGGCCAAGCGCTTTGCCTGCCAGGTCCCATAGCGCCATGTCGATGCCGGCCATGGCATGGACGCCCAGTCCGGACCGTGCGTAGTAGCTGGTGGCTGCGCGCATCCGAGAATGGCACGCTTCTATCGCCAAAGGGTCCAAGCCGATCAGGCAGTTGGCCAGCCCAGTACAGACTTTGTGCGATAAGGGTGCGTCAATGACCGCCTTGACTGCCTCGGGGCAGGAATCGACTTCGCCCCATCCGCTAGTATTGACATCGGTGTTAATGCGGACAAGGCAAGTATCCTGAGTGCCATCGGCAGCCTCGGTCACTCGTGGCAACCGCAAAACGATCGCTTCTATTCGCGTAATCTTCACGAGTGTCGCTCCATTCGATGCTGGGTCTGCCGAGCCATTGGCCTACACCTTAACATAGGGGAAGCGGAGCTTGTCCAATTCTCGTTTTCGCAGACCTATTTCACAAAACCTAGAACTTGTTGACTTTGGTTTACAGAGGGCGAGCGAGATGGCAGAATACGGGTTACTCTTTTTCCAGTGGAAGGACGGCAAAAGGCCGTTTAGTGCTGTAGAGATAGCGACTGGACCTGCCACAGGTCGAACCCTCGCCACGCCTGCCAAGTGCCCGCTACTGCCCAGAGCTCTAAACTTATTTTGCCAGGATCTCGTGGAGCCGCTTTGTTCATAGGTAATTTTATGAAGCGAGCGTTCTTGACCGCTGGCATTCTTGCAAGCCTACTGTTGTTGCCGGCCGGGCTGCCCGCCACGGAAGACAAAGTGACTGGTGAGCCGGCTGAACTGTCGAAGCAGGCATTGGCGATTCTGCAGGAGCGCTGTGGAAAATGTCATGGTGGCGAAAAACCGAAAGCCAAATTGGATCTCACCAGTCCTGAGCAGATTAGCCGTGGCAGCAAAGGCACCGCGGTAGTAGTTCCCGGCAAGCCCGATGACAGTCTCCTTTGGCGGGTCGTCGGGCAGAACAAGATGCCTCCCAAAAAACCGTTGCCCGATGCCGACCGCCTCGTCCTTAAGCGGTGGATAGAAATGGGCAGCCCTGGCCTGCCGGTACAGGAAAAGAACGATTGGGCTTACCATCCGCCGGTCCGTCCACTTGTGCCGAAAGTTAGGAACACGGCAAAGCTGCGGACTGATGTGGATGCATTCATCGAAGCCAGTCTAGAAAAAAAAGACTTGACCTTCGGGCCGGAAGCCGACCGGGCCACACTGATCCGCCGCGTCAGTTTTGACCTTACTGGGTTGCCGCCTTCGTTGTCTGCGATTGATGAATTCGTCGCGGACAAAACCGCCGACGCCTATGAAAAGATGGTAGAACGCTATTTGGCATCCCCTTATTATGGCGAGCGCTGGGGGAAATACTGGTTGGACGCAGCGGGGTATGCCGAGTCCAATGGCTATTTCAGTGCCGATAGCGACCGGCCCTTAGCCTATCGGTATCGCGACTACGTCATCCGCTCATTCAATTTGGATAAGCCTTACGATCAATTCGTCCGCGAGCAGTTGGCCGGCGACGAAATAATCGGTTACAGCCCAGACGACGACGTCACGCCGGCCATGGAAGAGTTGTTAACGGCCACGCACTTTCTCCGTAATGCTCCTGACGGCACCGCGGAGAGCGACGGCAATCCCGATGAAGTGCGAACCGACCGCTTCAGCGTCCTCGAAGGCAACTTGCAAAACACCATGAATTGTCTCTTGGGCATCACCATTCAATGCGCCCGCTGCCACGATCACAAGTTTGAGCCAATCAGCCAGGAAGAATACTACCGGCTGCAAGCAATCTTTTATCCAGCCTATTGTCCGGACCGCTGGACCAAGCCGGCCGAGCGAGTTGTCGCCGTGGCGCCCAAGGCTCAACGAGAGCAATACCAGAAGGTTGTCAAACAGATTGACAAACAGATCCAAGCCTTGAAAGAGAGCCTTGAGAAGATCGCTCAACCGCTCCGGGAACAGCTGGTTGAAGAAAGGCTTATGGAGCTGGAACCGGCAGCGCGTGATAACGTGCGCAAGGCCGTAAACACCCCGGAGGACAAACGGACTGAGGAGCAAAAGGGCCTCATCAAGCTGCATGAAAAAGCGCTGAAGCCAAGCGATGAAGAAATAGTTAAGCGGTTCAAGGAATATGCCGGCGTCCGCGATCAGATCAATCAAGCGACGGCTTCCAGGGAAAAGGAAAAGCCGATGCCCTTGAAGACCTTATCCGTCTTCGTGGAAACCGATCCTAAGCCACCGGTCCACCACGTCCTTACGCGCGGGCTGCATAATGCCCCAGGAAAAGAGGTGGAACCGGGCGTGCCCGCAGCTCTATGCGCCCCCGGCAACATTTACCACATTGAAGACCGGCCCGAAGGACGCGTGAGCACGGGCCGCCGCAGCGCTTTCGCCAAATGGGTGACGGCGAAGGAGAATCCCCTTTTCGCGCGCGTCATGGTCAACCGGATTTGGCAGCATCATTTCGGGCTGGGGTTGGTTGCCACACCGGACAACCTCGGTCGCTCAGGTGCCAAACCCAGCCATCCCGAATTGCTTGATTATTTAGCGACGGAGTTTATTCGCACCAATTGGAGCGTAAAGGCGCTGCATAAGCTATTTCTCAATTCGGCCGTTTACCGGCAGGAAAGTCGCCTAAGTGGTCAGGCCTTCAAGGTTGATCCTGATAATCAGCTTTTGTGGCGTTTTCCTTTGCGGAGGCTTGACGCCGAAGCGTTGCGCGATGGCATGTTGGCAGTCTCCGGAGAAATAGATCTAAAGATGGGCGGTCCATACATACCGACCAGGCGCAACGAAGAGGGCAGCGTGGTCATAGACGAAAAGACTGAAGGCGCTCATCGGCGTTCCGTCTACTTACAACAACGGCGCACGCAAGTGCTAACCTTATTGGAGCTCTTCGACGCGCCGTCCCTGGTAACTAACTGCAGCAAAAGAACCATGTCCACCGTCCCCTTGCAATCGCTGGCCCTGTTGAACTCTGATTTCGCCCGGGCCCGAGCCGCAGCGTTTGCGCGCCGGCTTGAAGGAGAGGCGAAGGAGGACGAAAAGAACCGCATGGCGTTGGCCTATCGTTTAGCTTTTGGCCGAGATCCTAATGTCGAAGAGGGTAATGCTGCACAGAAGTTTTTGACAATGCAGAAAGAGCTTTATGCGCGCGAAAAGGACGCCAGCCATTTGGTCTGGACAGATCTCTGCCAAATGATCATGGCCGCCAATGGATTTCTATATGTCGAATAGCAGCGAATCCGCAAGGAAGGATGACGATGAGCATACCAGCCGTTGACTTTACGCTGAACCGCCGAGCTTTCTTGGCGCACTACGCCGGTTGTCTGGGCACAATAGCGCTAACGCACTTGCTAGCCACAGATGGCCGCCAGGCTCTTGGCGCGGAGGAGCAGGCGCTTAAGGGGCCGTTATTTCCCAAGGAACCGCACCATAGAGCGCGAGCCAAGTCGGTTATCTGCCTGTTTCAACACGGCGGACCTAGCCAGATGGACCTGTTCGACAGCAAGTCGGAGTTGAGCAAACGCACCGGGCAGGATTATCCCGGCCAGGTTGAAGCCCATTTCCACACCCAGATGGGCAAACTGCTGGCCTCGCCGTTTAAGTTCAAAAAGTGCGGGCAATCCGGCATGGAGTTATCGGAGCTTCTGCCGCACACTGCAAAAATTGTCGATGACATCACCCTTGTCCGCTCCATGACCACTGAGTCCGTCGATCATGAGTCGGCCCTGCGCATGATACACTCCGGCAAGACGTTTGCCGGTCGGCCCGTCCTGGGCTCCTGGGTGCTTTATGGCCTGGGCACGGAGCGTCAAGATTTGCCGGCTTATGTGGTTTTGTCCGACCCTGCCGGCTTGCCCGTGGACGGAACGACCAACTGGTCCTCGGGCTTCCTTCCGGCGGTTTACCAGGGAAGCGCCTTCCGGGCAGCGGGCGTGCCGGTCGCCAATCTCAATCGGCCCGCGAATCTCTCCGAAGCCGCCCAGCACAATCAATTGAATTTTCTCAAGGAACTCAACGCCTCTCATCTGAAACAGCATCCACGCAATGCGGAGTTGGAGGCCCGCATCAGCAACTACGAACTTGGCGCCAGGATGCAAACTTCGGTCCCCGGAGTTTTCGACATTTCCAAGGAAACGAAAGAGACGCGCGCGCTCTATGGGCTCGACAACCCCAAAACTGCTGAATACGCCAAGCGCTGCTTGCTGGCCCGCCGCCTCGTTGAAGGCGGCGTGCGCTTCGTGCAGATCTTCTTAAACGGCCAACCCTGGGACACGCATAGCAAAAACGCCGAGCAACTGCGTAATCTGACCGCCATGACAGATCAACCCAGTGCCGCTCTTGTTGAAGATCTGAAGCGGCGCGGCCTGCTCGACTCGACCATTGTGCTTTGGACGGGAGAATTCGGCCGCTTGCCGATTTCGCAGGGTCCCGACGGCCGTGATCACAATCGACATGCCTTCTCGCTTTGGCTAGCCGGCGGCGGATTCAAGAAAGGCTACGTCCACGGCAATACTGATGATTTCGGCTACAAAGCGGTCAAGGATATCGTCAAGGTGCCCGACCTGCACGCGACTATCCTGGACGCCTTGGGCTTGGATCACGAACGACTCACCTACCCGCATGACGGCCGCGAAGACAGTTTGACGGATTCCAGCGTCACCAAGGCCAAGCTTGTGCCCGAGTTGCTGGCCTGAGAGAGAAGCCTCAATGAGCGACCCCGGCAAGGCAGGCCTATTGCCTGTGGCCGAATTACCCTCCGCGCGGCCGACCTGGGTGCGCTGGCGGATTGTCATGCTGCTCATGGCTTATTCAGCCATGTGCCATTTCAACCGTATCAGCATGAGCGTTGCCGGCAATGAGAGAATTCGAACGCAGTATGGTTTTGAGGATATCACCATAGGATGGATCTATTTCGCTTACCTGATCGCCTACACCTTGTGCATGACGCCCGGAGGGTGGCTAATCGATCGCTGGGGCCCCAAAGCGGCCCTGGCGGCAATGGGATTCGGCTCGGCCATCTTCGTCGTTCTGACAGGCTTGTCCGGTTTGGTCTTCACAACACCTGTGTTGCTACTGGTTTTCCTGTTGCTAATCCGATCCTTGATGGGAATAGCCAACGCCCCCATGCATCCGGCGGCAGCCAGGGCGGTATCGTTCTGGATCCCCTTTCCGGACCGAACAAGGGCGAACGGCCTGGTAACCGGAGCGGCGTGCGTGGGAATTGCTTGCACTTATGTCATCTTTGGCTTCTTGATTGACGAGTTCGGTTGGCCGAAGGCGTTTCTCATCGCGGGTATTGCCACGGCAGCCTTGGCGGCACTGTGGCAGATCTACGCCACTGATCGTCCGACCGGTCATCGGTCAGTCAATGGAGAAGAGGCGCGAATTATTGAGCCTGCGATCGCAGGTGGTAAAGCGGATGAGCGAATTTCCGTCTCGAATGGCCTCAGCGACGCGGCCAAGGATGCCGGTCGAAAAGGCTCGGAGCTTGTGAAACCCCTTTCCTTGCTGCGCAACCGCAGTTTAGTGCTTTTGACGCTCAGCTATGCGGCTGTGGGTTATTTCCAATACCTGTTCTTCTACTGGATGGAGCGCTATTTCGGAGTCGTTTTACATTTGAATGAAGAAACGAGTCGATTCTTTTCGACTATTTGCACCCTGGCCATGGGCGTGGGCATGGTCCTGGGAGGTTGGCTGGGCGACCGAGCGCAAGGGAAGTTTGGGATTCGGCGGGGAAGACGTCTTGTTCCCATGGCCGGCTTGTTGGGCAGTGCGGTGTTCCTGGGTTTGGGCCTCCTGGGCGGCTATGCGATGTGGGTCGTTTTCTGTTTCGGCTGGGCAATGGGCTGTGTGGGAGCGGCGGAAGGGCCGTCTTGGAATACCGCGGTGGAACTGGGCGGCCGTCGAGGCGGTGCGGCGGCCGGCATCTTTAACACCGGGGGCAATATCCTGGGCGCTCTTTCAACCGTTTTAACGCCTTTCTTGAGTCAGAGCGAAAGTCTTGGCTGGCGATGGGGATTCGCTTTGGCCGGCTTCATTTGCTTGGCCGGCGCGCTTTTGTGGCTGTGGATCGATCCTTCCGAACGTATTGCCGAGACCTAATGCGGTCCAATTAGACATAGGCGAGCGCCCTGGCGTTAGTCCGAGGTGGGACGTTTACGGTCCTTGCGTTGCATTCGTCCACGGCGGGCCAACGCTAGGGCGTTCGCCAATTTGGCGGCCCCGTTATGATCGCGCGCCGTCGCAGCGCCGGTATCATCTCTTCAGAGCCTTGCTGAGGAACTCGAACAACGCCTTTGTCGAGAGATCGTCCGGCAGGCCGAGGTCCGCGTTAATCTTTCTGTGGGTGGTCTCTTTGGCGCCGAAGACCGTGGCGGGAATGCCAGCTTCCTTAAGTACATTTCCCAAACGCTGCGCTTGCGCACTTGTGTCAGGATGATCCGCGACATAGAGGATAAGGAACGGAGGAATGCCCTTGTCCTTGGCCACATGCGTGACGGCCGAGAAATCCCGATGCCTCGCGGGATCGTCCCCGAACTTCTCCCGATGGCCAAACTTGGGCTGCGGTAGATTGTGGGCGCGCCGGCGGGTCTCGCCCGTCTCAATGATTGCCGGGACATCATAGGTATCCCCGTCGACTGGCACACAGCCTTTAACAATAGCCAAGGATACGCCCTCCGCCTTCAGGTACCGATCATCGGTGCAGACCAACGCCGCCAATTGAGCGCCTGCCGAATGCCCCATGATGAACAGCCGGTTCGGATCACCGCCATATTCGGCGATATGTTCATGCACCCAGTGGATGGACTTGGCGACATCGCGCACGATGGTTGCCATGTCAACGTTCGGCAAGAGTCGATAGTTGGTGGAGACAAAAACGAATCCTTTATCCAAGAAAGCCTGCGGTTTAAGCTGGACGTCCCTTTTGTCGCCCGTTTCCCAGCCGCCGCCGTGAATCCAAAAGACGACAGGCAGGTCTTTCGCCTCTTTCTCTGAATAAATGTCAATCACCTGGCGCTCTTGCGGGGGATCAGTGTAGGGAATATCGCGTTTCGCATTGGAAAAGGCCGCACTCGCCGCTTCCTGAAATCCACGTCTTACTACCGAGGCATCGGCATTCGGAAAATTGGCACGCTGTACCATTAGTATGTAAATGCGCTTTGCATCTGGATCGATCCACGCCTGGGTCCCGTAGGCGCCTCCGTGGCCGAAGGCGCCCGATGACAACATGGCAGTGGCGCCTTGAGGCTCGCGCACGACGCACCAGCCAAGGCCCCAGCCGTTGCCTTCCGTAAAGCCGGTCTTGAGATCGCCGGTTTGGATCGAAGTCATGTATTTGACGCTCTCCGGCTTGAGGTAGCGCTTCCCATCCAGTTCCCCTCCGCGCACGATCATTTGGCAAAAACGTCCGTAATCAGAGGCCGTGGAGAACAGTCCGCCGTTGGGCGCGGGAAAGCGGTCCAGGCTCGTGGGCGATTTGCCGTTGAGAAAGCCGATGGCCGTTTCGATGAGCTCGTCCTTATCCGTGCGCCGGTACGACTTGGCGAGGCGGGGCAGTTGTTTCTGGGTGAGATAAAACGTTGTGTCTTTCATTCCCAACGGATCAAAGAGGCGCTTTTTCAGGAGCTTTTCGAGAGGCTCACCGGTGACGACTTCGGCAATCCGCCCGCCGGTGTTGATGCCGGACTGGCAGTAAGCCCATTTCGAACCCGGCGTGAATGCAACCGGCTTGGCGACATAAAGGGGGATGGCGTCCGCGAGCTTCTTGCAATGGCGGGCCTGGTCGGCGGTGATTTCACCCATGCCCGAAGTGTGTGTGAGCAAATGACGGATCGTGACCCTGGCCGGTTTGCCGTCGGAGCTCTTAAGTCCTTTGAATTCCGGCAGGTATTTCTCTACTGGATCGTTTACTGAAAGGCGGCTCTCTTCCTGGAGCATCAGCAGTAAGGTGGCGACGACGGGCTTGCTCATCGAGGCGATCCAGAAAATGGAATCCTTCCGCATCTTTTCAGCAGGGTTGAGGCTGGCGTCACCCGTCGCCTCCAGGTGAAGGACCCGGTCTGGGATTGCAACCAATGTCACTGCGCCGGTGATCTCCTTGGCGGCAATGTCTTTGGTTACACGATCGCTGATGGCACCGACGACGGGCTGCGTATCTTGTCCCGCATTTCCCTGGTCCGATTTGACTTGCTGTTCGGCAAAGGCGTGCCGGAATGGCTCCTCACTTACGATTTCCTTGCCGGGGTAGGTCTGGTCTTCTGTCCCGCTACGGCACGGGATGGCGGCGACGCACGCGGCCCCAAGCGCCGTGATGGCGATGAGCAAGCAAGTCTTAGTTCGATGCACTGGTCGATCTCCTGCCTTCAAGTGTAGCGGACAACTGGCCTGAGATTCCGTGTAAACAAAGTAACCGACGTGGGGATGAGCGGCAATATCCCGTAGGGACCGCTTTAGCGGCATCCCTTGAGCCTTTCGTGCATACGAACGTGGTTTTCTAAGCCGGCCCCTTTTTATCAATTGGGGCCGGTAATGTGCCTTACTTGAAAGTGTTTTAGCGGACTGAACCGGAAGCGGTTGCTAATCCTTTAACCTTCCAATCGACGGTTTTGATGATGTTCTGGCTTGCCTTCCAAATGAAACTTGCTGCTGAGGCGATATAAGGCTCGGCGGCGATTCCCACGAGGTCGAACAACTGGCCTACGCCAGCTTTCGCCAGGTGTACGCCGACCTAAAGTTCCTCTATGGCGTTACCCTCGGTCGCCCCGGTGAGGTCAGCTGCCTTCCCTTCCCCAAGCATCAGCCCAGCGCTCTGCCCAAGGTCTTGACGACTGCCGAACTGACCGCTTTCTTCGCGGCCTTACGCAAGGCCAAGTATCGCGCCCTGTTCATGACCTGCTATGCTGGTGGCTTGCGTTTGGGTGAGGTATGCCACTTGCAAGTTACCGACATCGATTCCGCACGTAAGGTCATTCACGTCCGCTCTGGCAAAGGGGGCAAGGAACGTCTCACGCTTCTGTCGCCACGCCTGCTCGAAGTGTTGCGGAGCTACTGGCGCTTGGCCAGGCCCAGCGTCTGGCTGTTTCCCGGCGCACCCCGGCTCGCCCGGTCGCCCTCGACACGGCGCGAAATGCCTTTCACCGCGCCCGTGCCCAGGCGGGCCTGCCCCGAGGTTACAGTCCGCACAGCCTGCGACACAGTTTCACGGTTCGATGATGGTCATCGTCCCTGCCCATATTCCTGAGAGAAGGAGCGTGTGGACACCATTTCGGCTATACTGGCGGCAATCCTTTGCTGCACAGGCTTAACTTCGCCATGAACGAAGAACCGACCACCGCCGTCATCCAGCGCTGCCTGGATGCGCTGCAAGGGGCACGGCCGCAGGGCGTCATAGACATCAATCGGCTATGCTTTCGCCTGGTTTCTTTTCTAAATCTACATCCAAGGAGTTCCAATGCACTCACCCTTTTTGACCTCATTCAAAACCTCATCACAGAATGTTGTCAGTCGCAGACGTGTTCCCGTAGTCGAGGCGCTAGAGGATCGCACCATGCCCAGCTTTCTTGCTCCGATTAACTCTGGAGGGGATATGCGTCCCATAGCGGTCGCAGTAGGGGACTTCAATGAGGACGGAAAACTCGACATGGCCGTGGCAAATGAGCAGAGTCGAGATGTCAGTATCCTGTTTGGAAAAGGTGATGGAACCTTTAAGGCACCCGTCAACTATCAAGTCGGGTTATATCCAGCCGACCTCGTTATTGGAGACTTCAATCATGATGGCAAGTTAGATTTGGCTGTAGTCAACGGCGGAGACAATACGGTAAGTATTCTTCTCGGCAAAGGCAAAGGTCAATTCAAAGATGCGGCAACCTATGCCGTTGGCCTGAGTCCTCATAACGTAAGAATCGGAGACTTCAATCACGATGGCAACGATGACTTGGTGGTCGTGAATTACGGAGGAAATAGCGTTAGCATCCTCCTTGGCAAACCAAATGGAACCTTTCGTCCAGCTGCCAGCTATGCAACGGGTGCGGGACCTCACTCGGTCGCCGTTGGTGATTTAAACGAAGACGGAACACTTGACCTTGCAGTGGCAAATACACAAACCAACGACGTCAGCGTCCTCATGGGCAATAGCAACGGCACCTTCAACCCGGCTGTGAGCCTTGGTGTCGGGCTAAATCCGACCTCAGTTTCGATCGGCGATTTTAACGGAGACGGGCATCTCGACCTTGCCGTAGCCAATCAACATAGCAATAGCGTCAGCGTACTCTTGGGCAGCGGCAACGGTATTTTCCAAAGCCCAATGGATCTCTACGTCGGTTCCCAGCCCCGCGTTATCGTTATTGGCGATTTCAATCATGATGGTAAACTGGATATTGCGGTTACAAACTTCAGCGACAATTCTGTCAGCATTCTCCTAGGCAACGGAGATGGAAGTTTTCAAGCGCCTCAAAATTTCGCGGTCGGAACTGGTCCCGACCAATTGGCAGTTGGCGATTTTAACAATGACGGTTACCTTGATCTCGTGGTGATCAATTCCTTTTCCAATAATTTCTCGGTTCTTGTGAACGGGGCTAATTGGATTTGAAAGGCAAACAAAAGAACAAAAGAGGTCGGGAGCTCGATCTCTGTTTCGGAGGAATAGGTGACGTTCCTCGCGAAAAAACGCAAAGAAAGCGCACAAGTGGAGTGTTAAACTGGAATATGGCCCATTTCGCATAGATTGAGTAGCTCCCTGAAAGGTATTCGAACTAAAAACAGAGGAGTTAACACACGGTATCAAAAAGGCCGTGTTTTTGAAGGTTTTTTCTTCTCAAAATGGTCGGTCGGAACGCAAGAAGCCCTTTCTTTGTCCGAATGGCATTCAAGTCCAAAGCAATCGCGGCGGTAGGTTATCCTTTAAGCAGACCCCGGAAGATAGCATGGCGGAGCTTGCCGTGGCCCGTCCAGCCCTGGCGGTGCACGCGGCAATAGAGTTTCGGTTCGACCCAGCAGGCGCGGCGCGGACAAGGCGTCACCGGCCGCGCTCGGGGGATCTTAATCAACCGTTTTTCCAAGTCGACCGCCTGGGAAGCGGTGAAGCCCCGCGTTACCTGTCCGACATAGCACAGCCCGTCCTCGCGGACCGTGGCAACGCAGAGACGCTGGACGCCCCAGCGGCCTCCTTGATAGCCGATAATGACGCACGGCACCATCAGCGACGGCTTGACCTTCCGCCACGCCGGTGACCGCTGGCCCGCCAGATAGCGGCTGGCTTGGTGCTTGGCCATTACACCTTCGTGTCCTGCGGCCACGACCTGGTCAAAGAACGCCCGCCCCGCGCCGACGACACCGTCGGAGTAGGCCAGCATCGGTTCCTTGATTTCATCCAGCAATTCCCGCAAGAGGGCCCGCCGCCGCATCAGTGGTTCTTTCAAAAGCGCATGCCCGCGCAAGTACAGCAGGTCGAAGAGCACGTAGCAGAGGGACCCGGTCGCGTACTCGGCTGGAAGCGGCCGACGGCGGAGGTGACGGCGTAAGAGAGCCAGCAAGTCGGCCCAGCCCTGGCCCAGTACGACCAGTTCGCCGTCGACCACGGTGCCGCCAGGCAAGCGTCCCAGCACGGCCAGTTCGGGATAGCGTGCGGTATAGTCGACGCCGTGACGACCCCACAGAGCCCACGAGTCCTGCTCCACGGCTGCCAAGGCGCGAACGCCGTCCCACTTCACTTCGAATAAATAATCTTCCGCATCAAAAGGCGCTGCCTTCGTCGCCAGCATGGGCAGTGGTTTCATGCCGTGACCCTCCGAGCGCGGGGCTTGGGTGCCTTGGCGGGAGGGGACTCCGTGCCCTGACGGGCGGCGGCCACGCTCTGCTTGAGGGCATCGAGCAGGCGCAGGACCGTCGGCTCTTCGGCAGCCGGAGGCGCCGGTAGCCGGGCCCGCTTGGCCTCGACCAAGGCCGCCAACTCCTCGGCCGAGGTATCGCGATAACGCCCCCAATCCATCGGACCGCTGGCCAAGGCAATCAACTGCGCGGCCAGGTGGCGTTCGCTGGCGGTGGCAGCGCTGGCGGACAATTCGGCTTCCCAGGAATCGACGTTGCGCACCTGGCTGGGATAGTGGAGCACGCCAAGACCAGCACGCGGCGGCTGGCACGCACCAGCACCAACTGACGCTGGTGGGACAGGACCACGCGGCCCAGCGCTCCCTGGCCGGCTTGGTGCAAGGCTTCGACGAGCACGCTGTAAGGATGCTGCGCGGCCGGTCCATCGGGCAAGAGGTACAGGCTGCGCCCGGCAAAGAAGGTCGGCGCGACGTCCTGGACCGGCAAGAACTGCTCCAGGATCAGAGCGCGGTCGCGGATTGGCCGTAATCGATTAATCTCCTCGGCTTCGATGACGACGAACTGGTCGGGCGCATATTCATAGCCGCGCACGATAGCGTCGCTCTGGACGGGTCCGTGCTGCGGGCAGTGTTTGGCGTAACGAATGCGTTGGCCGCAGGCGGAATGCAGCAAGTGGAAGGGCGAGGTCGCGGCGCTGGTTACCGCTGGGTAGGCCTTGACGGGGACGCTGACCAGGCTGAAGCGAAGGAGGCCCGACCAACTGGGCCGGCTGCGCGATGGAGGCGCGCCCAGGGCGGCTTGGGCGACCGGTGCTACGGCTCCGGCCACCTTGGCGGGAGCCGCGGGCCGGTGGTTCTTGACGGCTGGCATGGTTGATTCTCCTGGGGTGATAAAAGGTATTCCAACGAGTCAGTCAGTTACCTCAGGGGGCGGGTGAAGTCGAGGTGCTTTCGTCCAAAAGAAAGGAAGAGCTTTCCGAGTGGAAGCGTTTGGCGCGCAGGGACGCCAGCGCTTGCTGGAGATCCGAGCCGGAGACAACGAGTTGGTGGGCGGCCAGGCCGCGAGCGAGACCCCGCCGAATCGCCTGCAGCCCCGCCTCGCGGCACAGAGCCGCCAGCTCGGCTCCCGAATAACCGGCGGTCGCCTCGGCCAGGGCGTCGATCCCCAAGGCGCCCCGCGTCTTCATCGGGGCCAGGCACACCTCTAAGATGGCCAACCGCCCGGGGCGGTCGGGAACCGGCACCTCGATGTGGTAATCGAAACGCCCCGGCCGGCGCAGCGCCGGGTCGATGGCCTCCAGGCGGTTGCTGGTGGCGACGACGGCCACGGCTCCGCGGGCCTCCAGCCCGTCCAGGAGCACCAGCAGTTGCGAGAGTACTTGCACATCATGCTGCTGGCTGAGCCGGTCGCGGCGGGGGGCGAGGCTGTCCAGTTCGTCGATGAGCACGACGCTGGGAGCCAACTGCCGCGCCCGCGCGAACAGGTTGCGCAAGTTGGCTTCGCTCTGGCCGACCCATTTGGAAAGGACTTCCGGACCGCTGATCAATTCGAAGTGAGCGTTACTCTGGGTGGCCACCGCCTTGGCCAGGAGGGTTTTGCCGTTGCCCGGCGGACCGTACAGGATGACGCCGCTTTGCGGTTCGACCCGCAAGGCTTCGAAGTAGGCCCGGTGCGTCAGCGGCAACTCCACGACGTTCTTGAGCTCTTCCAAGGCGGCGTCCTGGCCGGCGATGTCGGCGTAGCGGACGGTGGGCACGTGGCGGACCGGGGCCGGCTCCGCGGCCTGGGCTGCAATGTCCAGGCGGAACACCGGACCCGCGTCGCTGGCAGGCCTCTTGGGCTGGATGCCCAGCGCCTTCTTGGGGTTGATCGCCGAAGTCTTGACCTCGAAGAGACTGCCCTCTCCCAGTTCGATGACTTCGGGCAGGTCGGCGACGTCGGCCCGGACATGTTGCCAGCGGAAGGCCGGGCAGAACAGGCAACCGTCCGCCCGGTTCTGGCGCTCCAGGGTCCGGAGAAGGGCGGCTTTATGGACCCGAAAGGAATCGCGCTGGGCCGACAAGGCGCCAAACTGAATCCAGGAAGGGGCGCCGTGGACCTGCCGGGAGACCCCGCGCAGTAAGCGACAGCCGAAAGAGGTCGCTTCGTCACCGGGCGACTGTTGGCCCGAGCAATAGCCAGGTCCGGCGCCCTGCTGGAGCTTGCGCGCGTAACAGGCCCGGACCTGGGCCAGGCGGCCGGCCAACTCCCCATAGCGTATTTCATGTCCGGCCACACGCAGGCGCGTCGACCGCCAGCCCTGGACCAGCCGCAAAAGAGAGTGGAGTTTCTCCCAGGTGGCTTCATGAGCCAGCGACACCGTCGCTTTTACCGTGTGGACGATGGCCGGGCCGGCGCCGCTCTGTCGATAGCCGGTGAAGGCCTGGGCTCGCTTGACCGCTAGCCGGTAGTGGACCGAGGGGGATCTGCCGAAAGTGATCTCAAGAAGAATGCGCATAGCAATCCTCCAAACCGTTGGTTTCGGGACGCTCGGTCAGTTACCTCGGAAGGGAGGCCAAGTCGAGGAAGTTCTGAGGGGGGGCCGGACGGCCAGGTGGGCAGGGACCGCAACCCTGCATTGCCCACTGGATGGGATCGACTCGTATCAGGCTGGAATGGCGCCGTGTTGCCACCGTTCATGGCGGCTGTTCGATTGCCTGATCGTTTAGCTGTTCGATTGCCTAATCGTTTACATGAATCATCGTCTGAGCCGGCGGCTCTGTTTCCGCTTCTGGACATTCCACCGTCTTGGCCTCATCGGCCCTTGGTGACCTAGACTGACTTTGCCATTGCTGGTCCAGAGCCTCCAGAACGCCCAGCGCCTTTTGGGTCAATTCATAGTTGCGATTGATGTAATGAGACGATTGCAAAAAGTGTCCGCAGATGCGAATGGCCGATTCCCTATAACAGACAGGCCAGGATTGGGATTCCTTTACCAGCCAATACCAGCTGGCGATCACATACCCCTCCCCGGTCAAGGTGGGCAAGGGATCCGCGATTTCTCTGCCCGTTCGGGCGGCAACCCGGGCGATGGTGTCCCGGAGTAATTGCGCGCAGTTTTCGGCGGTCCAGACGAAGGGGTCTTTCAGGACGGAGGGCGCCGCCTGGCGATCCCTGCGGCGTTTTTCCAACCGGGCGATGCGGTGTTTGAGCATCTCGTTCCCTCCGCTCTTTGCAAGATCAAATCTGGGAAGCCTATTCTTGCTGCTCCAGGGCCGCCACCCGTGGAGCCAGGTCGGCCTCCTCGCGCATCTTGGGTCCCAGCTCCAAAAACGTGCGCGCCGCCCGCAGGCGCACGCTGGCAGACTCCTTGGCGTCGAGCATGGTTAACAGAACCCGCGCCGCTTCCAGGGAGCCAACCGTCACCATGCCGGTGACGCGTTGGGCCGTTTCCAGGCGGTGTTGACTACAGAGCCGGCGAAAGGCCGGGTCAGCCAGGCGGCGCCGCGCGGTGCGCACGCTCACCCCCGCCTGGCGGGCGGCACTTTCGGCCGTGGCCCCGCAGGCCAAGGCTGCCAGCAATAGTTCGTCCGCTTTTTTCCGGCGTGAGCGCGCCATGGCTACTTCTCCTGCCGATCGGCTTTCTTGCCGGTAAACTGTTCCCAGCGACGGACTATCACATCGCAATACAAGCCGTCTATTTCCATGACCAAGGCGCGGCGACCCAGTTGTTCGGCGGCGATCACGGTCGAGCCGCTGCCGCCGAACAGATCCAGAACGTTTTCCCCGGCGCGGGACGAGTACTGGAGAGCCCGGGCCGCCAATTCCACCGGCTTCTCGGTCAGATGCACCATGCTTTGCGGATTGACTTTCTTGACCGACCAGACGTCCACGGCATTGGCGGGCCCGAAGAACCGATGAGCGGCCCCTTCGCGCCAACCGTAAAAACACCACTCATGATTGCCCATGAAATCCTTGCGCGTCAGGACGGGATGTTCCTTGACCCAGATAAGGGCTTGCGCGAAGTACAAACCCACCGCTTTCAGGACCGGCGGATAATTGCCACAGTTGGCCCAACCGCCCCACAGATAGAACGACCGGCCTGGCTTTAGGACGCGGGCGATGTTGCCAAACCAAGCGTTCAGCAACCGCTGGAATTCTTCATCGGAGACAAAATCGTTTTCCAAGGGCCGGTCTTTGGCGCGCAACCTCGGCGTAGTCCGTTTCTTCTCTCCTTGACGACCAACGTCAAAGGCCTGGTGATGGGTCCGTTGCTTGGCCGCACCGGGAAAAGAGCTTTGGCCGGCCGCGATGGCGTTATTGCTGCGCGGCTCGACCTTGACGTTATAGGGCGGGTCGCTGTTGACTAGATGGATGACCGAGCCGTCGAGCAGGCGATCCAGGTCTTGGGGCATGCTGCTGTCGCCGCACAAGAGGCGGTGCTGGCCCAGTGCCCACAGGTCCCCCCGCTGCGTAATCGGTTCATCAGGGGGCTCGGGGATGTCATCCGGATCGGTCTGGGCGTCGCCGTCTTGGCGACTTAGGAGTTCGAGGAGTTCGTCGGCCGTAAAGCCGGTGACATCGAGGTTGAAATCCATTTTTTCGAGATGGCTCAGCTCCGCGACGAGCTTTTCATAGTCCCAATCGGCCAGCTCGGCGGTCTTGTTGTCAGCGAGCCGATAGGCTTTGACCTGAGCGGCGGTCAAGCCAACGGCCACGTGGACCGGGACGGTCTCCAGGCCCAGTTGGAGGGCGGCCTTGTAGCGGACATGGCCGACAATAAGGACATAGCCTTCGTCGACGACCAGGGGTTGGCGAAAGCCGAATGCCCGAATGGAGGCGGCCACGGCATCGACGGCGTGGTCGTTGAAGCGTGGGTTGTTTTCGTAGGGCTTGATCGTGGAAATAGAGCACATAACAACTTTCATCTTTTCCCCTCTTTCGAGACAGGTTCCAGCGGCTCGGAAGGAAAGGCAGGGCGTAAGAGGGCTCAAACCTTCAGGATTTCCGATGGTCCCAAAGCCAAAAAGAAGCTTCCCGCCGTTAGAGGACCAAGGCGCCTCCAGAGCCTTTCTGGACGTGCACCCATCTCAAGTACCAAAAGGAGGGGGTTATTAAGAAAGCTGGTTGGTCGATCTTTTGATGGAAAAATGTCTTGCCCGAGAAATGAGGGTAATCGGCCGGAAACACGTGGATTTTCCTAAGCTTTTCTCCCTTTCAGCCGCAGTTTTCCTTGATTGGCGCACCAAAATCAGGCTCACTGTCCTTAGGGTTCGGCCAAGTTAAGCTCCCCTGAGGATGACCCCATGGTGAAGATTAACCTCGACCAGGAGATCAGGGTTCTCAGCCAGGGCGCTATCGGCCTATTGCGCCAGCGCTATGCCGAGGTCTTTGGCGAGCCGCCGCCCCGTACCGGCAACAAGACCTGGCTGCTGCGCCGCATCCTGTGGCGCTTGCAAGCGCTGGCCGAAGGCGACCTGTCCCAACGGGCTCAGCGCCAGGCGGCTCTCTTGGCCAACGATGCCGACCTCCGGCTTACCCCACCACGCTTGAGTAAGACCACCGATCCTTCCGCCTTAAATACTCCTTACGATCCCCGTCTGCCCAAGCCGGGCGCCGTCCTTGACCGCCGCTACAAAGGCCAGCTTCACAGGGTGCAAATCTTGGCCGACGGCTTCGCCTACGCGGATTCGACCTATCGCTCCCTGTCCGCCGTCGCCAAAGCGATCACTGGCTCGCACTGCAATGGCTTTCTGTTCTTCCGTCTGCTAGCCAAGGAGAAGAGTCGTGCCCAAGGCCGTTAAGCCGCTCCGTTGTGCCATTTACAGTCGCAAGTCAACCGAAGAAGGACTTGACCAGGAATTCAGCTCCTTGGACGCCCAGCGCGAAGCGGCCCAGGCTTACATCAAGAGCCAGGCTTCTCAAGGATGGACCTGCCTCAAGACCCCTTACAACGACGGCGGCTTCACCGGCGGCAACATGGAACGCCCGGCCCTCCAGCGCCTCCTGGCCGACATCCAGGCCGGAGAGATCGATTGCGTGGTGGTCTACAAGGTCGACCGCTTGAGCCGGTCCCTGCTCGACTTTGCCCGCATGATGGAAACCTTCGAACGCCATCGCGTGGCCTTCGTCTCGGTCACCCAGCAGTTCAACACCGCCCACTCCATGGGCCGCCTGGTGCTCAATGTGCTTTTGTCCTTCGCCCAGTTCGAGCGCGAGATCATCTCGGAAAGAACTCGCGACAAGATTGCTGCCGCCCGCAGGAAAGGCAAATGGTCGGGCGGCCTGCCGCTGCTGGGCTATGACGTCGATCCCCGGGGTTCCAAGCTGGTGATCAATGCCGGGGAAGCCGAGCGGGTCCAAGCCATTTTTGGGCTCTACTTAGAAAGCAATGGCTTGATTGCCACAGTCCAGGAACTAGATAGGCGCGGTTGGAAGAACAAACGCTGGCAAACCCGCAAAGGGCATAGCCGTGGAGGCTTGCCCTTTACCAAGGGCAGCCTCCATCACCTGCTGACTAATGTGGTCTACCGGGGCAAGGTCAAGTACAAGAAGGAGGTCCACGCGGGAGAGCACGAGGCCCTGGTGGATTCCCAAGTCTGGCATCAGGTGCAGGGGCGGCTCAGCCGCCAGACGCGGAGCCGCCAACGGTTGTCTTCCCGGGCGCTCCTGAAAGGCCTTCTGCATTGCCGGCCTTGTGGGGCCGCCATGACGCCCACCTATGCCTCAAAGAACGGCGGACGCCGCTATGGCTACTATGTCTGCACCAATGCGCTGCAGCGGGGCCAGGCAGGCTGCCCGTCACGCGCGCTGCCCCGAGCGACCATCGAGCAGTGGGTGCTGGAACGCCTGGGGGAGGTGGCGCGGGAAACCGGTCCTAAGAAGCTGCCGCCTTTTATCGAGCTGACCCGGTGGGAGACGTTTGCTGCCGAGGAACGCCACCGCTTGCTGCAGGCCTGGATTGAGCGCGTGGATTATGATGGCCGACAGGGCCAAGCGAGCATCACGTTCCTTTCCTCCTCTCCGAAACAACCATCCAAAAGACGCCGGAAAGGAGAGCGCGCATGACGCGGCCTCGCACGCGGCAATGGCCCCTTGTCTTGCCATGCCGCGGCGCTAATCGTGTTGTCCGGCTTCAGGAAGAGGCAGCCGCACCAGCGGGTCGGGCGCCGCGCTTGGCGCGCCTCATGGCCTTGGCCATCCGCTTTCATGGTCTCCTTCGCAAGGGCACTGTTGCCGACCAAGCCGAGCTAGCCCGCTTGGGCCACGTCAGTCGAGCCCGCATCAGCCAGATCCTGAACCTGCTCCATTTGGCCCCCGACATCCAGGAGCAGCTTCTTTTTCTTGCCCCGCATCGGCAGGGCCGCGAACGGTTGCACCTGGTGGATGTGCAGCCCCTCTGCCGCTGCTGGGACTGGTGCCGCCAGCGCTGGCTCTGGCAAGCGCTTCAGGAACGACTCGCTCTACATGATCCCCAACCAGAAAAGCCTTGAGGTCGGGTTGCCCCCGAGGTAACTGACGTGACTGGCAGGCGTCGCGAGGGCCGCGATGCCCGAAAACTCTATCACGAGGAGATCGACTATGACCGCCAAGACCAAGGCTTCGAAGTTCACCAAGCCGACCGGCCCGGTTGCCAAGAGCGCCAAGGCCAAGAAAAAACCACCAGCGCCCCATGGCCCCAAGAAACTCAGCGCCTTGGCTGCAGCCGCACAGGTCCTAAAAGAAAGGAAACAGCCCATGCGCTGTTCGGACTTGATCGAAGCGATGACGACCAGGGGTTATTGGACAAGTCCTGCCGGAAAGACCCCCGAAGCGACCCTTTCGGCAGCCATTCAGCGCGAAATTGCGCTAAAAAGGGACCAAGCGCGGTTCAAGAAGATCGCGCCGGGGCGCTATACGCTCGCCTAAGGCGGCTGCCGAATCCCCCTATATATAAGGTTAAAAGAGGCCTCACCCCATGGTGAGGCCTCTCTCGCAGCCTACCTGTACACATGTGAGCGTGACAAAACTGCCTAGAGAAACAGGTGCCTTCCTGGCCCATAAGCCGTCAGTACGCATGAGCTTATGTCAAAAACATGTTCAAAAAGTAAATCGCCAAAAACATGACATTATGTGCCATAACTCAATTTCGACCGAGAGCCTTTCCTTGAGTAGGCGTCAGGGAGCTACTTGATCTATACGAAATGGGCCAAATCCCATCCGTTTCCGCTGCTCCTTCGTCATCCCAATGGTTTCGGCAATTTCGGGATCATCCAGTGCGTGTCCTCCCTGCAGCTGGAGCGAGATCTCCCTGAGCCGCTTCCGTTGCTTTTCGCCAAGCATTTCGTCAATGACTGCATCGATCTCCTTGATTTGCTTCTTCATTTCCGTCGCCATCTTCTGCATGTTTTCATAACCGCCCCTGGATCGTTAAAAGCCTCCAGCAGGTTCTTGGGGACGATGCTTAGCATGGCCTGTTGTTGCTTGGCATTGACCTCCTCAGCCCGGTGCAAATTGCGCATCACACGGATGCCGACCCGAATCCTTTGAGTACGGCAAAAGGAATCGGCAGCTACAATAA
>JBJMQT010000116.1:0-17309 GCA_045802525.1 Gemmataceae bacterium
CTTCCCCTTCAGGGGTGGAGGGTCGGCTCCTGCATTACCCCATTTTCGAGGCCTGCCCGGCGTTCACGTAAGTTACGGCCCGCACGCTCGCTGAATCGCTATAACGATCCTTTGTCATTCAAGGCTTCGACCCGTTTGTTACCTCCCGAGTCTCTTGAACTGCTACCGGCTAGAATGATCAAGTTGCCGGGTGGGATTCGCACCCACTGGAAAACAACACCTTTGCACGGCGCACACCCCGGCAGGGGTCGCAGAGACCGGATGTCTCCGGTGTTGAAAATCCGGTTTGGGTGAAGGCCCTTCTGCGACCCTTCCAGGGTCGTTGGGATAACGGGGACCGTTATTCCGGTGGTGTCGCTGCGCTCAACCACCGGCTAACTAATGGCTGCGACCCCGCCGGGGTCGCCAGAAATACCCATGGGGGCTGTGAAAAACCTACAGCTATTAGCATTGTTCCTCTCCTGAAGTCATTGTGACTGCAATAAAAACACACGCCGTATTTGGGTAACGAATGGCAAAGCGTCTCGGTGCGGCAACCGCCATTCGGTTCAGCAAGTGAGGGGTGTACAATGCACGCCAAGGCACAGAAAAAGGCTGCCGCGAAGAGACTGAAGGCGGGCGGCCTGCGCTTCGCCACGCTAATAAAAGGGAACGCCGCCAAAGTTCTTTCGAGGTTTCGCCAATGGAGCCAACGCCGTTGCAGCAAACGATCGACGACATGCAGAGATTTATTCAGGTCAAGACCGCTACGGGATTTGCCTCCGCTGAGGAAATTGCGAAGGCCGCCGTTGAAGTCTTCTCAGATGAGCAAAAATCGGATGTGCTGCTTCCCATCGCGGAACAGCTCACCCATGATGCCATTGAAGCCCAGCTTGCGGCCCAGGAGCAATGGCCGGCGGTCACGGATTGCGACCTCCTGGACCGAGCGTTTGCGGAATTGGAGCGGGCAGGAGTCGTCGCCCGCCAGGATTTTACCTGTTGTCAGACCTGAGGGCATGCCGAGATCGGGGACGAGATCTCTGCGGCCCGTGAGGCCGGTCTTAAGGTTCGGGGCTACACGTTTTACCACATGCAGAGTACGGAATGCGCGGTCGAAGGGTTTGGGCTCTTTCTCTCTTACGGCGCAATCGAAAAGGGCGAGCAACACGCGCTCCGAGTAGCCAACGAGATCGTTGACGCGCTTCAGCGCCATGGGTTGAAAACTCAGTGGGACGGAACCTTGGCGAAGGCCATCCAAGTGCAACTGGATTGGAAGCGCCGCTTTCCCCAGGTCGGTGAGTAGCAGGGCCCTCAGAAGAACGCCCGGGAAGAACGCAAAAGAGTAGGAAGTTTTACTCCGACCCCTTTTGTCCTTTTCCGCAGAAATCAGCGGGCTGCCGCCATCGATTGAGAAGACAGCCAATCGTCGAAGCGGGTTGGGCCGAGGCGTGGGTGATCGCCTGGGGTGAGGCTTTGATCGTTCACCGCGATGCCGTAGTAGAGCGCCTTGGGATCGGCGATCACCGTACGTGTGTCTCCGGTTGCCTTCAAGAATTTCCGCACGAGGTCGTCTTGCCGAATCGGTTCAGGACCGGCTAGATCGAACGTACCGTTCATCGGCTCAGCGAGAGTCACATCGGCCACGACGGCGGCGACATCATCCGACACAATGGGCTGCATAAGAACCGGTGGAACCCGGACCGTCTGCCCTTCAGTCGCCGCTTGGGCGATGCCGCCGACGAACTCGAAGAACTGCGTAGCCCGCACGATCGTGTAAGGAATCGGGGAAGCCTTGATGAGCTTTTCCTGGGCCATCTTCGCGCGGAAGTAACCGCTCGCGAGCAGGCGGTTGGTGCCGACGACTGACAAAGCGACATGATGGCTGACGCCCGCGGCAGCTTCCGCGGCGAGGAGGTTGCGGCCTGATGTCTCGAAAAACGCCAGGACGGCGTTGTCCTCCCATGACGGCGCATTCGCCACATCGACGACCACCCTAGCGCCGGTAAGCGCGTGCGCCAGTCCCTCGCCCGTGACGGCGTTGATGCCCGTTGAGGGTGCTGCCGCCACCACCTCATGGCCGCGCTGACGAAGGTTCATCACGACCTTTTTCCCGATGAGCCCGGTCCCGCCGATCACGACGATCTTCATGGTGAATCTCCTGATCTTTTGACGTCCTGAGTTACAAGCCCTATCAGTGAAATGCCAAATGGGCATTCTAAGCACGTTCGTCGGCCGACTTCGGCGAAGTGGATTTGAATTCAGTAGGTTACGGAGTCAAGCAAACGGCGGTGCCAGAAACTACCAAGGAAAAGAACGGACATAACTCAAATTGCGACTCAAGGCCTTCGGTCCCGTTTTTCACCAGGTGGTTCCGTTTTTCATCAAGGGGGTGAGGGAGATGAAAAACGGAAAACTATTGCTCATTTTGGCAGCCACAAACGGTGATTGTTTACCTAAGCGTTTTAGCGAGAAAAGCTTGAGTCAACCCTCTTTGTATCGCCCTTTTAGCGGTAGCCAGTTCCAGATGCTTTCCATTTCTTTCCACGGGGGGTCAGGCGAAATGGAGAGAACCAAATAGCGTGCCTGGGCAACCGTTTTGACCCGGGTGGGCAGGTTCTCCGGTCGCCTCAAACCCGAGGCCGGCCGTAACTGGCTTGCAACCAGCGAGGTACCGGATTCCCGATCAGCTTACGTGTTTGAGGAGCGTGACCCGTCCTGTCTGAACCCATTCGACTACGAAGATGTTGCCGTCTTTATCGAAGCAGGCATCGTGGGGGTGGACGAATTTGCCGGGCTTCCAGAGCTTTTCGTCGCCCCGAACCTTGAATTCCTTGTCCTTGGTGATCCGATCGGCGTCATCGCCCAAGTGGACAATCGGCTTGTTTTCCTTATCGAAAAGCGACACACGGGCGTGCAGATCGGGCACCAGCAGGACATCCCCGCGGATATCAAAGTGAGCTGGGAACAATACGTCCTTGACCAAGCCGATGTGTTTGCCGTCAAGCGTGAAGTATTGCAAGCGGGCATTGGCGCGATCCGCGACGACCAAGGACTTTTCCCGGCCCGGGCGGTCATCGAGCCAAATGCCATGAGGCGTGTTCATTTTCCCCGGCTGGTCCCCTGCCCCGCCCCAGGTGCGCACCCATTTTGCATCCTTATCGTACTGGTGGATGTAACTGGAGCCGTACCCGTCGGCGACATAGAAGCCGCCATCCGGCGCGAAGGCGACATTGGTCGGCCGGTATTCCTCGACTTTCTTATAGACCCCCGCCTCTTTGGGATAGCTCATCTTCCAAACCTGATCCCCTTTGAGGTTGGTCTTCACCACCTGGCGATTGTGGATATCGCAGAGGTAAAGAAATTCCTCATTGCCTTCCTTGCGAATGTCGATGCCGTGGCCGCCGGGATAGTACTCCTTGCCGAAGGAGCGAACGTATTTGCCGTCCCTATCGAAGACGACAATGGTGTCGATGGAGTCTTTACCTGGCGGGTTATTGCCTTGGTGTTTGATGTAGACCAGGCCTTCTTCATCGATTGTCACGCCATGAGTTGTTTGCCAGTTCAGCTTATCGGGCAGCTTGCCCCAGCCGTGCAGGCATTCATACTTGTGTTCGCCCTTGCCGATTACGGGAGTTTTGCTTTCCGCCTTATCGCTGGCGCCCAGAAAAAGCGGGCCGGTGCTATTGGCGACGGCTGCGGCGCCGACGGCCGCGGTGGTCTTCAAGAAATCGCGACGCTTCATATCCCGCTCCTGGTATTGAGGTTTCCGAAACCTGACTGCTGATGGCCGCACTTTAAGGCATAGTGTTCGGGATTTCAATGACTTGGAAGACCGAAAGGCAAAATACGGCGGCCTCATCCCTGCGGGTTCGAATAGTTAATCGTCAATGTGCCGCCGACGTTCTTCCGCCTCTTTTTCCGCTTCGCCGCGGGTATCATCCGGCGGCGCGGCAACCGCGTTGGGAACGACCGGGTCGGATTCGATTTTGATTCCTTGTGAATGCTCCTCGCCATTTACCGTGAGCACCACCCGATACATTCCGGGTGTAATTCTTTCCGGCCTGGTTTGGCCCGGTAGACGGCCCGGTTGATTCACGATTGCAAGGGACACAATCGTTTGCAGCGGCGAACCCACGCTCAAGGGCAAAAGGGTAATCCTGTTTCCGCGTCGCCTAGTCCCAGGCTGCCCATCGGATCGGCTAATTAGGTCCCAGTCAACGCGGTGCAGTCCGGCGTCTTTGGATGTGCTCAGTTGTTGGATTGTCTTACCCATGAAGTCTTCGATCTTGAGGCTCATATTGTCCGCGTTTTTTCGCAAGGCGTAATAGATCTGGGCTCCATAGGGCGGATTCTCCCCAATGAAAAGGCGACTGCCGTTTCCATAGGGCGATCCGTGAGACGGTTCCGACCGCCAGCCTACCACATCACCAGGCTTGAACAGGACGACTGGGCCTTTTACCGTATCGGGCGTCATTTGCCGCAAGGCGGTAATGTCGAGGACCCAAAGGCTTCGCCCGTGGGTTGCGGCGACCAGATCGTTCGCTGTTGCCGGCAAGGCAAACTCGTGAACCGCCACGGTCGGCAAATTGTTGTTGATCTTCATCCACGCTTGGCCGCGATCGAGAGAGGCCCAAGCGCCGAACTCGGTGCCGAGGAAAAGCAGGTTTTGATTCTCCAGGTCTTCCCTCAATACGCGGGACGAACCGACCGGCAAGTTGCTGTGAAGTGATTTCCACGTCTGTCCGAAGTCTTCGGTGACGTAAACGTAGGGCTGATCGTCGTCGGAGCGATGCGCATCAAACGCAACATAGGCCCGTCCTTCCACAAAGTGCGAGGGCTCGATGCTGGCAACCCAACGTGGTCCCGGCAAGCCGACCTTATCGGTGATATTCGTCCATTTGACGCCGCCATCGCGTGATACCCACAAAAAGCCGTCATCGGTTCCTACATAAAGCACGTCGGCATTGCGCGGCGACTCAGCAAGCGCCGTGGCACTGCCGCGCTTAGTCCGGGCAATCTCCGGCGAGATGACTTTCAAATCTTCACCACGCTTAAGAGAGCGAAAAACATAGTTCCCCGCGCTATAGAAAATACCGGCATTGTGACTGGAAAGAATGAAGGGCGTATTCCAGTTGAATCGGTAAGGCGGCTGTCCCGGCAGGTCCGGGGGGCGAATGCCGGCCCACTGACCCGTTTTCAAATTACGCCGGCCAATGTTGCCGTCCTGGCTCTCAAAATAAACGATGTCCGCGTCATGAGGATCAACCCGGCAAACGAAGCCATCGCCGCCGCTGACAACAATCCAGTCGTCATTCATCGGACCGCGGTTGCTAAGGCTGCGATTCGGCCCGCCCCAGCTCCCGTTGTCCTGAAGACCGCCATAAACGTGATAAGGGCGGCGTGAATCAACGCAAACATGGTAGAACTGCCCAATATCCGTGTGATTGAGATGATCCCAGTGGGCCATGCGATCGTATGTCGCGTAGAAGCCGCCGTCGCAGCCGACGAGCATGTGCCGGCCGTCGCGCGGATCGATCCACAAGGCGTGCTGATCGGGATGGACGCCATTGCCGCCGTCGGCCTTGAACGTCTTGCCGCCGTCGCTTGATCGATAAAGGGCAATGCCGCAGACGTAGAGATGATTCTCATCGCTGGGATCAACGCGCATTTGGCTGAAATACATGGGCCGCGGATTGACGCTGTTGATGCGCGTCCAGTTCTCACCGCCGTCCGTCGATTTGTAAACGCCGCCATACTGAAAAGCGTCCGGACCCTGCTGATTCTGAACGTTCTCGCGTTGGCCGCCATACCAGAAGCTATACGGCCGCTTGTTGCTCGGTTGCTGGCCCGGCCGCAATTGCAGCGTAACTACCAATTCCTTAATTTCCTCGCCGCGCTGCACCTTGAATGTGACTTTTTCGTCTGCTTTGCGGTTCCGCAATTCCTCGGTGAGCTGTTTGAAGCTCGTGATGTCCTTCTTGTCAAGAACGCGGATCACGTCGCCTTGCTTGAGGCCCGCCTTCGCGGCAGGTCCATCGGGAACTACTTCCGTCAGCCTCACTCCCCCCGGCACATCCTCACCTTGAATGCCCACAAAGATTACGGGAGGCTGGGCAGGCGTTTCCGGCCGATTTTCCAGAGTGGCGACGACATCGGTCGTTTGCTTATCACGCTCCACCGTTAGCGTGATCTTGTCGCCCGGCTTATGAGGCGGAAGCAGTTCGGCTAGCTCCTCATATTTCTTTATGGGTTTCTTATCGACCGCTTTGACGACGTCGCCCGCTTTCATGCCGGCCTTGGCGGCCGGGCTGTTGGGCGTGATCTCGGTCAGCTTGGCCCCGTCTTTGACATCTTCCCCTTGGATGCCCAGATAGACATTGCTGGGCGGCGTGCCCATACCGATCTTGTCGCAATCAATGATGGTGAACAGGGTGTTAGGATTTTTGCGGTAATAGCTGATCCCGATCCGTCCCAATTGCCCTGTCGGCAACCCGTTGGTGAGCTTGCGAAAGCTCTTGCCGCCGTCGTTAGTCTTGTAGAGACCGCTGCCAGGCCCCCATTTCTTCGCGGGATCGTAGGCATCATAGCCCTCGGCAAGCGGAGGATCGCCGCGATGACTATCGAATGCGTCGCGCTGCCGTTCCCACATTGCCACAACGAGGGTTTCCGGATCGGCGGGATGCATCTGGACGTCGATGACGCCGGTTTTGTCGTCAACAAACAGCACCTTTTCCCAGGTTTTGCCGCCGTCGGTCGTCTTGAATAAGCCGCGATCCGGATTGGGACCGTAGAGCCGGCCCAAAGCGCCAACATAAACGATGTTGGGATTATGCGGGTGGATGGCGATGCGGCCGATCTGAAAGGTGTTCTTCAGACCCATGTTTTGCCACGTTTTGCCGCCATCGACGGACTTATAGACGCCGTCCCCATAGGAAACCGAATTGCGCGGGTTATTCTCCCCCGTGCCGACCCAGACAATCTTCGGATCGGACGGCGCCACACAAACGTCTCCAATGGACACGGCGCCTTCATGGACAAACTGATGCTCGAACGTAATGCCGTTGTTTTCCGTTTTGAGCAAGCCGCCCGACGCCGTGGCCACCCAGTAGATGCACGGGTCGGCCTCATACACCGCAAAGTTAACGATGCGCCCTCCCATGACGGCGGGTCCGATGGGCCGCCAGTGCAATGTCTTTATCCATTCGCTAGCCACTCCGGTCGCCGAGGTCAGCGCCGATCCCGCTTTTTTCAGGTCCATGAGCTTCTTAGTGAGTTCCTGGATCTGCTTTTCGATCTCCGAGATTTCCTTGGACTGAGGCGGGTCTTCGCCGTAAACCGGGCCAGACGTGAAAAGCGCCGAAATAGCCGCCCAGAAGCTGACAGCCGCAAAAAAGGAGAAAGGGAGCATACGATGACGCAGCACGGTGATACCTCAGTAAGGGAACATTGCGGGGAGCAAGGAGCCAAAGGGTGGAATCATGGATAATAATAGCTTACTCACTTTCGAAAAACTCGCGACGCGGGCTTAGGTCTGCACCGTGACGACATCTCAGGCCGCCAATCGTTTGGCCCGACTCCATCCGCAAATCAGGGTTGCTAAGGCGTTTTGTCCCGGCAAGAATGGATGCAACTCGCCAGGCCATCGAAGTTACGGCATCCAAAGCCGCCTGCCATTGCCAGACTTAGAACTCTACATTGCAGCGAGATATAGACTTATGCCAACGAAATTCCTCACGGCCTTGGTCGCGAGCATCGTCGGATTCTTGATGTTCGGAGCCGTAGTTAATGACGCATCCGTAGTCGGCGCGGAACCGAACCCGGCGTCGGAAGCCCAGCTGCCGGGCAAACCGGTCGATTACACGCGCGACATCAAGCCGATTCTTTCTAATAGTTGCTACGCCTGCCATGGACCCGATGAAGGCAAGCGCAAGGCCAAGCTGCGCCTCGATGTTCGGGATAACGCAATCAAAAAAGCCATCAAACCCGGCGACCCGGCGGCCAGCCCGCTCATCGAACGCGTCGCGAGCAAAGACTCCGCCGAGGTCATGCCGCCTCCCCGTTCCAAGAAGCAACCTCTATCGGCGGACCAAATCGACCTGCTGCGTCGCTGGGTCGCGGCGGGCGCTAAGTTCGACGATCACTGGGCCTACATCAAGCCCGTCCGCCGGGAGCCGCCCGAGGTAAAAAACAAACCTTGGATTCGCAATGCGATTGACCAGTTTGTTGCTTCCGAACATGAGAAGCGCGGCTTCCAACCGGCGCCGGAAGCCGACCGCATCACGCTGGTGCGCCGGCTAAGTTTCGACCTGCTCGGCCTGCCGCCGACTCCCCAGGAGGTGGATGAATTCGTCAACGACCATGGCCCCGATGCCTATGAAAAGCTTGTCGACCGCCTATTGAAATCCAGGCACTTTGGCGAACGCATGGCCATCTACTGGCTCGACATGGTTCGCTTTGCCGATACCGCCGGCTATCACAGCGACAATAACCGCGACATCTACCCTTACCGCGATTACGTTATCCAAACATTCAATGACAACATGCCCTTCGATCGGTTCACCATCGAGCAGCTAGCCGGCGATTTGTTGCCCAGCCCGACCGCCGATCAAAAGATCGCATCAGGCTACAACAAGCTGCTCATGACGACCGAAGAAGGCGGCGCTCAAGGCAAGGAATATCTCGCCAAATACGCCGCCGACCGTGTCCGCAACGTCTCCTCCGTCTGGCTGGCCGGCACAATGGGCTGCTGCGAGTGCCATAATCACAAATTCGATCCCTACACGACCAAGGACTTCTACCGCTTTGCAGCATTCTTTGCCGATATCAAGGAGACTCCGGTAGGACGTCAAGAAGAGACGTCTATTCCGACGCCCGAGCAGACGGCACAACTGCGGAAGATCGACGAGCAAATTACCGCCGTGAAAGAGAATCTGGTTGCGCCTATGCCTGAGCTTGCAGCGGAACAAGCTCAATGGGAGCAAAAAGCCCGCGCCGATCTGGCCAAGAGCGCAGGCGGGTGGAAGAAGCTCAAGCCGGAAAAGGCCGTTTCGCGAGACGGCGCAACGCTCACGATTCAGGACGATTTGTCCGTACTCTCATCGGGCAAGAATCCGGACAAGGACGCTTACACCGTAACGTTGGCAACGGAGCAACGACATCTGACGGCAATCCGGTTGGAAGCTTTGACGCATCCCACCCTGACCAACAAAAGCCTGTCGCGGGCCAACGGCAACTTCGTGCTCACGGATTTCGAAGTTCGGGTCGCCGGCAAAGAAAACCTGACGCCGCAATACGTGAAAATCAAGAGTGCCGTTGCCGACTTCGAGCAGAATGGCTTTCCCGTGGCGCATGCCATCGACAACGACCCTCATACCGGTTGGGCCATCGAGGGGCACGTTAAGGCGGCCGACCATGCCGCGGTGTTCACCCTGGATCAACCCATCGCGGGCGGACCGGGAACGACAATCACCGTGATCCTGAAACACGAATCTTCGTTCGCAGGGCACAACATTGGCCGGTTTCGACTCGCCGTGACCTCCATGGAAAAGCCGAGTCTTCAAGATAATAGCTTGCCCGAAGAAATCGCCAAGATCGTAACGATCGACGGCAGCAAACGAACTCCGCCGCAAAACGCTGCGCTGGCCAACTATTATCGAAGCATTGCCCCGGCCCTGGCGCCTCTGCGCGACCGAATCGCCAAGCTGGAGGCGGAAAAAAAGCAACTGACCCAGGGCTTCCCCAAGACGCTCGTGGCCATGGCCGTGCCGCCGCGCACTATGCGCGTTTTGCCACGCGGCAACTGGCTCGATGATTCCGGCGATATCATCTCTCCCGCTGTTCCCGGCTTTTTGCCGCCTGCGGACACTAAAGAACCGAGGGCCTCGCGACTCGACCTGGCCCGCTGGATGGTGTCGCGCGACAATCCCATGGTCGCGCGCGTCTTCGTCAACCGCCTCTGGAAGCTGATGTTTGGCCAGGGGATCGTCAAATCGCTTGACGACTTTGGCACCCAGGGCATCCCGCCAACGCATCCGGAATTGCTCGATTGGCTCGCCCTTGAACTCATGGACAGCGGCTGGAACGTCAAGCATCTCCTCAAGCTCATGGCCCTTTCCAGCACCTATAGGCAGTCGTCGCATGCCGCGAAAGAAATCATGGAGAAGGACCCGGGCAACCAGTGGCTGACACGCCAGGGCCGTTTCCGCATTGACGCTGAGATGGTCCGCGACAATGCCCTGGCGATCAGCGGGCTCTTAGCGCTTAAAATCGGCGGCCCCAGCGTCAAGCCCTATCAACCTGCCGGCTACTGGGCGCTCATGAATTTCCCCGTTCGCGATTACTATCCCGACAAAGGGGAAAACCAATATCGCCGCGGCCTGTATACTTTCTGGCAACGGACCTTCTTGCATCCCAGCCTGCTCGCCTTCGATGCGCCGACGCGTGAAGAGTGCACGGTGGACCGGCCGCGCTCCAGCACGCCCTTGCAGGCCCTCGTCTTGCTCAACGATCCGACCTACGTTGAAGCGGCACGCGTTTTCGCGGAACACGCCCTTGAAAAAGGCGGAAAGACCTTCCCCGAGCTCCTAGATTGGGCCTATCGCCGCGCGGTATCCCGCACTGCCAAGCCGGCCGAGGCCAAGTTGCTGGAAGAGCTTTACCGCAAGCACCTGGCCGATTACAGCAAAGACAAAGACGCCGCAAAAAAATTGGTTAGCACCGGCGACTGGCCGGTTCCCAAAGCTATCGACCCCGTCGAGTTGGCCGCCTGGACGTCCGTAACACGAGCCATCTTGAATTTACACGAGACGTTTACGCGGAATTAGTAAGAGGATGAAGTCGGTGCAGCAGAGATTTGTGTGCTCTTGTTCGAGCAGACAGAAATGTCTGCTCCACCAAGCCGGTTAATCCCAAACCGGTGGCGCCGACATTTTGTGTCGGTGCGTCAGGGGGCCAAGTGGATCAAGTATGCCGCAACATAGGGCTGGTTCTCATTTGGGCCAGCGTAGTTGCCATTCCAACAGGCACTTACTTCCAAAACCAATCACCGCGCTTTACTGAATTTTGGCTAGATAAGATTCGGCGAGAGGCTGGCCCTGGCCATGAGGAGCGACTGAACTATGCAGGCCGTATCGCGCTTGGGTTGAGCGTGGCTTGGCCTTACATGTGCTGCTCTAGCGGGTTTTTCGCGGGCCTCTTTACTGCCGGGTCACTCGGGATCCGGGCGATGGGGCGTCGACATCGTGACCTGTCCTTACTTGCAGCCGGCGCATTTGGGTTGGGATGCTGGGTCGGAGCGGTGGACGGCGCGGGTCAGGCCTTGGAGGCCTTCCATTGGGGATTCGTGTTGCTAGGCATAGGGTTTCTGCTTTTCTCTGCGGGCCTGGCAGTCGGCGGACTTGGAGTGATGTGGTCGTGCTTGAAAAGCAGGGAAGCCCATCGGGCCGGCTGATTAGCTGAATGGGAGACTGGAGAGGCAGTATGATTTCAGCCCACGAATTACCAATCCCTCCGGAGGCCTCCAAGGACGCAAATGCGCGGGAGTTGGTACGTGTATGGGCGGCATCTGGTAGGCAACATCTATCCTTGGCAGCCGACCTTTGGCATGATCCTGCCGCCTGGGGCATAATGTTAGTAGATTTAGCGCGCCATGCTGCCCGTGCTTACCAGCAAAGCAGCGGACTGGATCCCGAGAAAGCCCTCGAGCGGATTCGCCAAGGGATGGTTGCCGAATGGTCCAAGGACACCGACGAACATCGCCTGGGCAGCTTGCACACGGAAGGAAACTGATGCGTCCACCAAAGTGCTCAAGCTCAGCGGCCAGCCGTCCGCAAGTTTTTGGTAAACCCCATTACCGCCTAGCAGCCGCCTGGGGATCCATATAAGCAGTCGTCCACTCAATCAGCCGCCATACGTATGCGACTGAGGTTTAACTTGTGGCGAGAGGATTTGCTCATGTCGCTCTCAACTACTCGGCTGCTGTTCGCGATTGCCGGCGTCTACGATTTTGTAATCGGGCTGGCATTTCTCTTCTTCGGACCGCAGGTTTACGATACCGCCGGGGTGCCGCATCCCAATCATTGGGGTTATGTCCAGTTCATTGCCCTTTTGTTGATGGTCTTCGGGATTATGTTCTTCGCGGTGGCCAGCAACCCGGTAACCAACCGCAATCTTATTCTGTATGGGATGCTGCTGAAACTTAGCTATACGGGGCTGGTTGGCTATTACTGGTTGACAGTGGATTGCCCCGTGCTTTTCAAGCCCTTTGCCATCATCGACGGCCTTATGTTCGTTCTCTTTTTATTGGCGTACACCAGACGGCGTGTGCCGGCGTGATGCTCCGACAATGATCGCCACATGATGAACTGGTATTTCGGTTGGGGCTTGATTTTGACCGCCTTCATAACCGGCGCGATTCTCGGGCTCTTTTTTTACCGCCCCGACTTTCTGGGAGGGTATGCATCGTTTCAGCGGCGGACCCTGCGCCTGGGCCATATTGCCTTGGCGGCGCTTGGCATGGTCAATGTTCTCTACAGCTTATCCCCAACGGCGTCCGATCTCTCGCTGGGGACATGGATCGCTTCACTGGGATTCGCCATCGGAGGCGTCACGATGCCGGCAGTTTGCTTCTTGACATCCTGGCGCGTCGGTTTTCGTTATTTGTTCTTTATCCCGGTTAGCGCGCTCGTAATCGCCGCCATACAAACCTTGCGGATTGGCGTTCCATGAAGATTGGCTTTCTCGCCATGAGCGGGCTGCGCGCTCACGACTCCAGGCTCTTGCAACTCGGACTGACTCTGCCAGGCCTAGCTGAGCGAGGCAAGATCCTCAGTTCCTTGCCCAGTCTGGGCCTTCTTTACTTAGCTGCCTGCACCCCGCCCGGCCACGAACTTCGCTACTTCGAGGCGGAACGCGATGGCAGTGAACCGGACGAGGTCTATAGCTGCGATCTGGTGGCGATCAACACGTTCTCGGCCCAGGTGTTCGAGGCCTACGCTATGGCCGGTCGGCTTCGCAAAGCGGGAATACGCGTGGCCATGGGAGGCCTTCATGTAACCGTCCAACCCGACGAGGCTCTTGAGCACGCCGATTATGTTTTTTTGGGAGAAGGCGAAAGGACCTGGCCGGCCGGGGTGAATGCTATCGTGCAAGGCAACGCGCAAAGGGTTTGGAACGCGGCCGATTTTCCGCCAGTCGATATCCGCTCGCTTCCAGTCCCACGCTACGATCTTTTGGCCAACCGCACTTATTCCAGGTTCCCGGTACAGACGACCCGGGGCTGTCCCTGGCGTTGCGACTTTTGTGCCTCCAATGTGATGCTCAACCAGCCGTATCGCAAGCGCCCGGTCAGCGACGTGATCCGTGACATTCAAGCCATTTGCCGCCTTCAGAAGCGCCCGTTCATCGAGTTCGCGGATGACAACACCTTTGTGGATCATGCCTGGGGAAAGGACCTCTGCCAGGAATTAATCGCGCTCGGGGTCAAATGGTTTACCGAGACCGATATTTCCGTGGCGGACGACACGGAATTGCTTCAGCTCATGCGGCAGGCCCGTTGCCGGCAAGTGCTGATCGGCCTGGAAAGCCCGGATCAGGGCGCCCTGGAAGGGACCGAACTCAGAGCGAATTTCAAGAGCCGCCGCGCGGGCGCCTACCTCCAAGCGGTGCGCCAGATTCAGGCGCAAGGCATTACGGTTAACGGTTGTTTCATTCTCGGTCTAGATAGGCAGACCCCGGCGATATTTCAGCAAGTGCTCGACTTTGCCATGGAGGCGCCCCTGTACGATGTCCAGATCACCGTCCTCACCCCGTTTCCTGGGACACCGCTCTATGAGCGCCTGCTCCGGGAAGGCCGGATTCTCGCCCCTGGCCGGTGGGATCTGTGTACCTTGTTCGACGTCAATTATGTGCCCTTGAACATGACCGTCGATCAGCTTCGGGAGGGCATGTACTGGCTTGCGGAAAGGCTTTACAATGAGGACTGTTTACGGACGAGACGCCAACCGTTTTTTGATCACATTTGGGAACGACGCGACCAGGCGGCCATGACTTGCGAAACCGCCGGAGCCTAACGGAATCTCCTCATGACGCCCTTTGAAAAATATCGTCTCCATATAACGCGGCGCTCGTTCTTGGGCAAAACCACAACAGGCTTGGGCACGATGGCTTTGGCGTCGCTGCTCAACCCCAGGCTCTTCGCGGGAAGCGATGAATCGAGCAAGGATGCGACACCGAAATGGCAAGGCGTCGTCAATCCCTTGCACTTCGCCCCCAAAGCCAAGCGGGTCATTTACCTTTACATGGCCGGTGGGCCGTCCCATTTGGAGACCTTCGATCATAAGCCGAAGCTTGCCGAGATGAGCGGCAAGCCCATGCCCGAGTCGATCACCAAGGGGCAGCCTATCGCTCAACTCCAGGGCGCTAAACTTAATTGCTTCGCGCCCCAGCATCCCTTCAAGAAGTGCGGCAAATCGGGACAGGAAATCTCCACGATCTTTCCGCAGCTTTCCGAAGTCGCCGACGAACTGTGCATCATCCGCTCCATGCACACCGAGGCGATCAATCACGATCCCGCTCACACGTTCATGAACACCGGCACCACTATCTCGGGCCGGCCGAGCATGGGCTCCTGGCTGTGGTATGGTCTGGGCAGTGAATGCGACAACCTGCCCGGATTTGTCGTCCTAATCTCAACCGGCAAGGCGGGCCAAAACCAGCCGATCGCGGCACGCCAATGGCACAGCGGGTTTCTGCCCAGCCGTTTCCAGGGCGTCAATTTTCGCTCCAAGGGCGATCCGGTTCTCTATGTCGGCAGCCCCAGCGGCGTGAGCAACGAACGGCAGCGCGATATCGTCGATGCCGCGCAAAATCTCGACCGCCTGCATAACGATTCGGTGGACGATCCGGAAATCGCCACGCGCATCAGCCAGTACGAAATGGCATTTAGGATGCAAACGAGCGTGCCGGGACTTATGGACCTGTCAAAAGAAACGAAAGCGACTTTGGACCTGTACGGCACGACCGGCAGCGATGGCTCGTTCGCCGCCAACTGCCTGCTGGCCCGGCGCTTGGCCGAACGCGGCGTACGCTTCATTCAACTCTACCACCGCGATTGGGATCACCATGGCGGCATCAAGAAAGATGTTGCGGTTACCGCGAAGGAGGTCGATCAAGGCGCCGCCGCACTACTGAAAGACCTCAAACAGAAAGACATGCTCAAGGACACTCTTGTCATTTGGGGAGGCGAATTTGGCCGCACCCCAATGGCTCAGGGGGATGGCCGCGATCACCATATCAAGGGCTTCTCGATCTGGATGGCCGGAGGCGGCATCAAGCCGGGCATCACGTACGGAGCCACCGATGACTTCGGCTACAACGCGGAAGTCGACACCGTGCACGTCCACGACTTCCACGCCACCCTGCTCCACCTGCTCGGCATCGACCACGAGAAACTCACTTACCTTTACCAGGGTAGGCAGTTCCGCTTAACCGATGTGAGCGGCAAGCTCATCAAAGGCATCTTGGCCTAGAAAAATCCAAGCGATCCACACATACTCTGAAAAACAAGGCAACGGTTTAGGCACGCCTTAGGAATTGTCCGGCTCCTGGGCCAGAGTGTGCTTACCGCGACTATTCCCAAATTCCCAGTCTAATCACGCCAGATAAATCGCCAGATCCTCGACCACACATTGCGGCGTGTGTGCTGGAGAGCCATCAGCCGTCGGTGTAGTGCGGCATGCAGGCGGATATCCTCGGGGCTCGGCGAGGGGCGGTATGCTTTATTGATTAGTGACTCAAATCCTGTTCCAATTTTCGAGAATGATTGCAGAGGGCCGAAGAGCGCATTGGGAGACTTCCATGAGGATTCGGCAAGCGGGCGTTCTCAGCGTCATATTCCTTCTCGTGGCGGCGGCGGCCCGCGCGGACGTCGGTGATCCGCAAATTCGGACCGACCATCGCTGGTATCCCGGCGAACTCGCCTGTTCGACGTTTGACGCGCTATTCGCGACCCAAGCCGCGCTTTACAAAGATGTGATGGGCATCGCGCCCACGACCGATGAGCAGAAAGCGCTGGCCGCCTGGCTGTGGCGCAACACGCACTTCTGCCATGCCGAGGATGGTGCGGAGGACCTCTGGGGCAAAGGATTCAACCAGGGAGGCGATGCGCGCTGCCGAGAATACTGGACCGGCATGTTCGCTCACGGTTTCGGCTTATGCGGCACGACCCACGCGCAATGGGGAGCGGAAATGGAGCGGCTCTTGGGCCACAGCCGCGGCCGGTGTGTCGGCGTGGACGGCCACAATTCCTTTGAGGTGTTTCTCAAGGGCGGGCCCTATGGGGACGGCAAGTGGGTGCTGCTCGACCACGACATCTCCACCGTCATCTTCAAAAAGGATGGAACCGAACTCTTGTCCATCAAGGAAGTCATGGCGGATTGGAAACGTTTCACCGATCGCAAGTTTGCACCGGAACGACAGCACGGTTGGCTGGTGTGCGGCCTGCACCCCGACGACGGAGCCGTCTACCGCCGCTATGAAGTCGCCGAATACCTGGCCGGTTACGCCGGCGTGCCGCCGATGGTGCACTTGCGCCGTGGCGAAACCTTGCGCCGCTACCCTCGACCGGGACTCGAAAACGGCCAGACTTGCGTCTTCTGGGGCTGTAATTACAACACCGCCGGAATACCGGGACCGGAGCGGAGCCACACATGGGTCAACCAACCGGAGAACATGTATGGATCCCATGACGGCGCCGGCTATAAGCCCGGACAGGCCCGCTATGGCAACGCAGTTTACACATATCGGCCCGACTTCAGCAACGGGGATTACCGCGAAGGGGTGATCGCCGAAAATGATAAACACGTTGACTTCGAGTTCTACACGCCTTACATCATCGCCGCGACGCCGGCCGGCAATAAGGCTTGGGACATCTATGAGCGGGGATGTCGCAACGGGCTGGTTCTGCACGGCAAGGCGGACTGCACCGTATCATTGTCCACGGACCAAGGCAAAAGCTGGCAGGACTGCGGCGCTTTCAAAGAGGGGCTGGACCTCACCGACCGCGCCAAAGGCCGGCAGCAGTACTGGCTGCGCCTGCACGCCGGCGCTAAGGCGCTGGAAAAGTCCGGCCTAAAGATTGTCACCGTTTGCCAAGCCAACCCCTCCACGATGCCGCGGCTTAAAGACAACGGCACGCGCGTGACTTTTCGGGCCTCAGGCGGGGCCGTTGTCTCGGCCGGACCGAACCTGCCCCAGGCGGAGGTGCACCTGGTTGCCGGCAAGTTTGGTTCACCGAGCGTATCATTGGAATTGGCCACGCCACGCCGCGAGCC
>JBJMQT010000117.1:0-5608 GCA_045802525.1 Gemmataceae bacterium
AAGAATAAGCCGCGCACTTCGGCATTGGTGGTTACGGTTTTTATTTCACATTGTCGCTGGCAGTCCCAAAGCTTCAGCTCACGATCTCGTGAAGCGGAAATGATCCAGCGGCCGTCGGGTGAAACCGCAGCATGGTTGACGCGATCGTGATGGCCGCCCAGAACGTGGGTTGTTTTGGCACTGGAAATGTCCCAGAGCCTAATAGAGCCGTCGTGCGACCAGCTCATAAGGTGGACGGAATCCGGTAGAAACCGGCAGCCGGCGACAATGTCTTCGTGGCCCGCAAGAGTCTGGCCTTCGCGCATTTGGCGAACACTGCGCAGGGTTAGCTTTTTATCCCAAGAGGCGCTGGCCAACGTTTGACCGTCGCCGGCAAAGGCCAGACTGGAAATCGGCCGCGTGTGCAGAGCTAGGAAGATCGATTGCTCGTGGCTGACGGCGTCCCAGCCGGTCATGATGCCGTCCATGGAGCCGGAGAGCCAGATTTTGCCGTCGGGGGACACGGCACAGGCCGAGACCGGCTTCGTACCGGCCACGATCGACGAAACTAGCGCGCCGGTGGTCGCGTCCCAAAGGCGGAGCTGGCCATCCCAGCTACCCGTCAATGCAAAGCAGCTGTCCGGAGTAAAGGAACAGGCGAAGATTTCCTTACCCTTGCCCTCAGGCTCCTTACCGGAGGCGGCCACCACCAGCTTCGGCACGATTCACCCCCCTTGCCCGACCGAGTTATTCGCCCAGGCGAATTGGCAGAGAATTGGCGCCCTCCTCAATGTTGGCAAAGCACCAAGCAAACATAGCTCGTCTTTTGGATGTCGGCGCTCGGATGAGCAAGAAAATGGCGGTCCAGAGCCCGGCCGAGTTTACAGTAAGCCCTTTCGTTACAAACAGTTATACCGCGGGCCATTACACCGATTACCTTTCGCCCTTAAAGGCCTTCCAATCCGTACCGCCTCTGGCTCGCAGCATTAGCGACCTTGTGCCCGTCTTGACACCGTTTAACCCATCCGCTATCCCACCCCCCCTCTTGGTGTGTACTGAGGCGCGACCCGGATACGGGGAATTCCATGCAAGCGACCCATCGCTTATTTTTGCCGCTGGGCTGGCAAGCCCGAGTGCTGGCGGGCTTGCTCCTATGCAGCGCGGTCTGCCCGGCTCAGACCCCCGACACTCCAAAGGTCTTGATTGCCGATGTGAAAATTGGCAGCAAGCCCGTTGTCGTACCCGCTCAACGGATCATGAGCCTTATCAAGACGCGTCCCGGCCAAGAATTCAATCAGGAAACCATAAACGACGACATTCGGCGGCTCATGGAGACCCGGCAATTCCGCAACGTCGAAGTCACTCAGCAACAGACGCCTGACGGCAAGGTAATCGTCTTTTTCAACTGCAGTGAATATCCCAGTACGATTCAGGAAATCGTGTACCAGGGGAACAAGCATCTCAAAAAAGATGACCTGAACGCCCTGACCAATCTCAAAAAAGGCGACCTGCTCAATCCGCGCGCCAACATGCTGGCCTGCCAGGCCATCGCCAACAAGCTAAACCAGGAAGGCCGGCCCTTTGCTAATGTGGACCTCATCGAAGGGGCCAAGCCCAGCGATACGCGCGTGGTGTTCAACATTACCGAAGGACCGCAGGTCAAAATTAAAGGCATCGAAATTGTCGGCAACACGGACTTTGTCAGCAGCGCGGTCTTGAAGACGCACATTAGCTCCTCGTCGGAAGTCCTCTGGGTGTTTGGCGGGAAGCTCAACCAGGCGATGGTTGATGACGATGTGCACAAGCTGGAAGAATACTACCGGTCGTATGGCTACCACGACGTCAAGGTATCGCGGGAACTACAATGGACCCCGGACTCGCGCTATGTCGTTTTGGTCTTTCATATTTCCGAAGGGCAGCGCTATCGATTCAAAGATCGGCCCCAGGTGATCCTTAACGGCAATCCTCGTCCCAGTGATGAGCTTCAACGGTTGACGACAATCAAACCGGACGAATTTTATAATGGAAAAAAGGTCGAGACGGACAAGTCGCGCATTGCCGACTATGAAGGAGCAACCGGCCACGATACCAAGGTCAAGGAAGACATCACCTTCGTTGAAAACAGCCTGGTCCAGGTTACTTACCAGGCGCAAGAAAGGGCGCAGGCCCGTGTCGGACAGATCTACATTGTCGGCAACGAGGTGACTCGCCAGAACCGCATATTACGCGAGCTTCTTCTCTACCCGGGTCAAGTCCTGTCGTACCCGGATGTCCGCCTGAGCGAGGCCAATCTCACGCGACTGGGCATCTTCAACGACCCTCAGACCGGAACGCATCCCACGGTTGAGGTCATTGACCGCGAAGGCGACCAGTCTTTCAAGGACATTCTCGTTACGGTGCAAGAGCAACGGACAGGTAGTTTGCTCTTCGGCGTGGGCGTCAACTCCGACGCGGGCTTGACGGGGAGCATCGTCCTCAACGAACGCAACTTCGACATCACCCGCTTTCCCACCAGTTTCGAAGACCTGCTCAGCGGCCGGGCCTTTCGCGGCAATGCCGAGGAACTGCGCATCGAAGCGGTTCCCGGCACACAATTGCAGCGCTACTCGATCAACTGGCGCAACCCCGCCGTCTTCGATTCCGATTACTTCGTTAGCGTCGGCGCCTATTACTTTCAGCGCCATTACAACGAGTATGACGAGAGCCGCCTGGGCACGCGCTTGGGCGTCGGCCGTAAGATCACCGACCACTGGTCGGCCTCGGTCACGACGCGCATTGAAAACGTCGGCGTGCACAATGTGCCGTTTTTTGATCCAATTGATTATCAACAAGTGGAAGGCGATAATTTCATAGTTGGAGTCAAAGGCAACGTCGCCTATGACACGCGCAATTCCTACCTGCGACCCACGCAGGGCGAATTGGTGGAGATGTCTTACGAGCAGGTCTTGGGCGATTTCACATTTCCGATCTTTAACATTAACGCGAACAAGTACTGGACAGTGTGGGAACGGGCCGACAACAGCGGCAAGCACGTCCTCGCTTATCACGGCGAGGCGACGCTCGAAGGCTCGCATGCGCCAGTATTTGAAAGGCAATGGGCCGGTGGTTTTCAGAGCATGCGCGGCTTTCAGTTCCGCGGCATTTCACCCGAAGCGCCCAGCACGATCAAAGTCGGCGGCGATTTCCTCTTGCTCAATAGCCTGGAATATCAGATCCCGATCAAGGCCAACGATCAGATTTACTTTGTCACCTTCATCGACACCGGCACAGTGGAACGCCGTCTCGAACTCCACGATTACCGCGTGTCTGTCGGCGCCGGCGTCCGCTTCGTCGTCCCCATGCTGGGCCCCGTTCCGATCGCTTTGGACTTCGGTTTCCCCGTCGTCAAGGGCCCCGGCGATCAAGAACAGGTCTTCAGCTTCTGGATCGGCTTCTTCCGCTAAGCGATCTTTTTTCTTCAATCCTCGCAGTAAGGCATGAAAGCCTGGGGATCGGTTAGGAAAGTGTCTTGATAGAGGCTGGCGGCAAAGTTGGCCGCATTGCCGATGAAGGGGACAAAATCGCGTGTGTGTGTTTCAACCCAGGGAAAGGGCGCGCCATTGGCATAGTAATACGACCCATAGGGCGAATAGACGACGCGCGGCCGGAAGCGTCCAAAGCGATCCACGCCATAGTTTTGCCAAACTTCATAGGCGCTGACCCGGTAAGGCACGGTCTGAAGAATCACACGCGACGGGATCGGCCTAGGAATCGGTAAAGTTTCCCCAGCCGCCGGCTCCGCTGCCGCGAGCGAAGAACCTAAGAGCGGAAAAAGTGCGAGGCATACGGCGAAACGCATGGTGGTCTCCCGGTCTTAGACATTTCCAAGATACTTTTGGTCTGTGAATGAAGACGCCTATTATTAGACCAAGAATTTCGTGCTCTTAGGAACGGGGCCTGCATTTCGGTTCAACGCCCAACATAAAGGCGGCCGTAGTCTTTGTGCAATTGTTATAACCGGAAATGAAAAGTGCCTCCTGAACGATCAGGAGGCACTTTCTGATAGGACGGTTTGGCAATTCTTTCATGCCATTGGAACGTTGTTAGCGCGGCGTCTTGGCAGCCGCTTTATCCTTGACCAGATACGCTTTGTCGACTGTCGCTGCCTTCTTGTCCCGGCCCTCCCCATAGGCGGCATAGGCGTATTTCGCCGATTTGGCAGGGATCGAAACGGTACGCGATGCAACAGAGACCGACAGCTGCCTGGGTCCTGACGATGAGTCAGGGTCTAACTTTGGCGCAGGCGCTTGGTGAGGGGGTCCGCCGTTATAAGGATAAGTGCTGCGATCCTCTTGCCAGGGACGCGGCGGCGGAGCCGATTCAATCACGTTTGGCCGGGCTTGAAGACTAGCGCCTCCGCCCAACTCGTCAGAATAAGGCATCACGTTGCCGACTGGCGAACTGCTCGGAGAGTACGCCGAAGACAAGTAGATTACCGAAGGCGTGGAATAATAAACGGAGGGGTAAACGTAATCATAGTAAGACGGGTATCCGTAATATGGGTAGTCGGAATATCCGTAGCCTCCGTAATAGGGCCAGTACCTCCCGAAATAGGACCCATAGAAGGGGTACCCGAAGCCGAAGCCAAAGAACGGAAAGAACCCGTGATGATGGCTAAACCCGTGATGGAAGCCCCCATGGAAATTGTTGTGGAATCCTCCGTTGTGGAACCCTCCGTTGTGGAATCCTCCGTGGAAGCTGTTGAAGGAGCCTCCATGGAAACTGCTGTGGGAAACCCCGTGGAATCCGCCGTGGGCGGATCCATGCGACCCGCCACCGCCACCACCATGGCCGCCGTGGCCAGCCGCTTGCACCTCGCTGCCTCCCGCCATTAGCGCTAGAGCCAGTAGGCTGCTGCAAAACCCGATTCTCCAAGTCATCGACATGCCTTCCTCCTAAGAGTAAAACGAAAAGCGCTCCAACACTCCACCTCTTGCTCCTGCTCCGTGACGGCTTCATTCCGCTGGCATGCCATCTGCACGAATTGTACGGCGTACCAGCGCGCTGTGTCAAACCACCGGGCATGTCTTTAGAATCAAAAGGGAAACGGCCTGGCAAGAAGGGCAGTGATAACCTCTGCCGTTCGGACAATCGCGGCGTCCAAGATAGCCCTGCCTTTTTCAGCCGTTGCCTTTTCCGGAAATCCGACTGCTCCCCGCTGCGTTCGCTGTTTCATGTCATCAGCTAAATACAGTCCGCGCAGGATAGGGTCATCATTGGGCGGATCATCGCGAATCTCTTCGCGGCGGACGAGGTCAGGACGGATCGCCATCACCATCGAAGTCTCAAATTCGCAGGCATGGCCCATCGACTTGCGCGGGCCGTCCGCCAGTTGCGCTAGCTCCGGCTCGGCCAGCTCCCAATAGGCCGCGCCGCCAAGAATCCGATCGCGCCACCGCGGTTGCAAACGCCGGAGCGCCATGCGGATGGTATCCGTGTTGCCGCCGTGGCCATTGAGCACCAGAACGCGCTGGTAGCCGTCTTCAAGTAGTGGGGTCAGCAAATCGCACAGCATGGCGACGTGCGTATCCACCTCGGCGGACAGCGTTGCTCCGAAACGGAGGTGATGGCTGCTCGCTCCAAACCACAA
>JBJMQT010000118.1:0-68172 GCA_045802525.1 Gemmataceae bacterium
AATTGCTTCGATCCATTTGATGCTCCAACGTCTGGCCCCCAGCGAATCGAGATTGGCTAATGGCTACACCGCAAATCGCATAAAGCGCGCTGCATGACCTTTAGGAACACCCTCTTAGAGGAATTCACCAGTGACCTTACTGATCTTATGAATATAGATCAGGTATCACACCTGTCGTCTCACGGCCTCGCCAAGGTTGGTACTGAAGTACTTCCTGGTATGCTCTTGATCGGCAAGATTGGCAGAAAGAAAGTTAGAGCAGGAATCAGGGATATGAACAAGGTGGAGTTGCTCATCGCAAGCCCCGATGAACGACGAAATTATTTTAAGGAACGGGCATACGATGCTTCTGTGTACGCTCCTGGCAATTGCTATGGGAAAGTAGCCGCAGCGTACTTCGAAGTGGATGGAAAGTTGCAGAGATTTGCACAATACGAAACTCCGCATGGCGTTGCCGTCATAGAAATTGAAGCATTAGCCCCTAGACGGTGAACATAAGGGCGCCGAGGGCCATGCTTTCGGGGCCAGTCATTCAATGACCTTGGCGGCAAAGCGGGCCAGGCCCCGAAAGCATTGGCTCCGCGGTGACTTTTCCGACGTATCGCACGGAGGCATGCTTTCGGGGCCTCCGAGCCAAGGGCGATCCCTTATGCCTCGGAAAGCCCGAAAGCATGGCACCCGGCGTACCAAGTGATGGCCGTCTTCCCCGTCCGCGTCCTTTTCTTTTTCAGCGAGTGATCTCTATTGTTTCCCACAAAACTCGGCACAAGTGCTCATCGGGGGCGCGGATCGTTGCCGCAATCCTGCTCATGCCGTCTGATCAAGCCAACAGTTTTCGCTCGACGTGGCCCCCAATGTCTGTCAGTCGAAAATCTCGGTCTTGATGGCGAAATGTCAGGCGCTCGTGGTCAATGCCCAGTAAATGAAGGATAGTGGCGTGGAAATCGCGAACGTGCATGGGATCTTCCGCCGGGAGATAACCCAGCTCGTCAGTTTTGCCATGCACGTAGCCGGCCTTCATGCCGCCGCCGGCCAGCCAGACGCAGAAGGTGTCTTTATGGTGGTCCCGGCCGGGTTTCGGCGCGCCAGGGTCGCCTTGCAGCATGGGGGTTCGCCCAAATTCGCCGCCCCAAATCACCAGCGTCGAATCGAGCAGGCCCCGCTGTTTCAGATCCTTGACCAGAGCGGCCGCAGGGCGATCGACCTCCCGGCACTTGCGCGGCAAGTCCGTAAAAATCGCACTATGGTGATCCCAATCGGCGTCGTAAAGCTGCACAAAGCGGACGCCGCGTTCGACGAGACGGCGGGCCAAAAGACAATTGTTGGCGAAGCTGGGCCGGCCCGCGGTAACGCCATACATATCCTGAACGCGCTGCGGCTCCCGCGAAACGTCCGTCAACTCAGGCACCGAAGTCTGCATGCGAAAGGCCATTTCGTATTGGCTGATGCGCGTGGCAATCTCCGGATCGCCGACATCCGCCAGTTGCACGCGGTCAAGCTGGCCGATGGCATCGATGAGGCCGCGGCGGTCGTCCCGCGTTATCCCTGGAGGATCAGAGAGGAACAGCACCGGATTGCCGCTGTTGCGAAACTGCACACCCTGATAAACGGGGGGAAGGAACCCACTGCCCCAAAGGCTGTCGCCGGCGCCGGGAGACTTTCCCGAGACCAAGACGACGAAGGCCGGCAAGTTCTCGTTTTCGCTGCCCAGGCCATAGGTCACCCACGAACCCATGCTGGGCCGGCCGAACCGGCCAAACCCGGTCTGCATCATTAGCTGGGCGGGGGCATGATTGAATTCTTCGGTGTGCAAACATTTGACCACGGAGACATCGTCGGCAATCCCAGCGAGGTGTGGGAGTAGCTCGGATAATTCCAGTCCGCAGCGGCCGTGCCGGGAGAAGTGATAGGGGCTGCCCAGGAGCCTTGGTTGGCCGCGCAGAAAGGCAAAGCGCTGGCCCTCGATCAAGTGGCTGGGAACTGGCTGCCCGTCGTGCTTTTGCAGTACCGGCTTGTAATCCAGGAGATCGAGTTGAGAAGGCGCACCGACCATGTGGAGGTAGATAATGCTCCGGGCTCGCGGGGCAAAATGAGGTCGGCGGACTCCCATTGGGCTTTGTTCGGAGGGAGCAGGCGCGGCCGTGAACACTTCGGGATTCAGAAGCGAAGTCAAGGCCAGCGCCCCAAGGCCGCTGCCGAGGCGCTGAAATAGGTCGCGGCGCGTCATGGTCCGAAGCAACTCGTCGGGAAGACGCATTCCATCACCCCTTGGTAATCGTCTCGTCAAGATTGAGGAGCACGGCAGCCACCTCGAACCAGGCGGCCAGGATGGCTTCATCGACGCCAGGCGGACGGCGGTAAGTCCCAAGGACCGCGCGGGCGGCGGCGGGATCGGCCTGGAAGCGCTCGAAGGCGCGGGCATAGACTTGCTCCAGCAACCGCGACTCCTCCTCTTTCGGCCCCCGCGCCAGGCAGAGACGAAATCCATAGGTGATGCGGTCCCGCACCTTAGCGTTCGGACGCTCGCTCACCATGCGACCGGCCAAGGCGACGGCGGCTTCCACGTAAACCGGGTCGTTAAGAAGGGTCAGAGCCTGGAGCGGCGTATTCGTGCGCGGCCGCTGCGTCAAACGCAACAAAGCTAGGATAAGGGCTGCTGCGCCGCCAAACGGTATACAGGCCGCGACGGTAGCAGTCGGCCCCGGTGCTGGTTGGGTAAACGTTGTCCGCTAAGCCGCCGAAGTTCCATATTCCGGCCGGCTGCGGCGGAAAGACGGGAGGCCCTTCCATCTTCCGGTTAAGTAAGCCGCTGACGGCCAACGCGTTATCGCGGATGGCCTCCGCGCTTAAGCGGGCGCGCGGGCCGCGAGCAAACAGTTTGTTCTCGGGATCCTTGAGGAGCATTTCTGAGGTGACACGCGACGACTGGCGATAGGCCGCCGAGGTGACGATCAGCCGGTGGACATGTTTCATCGACCAGCCGCCGCGCACGAACTCTGTTGCGAGCCAATCTAGTAGATCGGGGTGGGTAGGCGGCTCGCCCCGGACGCCGAAATCCTCGGGCGTGGCAACCAGGCCGTTGCCAAAAAACTCGGCCCACCAGCGGTTGACGGCCACGCGGGCGACGAGCGGGTTCTCGGGATCGACGAGCCAACGCGCCAGGCCCAAACGATTTGCCGGAGCGCCTTGGGCCAAAGGATGGAGCACGGCGGGCGTGGTGGGAAGAACCCGTTGCCCCTTGTTATTTACATCACCGCGTTTGAGTACAAAGGTGGGCCGTGGCTTTTCCATTTCGACCATTATCAAGGCCGTCAATGGCGCCAGCGCGGTTATTTCTTTCGTGAGTTTGCGCAGTTCTTCTCTTTCGCTTCGCGTCTCGGGACAAACGTCGGCGTGATAGTCGATCAGCCTCTGATTCTGCTCTACGGCCCTGTCGGTTGGCGGGGTAAGCAGGATCAGATGGATATCCTCAGGCAGCATGTTTAGGTGCGTAGTGTCCCTTAGTTGCTGCCGTTCCCAAGCCTCCCGATTCGGACCGAGGTTGGCGACTCTTGTCTTGAGTTCTGCGTCAAGCTTGGCCCGCCGGATTTCCAGTTCCTTGCGTCGCATTGCTCGTGCAGGTTCTTCGGGCAATGCCATTTTCGGACCGATTAGCTCCAAATTCATATCCTTGCGCGTCTCGGCTGTTTCGAGAGGCGTGTTGTTAAAGAAGGCAAATAATTCATAGTACTCGACCTGGCTAAAGGGATCGTATTTGTGGTTGTGACACTGGGCACAAGCCATGGTCAATCCCAGCCAAACGGTGGCGGTTGTGTTGACCCGATCAACAACGTAAGTGATCCTGTCCAATTCCGGGTCGGTGCCCGCTTCGGTATTCACGGTTGAACAGCGATGAAAGCCAGTTGCAATTTTCTGCGCCGGGGTGGCATTTGGCAGTAGGTCGCCGGCAATCTGCTCAATGGTGAAACGGTCGAAAGGCATGTCCGCGTTCAAGGCTTGCACGACCCAGTCGCGGTAAAGCCAGGCCGTCCGCAAGGCGTCGGGATGGGAGCCGTTGGAGTCGCCATAACGGGCCAAGTCGAGCCAGGAATAAGCCCAGCGCTCTCCATAGGCGGGAGAGCCCAAGAGCTGGTCCACGACTCGCTCGTAAGCATCCGCCCGGTGATCGCTGACAAAGTCATCGACCTGCGTAAGGGTTGGCGGGAGACCGATCAAATCAAAGTAAAGACGCCGGATCAGTCGGGCGCGATCAGCCGCAGGAGAAGGGGCGAGGCCCTCTTGCTCCAATCGTGCCAGAATAAAATAATCAATTGGGTTTAGCGGCCGAGTCTCTAAAGGCCACGGCCGGAAGCGCCGGCCTGATGGGTTTTTTGAAGGCCCAGTGGTTCGTGGTCGCCGCCGGGTCGCCGGGCCAGACGGCGCCTTGATCGATCCAGGCGCGCAGCAAATCAATCTGCTCGGCGCTCAGCGGATGATCGCCCGGCGGCATGCGCTTCTCCGCATCGGTTGCCACGACGCGGCGAATCAATTCACTTTTGTCACCCTGGCCGGGAACGATGGCAGGCAAGCCTGAGTCGGCCGGCGCCAACGCCGCCTTGCTGCTGGTCAACAGCAGCCCACTGCGGCGTTTTTCAGGGCCATGGCAGCGAATGCAGTGTTCCGTGAGGATGGGAAGGATTTGTCGGCGGAAATCGACTTCCTGGACAAGGGGGCTGTCGTTCTGCTGAACTGTGGCCGCCGGTACAGCCTCCGGGACCGTTGCCGCTTGTGGCCGAGGAGAGCGTTTGGCCCCGAGAAATCCAGCAACAATTAGGACCAGGAGCGCCAAAGAAGAGTAGATACTGAGTTGCAGCCCCTTGGAACTGCGCCAGGCGGCTTCTAGGGTTTGGGACCGTGCTTGTTCAGAATAATGCGAAATCGGGTTCATAAGCTGGAGTTACGTAACCCGTGTCATGCTTGCAATTTAGGTGTGAGAATGAGTTCCATCAGGCGTGAGGGACCATAACTTAGCGGCCGGACTGCAGTCAATAGGGGCTGTAGCCGCCGGCGATAATCCAAGCTGATCTTTAAATCGTGCTGATTTGCTTGAAACTGTAATCGTTTTTCGCAGAAGGAGGAAGATGGTAGATTACTGCTCGGCATTTTCTGTGTTGCGGCAAAATTGGCTTTAATGCTACGCGCGGCGAAGAAACGTGCCACTTTACGCAAGTGCTATCGCACTCAACGTTCCGTTTTTCAACCCAGGGTCCTGTTTTTCATCAGGGGTGGGAGGGGGATGAAAAACGGAAAACGATTGCTCATTTTGACCGCTACAAGCCGGCAATGGGGCCTTACCATTTCTGCCTGTCGTAGCAGAAGTAGGCTTTCAGCTCTTTTCAGCTTCAGGCTGCCCCAAAATGCTTTTCATTTCTTTTCACGGGGGGTCCGGCGAAATGGAGAGAACCATTTCGGAGGGGCTTTAACCAGACACTTTGTCCGAGGATCCGCGCTCCTCCTAGACCGAGCCTCCGCTCTTTGCGCACATCCTTGGTATCATCTCTGAAGGCTTTATCCAGAATTCCCCAAAGATGGGCGAGCCCAATCGCATCATGTGCTTTTGCGTATGGGACCGGTGAAAATACCGGCGGGCAGGGATTACTGCTTGCCGCGCCCCAGGAGACATTAACATGGTCCGGTCGTGGCCTCGCTGGTTTTGCTTGCTGGTCGTCTCTTTCGGGTTGGCCTTCTTTGGGACCGGCACGGCTTGGGCGGCGGAAAGCGGGGGCAAGGTCTATGTCGTTTTGTGGTTTGACACGGAAGATTACATTTTACCCGCCAGCGACGATGCCGCGCTGCGGGTGGCGGACTTCCTTAGTAAGGAAGATATTCGGGCGACGTTCAAAGTGGTCGGCGAAAAAGCTCGCACGCTCGAGCGCCGCAAACGCGACGACGTCATCAAGGCCCTCAAGAACCACGAAATCGGCTACCACTCCAACTATCACAGCGTCCAGCCCACTCCGGCCCAGTATCTTGACGAGCTTGGTTGGGACGAAGGCGTGGCCGAATTCGACCGCCGGGAAAAGCCGGGCTTGGAGGATGTCAAACGCATCTTTGGCGTTGCTCCGACTTGCTATGGCCAGCCGGGCAGCTCCTGGGCGCCGCAGACTTACGGCGCCCTACGCCAGTGGGGCATGGAGGTGTACCTGGATGCCGGCAGCCATGTCTCCCTGGAAGACAAGCCTCACTATTACTGCGGCGTCCTCAATCTTTACAAGCTGGCCCACCTGATACGCGCCGACATTAAGAACCCGGGAGATCTGGACAAAGCCAACGACCGCTTTGCCGAGGCCCGCAAAGCGCTCTTGGCCGAAGGCGGCGGCGTCGTAAGCATCATGTACCACCCGTGCGAATTCGTGCACAAGGAATTCTGGGACGGCGTCAATTTCCGCAATGGCGCCAATCCGCCGCGCGACAAGTGGAAGCTGCCGCCCATGAAGACGGCCGACGAAAGCAGGGCCGCCTACCAGGTTTTCGAAAGTTATATCCGCTTTATCAAACGCTTTCCCGATGTGCGCTTCATCACGGCCTCGGAAGCGGCGGTTCTCTATCGCGATAAAGCTCGAGGTCGCAAGTTTTCACTCGATGAGCTTAAGGCGATCGCGCTGGCGCTCAAGGATCGGGCGAGCTATTTCAAGACCCCTGATTTTTCGCTGTCCGCAGGCGAGTCGCTGTGCCTTTTGAATCAATATGTTTCCGCCAAAGCTGCCGGCCGCGATGTTGAATCCCTCGAACTCAAGAGAAGCCCTTATGGGCCGACGAGTGGCAACGCTGCACTCGAGCACGGCGTCGAGACCGATGATAGCCAATTCACGCGGACCGCGAGCCAGGTGGACGAGTACTTGACAAAGCACGACCGCCTTCCGGGTACCGTTTGGCTGGGCAGCGTCGGCGTGCCTCCGGAAGACTATCTCCCGGCATTGGCGAACGTTGCCCTGGAGCTGTTGGACGGCAATCCCGTACCCAAGAAGATCGAAGTAAAGCCAGGCGTCCTTGTGCCGGGCAAGTTTGTTGCCTCGGATGATCCAAAACTATGGTCGTGGGTCATCTTCCCGCCTGGTTTCCGTGCGGCCCGGTTGATGGCGCTTGCCAAAAAACAGGCTTGGACGATAAAACCGGCATTATTGGATAGGGAAGCGGGCAAAAAGTGAAGCACGCTGCTTTTGGCGGCCATTCGAACCCGTTTTTTGAATTGCTCTTTGCTTTTTCCCCCGACTTGTTGATACTCGACCTGACTTGGATGGAAGTAATAGCGAGCATCCATACAATAAATGTTGAACCCTTTACCATCTCCCGCTTTTTCAAGGGCGAAAAAGTATGGTTGTCTATCATCATGACTCGAAGAACAACCCGCCCCTGGAATGGCGTATCGACGTCAATGCGACGTGCCCTAAGTGTGCGAGCATGGCGACGTTCGGCAGCGCCGAGAGCGGGGCGGCCATCGTGACATGCGCAGCCTGCGGGTTTAGCTGCCAATTTCCGGAATCGTTTGCCACAGTCGCACGGGAAGTGGTCCGGGAAACGTTTGCAGCGAATCGTTTAGTCGCGGAGTCGCATCCTGAGCCGCGCACCGTTGCACCCGTCCGGCATGTGACAGGCAACGCTTATGCCTAGTCCCAAGGCAACGCTAGAGATGATTGGGCTTCTTTGGAACTGCTCACTGCTGTAATAACCCTTTTTCGTCCCTGGAGGCTAGTGTGGTTAAAGCGCTTCATGTTCAACTGGCGGCGTTGGGAAAAGAAGTTCGCGCCTCAGCCATCCCGGGCGACTGGGAGCAGACGGCGGACTGGTGCTTCGGGCAACTGCCGGCGCTTTATGAAAAGTTTCGCGATACCAACGAAAGCCGCTTCGGCGATGAAATCACACTTCGTGTGCAAGCCGTCCTTAAACAACTGGCCAACTCCAAGACGGACAGCGTTAAGACTCAAAAGCTCGCAGTCCTTATCACCGGCCGGCTTCATCGACTTCACGAAGAATTTGGCCTCCCCGGCTTGAATCTCAGATTGCCGACGGCTCCACGGGCTCGCGTGGCCAAGGCAGCTAGCGCGTAGGGGGCACCGATCGCCCGAGCATGGGGATGTGCAAGCAAACCCGAAGCGTGAGCGAGAAAAATAGTTTCCCTCGCTCACGCTTCGGATATGTAAGAACAATTTTACGTCGCCTTCAATCCCTTCGGCGCCATCGGGAGCGAACGCACCCGCAACCCGGTGGCTTGGAAGATGGCATTGCCCACCGCTGGGGCGAGGGCCACGATGGGCGTTTCACCCGCGCCGGCCGAAGGCAAGTCTTTGCGATTCAGCAGCACGGCTTCTATTTGCGAAACATCCCCAAAGCGCGGCACCTTGTAATCGGAAAGACGGGGATTCAAGATTTTGCCGTCGGCAAATTGAATGGCTTCGAAGAGCGCGCCTCCCAAGGCCATCATGTTCGCTCCTTCGATTTGGTTTTTCAAATTGTCCGGATTCAGAATTGCCCCGCATTCGAAAGCGGTCACGACCCGGACGACTTTTACGCGGCCGCTTTTGAGGTCCGCCGCGACCTCGGCGCAGGTGGCCACGTAACTTCCCTTCTCCGTCCCCCCTGCAATGCCGAAGCCATGGCCGTCCGCAGGCTTGGCCTGACCCCAGCCAAACTGCTTGGCAGCCGCTTCGAGCACCGCTCTTAGCCGTTCGTCCTTCAAGTTCTTAAGGCGAAATGCGAGCGGTTCGATTTCAAGCTCGTGAGCGAGGTCGTCGATGTGCGATTCCCGTGCGAAATGATTCGCCGTCGCCGCCAAGGCGCGATACGAACCTTGCCGAAGCGGCGAATCGGCTGGGTGGAACTCCACATGCTGGTTTGCCGCTTGGTAAGGACTGCGCAGCGCCGAACCGCCGGAGTTGTAATTGTGAAATTCCCAGGCCGTCAGCGTGCCGTCTTTTTTAGCGCCGGCCTTCACTTCAATGACGCCCGCCGGCCTGAAATACGCCCAGGTAAATTCTTCCTCACGCGTCCAAACCAATTTGACCGGTTTGCCCACGGCTTTCGCCAGTCGCGCTGCTTCGACTGCGGCTTCTCCGGTGTGCTTGCCCCCATAGCCTGAGCCCATGTCGGGCACAATGACGTGCACGCTTTCGGCCGGGATGCCAAACGCGGTGGCCAATTCGACGCGAACGCCGAAGGGGCGCTGCGTCCCTGTCCAGACCGTTAGTTTGCCTTGGGCCCACTCCGCGACCGCGGCTCGCGGCTCCAGCGGCACATGAGCGATATAGGCAATTGTGTAAGTGGCCTCAATGGTTTTGTGAGCGGCGGCCAGCCCGTCTTTGATCGAGCCTTGTTCATTCTTGGAAGGCCCGCCGAACCCGCGCGCTTCCGCAGGATGTTCCTTCAAATGCTTAAATAGATCGGCGCCATTAATCTGCGGCACGGTCTTCCATTCGGCATGAAGGCTGGCCAAGGCCTTGCCGGCGGCGTATTCCGTCGGAGCCGTGATGCCGACGAAATTGCCGTCATGAACCACCCGAACGCCCTGCATCGCTTCCGCGTCTTTTGTCTCTATCGACACAAGCTCGGCCTTAAAGGCGGGCGGCCGCAGCATTTTTCCGTGCACCATGCCGGGCCGCGAAACGTCCGACGCATAAGGATGAGCGCCGGTCACGAAGGCTCGGCCGTCCACCTTGGGCTCGGACGTGCCGGCTACCGTCCACTTTTCGGCCGGAGTCGTGCCTGCCTTGTCGTCGATGAGCTTTACCAGCTTTTTACCCTGGGTCAGTTTGCCAAACTCGAACGAGGGCTTAGAATCCGGGCCGATGACCTTGCCGTCGGCAACGGTCAGTTTGCCGCGTTCAATGGTTGCCTCTTTGGCTGCCAAGTCGAGCAAAAGTTCGCGCGCGGCGGCGGCCACGCGCCGGAGCTGCGAAGCCATCATCGGCGTCGTTTGGCTGCCGGCCGTCCCGAAATCGAACGGAACCTTTTGCGTGTCGGCCATCACCATCGAAATGCGACTGGGCGCGACGTGCAGCTCTTCCGCGACGACTTGCGTGAGCGAGGTTCGAATGTTTTGGCCGATCTCCACCTTGCCGGTGTAGACCGTGATGGCGCTGTCTTCGCCGATGTGCAACCAGGCGCCGATTTCCTTGGGCAGCGACCCGCCTCCGCGTTGGCGTCCGCCGCCATTGGGCCGCCGTTCCTGCGCTTCCGCATCGCGAAGCAAGAAGGCGACGACCACGCCGCTGCCCACCAAGCGAAAGAATGTTCGGCGGCTTAACTCGTAAGTAAACCTGCCCTCTTCGCGAAGCTCATAACGCTCCGGTTCGGCCAAGAAGTCGGGGAGAAGTTCCTTGGTCATTGGCCGCCTCCTTTCGACGCTTTGGCTGCCAGCTCGATGGCCGTGATGATCCGTGGATAAGTGCCGCAACGGCAGATGTTGCCCCCCATGAAGCGAACGATGGCGTCCCGGTCAGGCGACGCTTCTTTGGTTAACAGCCCGACCGCGGACATGATCATGCCGGGAGTGCAGTAGCCGCACTGAAGTGCGCCCGCTTTAAGAAACGCCTCCTGCACCGGATGCAGGCTGCCGTCGCGCGCCAGCCCTTCGATAGTTGAGATTTGTTTCCCCTCGGCAGAGCCCACCGGGGTAATGCACGAGCGCGTCGGTTTGCCGTCGATCAAGGCGGTGCAGGCGCCGCAACTCCCCTCGCCGCAGCCGTACTTGCTGCCGGTGAGGGCCAAATCGTCGCGCAAGACGCTGAGCAGACTCCGCTCGGAGTCGGCATCGAGCGAACGCTTAGAGCCGTTGACGTGAAGTTCCTTGACAGTTGGCATGAGTTTGTCCCTTTTTATGCTCTCAGAAGAGGTCGATGAGCGCTGGGCGCCGGCAACTTCAGCCTAATGCGCCGCCAACGGGGCACAAGGGCAAACGCCGCAATTTAGCGGGTCGCCCATGATAGCGAAATGAGAGCTGGGGGACTGAGCGGAAGGCCTTACCTCTGACGTGAGGCCAAGCACTCAACACTGCAGCTTTCTGAGGTCCGAAGGCGGATCGCGAAAAGCACGAAAAAAGTTGCAACTCGAAATCCCAAATCCGAAATCCGAAACGAACTCAAAATTCTAAATGATTAAACGGTCGCTGCAATTCGTTTGATCATGCCACAAGCTCATGAGGCAGATAGCTCTTGGCGCGGGGCGCCCTGCCCCAGACCGACAACTCGATGAGCATGGCCCGGCGATTCGTGACGACGTAGCAAGAGCGGCAAGATTTTGACGGCCCTAGCAGCCGCGGAAGAAGAAAGACAAAACCGAACAATCCCAAGAAGGCGGCGAATACTAACGGAAAGGCGCCCGCTCCCGATATGATGGCTGCCATTGCCGCAACGACGGCAACGATGAGCAAGCCCACGCCGATGGGCGTCAACATCGGGTTCTGAGGATGGACTTGTGGGTTGCGCGATGGCCGACCCAACCAGAGCACTTTTTCGCCGTCGGTCAACTCGTTGTCAAGTGCCGTGCGGAAGGACGCTGGGATTTCCAATTCTTCAAAAGACTGGACCGAGGGCGCTGGAAGCGGTGTGTTATCTGCGGTGGAAGCAGGGGCGATCACGCTTTTGCGCTCAAACGGCGGGAGAAGTTGTTCGGAAGCGTTCATTGGGGTAAATCCTCAAGCTGATGCATTAAAAACCGGAAAAGTATAGAACGGTATCAGAGCGCTCGCAAATCGCTCGCGGTTGGTTGAGCAAGTGCAGCAGAAGTGCAGCCACAGCTTTGTGAGACGCGGACCGGAATGTCCATCGAACTTCCTACCCATTAAGGTCTTATGTCATAAGCCGAGCAAATGGGTCTGCGTGAGAAAGGACAGGGCTCATGGACAGATGTAACAGAAGTGGATCGATGTGCGTATAAAGTAAACCAATTCCCATTTAGGGATTGCTAGGATTGATTTTTGGCACGGTTGGGACACGTTCGTTCCTATTACAAAGGAACGGTCTCGGCCGGCAGCAGTGGAAGAAAAAGAGTAACTGATCATGTTGACGAAAAAGCTTGTCTGCCCGTCGTGTGGAGTAAGTCTCAAGGTTGCCGATTCATTGCCTGCGGGGAAAGTCGTCAAATGCCCGAGATGCGGCGATTCATTGCGTGTGCCGGGCGATGCTAACGGCTACCGGTCTTCAAAACCGGCCGGGGCGCGCACCCGAAAGGCAGCGCAACCGGATTACGATGACGATTTAGATCACGATGATGAAGAGGAGGAAGAGCGGCCGGTTAAGCGCAAGAAATTCCGCAAGAAAAAGAAACCGGCGAGCCGCACACCTTTGATTGTTGGCCTGGTGATGGGTGGAGCGGTGCTTGTTGGAGTCGGCATTATCTTGGCTGCGGTATTTTGGCCCAAGAACAAGGGCACAACGGTCGCGGAAAATAGTTCGTCCAAATCCGAATCGGAGAAAAAGCCGGAAGCAGGACGGGGACCGGGAGCGCCTCCTGGAAGGCCGGGTCCGTCGCGACCGGAAATTGGCTCCGCCAACCCTGGAGGCGCCAGGCAAGGTTTGGCTCCCGGACAAAGCGGGCAACCAAGTCAGGGAAGCGCCGGCGGCCCACCCGAAGGGGGAGGCAGGGGCGGTGGAGGACCCGGCGGAAGAAATCGTGGACCCGACCTCAGCACGGTGGGCCGCGACCCCAACGACACGGTCGATTGGCTCATGGCCTTTATCCGTGAACCCACTTCGAAAAAACCGCGATCACGCATGCCCGGCTTTGAAGGGAAGATTTCCGAAGCCGACTTGCGGTCGTTAGCGGAATATTTGGCGAGTTTGAAGTAACAAATAGCCTGCCGCTTCGCGGCAAATTCGCCGCGGATCGGCGGGTTACTTTCGATCCGCTGCGGAGCGGCGAATTGTATTGAAGATCTCAAATACTAGGGAGCTTATGATGCTTACTCGGTGGACAGTGGCGGCTGGCGTCGTGGCTTGTTGCCTGGGGACGCTATCGGCGGCCGGTGAATGGCCGCAGTTCCGTGGGCCACATAGTGATGGCCTTACGGCGGAATCCGCTATCCCGACCGAGTGGGGGCCGGACAAGAACGTTCAGTGGAAAGCTAAGATTCCGGGTGTGGCTTGGTCTTCACCGATTGTTTGGGGAGACAAAGTTTTCGTTACGACGGCGATAACCGACAACCAAAAAAAGCCGCCGGCGGGCGGCGGCTTCGGAGGGGGCGGACCCGGCGGCTTTATGGGTTTTGGCGGACCGCCGCAGCCCGGCCAAGTTTTGTCGCGCTTTTTGCAAGATCAGTTGAATCTCACTGCGGACCAGAAGAAACAACTGGAGGACTTGCAGAAAGACGTTGATGGCCAAGTCGAGAAGATCCTGACGGACGAGCAGAAAAAGCAGGTCAAGGGCATGCGCGAGGGTTTCGGTCGGGGCGGCCCCGGCGGGTTTGGTGGTCCCGGAAGAGGCGGTCCGGGTGGATTTGGCGGCGGCAAGCCGCCGGATGTGGTTTATCGCTGGGAGATTTACTGCCTCGATCGGCCAACCGGCAAGGTGCTTTGGAAGCGGCTGGCGCTGGAAGGCAAGCCGCGTATCCCGACGCAGCAGAGCAACACCTATGCCACGGAGACTCCTGTAGCCGACGGTGAGCGCATCTATGCCTATTTCGGCATGCATGGCCTGTTCTGTTATGATTTCGCCGGCAATCTCGTCTGGAAGAAGGACTTTGGCTCGTATCCCATGCAGATGGGCTTTGGTACGGCCAGTTCGCCGGTTCTTGATGGCGATCGCCTTTTTTTGCAAATCGACAACGAAGAAAAGTCTTTCTTGGTCGCCCTCAACAAAAAAACCGGCGACGAAGTCTGGCGCGTTTCTCGCAATGAAAAAACCAACTGGGGCTCACCGGTCATTTGGAAGAACAAGCTGCGAACTGAGCTGGTAACCCCGGGCAGCCAAAAGGTGCGTTCCTATGACCCGGCCAATGGCAAAGTCCTCTGGGAGCTGAGCGTGGCCGGGCAGTGCAATGCCTCTCCGGTAGGCGACTCCGATCTCTTATATGTGGGTTGCGAGGCGCGGTTCGGAGGAGGCGGATTCGGTGGCGGCGAAATGGCGCAAGGACGTGGCGGCTTCGGCGGTGGCCCCGGTGGAGGAGCGGGCGGCGGTCTCTATGCCGTGCGAGCCGGAGCTTCGGGCGATGTGAGTCTGAAAAAAGACGAAACTTCCAACGCGGGAGTCGCGTGGTCTCAAGCCAAGGGAGGGCCGGAAAAGGCATCGCCGCTGGTGTATCAAGGCTACGTTTATGTTTTTCGGCAGAGCGGCGGGATTGTAACGTGTTATGATGCGAAAACCGGCAAGCAAATTTACCGCGAGCGCATCCCCAATGCCAAGAGCTTTTGGGCTTCGCCGTGGGCCGGCGAGGGCAAGGTCTTTTGCCTTGATGACGGCGGGACCACATTTGTATTGAAGGCCGGTCCGGAGTTCAAGGTGCTTGGCAAGAATTCCTTAAACGAAATGTTTTGGGCTACGCCCGCCCTCGCCGCGGGTACTGCCTTGCTTCGGAGCGTTGATAACTTGTATTGCATCAAGGCCAAGGAAGGCGGCAACTAGCAAACCGGCATGCCGTTTTCCTGGAGAGTCAGCAGAAGTCCTAACAATTTGTGGAGATGTACCCATGAGGCTTCCTTTTGCACTAACTAGCCGCCGCGGATTTCTTAGCGCTTTGACGTTGAGTGCGACGGCGTTCACCGTTCGCGGCGCCTTTGCGGAACAACTGGCCGCAACGCCGCGACTGACAGAAGGCCCCTTCTACCCCGATAAACTGCCGCTGGACACGGATAACGACTTACTCATCATCAATGACTCGATTACTCCTGCCGTTGGAGAAATCACCCACCTAAGCGGTAAAATTCTCGACGCCTCGGGCAGTCCCATTAAGAACGCCGTTATCGAGATTTGGCAAGTAGACAATAAGGGCGTCTATATTCATTCCCGCGACAGCACCGGCCGCAATCGGGACACGAACTTTCAAGGTTTTGGCCGATTCACCACCGGCTCGAGCGGGGAGTATTACTTCCGGACCATTAAGCCAGTGCCTTACACCGGACGGACTCCTCACATCCACGTTAAGGTCAAGAAGGGCGGCAAAGAACTGTTGACCACGCAGATATTCGTTCATGGCGAAAGTCTGAACAAGAGCGACGGCGTTTTCGCCGATCTTCGCGATCCCCTGGAGCGTGAACTCGTTCTTGTCGATTTCAAGCCCATGAAGGAATCCAAAATCGGTGAATTGACCGCACGCTTCGACATCGTCGCGGGACGAACGCCTGCCGAAGACCGCCGGCGATAATATCAGTGGCCGCCGTAGCGCCGAACGATACCAGTCTTTTATGGGAGGATGAATGTCGTGGGTAAACTCGTGGGAAATTTGTGCGCGCTAATGTGCGCCCTGACGCTGACCTCTCAAAGGCAAGCACAGGCGCCGGCAATGAAGGATGCCCAAGATTCCACCAAGACAAGGGCGAAAGACTACAGCGATGCCTCGATTGTGAAGCAAATGATGGCGTTTAATAAGAAGAAAGACGGCAAGCTGACCAAGGACGAGGTAACGGACACGCGGTTGCATCGGCTATTCGATCAGGCCGACGCCAACCAGGATGGCATAGTAACAAAAGAAGAGTTGATGGCATTGGCCGCCAAGCTGGATGCGGATGCCGGCCAAGGAGCAGGTGGTGGTCGCGGCGGTCCAGGAGGTCGAGGCCCTGGTGGACCGCCCGGCGGTCCAGGCGAACGAGGTCCGGGGGGCTCGGATGGTCCCGGGGCGCGCGGTCCCGGTGGTGCAGGCGGGCCCGGAGGCCGAGGGTTTCCCGGTCCTGGCGGCCCTCCTCAACCCGGGCAGATCATGCCTCCGTTTCTCCAGGATATGCTCAAGCTGACCGCCGAGCAGAAGAAACAGTTTGAAGATCTGCAGAAGGAGGTCGATGCTAAGCTGGCAAAGATCCTCAACGACGACCAGAAGAAACAGCTCAAGCAAATGAGCGAGGGCTTTCGCCGAGGCCCGGGCGGTCGTGGAGGACCGGGCGGACGAGGGCCTGGCGGCCGCGGCGGGCCCGAGTCTGGCGGCCCTCCCGATCGGTAAGAGAATGGAAGGCCCCAAAACGGACGAGACGATGCCTAAGCTCTTAGAGTGTGATCCTGAGCGACTCTTGCAAGTTGCCAAAGCAGGTGACTCTCCGTGCGAGGGCGGTCCCGGACAAAGGAGGCCCCAGAAGGAACACCACCAGCAGTTTCAATCGGCCATGACGAAGATCGAGGGCTTATTAACCGACGATCAAGCGCGCCGATGGCGGAAATTGACCGGCGAGCCCTTCGAAGGCCGCGCGCGGATGCGTTTTCCCGGTCCTCCGCCGGGTCACTTCGGGCCGCCTCGATAAAAGCGAAATCATGATGCCACCGATCCCACGTGAGCCCATCAACGCCGCCCCGGGGCGCCGCTTCCTGCCTCTGCTTATTGCGCTTTTCGCCGGCAGCGGATTTTGTGCGCTGGTTTATGAGATCGTCTGGCTTCAGTTGTTGCAGCTAGTTATCGGTTCCGGGGCCGTTTCTCTCGGAGTCCTGCTTGGGACCTTCATGGGCGGAATGTGCCTAGGCAGTTACGCCTTGCCTCGACTTATTTCAGCGCAGCATCATCCGCTGCGAATCTACGCTGCGCTCGAGGTGACGATCGGCATTTTGGGAATCGTCATCCTGTTCGGCATTCCCTACATCGACCGGTTTTACTTAGCGATCATCGGTTACGGCTTGCCCGGATTTCTTCTTCGCGGCGCGGTGTGCAGCCTTTGTTTACTGCCCCCTACAGTGCTCATGGGGGCGACCTTGCCGGCGGTTGCGCGGTGGATTGAATCAACGCCCCAAGGGGTCTCTTGGCTGGGGTTGTTCTATGGGGGCAACATCGCCGGCGCCGTGCTCGGTTGCCTGGTCGCCGGTTTCTACCTTTTGCGGGTGCATGATATGGCGACAGCAATTTTTGTCGCCGCCATATTCAATGGGACGGTGGCGCTCATTAGCTTGGGTTTATCGTTTCTAAAATCTTACACGCTTTCTGACAGTCAGTCGGCGCCAATCGGATTCGTACCTGATCGGGGATCATGGCCGGTTTATGTGGCGATAGCGCTTTCGGGATCTTGCGCCTTGGCCGCCGAAGTGATTTGGACACGGCTGTTGTCGCTTTTGCTCGGTGCAACTGTTTACACCTTTTCCATCATTTTGGCGGTGTTCCTCGTTGGCCTGGGAATTGGGAGCAGTATCGGATCGGTTCTGGCCCGCCAAGCTACGCGGCCGCGGCTGGCCCTGGGATCATGTCAATTGTTGCTCGTGGCGGCGATTGCTTGGACAGCTTTCATAGTGACGCGTTCCCTCCCTTATTGGCCGATCAATCCGTATCTCTCCAAGGGGCCGTGGTATGACTTTCAGCTAGACCTCGTGCGCTGCTCCTGGGCCATTTTCCCGGCCACTTGTCTTTGGGGCGCCAGTTTCCCCCTCGCTTTGGCCGCTGCGGCAAAACCCGGTCAAGACCCCGGGCGATTGGTTGGCGGGATCTATGCCGCTAATACGATCGGCGCCATCGTGGGCGCTATCGCCTCCAGCGTGATCCTTATCGGCTGGATAGGCACTCAGGATGCCCAGCGGCTGCTGATCGGACTGTCTGCACTGGCAGCGCTTTTGATGTTCATTCCACAACCGGCCGCATCCACGGCTTCCATATTTCTTAGTCAAACGGCAAAATCTACTCGCAGAATCAAACTCGCAAGCTTTTTCGTTGCCGTTGCTAGCCTCGCACTGCTGTTTTGCTGGAGCATTCCGGAGGTTCCCTGGCAAGTCATTGCCTTTGGGCGGGGCCTGCCACTCAATAACGGCCTTTGGAGAAACTTGTATGTAGGAGAGGGGATGAACTCCTCGGTAGCCGTGACCGAAGTGGACAACGTCCGAAATTTCCACGTGAGCGGCAAAGTTGAAGCGTCCACGCAGGCCGAAGATATGCGGCTACAGCGAATGCTTGGACTCCTTCCGGCGCTGATCCACGCCAAGCCGCGTTCCGTCCTGATTGTCGGGTGCGGAGCGGGGGTAACGGCCGGCTCGTTTGTAGTGCACCCCGATATCGAAAGAATCGTGATATGCGAGATCGAACCTTTAGTGCCGCGGGTCGTAGCCGAATATTTCGCCAAGGAGAATAACGACGTCGTGCACGACCCGCGCGTTGAAATCGTCTACGACGATGCCCGCCATTTCATCCTCACAACGGCAGAGAAATTCGACATTATCACTTCCGACCCGATTCATCCCTGGGTCAAGGGCTCGGCTACGCTTTATACGAAGGAGTATTTTGAGCTATGCCAGCGGCACTTGAACCCCGGCGGAGTGATTACGCAGTGGGTGCCTCTTTATGAAAGCAGTTTGGAGGTCGTCAAGAGCGAGATTGCAACCTTCTTTGAGGCGTTCCCTGGCGGCACGATTTGGAGCAACGATAAAAGCGGCGAAGGTTACGATATTGTCCTCCTGGGTCAATTGGAGGCCACGAGGATAGATGTGGACGATCTGCAAGAGCGATTAAAACGCCCCGATCACCAAGCGTTGGTGAAGGCGCTCAAGGATGTTGGATTCGAATCGACCGTTGGTCTGTTTGCGACCTACGCCGGCCAAGCAAGGGATCTCGCGCCCTGGTTGGAAAATTCGGAAATCAATCGCGACCGGAATCTGCGGCTGCAATACCTGGCGGGAATGTGGCTCAATATCGACGAAAGTAAATTCATATACGAATGCATGCTGTACTACCGCCGGTTTCCCGAGGGTCTCTTTGTGGGATCGGGCGTTTACAGTATTGGGCTCAAATGGGCGCTCACCCATCGAAGGGCGAATCACTGATTGTGATGAGCCGATGGGATCGCTGCCAAGCCGGCATAACGGCAATCTAGAAAGGCCGCATGATTGCCCTGACCCATATTCCGTCGCCAGAAATGGACGCCGGTCAGCGCACTCACGTGGCGCGTACCGCCATTCATTTTGAACGCGCTGTCGCGCAGCACCAGGACTATTGCCGGCTATTGCACCGCTCTGGCGTCAAGGTGAAAACGCTGGAGGTCAACCGGGACTTCCCTGATTCCGTGTTCATTGAGGACACCGCGCTCGTGCTAGGCGAAGTCGCTGTTCTTGCTTCAATGGGAACCGAGTCCCGGCGCGGCGAGGTGGCAGGCATTGAGCCTGAGCTGAGAAAGCATCGCGAAGTAGAGCGCATCGAGTGGCCCGCAAGACTGGAGGGAGGCGACGTTTTACTGGTCGGTCGGACTCTCTTGGTTGGCGTCTCATCGCGATCCAACAGGGCGGGAATTTCGGCTCTAACAGGCGTAGTCAACAGGCATGGCTACCGCGTCTTGCCGGTGCCCGTGCATGGATGTCTCCATCTTAAGACGGCCTGCACCGCCTTGCCGGACAACAGCCTGCTCATGAATCCGGCCTGGCTGGAGAGCGAATACCTGGAAGGATTCGATTGCATCACTGTTCCCGAGCAGGAGCCCAGGGCTGCGAATGTACTGCCCATCGGCAATCAAGTATGCATGCCCGCAGCGCATCACCGAACAGCTGTTTTGCTTCGTGATCGCGGCTTTGAAGTGGCCATAGTCGACCTTTCCGAATTCGCCAAAGCGGAAGGAGGGATCACCTGTTTGAGCTTACTCATAAACGCGCCGAGCTAGACGATCCAAACGCCGGCCCCCAGGTCAAAGCCACCTGCCAAAGCGGTTTGCTGCTGCGGCCGTTTCGTTTCACCATTCTGACCTTGTACCGCTGCTTGGGAACCCTTACGTTCACAAGATCATGTCTGAGCTCGAAGTTTTGGTCTTGATTGCCCTTTCGAACTCAAAAGAAGCTTCATGGATAATCCATCAGCCGATTTACTGATGCGCTGGCGCGAGGGGGATCAGCAGGCGGCCGGAGATCTATTCCGCCGTTATGTCGAAAGGCTGGTCGCGCTGGCGCGCAGCCGGCTTTCGGGCCGACTGGCTCGCCATGTCGATCCGGAGGACGTGGTGCAATCGGCCTACCGCAGTTTTTTTGTCGGCGCGCGTGATGGACGATATGCCCTGGAGCGCAGCGGCGACCTCTGGCGGCTGCTCGTCGCCATTACCATGCACAAACTCCACCATCAGGTGGAACGATACACGGCAGTTAAACGGGCTGTGGCGCGGGAATACGTCTTTGCCGATGACAGCAGCCTGTTCGGTCTGCAGGCCTCGGCGTTGGCCCGCGAGCCGGCGCCTGCCGAGGCGGCTGCGCTTGCCGATACGCTCGAACAGATCCTGCGCGAAGTCGAGCCCGTGAAGCGCCACATGATCGAAATGCGCCTGCAAGGTTATAGCCTCGATGAGGTCGCCGCCCAGGTGCGCCGCAGCGAACGCACAGTCCGCCGTGTACTAGAGCAAGTCAAAGTGCGACTTCAGCAAAAGTTGGGGGATGCGAGCTAGTGGTTGCCTGAGGAAGTTGCGATTACCCTTTGACTAGTGGCGCGCAATTCCCCTCTCCCCAGTACTCGGGGGTGAGGGGCAGGTGTGAGGGGGCCGGGATGCCTCGCAGAAAACGTACGGTTATTGGAAGCATTAATGCCCCCCTCACCCCCAACCCCTCTCCCCCGAGTACAGGGGAGAGGGGAGACGGAGTGCAACGCTTTTGTGTTTCCTCTAGTCAGCCCCCCCTCGTAACCGGGCAGGTTCTCAACCCAGCTACTGTTCCGGCTGCCGATTCCAAGCGCCTCCTCCATGTTCCAATGAGGTTAATGTGCCATGTTGGACCTAACCGATCATGACGAATTATTGGAGCAGTTTGAACAGGCCTGGCTACAAGGCCCGCCGCCGGCCCTCGCAGATTTCTTGCCGTCGAAGGCCGGCAAGCGGCCGCCCGACGCCGCCGCGCGCCGTAGTGTGCTCATGGAGTTGGTCAAGATCGACTTGGAGTATCGCTGGCGCAGCCCGGAGCTAAAGGCGAACCCGCGGCCGAGCGGCATTTCCTTGCCGTTTCTGCCGCTCTTGGAGGACTATGTCAAACGGTTTCCGGAGATGGGTACGGTGCAAGCCCTGCCGATTGAGCTGATCGGCGAGGAGTATCGTGTGCGGCAGCGCTGGGGCGATCGGCCTAAACATGGCGATTACTCGGATCGATTTCCCCGACATAGCCGGTTGTTCATTCTCCTAGCCCGGATTGACGCCGAGTTGCAAAGCGAGCCGCCGCATAAAGAAGGGCGGCGTGGACGGGCTGCCCGTACGGTTGACGGCACTGTATCGCAGAGCCGGTCCTCAGAGCTTCGCTGTCCCCATTGCCGTCAATCGATCGAGATGTCCCCGGACTTTTTGCCGCGGGATATGGCCTGTCCGGCGTGTGGCGGCGCGTTCAGCGTTGAATCGTTGTCCATCCACTCCGGCCGGCATGCGGCGCCGCCCTATGCGCGGCTGGGGCGCTATGAGCTCCAAGACTTGTTGGGCACAGGCGGGTTTGGCTCCGTCTGGCGAGCTCAGGACACCGAACTGGGGCGGGACGTGGCGGTGAAGTTGCCACGCAGCGGTCAGTTTCTTGGGCCTGCGGAAGAAGAACGGTTCCTGCGCGAGGCGCGTTCGGCCGCACGCCTTCAGCACCCCGGCATCGTCGCCGTTCACGATGTCGGCCGCGATCGAGAGACGCTATACATCGTTTCCGAGTTGATTCAAGGAGTCAGCTTGGCGGAATGGTTGTTGCATAATCGGATGAGTTTCCAAGAGGCCGCTGACCTGGTGGCTCGCGTAGCCGATGCTTTGGATTTCGCCCACCAACGGGGCGTTGTCCACCGCGATATTAAACCCTCGAACATCATGCTAGAGGCGTTAGCGGACGGAGAACCTGTTGGCGCTAGCACCGGTACATCTAATGAGAAGCCTCCGACGGGCAAGCGCATGCCTCGGATTACGGATTTTGGGTTGGCTCTGGGGAATGCCAGCGATGTCACGATGACTCTAGATGGGCAAATCCTGGGCACACCTGCCTACATAAGCCCCGAGCAGATCCGCAATCCGCACGGGGTCGACGGCCGCAGCGATCAGTACAGCGTGGGAGTCATCCTTTACGAGCTCTTGACGGGCGAGCTGCCCTTTCGCGGCATGACGCGCATGTTGCTCGATCAAGTGATTTCCGACGAGCCGCGGCCGCCGCGCCGGCTGAATGATAAGATTCCGCGGGATCTTGAAACCATTTGTCTAAAATGCCTGGCCAAAGAGCCGGATCGGCGCTACCGGACGGCGGGTATGCTCGCCGCCGATTTGCGCTGCTGGCTGGCGGGAAAGCCGATTCGAGCGCGGCCCGTGGGCTGGGGCGGCCGGCTGTGGCTTTGGATCCGGCGCAACCCGGCCCTGGCTGTGGCTGGCGCCGTGTCGGCGGCGGCTCTCATTGCGGTAACCGGCAAGCCAACGACTTTCGCTTTATGGACTCTTGTGGCTGCCACCATGGGTTCCCTATTCTTCGCTTTATACAAGGCCCGGGCTGCCGCTGAACTCGCGCTGACCATAGAAGACGCCAAGCAGCAACAGCTCAAAACGGCGGCCGCCTTGCAATTCACGCTACAGCAATGCCTGCAAGGGCGCGAGGAACGGGATCGCGCCGTGGCGGTCGCCTCGATGGCGAATCGGCGGTTTGGTTCAGTCCAGGGATTGGCGAGATCGCTCATCTTCGATCTGCCGGCCAAAATCGAAAACGCGGCCACTCCGGCGGCGGCCCGTTCTTTTCTTGTCGAATCGGCACTCGCTTACTTGCGCAGCCTGGCGAAGGATAGCCTTGGTGAGCCGTTGCTATTGCGCGAAGTAGCGCTGGCCTATGCCAAGGTGGGGGATTGGCAAGCGACTTCCACGGCTTCAATCCCGGCCGATTCCGCGGGCGCGCTCGCCAGCTACCGCCGAAGCAGGGATCTCTTTGCTGCCCTAGTCGAGAAACATCGGAACAATCCCCAAGCGCGCCGCGATTTGGCGGTCAGCCAAGAGCGCGTGCACAACCTGGAGCGATTGCTAACGCAATCCGTCGAAGCGTCATCCGGGCTGCCGTTTTCGGATCGTTGAGAGCGTCTCGCCATTCGCCGGCTCGTTTCCGAGGCAGAGCGGGAACGAGTTAGCTCCTCGGCGGGCGGGACCGCGTTCAAGGTTCTAGGCCCTTCAAAGCTTCTCAAAATCAAATGGGCCAGGCCAAATGCGGGGCCGCCTTTGTCCGACGCTGGCCACCTTCGAGCCCGACGTTGGCCACTTTTGAGCCCGACGTTGGCCACCTTGAATTGGCCGAGAGCTTCAGAAGCCACGAAAAGCCACAAATGCTTTCCATTGGTCTGTTTTCGAGTGTTTTCGTGTATTTTCCTGGCCAAGATAGCAGCCATCAAAAGGGGCGGGCGGAAAATGGGGCACGACCCTCATACGGTGGAAAGGCGCTTGGGCGTTGCAAACTTGAAAAGCTATCCTTAATGAGCGAGAATTAAATCTCGTTGATCCAAATAAAATGCGAAAGTGTAAAAAACATGACTACACAAGTAACCGCAACGGTTGTCGGTGGCTTACTACGGCCGGACGAACGCCTCACGCTTCCTGAGCATACCCGCGTGAATCTTACTATCGAGCCAATCAACGAAGTCCGGGAACCGAAGGCGGCTTGGGAATCGCTTAAAGCCCGTTTGCGGCTACGACCTATTCATGGCTCGGGAAAGCACTACACGCGGGATGAATTGCATGAACGCCGTTGATTGGACCCCGAAACAGATTTCGGGGGACCGACTATCGTGAATCATTTTTGCTGAGCCCAGTTCACAAGCTACCAAATGCGGACGCTCCACAAGCAACTTGCCGCCGCTCGCACGTCGCACCAAAAGACCTCGCTCCGACCGAAACCGCCACGACCAACAGACCAATCGACCGGCTGGGGTATGGCCTCTATGGGCTGACAGAGGAGGAGACTCGGATTGTGGAGGGAGCAATCTCAACACAAGCACAATAGCTGGGGAAAGGATGTTCCCGATGGATGTGGCGCATTCCGTTAATCGCGTTCCCATCAGGTTGACGGACGAACGGTGGAACCATATTGTCAATGCCCACGACGATATGGCCGGTTATGATGACGATTGCTTGGAGGTTATCGAAAATCCCGATTTGGTTCTGGCGGGTCGGCACGGGAGTCTCAAGGCCGTGAAAGGTTACGGGCGAAATCGCTACTTGGTGGTGGTGTATCGTGAGGTAGACGCAGTCGACGGTTTCGTGATAACCGCGTATTTTGTTCGCAGAATCAACCGGAGAAAGTCGTATGGCGACGCTGAAAAAAAAAGACCAACGACGGGCCGTGACGAGCGCGCTGGCAATGGCCCAACAAATCGGCAAGTTTCCCGCCTCCAAGTTATGGCTGGACTATGATGCCGAAGCGGACGTGCTCTATATCAGCTTAAAACGCCCGCAAAAGGCTACCGAAACCATTGATGTGGACGAAGAAGGCATCTTGCTGCGTTACCGAGACAGCGAATTAGTCGGCATGACGGTATTGGACGCCTCCAAGCGTTGAGTGCCCGCTGACGCATTTGCCGCCGCCCTCCGTAGCCGTACGCTTTGCCTGCGAACAAGCTTTGGAGCAGCGCATTTCTCCAATCCAGATTTATCGAAATCATCTTCCATTTTAATGTCCGGTTCGGACGCGAAAAACGGATATACACGTCGCACCAGGATCATCAGCCGTGTTTCCCACGGCCAATCCAGCATCCAGGGGCGAGGAAGATCCGGTTGCGGCTCGGCTTTTTCCTCCTCCTAAGAAGTTTGTAGTGCCGGCTTTAACTCGTAACGGGCTAAAGCCGCACTACGAACCTCCGAAAGGACATTGCCGGACACTATAAGGTCTTGATCCTGGCTTCATTCCGCTTACATTACGCCGCCCAGAAGAGGACAAGCTTATGTTTTCTAAGAGGCATCGCGTTGTCGCCACCGTCTTGTTCACCGGGGCTGCCGCCCTTGTGTTCTTTGCCTCCCACGCTCGCGCGCAAGGTTGCCAAAAGGAATCGTCCTCACAGACGTCGTCGCTTACGACCAGCGGTTCGACGACTGGGACCACGACCCAGGCCTCTTTGAGGCAAACGCAAAACTTAATACAGACGGCCTTGCAACAAACCAATGCCTCCTTGACGACGTTGCGACAAAACGGCGTATCCGATCAAAATCCTTTAGTCACCGCCCTACAGCAAAGGCAAACCAACTTGCAGGCCGCTTTGCAACAGACGACCGCTCTGCTAGCCAATTCGCAGGCGCGGGCGACCGTGACGCGAAGCCGCCGGTGATTCAGATTTCGACAGCCGGGCGTCATTGCAACAAGGGCAAGCCGGACGTTTGGCTAGAGAAGAGTCGGAAAGTTATGTAACGGTCAACGGAGTGCAGCCTCGCCAAGGGTTCGGCGAAACGCTCCGGCGAGTGAGGAGCCGCCGCACGTGCCTCTGAGGTTGCACTCCAGTCCCTTGGTGATTCGTACAAAATGGCAATCGGGCGAAAAGCCATCTTGCATCTTGCAACTCGCTAGGATCTTGATACCCTGATCTCCTTCGCCAGGCCAATCTTCGTCGATTCGGAAACCCCTAATATCACTGCGCCCGTTAAGGAGCGACAATGAGCCTTATCCGGTGGATTCACCGCACTCCCGCATCTACAAAGCAGCCGTCGCGCCGCCGTCCGCTCGCTCTAGAGGCCCTTGAAACGCGGGACCTTTTATCGACCGTTTTCTCGAGCATTACGGGCGTCGGCAATAATCTTTCTAATCCCCTCTTAGGCAGCGCCGGCACGGACCTCATTCGTATCGCACCCGCCGCCTATGCCGATGAAATCAGTTCACCGGCCGGCGCCGATCGGCCAAATGCTCGGGTGATCAGCAACCTGCTCTCCGATCAAACGGACCCCGCTAATCCGGCCCAAGATACGAATATGATCAATCAGAAAAGCCTTTCGGATTTCATTTACGTCTTTGGCCAATTTCTCGATCACGATCTCGATCTTACGCCCGCCAACCCGGGCCAGGCGTTCGATATTCCGGCCGCCTCAGCAACGGACCCGATGGGCGCCGAATCTTTTACCCGATCCAATACCGACCCCGCCACAGGAACCAGCACGAGCAACCCACTCCAACAGATCAACGCTGTGACTTCGTTTTTGGACGGCTCTCAAATCTATGGATCCTCACAGGCAACCGCTGACGCCCTGCGCAGCCATGTTGGTGGTCAGCTTAAGACCGGGCCGGGAAACTTGCTGCCATTAGACAACAGCGCCAACTTTCCCAATGGAACGTTGCCCATGGCGAACGATGCCCATATTGTGCCCGACAATCAGCTTTTCGCTGCGGGCGATGTCCGCGCTAATGAGAATATTGAGCTTACCGCCATGCAGACGCTATTCGTCCGCGAGCACAACCGCATTGCCAGCCTCTTGCAGTCCAGCCACCCCGATTGGACGGACGAGCATCTCTACCAAGAAGCCCGCCGCCTAGTCATTGCCGAGTTGCAAAAAATAACCTACACCGAATTCTTGCCCGCGCTGCTTGGACAGAACGCCTTGCCGGCTTACACCGGCTACAAAGCGAATGTCGATCCCGGTATTTCCAACGAATTCTCCACCGCCATGTTTCGTTTCGCCCATAGCCAACTGGACAACGGCGTGGACCGTCTCAATAATAACGGCACCGATTCGGCGGCCGGCGGCGTGGATCTGGCGCAAGCCTTCTTCAACCCCACGCTGATCAACGCGGCCGGCATTACGGATCCGGTCACCGGCCAGGTCTCGACAGGCATCGACGCCATCCTCAAAGGCGCCGCGTCGGGCGATGCTCAGGAAGTCGATCTTCAGGCTGTTCGCGACATTCGCAATTTCCTTTTTGGCGCTCCGGGGGCCGGCGGAACGGACCTCATCGCCCGCGATATCCAGCGTGGGCGAGATAACGGACTTACCGATTACAACAGCATGCGTGCCGCCTATGGCTTGCCGCGTGTGACGAGCTTCGCGGAAATCACCAGTGATGTGCAAGTTCAGCAAAAACTGCAGCAATTGTATGGGACTGTAGACAATATCGATTCCTTTGTCGGCGCCCTGGCCGAGGACCACGCACCCGGCGCCGACGTGGGCCCGCTGACCAAGGCGGTCTTGGCCGATCAATTCACGCGCCTTCGGGACGGCGATCGGTTCTTCTACCTCAATCAGCAGTTCACCCCCGAGGAGCAGAAAAATCTTCAAGGCACGACGTTGACCAAAGTCATCGAACGCAACACCGGCATCACGAATCTTCAGAGCAACGCCTTTTACTACAAGGCCTCGATCAGCGGCACGGTGTTCTCCGCTTCCAGCGGAGGCGTTCACAGGGAAAGTCGTCCGCAAGGGTTGCCGGGCGTGACGGTCCAGTTGGCCGATGACAGCGGCAACGTCGTTGCCACGACGGTAACCGACAGCCGCGGGTTCTACCGGTTCGACAACTATAGTGGAATCGATGGGACCGGTTATTATAGTGTGCGTCTCGTTGTGCCAGCCGGCGATAAACAACTTACGCCGAATCCGGCCGCTATGTTGATCAGCCGCGGCGACATCAATATGAATGGAGTGAATTTCATCGTGGCGCCGGCAGGACAAACGAATCCGCCCCCTGACTCGAAAGATGGGGCGCACCAAAACGACTATGAAATGGGGCCGGCCTTGGACGCCATCGCTATCGACGCCCTCTTAAGTGGAGTGAACGGACCACGCGGCTGGCACGGCAGTTAAGGGAATAGCACCAAAGCACTCTAATCACCTCGGAGGATGGGCAATGCGCTGGACCGGTTTCCTTACGGCCTCGGGCCTCCTCATGAGCGCGGCCTTCGCCATGGCCGAAGACAAGATTAAGAGCGCGGCGTTTGACAAAAAGGATCTCGGCAAGGTACCAGCCGGTTGGAGGGCCGAGAAAACCGGCAAGGGCGAAGGGAGCGTATGGAAAGTAGTCGAGGACGCCAGCGCGCCTTCCAAAAGCGGCTTCGTACTCGCTCAGACAGCCGCCAGTCCAAACGCGCTCTTTAACGTCTGCGTAGTTGATGACTCGCGGTTTAAAGACGGCGAAGTGAGCGTCGCTTTCAAAGCCGTCAAAGGAAAAAACGACCAGGGCGGCGGATTGGTGTGGCGTTATCAGAACGCCGACAATTACTACATCTGCCGCATGAATCCATTGGAAGACAACTACCGCGTTTACAAGGTGGTGGCCGGCAAACGCACCCAACTGCAAACCAAAGAGCAACTGACGGTGAAGACCAACGAGTGGCACAAACTCAAGGTCGAAACCGAAGGCGGCCATATCAAGTGTTATCTTGACGGCGAAAAAATGCTCGACGTCAAGGACGGCACGTTTCCCAAGGCCGGCAAAGTGGGCCTCTGGACAAAAGCGGATGCCCAGACTTATTTCGATCAATTTAGGATGACCGGCAAATAATTATTGCTCAAGGCGCCCGCTTGCCGAAAAATCTAAGCGGGTATTGCAAAGCTATTCGCCAAGATCTCGTTTTCTTCATTGACGATCTCCGGGCTACGCAGGCCCGGGAGTACCAAGACTGCGAAAACCTCTTGAACCCCCGCCTGGAACTGGAGGAATGCTGCCGTTTGGCCTGTTCGAATATCGATGACCCAAACGCCCGAGACGCGCTCGTTAGACCGTTCCGTGATGGGGATGCCGCTGAAGGCAGCCGTCTCGCGCACTTGCGATAAGCCAATAAAAGCATAAGGCCCGAAGAATTCCAGGCCGCGCGTGAAGCCGGGCATTTGGGCAACGGCATCGCACCGGCCGGTCGCCTCGTCCACAATGGCCAGCGCGCCCGTCCCGGACTCGAGGATCCACAGGCGATCACGATACCAGCGCGGCGAATGCGGCATGGACAGCCCAGCCGCGATCACTTCTCCGGACGGCACATCCAGCAGACAGCCTCCCCGCGCCTTATTTTCTCGCCAGCCGTTGGGCGAATTGGCTCGCCCTAGACACGTTGCATACTTGGGCCGGCCATCGCGCAAGCCGAGCCCGTTAAGGTGGCAACGATCCTCGGGCGCTAGTTCGGTAATAAACGGCGGCTGCCAGCGCGGCACGAAGCTATGCTGTCGATCGAGCGTGCACAGGCAGGAAAACCGCGTGTTGACGGTCCACAGCTCCGGTCCGGCCCAGGCGATTTCGTGAATGCGAATGTCGCCCGTGACATGGAGGGCCCGCGGCAAAAAACAGGCGTCATGCCTTCCCTGAGGTTCCAGTTTGGCGGCAACCTCGGGCTGGTTGTGAAGCTCCCATACATGGCACTTCGTTCCCAGAGCCAGCCGGCCGCTTTGGTACGCCATCCCCATCGGGGACGTGAAGTTGCGAAAATGCGTGTTAAGCGTGCCCGCGCGGGAACTGACTGCAATGAGCTTGCCGGCCTGATACGTGGACACCAGGAGTGAAATGCCGAGTTCGTCGAGAAGGGCGGGAAAGGAAGTGGTGTGAATGCTCCGCAGGTCAGCATCCTGGCCTTTACCTTCCGCGCTCGAATCATCCATGACCGATCCTATAGAGAGTAGTCCATTGCGGCCGGGATTCCGATTCGCTCGTGCCGGCCGGCAAATTTCGGATACTATAACGGCCGTCTGTGAGTTTCGCGAGGGCGATCTAAGTCAATCGGCAAAGCGAAATGGCCCATTTGCAATTGAATAAGGTTCCCGGAAACGCGTGGCCGGGCGTGCCGCGTGGTGAAATTAGCCAGCTCTGGGCCATGGTGCTCGAGTTGGAAAGAACACAATGGCTAAAGCCAGACGCCCTTGCCGAAGGGCAGCTTTCACAAGTCCGCGTCCTATTAGAGCATTGCAGCCGGCATGTCCCTTATTATCGCGACACGTTCAAGGACGCCGGCATTCGGTCTGAAACCATTCATACGCTGGACGACTTTCGCCGCATACCGATCCTCCAGCGGCACACTTACCAAGAGCAATTCGCCCGCTTTCAGGCCACCAGCTTGCCCGCCGGCACTGTCCAGACAGCGAAATTGCGGACGTCGGGCACTAGCGGCATGCCGATCGAAGTCTGGCAAACCAACCTGGTGAACCTGTGGTGGTTTGCTTTCCACCTCCGGGATTTTCAATGGTGCGATTTCGATCTCCAAGGCAGCCTGGCGGTCATTCGCTCCTTGGGCGGATCGAAAAGCGAGCGGCAAAGGCTCTTAGACGGAGTCACCCTTCCTTGCTGGAGCCAGCAGTTGCAGAGTCTTGTGGAAAATGGTCCGGCTTTTGCTATAGACATTCATCAAGACCCGCGCCAACAACTCGAATGGCTGGTTCGCATCCGGCCCAATTATCTGCTGAGTTATCCGCCCAACCTGGAGTTTTTGGCGAGCCTCCTTGGGGAAAAGAGAACCGGCTTGCCAGGATTGCGGGCCATTCAGTCCATTGGCGAAACGCTAACCGGCGATGCCCGCGAGCGGATCCAAACCGGTTTTGGCGTTCCGGTTTACAACACCTATAGCTGCGTCGAGGCCGGTTATCTCGCATCGCCTTGTCCCGCCGGACATGGCCTACACATCCATGGTGAAAATGTCTTATTGGAAGTTGTTGACGAAGCGGGTCGGCCTTGCCAACCCGGCCAGACGGGACGAGTAATCTTGACGGCCTTGCATAATTTCCTGACTCCGTTTATCCGCTACGAGATTCTCGATGGAGCGACGCTCGGACCGCCTGTCTGCGCCTGTGGTCGGGGTCTGCCTCTGCTAACCCAGGTCGAGGGCAAACGCCGTCCTCAGTTCCGACTTGCCGGCGGCCGGCGCAAAGACTCGGGCTACCTTGTTAGACAGTTGCGCAAGCTCGGCGCTTATCATCAGCACCAGATCGTTCAGAAGGCAATTGATCATATTGAGGTTCGTCTTATCCCGGGCCAAGGCTGGACGGCCGATCATGCCGGCCGGATCATTCGGGCTGTTCAGGAATATTTCGAGACGCCGATTCGGATTGATATCCAGACCGTGGATGCGTTGGAAACCACCCCGGCTGGGAAATTCCGGGATGTGATCGTAGACGAGGCGATCTAAACGTCGGCAGAGCCTTCGTCGATGATTAACTGAAGCAGCTAAAAGGATCGGTTTTTCGTAGGGGCTATGAGTGGGGTGATGAAAACCATTGGGAATCAGCCCTTTTTAGCAGCAGGGTGGGGTCTCCGAGTGTTGCGCATTTCCCCTCTCCCCCTTTACTCAGGGGGGAGAGGGGCAGGGGTGAGGGGGTCCGTGTCCCCGCTAAATATTGAGGTTTCGCCAGCGAATTTGCATCCCTCACCCCCAACCCCTCTCCCCTGAGTACAGGGGAGAGGGGAGATCGAGCGCAACATTTTTCGGACGAAGAGCCGCCTTGCTTTTCATCAGCTAAGGCTATAAGACGGTTCGGATTTATCCGGCACTGCGGACGGTGCTGCTCAATTATCCTTAATCCCTTCAAGTCTTCCAAGTTTTCGAGCGATTCCGAGTTTCATCAGCCGATTATTGTGCGCAAGGGTGCTTTCGCGCTGGGGAAATCCCGCAATATACCGAACAAGAAATTAAGGACGATACGATGAAGGATCTTCTGCGGCAATTACGGTCTTTGGTGCATGGCGGGCCAATCGCCGGACAGGAGCGAACTAGTAAACGCAAAAAAGGGAAACGATTGGAGTTTGACGTCCTCGAAGACCGTTGCGTGCCGACGACCTATGTGGTCACGACCAACCTCGATGTCGTGGCGATAGACGGCAAGGTTTCCTTGCGCGAAGCGATAATGGCGGCCAATACGGACGCTCCCGTCAACGAGGCGCCCGCCGGCAGCGCCGTAACGCCCGACCGCATTCTTTTTGCCCCGGCTTTGGCCGGCCAGACAATCACGCTTAATGGCACGGAACTGCTAATTAGCGAAAGCCTAACCATCCTAGGTCCCGGCGCCGGCTTGATGAAGATTAGCGGGAATAACGCGTCACGCGTCTTTGAAATCGACGGATCTTCGGGAAATGTTAATGTTACGCTAGCCGGCATAACAGTGACAAAAGGGAATACTGGCGCTTTTGTGCGCGGCGCAGGTATTTTCTCCAATACTTTTAACAACAACGACGCGCTGACTATTCAACGCTGCGTCCTCACGAACAATACATCGGGCGGTGAAGGCGGCGCCATAAACCTCCAAGGCTTCTTTGGCGGCACGCGTCCCACGCTGACTATTCAGGACAGCTCAATTTCCGGTAATGTCGCCGGCGGCGAAGGCTCGGGCATCAATTTTGAAGGCGGCCAATTATCCATAGCACGGACGACGATCGCCAACAACAAAGAATCGCCCCTTGCCGAGCAAGGAGCCGGGCTCGCCGTCCGCCAAGTCAACGGCACGATTTCCGATAGCACGTTTTCCGGCAACGTTGCCGGCGCCGAAGGCGGGGCTATTGCCCTTCAACAAAGTTCAAACCTGACAATTCAAAACACGACAATCAGCGGCAATACCTCCGGGCGAGAGGGAGGAGGGCTCTACGTTCAGTATTATTGCACGCTGACCCTGCGAAACTGCACCGTAACCCGGAACAACGTAACCGACGGTGGGTCGGGGGGCGGCATTTACAACGAAGGCACAACCAACATCTTCAATAGCATCGTCGAAGGCAATACGGACGGCTCCGGACAACGCGATTTGTTTCAAGGATTCGGAGGAGGACAGGGCATCATCAACGCCCGGTCTAGCCTGATTCAAAACCCGGCCGGCCAGATTAACGGCACCAACCTCAACAACATTACCGGTGTGGGGGCCAATCTGGGCCCCTTGCAAAACAACGGCGGGCCGACCCAGACCCATGCCTTATTGGCCGGCAGCAAGGCGATTAACGCCGGCAACAATAGTCTCGCTATCGTCGGCCCCTTTGATCAACGCGGTTCCGGGTTCGCCCGCATCGTAGGCGGCATTGTCGATATCGGCGCTTTTGAAGTTCAACCGCCCCCGCCGCCACCTCCCCCGCCGCCACCGCCCACCACAACGGGCCGGATTGGGCGGCGCTGGAATCGCTAAGGTTTCTTCGGAATCCCAATGATCCCATTCTCGGTCCTGCGCCCACCTTGGGGCCGAGAATGGGACAAGTCGTTAAATGAATCAATTTCTTTGACAGGACCGCCACGATCGGCATTACCGATCCTTGAGCCGGCTCGAATGTCGCAAAGTTAGCGGAATGTACGGCAATCAAAATTCCAAAAGAGCCGATAAAGGCGCAATCGCGGGATCTGATGGATCGGATCCCCTGGCTAAACCGGCCTTGCCGGGAATCGAACTGGCCATGCTTTCTCGCCAGCGATAACACTCACCCCCGATTTAGGGACTATCGATGAAGAACCAATGGATTGGTGCTTTTGTCGGCTTGCTGGCTTCCGCAGGAATTGGCCTGGCGCAACCCGCAGGGGTCGGCGGCGTCCTTCCCGACGCCCCTCCGCCGGCTGTCTCTTCTTCAGGCAACAATCCGCTGGTTGCCGGTTCTTCTTCAACATGCACTCCAGCCAACAGCTCTCCGGCGTTTTGCAACGAATCGTCCCGCGCCTGGTTCAGCGCCGATTATCTCCTCTGGTGGGTTCGCAAGGGCTCTCTGCCCCGCCCCCTCGTTGTAACCGGTCCGGAAACCGACGCATTCCCCGGCGCTCTTGACCAACCCAACACGGCCTCCCTATTAGGGGGCAACGGCCTGCGCGACAACGTCTTCTCCGGATTGCGGTTGGAAGGCGGCATGTGGTTGGATGCCGAGCAATCGCTGGGCATCGAAGGCAGCGCGTTTTACCTCGAAAAGCGCACCGTCGGATTCTCCGCAGCCGGCGATGCCAATGGCCAACCCTTTATCGCGCGTCCCTTTATCAACGCCATCAGCGGCAACGAAAACGTTTACTTCGTATCGCAAAATTTCGCGGATCCTAATTTGTCCGCCGCCATGACCGGAGGCATCAACATTACCAGCTCCACGCGCCTATGGGGCTGGGAGACCAATGCCGTCGCCAACCTTTACCGGGAGGGATCGCTCCATATTGACGCTATTGCCGGCTTCCGGCTTCTTAGCCTTCGCGAAGATCTGCGCATTTCGGAGGTCTTGAGCAACGTCGTTCCGGGCGGCGGCACCTCTTTTCTGGGGACCATTATCGATCTGCCGGGCAGCGTAAGCAGCTTTGATCTCTTTCAGACCGACAATCGTTTTTACGGTGGACAGGTCGGCGGGAAAATCGATTGGAGCAATGGCCGCTTCTCAGTTGGCCTTCGCGCTAAAGTCGCTTTGGGGGTCTCTCAGGAGATTGTCAATATCGACGGCAACACCGGCCTATTCAATGCAGGCACTCTTGTCACGACGGCCCCCGGCGGCGTCTTGACTCAGACCACCAATATGGGCCGTCACCTTCAGAATGAATTCGCGGTCGTTCCCGAGGTAGGCCTCAACCTGGGCGTGCAATTGACGTCGCGCCTGAGTGCCCGAGTCGGCTACACTTTCCTCTACTGGAGCAGCGTTGCCCGCCCGGGCAACCAGATTGACTCGGCCATCAATCCGAACCTCGTTCCCACCGACTTGGGCTTCGGCACTCCCGGCGGTCCTTCCCGTCCCAGCCCGCTCTTCCGGACCACGGATTTTTGGGCTCAAGGAATTAACCTGGGTATGGAATTCCGCTACTAAGCAACGCTATAGCACCTCGGCTTGCGGGACCGCGTTGAAGGTTTGGGCTCCCAAGCTTCTCAAAATCAAAGGGGGCCAGGCCAACTGCGGGGCCACCTTTGTCCGACGCTGGCCACCTTCGAGCCCGATGTTGGCCACCTTCGAGGCCGACGCTGGCCACCTTTGAAGGAGAGACGCCCAAGACAACGAAAGGGCGCAAGTCGGCAGAGGTGTTCAATTATTGATCACCCTCTGGCGCGCGGGCGGTGCACCACAGGGCCATCACTTGGGCCAGAGGGTCTGGTGCCGAGATCTTCAAAAGCCACGAAAAGGCACGACAAGGCACAAATGCTTTCCACGGGTCTGTTTTTCAGTGTTTTCGAGCGTCGAACATCCAGTCGCTACGGTCTTCTGATGCACTCCGGTTCAAGCTGGATGGCAAGTCCCAGAAACGATCTTTTTGCCGGAACACCCAGCGGCTTTCACGTTTAAGAAAGATCGTTTCTCCTACCCCTTTCTGACCTCCATTCCTACGATAGCGCCGGTAGCCGCGTCACAGCGTGATCAATCTAATGTTGCCAATCGTTTCGCCCGGGCAGGCGGCGCCAAAGACGCTCATGGACGCTCAACGGCGCAGCGCCGCGCGGGTGGGGGCGCATGCAATGCAACGAAATGGACGCAAGATAGAGACGATCGCCGGGCGAATGCATTTAAGAGTGTATGGGCTTTACTATGGGCAGTGATTCGGGCATTGACGCGGACTTGCTAGAGCGAGCGGCCGCAGGCGATGAAGCCGCCCTGCGCGATCTGTTTTCCCGCTATCGCGATCGCCTGAAGCGCATGGTGCATCTGCGACTCAGCCGGCGTCTTCAAGGCCGGATTGACGACTCCGACATTCTTCAGGAAGCTTATTTGGAAGTTTCCAAGAAGCTTTCCGAGTACACTCAGAATCCAGCCCTGCCGTTCTATCTCTGGCTGCGCCATATGACGGGGCTAAAACTGGCCGAAGTTCACCGCCATCATTTGGGCGCTCAAATGCGCGACGCCGACCGCGAGGTCACGCTCCATCGCGGCGGACTGCCGGAAGCAGATTCTGTTTCCTTGGCGGCGCAACTGTTGGGTAAACTGACCTCTCCATCGCGTGCGGCCATCAAAGCGGAGACGCGCCTCTATGTTCAGGAAGCTCTCAATAGCATGGATCCGATAGACAGGGAAGTGCTTGCCTTGAAGCATTTTGAGCAGCTTAGCACAAGCGAGATTGGCGAAGTGCTCGGCATGTCCAAGGCCGGCGCCGGCAGCCGCTACTTACGGGCCATCAAGCGCCTGCGCGAGATTTTGTCGCGGATTCCGGGATTTACGGAATTGTAAAATGCTTGGCCGCGACGCGCCTGCCGAGCGCGAGAAACGGCCCGCTGGCGCATCGCGCGGCTAAACGAATACGGAGACCTTCGCCATGTCCCAATCGGAATCGCAGTCCGAAATCGTCGTCGAGCTGGCCGAACAGTTTCTCGAGCGCTATCGCCTTGGCGAGCGGCCGTCGCTCAAGGAATACATCGATCGCCATCCGGAGTTGGCGGCAGACATCCGGGACGTGTTCCCGGCGATGGCGATGATGGAAAACATTGCGCTGGCCGATGAATCGATAGCCGACCAGGCGGAGACGGAAAGAATTGAAGCGCCCGCGGCCCCGCTTCAGCAGTTAGGCGATTATCGCATCATTCGCGAAGTGGGCCACGGCGGCATGGGCATTGTCTACGAAGCCGAGCAGGTCTCACTCGGCCGTCATGTCGCCTTGAAACTGCTGCCCCAAAAACTGCTGCTCGGCGCCAAGCAAAAGCAACGCTTCGAGCGTGAAGCCAAGGCCGCGGCTAAATTACACCACACCAACATCGTTCCGGTGTTCGGCGTCGGCGAGCAGGACGGCATGCCGTATTATGTCATGCAATTCATACAGGGACTGGGCCTTGATGAAGTGCTCAGCGAGTTAAAACGCATGCGCGTCGTGGGCGCCCCGACGCCGAGCATGCCGGCCGAAGGGGAGCTGCGCATATCTCGCCGCGAAGTCTCGGCGGCCAACATGGCTAGATCCCTAATGGTAGGGGATTTCACGGAAAGCGAATCGGGCCCTCCGGGAAAAGGGATAACCGACTCTCCAGCCAAACCAAGTGGGTCCGACGGACACGAAGCCACGGTTGCTCAAACTGCCGATGGAGCCGATTCTGGCGCTTCTGATACCGCAACCGGGCGGCTGTCCGACACATCGTCGGTTTCGGCGTCGTCGGTCATTTTGCCCGGACAAAGCGCTGCCGGCAGAAGATCGGTTAAGAAGCAAAATTATTGGCAGAGCGTCGCCACCATCGGCGTCCAGATGGCCGACGCCCTTGATTACGCCCACAAGCAGGGCGTCTTGCATCGCGACATCAAGCCTTCCAATTTACTGTTGGATACGCGCGGCACGGTTTGGGTCACCGATTTCGGGCTAGCCAAAACCGACGATCATCAGAACCTCACTCACACGGGTGATATTCTCGGCACGTTGCGCTACATGGCCCCGGAGTCCTTCGATGGCAAAAGCGATCGGCGCAGCGACGTTTATTCCTTGGGCTTGACGCTCTACGAACTGCTGGCCTTGCGGCCGGCGTTCGACGAGAAAGACCGGCATCGACTGATCAAGAAAGTGACCAGCGAAGAGCCGCCCCGGCTCAACCGGCTTAATGGCACAATTCCCCGCGATCTCGTGACCATCGTCCACAAGGCGATCGACAAAGATCCGGCGCGACGCTACCCATCCGCCGACGAGTTAGGCGCCGATCTCCAACGATTCATTGACGACGAGCCGATCAAGGCCCGCCGGCTCACTGTGCGAGAACGGACCTGGCGCTGGTGCCGGCACAATCCCCAGGTGGCAGGCCTGACGGCAGCTCTTGTGTTGTTATTGACCTCGGCCACGGTTGGCTCTCTCTTGGCGGCCGGCCATTACGATCAATTGGCCAAGCGCGAAGCTGAGACTGCCCAGGATGAGCGCAGCGCTCGCATGGAGGCGACGGCCAACCTCGAAGAAGCCCAGCGGCAAAAGCAACGCGCCGAAGCGAACTTCGCTAAAGCCCGTGCGGCCGTCGACGATTACCTCACCAAGGTCAGCGAAAGCCAACTCATTAAGGTGCCGGGGTTGCAGCCGTTGCGCCGAGAACTGCTCGAATCCGCTTTGGGCTTTTACCAGGGCTTTCTAAAAGAACATGCCGAGGATGCTGCCATTCAAGCGGAGTTGGCAGCGACTTATCTCCGGATCGCGCGAATTCAAGACGAACTGAGCAAGCCGGCGGAGGCGCGCAAAGCCTTTGATAGCGCTATTGCCAGTTACGAAACGGCTTTGGGCGCTCAACCTCATAACGGCGAATTAGAATTTTCCTTGGCTGACTGTTGGCAATCGATGGGCATGATGAATTTTAACAATCACCTGGATGCACGAACCGCTCGAATCGCTTTTCAGAAAGCTATTGAGATCCAAGAAATTCTTCTCCAAGGTGATCCGGCATCGGAAGTCTATAAGCGCGAGCTGGCAAGGAGTTATAACGGGCTCGCCATAATGCAAGAAGACCGTTCGGCTGCTATTCGATCCCAACAGCGCTGCCTTGAGCTTCGCCAGGAACTCGTGCTCAAACATCCGGATTCACCAGTTCTTCAACATGCCATGGGAGAATGCCTTGGCAATCTCGGAGTAATTATTTCAAAAACGGGACACACGCCCGAAGCACTAGCCATGTATGAACGGACATTAGCGTATGCGCGCGCCGCCTATCAGAGAATGCCTCATGTCATCGAGTACGGTCGTGATCTACATGTAGATTATCAAAATCTTGCGGCTGCTAATGAGGCTCTTCTTCGGCCTGAAAAAGCTTTAGATTTCGCCCAGCAAGACGTAGATCACCTCACCCGTTTTTCGGAAGCAAACCCTGCCGTGCCTGAATTGCAGTCCGACCTTCTGAATGCCCTTCTCTCTCTATGCTTCAAACAAGCCAGGGCAAACGCCGAGAGAACCTGGAAAACGGGCCAGCGAATCGCGGGCCTTATCAGCGCGCTTCCCCAGGACAGTGCCGACAATCTTGTGAAACGAGCTGATTTACGAATGAGAACCAGGTGGTATGTCAGTTGGTGTATTGAGAAGCTGACTGCTGATGAAAAGAAAGAACTCCAGCGCTTACCTGCAGACGCAATCACCGACCTTCGCAAGGCGATCTCACTGGGATTCAACAGTGCCAATCGGCTGAAGAGTTTAATGATAAACGGGCTGGGTAACGCGAACCTGAGCTCTCCCGAGATGGCCAAACAATACGCCGAAATAATAACGGAAATCGAAAGCAAGCCAATCGTAAAGATATCTCCTGTTGAGCAACATGCTGTACACCCGGATACCGCCCAGGGCACATCAACAATTAACAAGGCCGCGACGGTCAACGACGTTTTGATCCCACGGCGCAATGAGATCCAGGCGGATTTAGCGCTGGCTCATTATGCCATCGCGGTCGCTCAAATTGAGCAGGAGCAACTAACCCATGCCGAGCGATCGCTTAACGAAGCCCAGCCAATCTTCGAAGAGCTGGACAAGGACGATACAGGTCATCTGCGCTTCCGGCCTTACCTCGGCTCGATCTATGTGGCGCGTGGCATGCTCAATTGGCGAGCGGGTAAGTTTCAACTGGGTAAGGAGCATTTTGATAAAGGGCTGGAATTACTAGAGACCACAAAGCGTCAAGATCCGGACAGTAAGCTTGTTCATTCCCTCTTGGCGGAGGCCCATTGGAAAATCGGTGCCATGTGGGGGCTTACAGGTTGCTGGCAGGAGTGCGCCGTTTTTTGGCAGCGATCCTTTGATGATTCTCCATACGACGACTGGAAAGCCTACGAACTCGGATCCATTCTGGCTCTAACGGGAGATACGGCTCGCTACCGTTTACATTGCGCGAAAATTCTCGACCATGCCAAAAAATCGCAATCCCCCCAGGTCACCGAGCAAGCAGCAAAAATATGCTGCCTCTTGCCTCCTCCTTCGGATCAGTTGACATTGGCAAGCGCCGCGGCCGATCGTGCTGTGGAAACCGGCAAAGGGGTGAAATGGGAACCGTATTATATTGTGGCCAAAGCAATAGCTGAGTATCGCAAGGATAACTTTAAGCTTGCTGTGCAGTTATTGGAAGAAATTCCTTCAAAGTTTCCGATCTGGAAGGATAACGCCTGGACCTTGCATATCCCACGTAAAGCAGTCCTGGCTATGGCTCTGTATCGGCTTGGACGGAAAGACGAGGCTCGTAGTATGTTGAGCAATGCAATGGGCCAAAACAGCAGTCTTCGCACCAATTTTTCTGTGATGCCGCGCAATGCATGGAAGCTTGTGGACGGCTTAATTAGCCGCGTGTTGTTACATGAGGCTTATTTGCTCATAGAAGGAGAGCCGATGAACGAGACGATTACAGTCTGTCTTCGTGCTCACGTCTATCAATGCTTGGGCGAGCATGCCAAGGCTGCCAAGGAACTGGAAACGTTGCCAAAACTAAAGGAAGACGATGACGCCAGGCTCACGGCGATCGGGTCTGCCCTGGCGCGCATCGGATTGACGGACGCTGCCCAGACCTATTTGGACAAAGCTTTGCACATAAAGCCCGCTTCCCCCTATGCGTTGCGCGCACGCGGCGAGCTTTTTGTTTACCAACGCCAGTGGGCCAAAGCCGCCGTGGATATTGCGGCGTTCGTGGATAAAGTGAAGGAAGATGACTCCGCCTTTCGCCTGGCGCCGTTGATGATTCAGGCCGGCGATCGCGAAGGCTATGAGCGCTATTGTCAAACCTTGTGCAAACGGTTCGAGCAAACAAAGGAACCCACTCAGGCCGAGCGCACAGCCAAGGCTTGTCTGTTTATACCGCCGCCAAAGGCGTATCGGGAAGCCGCTCTGGATTTTGCGGATAAAGCGATTGCCCTGGATCGCCGCGACTGGTTGACAGTATACCTGCATTTCGTAAAGGGCTTAGCCGAATATCGCCGAGGCAACTTTCGCGAAGCAATCCAGTGGTGCCGGCGTTCGCTGGAAGCCGAGGACGAGGGCATGATTTGGTTCCTGCGAGTACAGGACGAGTTGGTAATCGCCATGGCGCTAGCTCACCTCCATGAAGCCGGTCAAGCCAAGTCGGCTCTCGCCCGAGCCGAACAAGCGATGCCAACGGCCTTTTCCGAATTCGACCGTGCTTTTACCTATGGCGCCTGGCACGATTGGCTGATTTGTCAGTTCCTGCATGCCGAAGCGAAAGAGGCCATTAGCACGCAACTCCAAGGGGAAAAACAAGGAGAAAACTAGTTCGATAAGCGCCGGTTGCCAAGCTTTGTCAGATCCTGCGCCGCGAACTGAAAAACTTCGGCTTTAGAAATGCTTGCCTAGGCTATTCGCCGTCACGATTTGTCGATTAATAAATAATCGATATTCACCCATCCCGTCTCGCCTGCCGCCAATTCAATTTGGGCCCAATTGCCGCGCATAAAAAGAAGGCGAGCTTCCACACCGCGATTTAGCGGCGTTTCATACCGAGCCGGATAAGCAAGACTATTGCCGGCACGAAGCAACACGCCGTTTTCCGAAACCACGACGAGGGGATAGTTGCTTTCGTAGCTCTCACTTCGTAAATGGAGTGCCAAGCCTGAAATTGGAACTGCCGTCAGGCTAAACAAAACAAGGATTATTGAAAGAAGAACCGCCTTCCGGGTCATCCAAAAGAGGGTCATAGCGAGGCAACCCAGCGTGTAAAGCACCGCCGCCGAAGCAAGTAACCAACCCGTTTCCGGCCGGGGCAGTCCGGCGGGCCATGAGTCACTTGGGGGACGACCAAGCGGATCGGCTGTCGAATAATCGACTTGTTCGCGGGCAAAGGCCAGATTGCTGCGCAGCACCCGATCATTGGGCGAGAGCCGCAAGCCCCGCCGGTAAGCCAGAATGGCCCTCGGCAAATCGTCTGCCAACAGCGCGGCGTTGCCCTCGTTTCGTAGACAGGCCGCGTTATGGTGGCCCAGGTGATAAAGATCCTCGTAGAGGCGTGCTGCCTCGCGGAAATGCGCCCGCGCCAGGCGCGGATTGTCTCTTGCTTCAATGCCCACGTTAAGCGCTTGCTCAGCCCGCGCAAGAAGATCCTCCACGGAATTTGAAGCAACGTCCGCAGTAGACATTGCCAAAAGAAGCGCGCTCAGGAGGCCGATGGAGAGCATGGCTCGGCCTCCAGGGAAAGAACTAAAGCAATGGCCGACTCCTTCAACGGCAAGTTGGACGGCGGCGAGGGCAGAAAGCGAGCTGCGTCGGCTTCCTTGAAAAACTGTACTGTCCGTTCAATAAAAACGGGTGCCAGACCCAGACTTTGGAGATGATCGGCGACTTCGGCGGGGGTCGGTTCCGTGGAAGGCAAGTCCAGACGTTCGCGCAAATAATTCGTTATCACCTCTGTCACGAATTCAGCTTGATTGCCCGCCGGCCTCTTGTCAGTGCGCCCTAGGAGTTTCAAGGCCCGCTGGGCTGCCCTGCTCCGCCGGCGTCGAGCCATGCGCGCGGCATCAGGATAAAGACGCCGCCATGACAAATACCAAGCGGCGCAGAAAGTCGGCGGCAGCACAAATAAGGTCCCTATTAAAATCGGCGATAAGCCAACGTCCTGCTGCCTTCGCAAGGCGCTTCGGTCTTCGATGAACTGATAAACCGTAGACGGGGCGTCAATAGGCGCAAGCGAGTCGGTCCCCTTGCCACCCGAAACCTCTTCCCCTGATTGTACAGTCAACGGTATGGAAGGAGCCCAGCGCGTCATGTAACCGCGGGAGGCCGGCGCCACGCCCGGTTGATAATAAATCAGCGGAAAACTGGGGATAGCGCGGACGGACAAACGTCGCGGCTTTAGTTGATAGACGAATTGCCATGAGCTATCGTCGGCTGTATCACGATCTGCTCGGTCTCCGATGTAAAAGGATTCCGCAAAATCCGGCAACTCCCGCAAGTCAAGACGCTCTGGAGGCTGAAACACCGGACCATTGGCCGTAATTCGAACGGTAAAGATCAGGGAATCTTCCACCCGAAGTGTCGTTGGCGCGGCAAGCGTGGCCACCTGGAATGAGCCACTTGCATTGCTGAAGGGAGCAAACGTGGGCCGTCCCTGAATGGGCGGGTCCGGCACGCCATCGGCCAGGACGCAATTTTGAAAAATCGAAATACAAAGCAGCGGCAACAGATAAATCAACCGAACTCGGACGCGCTTTAGACATCGAGACAAGAGGGCCACCCAATCTAGCACGGGACGGGATCGCTTTACTGCTTCAATGGTTCTTTTTACTTAATTCTTCCTTTCACCAGTCTTTCACACCCGGGGCCGGTTTCTTGAAACTCATATGTTTATGCTTTTGCCGCTCTTGGAGAATGCGCGTCGTTGCCTGTTCAAGATGAGCGGCGGCGTCTTCATGCGTCATGGCCACAGGATCTTGAGTGTCCGGAATCGGGGGCAGATTTCCCTTGCCGGGCGAGGGCTGTTCCTTGCTCGTCGGCGTTTGGTGGCCGAGGTTCGGATGCCCAGGCAGCTCTTGCCCGCCGTTTTTGGAATCCCCAGGTCCCGGATCGGGTGTGCCGTCCTGCTTGGCGCCGCTTTTGGCGGGAGGATTGGTCTGCGGGTCGTGGTCAGGATCCTTCTCATCGGGGTCCTTCTCATGCTTTGTTTGAGCCCGAAGCAGCAGCATTTTGGCCAGCTCTAAATTATGGCGAGCGTCGTCGGCGAGATCGGTATCGCTCTGGGAAAGGCATTGTTGATACAGATCAATAGCTTCCTTGAGGCTTTTGGCGTAGCGGTCCGCCGCTTGCTGAACTAAACAGTTTGCGAGGCTGTAGAGCGAACGAAGCCGACGCGGCTCTTCGGCGTCGGATAGACTGGCGCGATAGAGCAGCTCGGCTGCGCGATAATTGCCCAGATGATATAAGGCGGACGCCTTATTGAGGGCCACAAGGCCCGGATCGGTGGTTCGGACTTCCGCCTTGGTATAAAAGTTAACCGCCGCGGCGTAGTCTCCGCGGGCAAAGGCCGCATTACCCAAGCGGAGCAATTCAACGGGATCCGTGACGGGAGCGGCACTAGCCACCGCGACGGCCGCCAAGCACGACCCTAAGAATAAACGCTTCATCGAGACACTCGTTTCAACTAATTAACCAGACGTTATTGGGCCAAATCTCTTGGTCTTTATCCTGGGCAAAGCAGCCAACGCCGTCTCCATCGTGAGAAGCCCGAGCGCTCCGATAAAAAACCAATTGGCGCGTTGTTGATAGATCGGCAACGTATCCTCGGAAGCTTCGCGAACCGATCGCGTTTTGACTTCGTCCCGGTAGCGCTTGCCCAGAGTTGTCACATGAGTGCGCGCCGCTTCATAAAAGCCGCCCGTCCGCTGCGCTATCTCTTGTAGCGGTTTCTCAACCAATCGTGACTCGATGGGTCTTCCGTCCATGTCGGTTACACCGGGAACAGGGCTCGCCGCATTGGGATCGCCAACTCCGACCGTATGCACCGGCACGCCGTGGGCGCTGGCCACCTTGACAGCTAGCAGCCACTCGCTGTCCGGGACGGGATCGTCGCCGTCGGACACCAGCAGGATGTCCTGGGATCCCTGATAACGCGGCTCATGCAGCCCGATGGCTTCCAGCAAGCCGATGCCGATCCGTGTGCCTGACGCAGTGTCCCCGACAGGCCGAAGCTCGGCCGCTAGTTGCTCGGCATCGAGATTATCTAGCGTTTCTTTGAAGTGATCATAATCATGCGTCAAAGGGCACAGCACTTTAGCTTGGCCGGCGAAAGCGACCAAGGCGATCCGATTGCCGCCGCGCTGGCGTAACGAATTAACCAACTCCAAAAGGACCGCTTGAGCGTGGCTAAACCGGGTTGGCTGCTCGGCGAGCATGCTGCGGCTGGAGTCAAGCACGACGACCAAGTCGCGGCCGGGAGCGGTGCTTTGGCTCAAATCGCGACTCCATTGCGGCCCGGCGCTGGCAATGCCCAGCGCCATTAGGGCCCAGGCGAAACACGCAAACCGCAACCAGCGAAACCGCCTCGGTGAAGTCACCAAAGACTGCACGCTCGGCCAATGACCAAATTGCGCGAACACCCGCCGCCGTCGCCGCGTCGCCCGCCATGCCAATACCGCCAGGAGCGGCAAAGCTAGCAATGCCGTCAGAAGCAGTGGATGAGAGAGGAAATGGCCCAAGCGGTAATACAGGTCAGACATTTCGTGCTTTTAGGTCAACGGCAAATTACTAGTTTTGTCTGGCAACTCGTTCTACGGCACTCGCTGCCAAACACTCATCTCCAAGCCCCGAATGCCGGCAACCAGCACAAAGGCCGCTAATCCGAACCAAGGATAGCCTTCGTAGTAACGCCGATATTGAAAGCTTTGGATCTCCTGACGTTCAAAATTATCGATGTCCCGGCATACGCTGAGCAACTGACCGGTGTCGTGGGCGCGGAACGATCTGCCGTGTGTAATGTGAGCGATTTCTTCCAGAGTGCGTTGCCCCTCCAAGCGCGTGACGACGGAGGATCCGGCCGCACCTTCTTCGCCTGGCGCTTCCAGATCGCTTCCCGCATCAATCGTGTACACCGCCACGTCGAGATTGAGGGCCACTTGGGCGGCCTGGCGTGGCGTCCACTCCGATTGCGTGTTCGGCACGTTATGCTCCCCGTCGCTAAGAAGAACCATTACCTTGCGGCGTGAACCGGCGCTTTGCAGCCGATGTAAGCCAAGCGTCAAGGCGTCGCTGATATTCGTCTCCATTTCGCCGGGTATCTTGGCCGGTTCGACCTTTTCGAGAAGCTTTAAGAGAACCGAATGACTCAGCGTCAAGGGGCAGGGACAATCGGGCCGGGTGGCGAACGTGACCAAGGCAATCTGGTCGGTTGGCCGACCCTCGAATTGTTTGCCGTCGGGGCCGTCGCCCCCTTCGACAAAGAGCCGAAAGGCCCGCTTGACTGCTTCCAGGCGGCTAATGGGTTCGCCTTGCCAATCGAAGTCGCGCTCAGCCATGCTGCCGCTGCAGTCGACGACCATAACGATAGCGATGCCTTCCGTCGTGATCCGCGTCCGCTGATCCGGCCAGCGCGGCCCGGCCAGTGCGGCGATTAGGAGCAAAAGCGCCAAGGCTCGCGCCCCCCATTCCACTCGCTCCACCAATCGGCCTCGGCCAGACGGCAGGTCAGCGAGCCAACCGGTAGCCGAGTAACGGAGAGCGTCGCGCTGACGTTTTTGCCACCACCACATAAGCGGCGGCACTGCAATAGCTAAGGAAAGAAGCCAAGGATGAGACCAGGTAGGCATTAGAGAATACAAGGGGTTTCAAATCGGCTTGGGCATCTAGAGTGACGAGCGAACGCTATCGGAGTTAACATCTTGACATCGCCAGGCTTGCAGACGACAACTGTTTGAGCTGGCATGATCGCGGCTGCACGGGTTAAACAACTTCCGGCCAACAATTAGTTCATGGTCTGTTTGGCTCGTCCGTTTTATTATTCCAAGGATTCCCCTCATGATCAAACTCGGCGTCCTGGACTTCGACACCTCGCATGTCGTTGAATTCACCAAACGGATCAATCATAAGGATATCACGAAGGACCAGTGGGTGGACGGCGCCGAGGTGGTGATCGGCTGTCCCGGCGAGTCGAAGTTGGACCCGAAGAAGATTCCCGAATACACCGAGAAGATGAAAAAACTCGATGTGCCCCTCGTTGACAAGCCCGAGGCGATGATCGGCAAGGTGGACGGCATGCTCATCGAGTCCGTCGAAGGCACGCCCCACTACGAGCGGGCCAAGCCCTTTTTAGAAGCGGGCATTCCCTGCTTCATCGATAAGCCTTTCACGTGCAGCCATGCCGATGCAAAAAAGATCGCTGAATTGTCGGAAAAAAAGAAAGCGCCGGTCTTCAGTTCGTCGTCGCTCCGGTATGCTCCCGACGTGGTGCAGTTTGTCAACGATGAAAAACACGGCAAGATCCAGGGCGTGGTGACGTGGGGTCCCGCTCCGACCCACGAACGCAACCCCGGCCTGTACCACTATGGCATTCATCCCGTCGAAGTGCTGTATACGCTTATGGGCCCCGGCTGCCGCGAGGTCGTTTGCACGCATGAGAAAGATGTGGACGTCGTCACAGGCGTTTGGAAAGACGGGCGGGTTGCCACGGTGCGAGGTCTGCGTCCATATGGCGATTACGGTTTCACCGCCTTCACGGAAAAGGGCGTCAAGCAGGTTGCCATCGACGCGCAATTCATCTACCGCGAATTGCTCAAGAAGATCGTGGAATTCTTCGACAAAAAGAAAGCTCCGCTGGATTTGGCAGTCACCGTGGAGATGATGGCCTTCATCGAAGCGGCCCTGGCGAGTCAGAACAACCACGGAATTGCGCAGAAGCTGCCGGCATGACTCCAAGGCGGCTTGGAATGAAAGAACGCCAAAGGCGCTAACAGAGCATATGGGTTTACAGGTGTAAACCCAGTGGCGCAGGTGTGTGGGGACTAGAGGGTGGGTCACTTGGGCCAGAGGGTCGGGTCAAAGGTCATCAAAGCGTATCAAACGAACCCTACGGCTCAACATTGGCCCACAGGGTTTAGCCGGCTTTACAAATTCCACCAAGCTGTGCGCCGTCTCACTACTGGGCCATATGACCCGATGCGTTTCGCCCGGCGACTGACTGAGAGATAGGAACCGGCAGCCACCGAAGGCAACTCCTCAAACGGTTGTCAAAATCAGCGATCCTGCAACAACCAATCCTCCGCCCAGGAGAACTTTCCACGTCAGCGCCTCGCCGAGGAAGACTGCCGCGAGGAGGATGACAAACACCACGCTGAGCTTGTCAACCGGCGCCACCAGCGACGCCGGCCCAATTTGCAGCGCCCGGTAGTAGCAAAGCCACGATAAGCCGGTCGCAATTCCCGAGAGTACGAGAAACAACAAGCTCTTTCCCGACAATTTATCGAGCGGCTCCCACTCGCCTCGTCCGGTAATGATCAGTGCCGTTATCAAGAAGATTACCATTGTTCGGATTAGCGTTGCCAAGTTGGAATTGATTTGCGCGACGCCTATCTTCCCGAAGATAGCGGTCAAGCCCGCAAAGAATGCCGAGCCGAAGGCGAAAACTTGCCAGCCGGTTTTATCCATGATGATTCCGTCCCGATTTCCACGTTCGCCTGTGACCGGCGCTTGTCAGCAATCCGATGAAATGCCGCAATTTCCGCTTGGACTCAAGGGCGACCGAGGGCCCATTGTCGATGAATATTCCCACAAATAAGTTGAAGTGAACAGCCTTCCTAAGCCATAATTGCTATCTATCCCACGTTTCCACCAACCTGCCACAGGGCCCACCACCATGACCATTGCCTTTTCCTGTCCGGAGTGTGACAAGACATTTAAAGTTTCCGACGAAATGGCCGGCCGCAAGGGCAAGTGCAACAATTGCGGCGCCACAATGCTTATTCCAAATAAGATCGGCGCGACTGCGAAGCCCGGGTCAAGGAAGTCCACGGTCGATCCCGATGACGATGAAGATTGGCAAGACGACGACGAGCCGGCAGGAAAGGTCCGCCGCAGGAGAGATGCTGACGACGATTACGAGGTAGCCCGCTCGCGCAGCCGCGATCGCGATGATGAAATCGAAGATGAGAATGACTACGATGACCGCCCGCGGCGACGCAAACGCCGCAAGAAAAAAGCCGGCAACAAGACGGCTTTGTGGGTCGCGCTAAGTTCCGTAGGGGCCTTGCTGATCTTGGGAGGAACTTATTTTGCTTTGGCGTTCGCGCTGAATATCTGGCCGTTCTCCGGCGGACCCGGCGACGCCATGAAGTTTATGCCGGATAACTGCAAAATGCTCATGGCCGTCAAATGGGACGATGTCGAGAAAAGCCAGATATTTCAGGATCTGAAGAAAGAGCATCCTGAAATCGACAAAGCCCTAAACCCGCAAGGCCAAAACAATTTTGGTGCGTTGAAAAAGAAAGTTCCTGAATCCTTCTTGTTTGGCTTCAATATCTCTCCAAATTCCTTTGGCGGGAGCGGTGCGCAAAATTGGACCGCTGTTATGACCTTTAAGGAAAGAGTCACCGACCAAGACGTCCTGAATTCATTTGAAGACAAGAACAGTTACAAAGAATCCAAGGTCGGCCCTTACAAGGTCTATGAGAAGAGCGATCATGCCATTTCGGTCGTATCTGGAAAAATGGTTGCAATAGGCCCGATAGAAGAATTAAGAAAAGTTTTGGAAAGGAACAAGAAGCCCGATATATCGGAGGGCCTAACGGCTGCCATGGGCCGCGTGAACTTTTCAAAAGGAATCGCTATAGCGGCCGACTTTAAGGGCTTGTCGCCCGCAAGCCCGAAAGGGCCTGGTGGTCCCGCACTAGGCGCTCAAAATCCTATGGCCGGTTTTCAAAAAGCAGGAGAGGAAATCGAAAACGCAGCTGTTCAAGTCACGGTAGGCGCGGACCTTGCCGTCGAGTGTACACTCTCGTGCAAGACCTCCAAAGGAGCTGAAGAGATCAAAAAAAGCGTCGAAGGATTGTCCGCGATGTTGGGTTTCTTTGGAGGAGCGGTCCCAAAGGAAGCCAAGGAGATTCTGGACACCCTCAAGGTGAACGTTAGCGGCACCACCGTGACGGCCAACCTAACAATAAAGGGCGCCGCGATTGCCTCGTTAGCCAAGAATCCAATGATGGCAGGCGGTTTTGGCGGCCCGCAGGCCGGTGGTCCTCCGGGACGTGCTTTCAATCCGCCTGCTCCCGGCGGTGGCATTCCTGGAGGAGGTGGTTTTCCCGGAGGCCGGGCGACGCCGGGCGGACCGGGTGGGATTAAACCTCCACCGATCCCAGGAGGAAACAGGCCTCCGCGTGGCGGCGGACCTAGGCCTCCCAATAGTCCATGATGAACTTTCTCACAGTCGGGTGAGGGACGGGACTGAAGCGAACACGTTTCTACCCAAAAACTCCAAAGACCCCACAAGTTGCCAGCCAAGCTGGCAACTTGTGGGGTCTTATGCTTCCTAAACTCACCGACCTTCGCGGATCTCGTCGAGTAGGCGGCTCGCAGCGTCGTTCAAGGCCTGTGAACCGGTCGCACACGGCTAAAGCGTTTGCCCGCCTTTACCGCAGTTTGCCAAGACATTAGGCATTGGGCGAAAGATTCACAGGAAAACAAGAATCGCCACAAGACATATTCCTGCGTCAAGTTCGGTCGAGCAGTGGCCGCGGAAATGAGCTTAGAAATCAGACGGCACTGTTATTGCTCATCCCAGTCGAACCGTCCGTTATTGGCCGTCAATGAGTCTGCAAAAGGGACAGTGAATGTACACCGAAGTAGTGCAGGCGCTTGGCGACCAGGCAGCCGCCAAATTAGCAGCCCAAAGGCGCTCACTTTTAAGTCATTTCATCCGCTCGATGCTGGCCGGCATGTATGTCGGCGCGGCTATCGTACTGATTTTCACCATTGGAAGCTTTCTACCGGATCAAAGCCGGAAGCTCCTCATGGGCGTTTGCTTTGGCGGCGCTTTGACCATCGTCATCTTCGCCGGGTCGGAACTCTTCACGGGCAGCAACCTCGTTCTGACGCTTGGCGTCTTCGCTCGCAAAGCCACTTGGAAGGATCTTTCGTCCAACTGGATATGGACGTGGGTAGGCAATCTGGCCGGCAGCATTCTGTTGGCCGCAATCGTAATTCGTTCGGGAATAATGAACGACGATCCGGTAAAAACGTTTGTTCTGAAGCTCGTTCAAACCAAGATGAACCTGCCTCCAGAACAACTCTTCTGGCGCGCCGTGCTGGCCAATTGGCTGGTGTGTTTAGGCGTCTGGATGGCCGCCCGCATCAAGGACGAAACCGCCCGTATCCTCATGATCTGGTGGTGCATGTTCACGTTCATCACTTGCGGCTACGAACACAGCATTGCCAACATGTGCGGCCTTATGCTGGGCCTTCTTCTGCCTCATAGCGACTACCTGATTAGCTGGCAGGGTTACGGATACAATCTCGGCCTGGCCACGCTGGGCAATGTCGTGGGCGGGGCTATCTTTGTGGCCGGCGCTTATTGGATCGGAAGCCCTAAAGCCCGGGAACAGGTTCGAGCGCTTGATATCGAACAATGCGATAGCAATTCGACCTCGCCTGTTTTGGCGGAGATGGCAAACTAGTTCCGAACACTTCTCACTTCTGTGCCGATCAAGTACGTCAGACTTTTAAGCCTGACTCACCTTAGCGAACCTTGCTATAGCACCTCGGCGGGCGGGACCGCGTGCAACTTCTCAAGCCAACGGGCAACTGCGCGAGGCGAAGCAACTAAACACTGCCGCCTTTTGAGGAAATCCAAAGTTGCAAATCCAAAACAAGCACCAAATTCTAAACTCAAAACCAGAGTGGCCGTGATTTTTGAGCTTGGCATTTAGTGCTTGCTTTGGATTTGGTGCTTAGTCCTTTGGTGCCCAAAGAACCTGAAAGAGCTTAGACGGTTCTTTCCATTTCTTTCCAAGGGGTGTCACCCCCCCCTGAAATGAAATGAAACGCGCTGTTGGGGCCCGTTCAAGTCAGGCTGGAAAGCCCGGCCTACTGGCGCGCTCACTCTGGCAGACGCCACCTTGGCCCGCTATCATGCTGAGAACTGAGAAGCCTCTACGGGATATTTCGTAGCCTTTTTGCAACATTCACTTAATGGGAAGGATTGTCTCACCTTGTCCCTGATTGTTCAGAAATTCGGCGGAACCAGCGTCGCAACGGCGCAGCGTATCATGGCGGCGGCGCGGCGAGCCATTCGCACACAGCAAGAGGGCAACCAAGTCGTCGTTGTGGTCAGCGCCCGAGGCGATACCACCGACGAGCTGATCTCCCTGGCGCGAGATATCAGCGAAACGCCGCCGGCTCGTGAAATGGACATGCTTTTGGCCACCGGCGAGCAAATCTCCATTGCTTTACTAGCCATGGCGATCCACGAGCTGGGCAAACCGGCCATCAGCTTTACCGGTGCCCAGATCGGTATCGTGACGGACAGTTCGCACACGCGGGCCCGCATCAAAAACATTTCCACGCAGCGCATGCGCCAAGCCCTCGAAGAAGGCCAAATCGTCATCGTGGCCGGCTTCCAGGGGGCCGATGAAGATCTCAATATTACGACTCTTGGCCGCGGCGGCTCCGACACAACGGCAGTGGCTTTGGCGGCGGTTATGAAGCTGGACCCCTGCATGGCGGATGAGCCGGTCGGCTGCGAGATCTATACCGATGTGGACGGCGTTTACACCACGGATCCGCGCGTTGTCCCCGAAGCGCGGAAGATGGACACGATAAGTTATGACGAGATGCTCGAATTAGCCAGCGTCGGCGCGGGAGTGATGCATTCGCGCAGCATCGAGTTTGCCAAGAAATTCGACGTGCCCTTGCAGGTCCGTTCTTCCTTTAGCGACGTCGAAGGCACCTGGATCGTTCCCGAAGCCGACTGGATGCGCGAAGTGCCGGTCTGCGGAGCAGCTATTGTCAAGGACGAAGCGCGCGTGCGCATTGACGGCGTGCCCGATCAACCGGGCACCAGCCATCGCATTTTCTCCGCGATCGCGGAGCGGAATATGGTCGTCGATATGATTGCCCAAAACGTCGGCAAGGAAGGCAAAGCGGCGATCGGCTTCACCGTCCTGGCCAATGAACTGCCCGCTACTCTGGCAGTGCTCAAGCCGCTGGCCAAGGAACTGGGCGCCACCGTTGAATACGAAGAGGGCGTCAGCAAAGTGTCTGTCGTGGGGGCCGGCATGCGCACCCATACCGGCGTGGCCGAGCGTATGTTTGCCGCCCTTGCCGACGCTCAAGTCAACATGAAAATGATCACCACCAGCGACATCAAGATTTCCGTTCTGGTGGACAAGGCCGAGGGCATGAAGGCCTTGCGGGCCGTGCATCAGGCCTTCAAACTTCACGAGCCCCGGGCCGGCGCCGGGTTGACGGGGCCGGTCAAATCGCGCTCCTTCCCGCGCCGACCTGATGCGGAGAGTTTTGTAAATGCCAAGCGCGATCTCATCACTCTGACTCAGCAATTGGCCAGCATGGAAGACATCCTGGTCAGCGATATTCTGCTCAGCACCGACCAGGGGCGCATTACCATCTTCGATCTTCCCGACGAGCCGGGCAATTGCTCGCGCGTCTTTCAAAAAGTCGCCTCAGGCGGCATTGTCGTCGATATGATCGTGCAAAATCTCACCCGCGCGGGTCGGGCTGAAATTTCCTTTAGCGTGCCGCGTAATGAACTGTCCCGGGCTTTGACGCTCACCCAAGAGGCCGTCCGGGCTGTGGATCCGGGCGTTCGTGTTGTAGCCGATCCGGATATCGCCAAACTTTACGTGTTAGGCGTGGGGATGCGAACGCATACCGGCGTAGCCCGGGCCATGTTCGGCGCGCTGGCAAGGCGGGGCATTAATATCAGCATGATCAACACCAGCGAAGTCCGCGTCAACGTCGTGGTCGATCGCGCCCACGGAGAAGAAGGGTTAGCCTGCCTGCGCGAGGCGTTCAATTTGGCTTAGGAAAAAGCGATGGAGAGTTTCCTTGGACCCGTATCGTCTACCCCAAACGATTATTCCCTCGCGTTATGAACTCCGCCTGGAGCCCGATTTGACGTCGTGCACCTTCAAGGGCGAGGCACGGGTCGCCATAAAGATTCGGGAACCGGTTACGGAAATCCATCTCAATGCGGCAGAGTTGCAAATCTCCGAAGCGAAGCTCGAACGACCCGGCGCGGCCCCTCTTACTGCCTCGGTGTCCTTAGACCAGGCTGCCGAACGGTGCACACTTACATTGCCGGCCACCCTAGACGCCGGTGAATACGCTCTTCGATTGCGCTTTAGCGGCACGCTTAACGACAAGCTGCGCGGCTTTTATCGCAGCAACTATCGCGACGGCAACGGCACAACGAAATTCCTTGCGGCCACGCAGTTCGAAGCGACCGACGCCCGCCGGGCGTTTCCGAGCTGGGACGAGCCGGCGTTTAAGGCTGTCTTTTCGACGACCCTTGTAATAGATCCGGCATTAACTGCCGTTTCCAACTCGGCGATTCTTTCGGAGATCAGGGAAGGAACCAAAAAGGTCATCCGGTTCGCCGACACAATTTCGATGTCTACTTATCTCGTCGCGTTCGTCGTAGGTGAACTGGAAGCGACGGAGGCGGTGATGATCGGGCAGACGCCGCTGCGGGTCTGGAGCGTCCCCGGCAAAAAGCACCTCGCCCAGTTCGGCCAGGCGATCGGCGCTTTCTCTCTGCGTTATTTCGAGGATTATTACGGTCAACCATATCCGGGGGACAAATTAGACCTGCTCGCCATTCCCGATTTCGCCGCGGGCGCCATGGAGAATTTTGGCGCGATTACGTTTCGCGAAACCGCTTTGCTTCTTGATGAGGCCGCCGCCACGCACGCTGAACAAGAGCGAGTCGCCGACGTCGTCGCCCATGAAAACGCTCATATGTGGTTTGGCGACTTGGTAACCATGAATTGGTGGAACGGCTTGTGGCTCAACGAGGCGTTCGCAACTTTCATGGAGATGCTGGCCGTCGACGCCTGGAAACCCGCTTGGGACCGCTGGACGACTTTTGGCGTATCGCGCTCTGCCGCCCTGTCGGTGGACGGACTCCATGCGACGCGGCCTATCGAGTATCCCGTGGCGGCTCCACGCGATGCCGATGCCATGTTTGACGTGTTGACTTACGAAAAAGGCGCCTCGGTGCTGCGGATGCTGGAGCAATACCTCGGCCCTGAGGTATTCCGCAAAGGGGTTCGCGGCTACTTAAGCCGCCATGCCTACGGAAACACCGAGACCGGCGATCTTTGGATCGCCCTGGCGGAGGCAGCCGGTCAACCGGTCCAGCAAATCATGGACGGCTGGATCTTCCGGCCAGGGTATCCGCTTGTCACCGTGGAGCGGCAACAGGACCACCTTGTTCTGTCCCAACAACGCTTCACGTACCTGGCAGCCCCGCCCGATAAAATGGCCGATCCGGAAATTCGCACGCAGCGGTGGTCCATTCCCGTACAAGTGCGCCTGCGCGCAGGCAATCAAACGATGTCGCGGCAGGTTTTACTCTCCGACCGGCAAACTCAGATCGCGGTTCCGCAGGATTTCGAGTCGGTCTTTGTCGATGAAGGCGGTCACGGATTCTATCGTGTCCGCTATTCCCCGGACCTTTTGGCGCGATTGCTGGACCCAGGCTTGGACCGCTTGGCCGCCATTGAGCGGTTCAATCTGGTCAACGATTGTTGGGCGAGCGTTTTGGCCGGACTCATGCCGCTTGCAGACTATCTGGATTTGACCGCTCGGCTGCGCGATGAGCGTGACAAAAACGTTTGGGCGCTTGTGATTGGATCTTTTGGGACACTTAATCGAATCATCGATTCGGCGGATCGGCCTCATTTAGAGGCGCTGGTTCGCGACCGCGTCGGTACCGCAGTGAAAGCCCTTGGCTGGAGCCCGATTCCAGGCGAAAGTGAATTGACCCGGCAGTTGCGCGGCGAATTATTGCGGGCGCTCGGTACGCTGGGCAATGATGCCGCGGCCCAGAAATACGCCGACCAATTGCTCCAAACCAAAACAGACAAGGCAACGCCGCTCGACGCCAACGTCGAAGCTGCCCTGGTTTCGATTACAGCCCATGCCGGCGATGCGGCTCGCTATGATGATTTCTTCAAGCGCTTTCGCCATGCCGCTACCCCGCAACTTGAACAGCGCTTCTTGCAGGCCTTAGCCGCGTTTCAGGTGCCCGCTCTAGTGGACAGCACCTTGGCCAGCACCCTGGACGGGACGTTTCGCTCGCAAGACGCTCCCTCCATCATTCGGGCGCTCCTCATGGCCGTGCACGGTCGTGAGAAGGCCTGGTCGTTTGTGCAAAACCATTGGGAAGAAATGAACAAGGCCTATCCGACTACCGGCGTTCGCCGGCTTTTCGAGGGAATTGTGGGATTGGCGACTCCCGAGATGGAGCGCCAGGTTCAGGCCTTTGTCGCGGCCAACAAGGTGGATTTAGGCGGCAAGACGCTCGCTCAATATTTCGAGCAACTGCGGGTCGCCGTGTCCCTTCGCGAACGCGAAGGCGCCGCGCTGCATCAGTATTTGCTTTCCGTCTGAGGTTCCGGCTCAGGTTTTTTGCCAGCTCCTCATTGTCCAAGCTACTCTTGCGTGGACGTCTACGTTTACGCCGGCCGATGCTGGCTTTTTTCGCTCCATTCTTAGACTAACTAGGAAGTGTGACCTAATCTTGGGTAGAGTTCCGGACGTCCTGCCGGAGATTCTCCGTTTCCGCGCGCATAAGTTTGAGTGGCAGCGTCAGCGAAGCAACCTTGGAATGATGGACTACCTTCCGCCAGCGGCCCATGGAAATGACGTTGATCGGCTCCCCGAAGCGTTGACCACGCCGGCGCAGATCGCCAGCCTGGCGCGCCTGCCCAACCAGCAACCCATTCCGGGCTACCGCCTTATCGAACTCCTCGGCAAGGGCGGTTACGGCGAAGTCTGGAAGTGCGAAGCGCCCGGCGGTCTCCTCAAGGCCATCAAATTCGTCTATGGCGACCTGAGCGGCATGGGCGGCGACAAGGCCGCCATCGCCGAGCAGGAGCTGCAATCCCTGCAACGCGTCAAAATTATTCGCCACCCGTTCCTGCTATCCGTGGAGCGGGTTGAGATCATTCAAGACCAGCTAGTCATTGTCACGGAGCTTGCCGACAAAAACCTACTCGAAGTCCGACATGGGCATCAGAAAAATGGCCTGCCCGGCGTCCCGCGTCCGGAGCTTCTCGGTTACCTGCGCGAGGCGGCCGAGGCCCTGGACTGGATGAACTTGCAGTTTGGACTTCAGCATCTGGACATCAAACCTCAGAATCTATTCCTGGTCAGCAACCACATCAAGGTGGCCGACTTCGGTTTGGTGGCCAGCATTTGGGAAACCAATAGCGATAACGTCATTCTGGCCGGCACGACTCCGGCGTATTGTCCTCCCGAAGTCTACCGGGGCTCGATCAGTCCCTTTAGCGACCAGTACAGCTTGGCAATCGTCTATCAGGAGCAACTCACCGGTTTCCGGCCGTTCCAGGGCAAGACAGCCCGGCAACTCGCCATGCAACATGACAACGCAGAGCCGGACTTGTCTTCGTTGCCCGTCGGAGACCGTCCGATCGTGGCGCGGGCGCTGTCGAAAGACGCCCGGCAGCGGTATTCAACCTGCATGGCGTTTATCGAGGCGCTTCGCCATGCCGAGACGCCGCGTTTCGTGGCGGTCCCGCAATCGGGCCTGCATATGCCAGGTTCATTTCGGAAGCATGCAAGGCAAGCCGGTCAGCCCGATTCATGGAGCCCCAGTCCTGTAGCCATCCCCTCCTTTGCGCCATCGGTCTTAAACCAAGATAGCCAGGGGGAAGGAGAAGGTTCGGCCGCAGAAGCCGGGAAGAATGAAGATGCCGCGCCGGCGGTCGGGGAATACCATGCCGGGCTCAAGTTCGTGGCATGCCTCGATCACAACCCGCTTTCCGAGGTCTGGAAAGTGCAAACCGCGGACGGCAATCAAAAGGCTGCTAAGTTTATACATGGATTTGCCCGTTCCAGCGGCCATGCTGAAAGTGATGCAGTCGCGCGCTTAACCCAAATCAATCACCCGGGCTTGATGCCGTTTGACGTAGCCTATCACCGCCCTGGTCGTCTGATAGTCGTAACAGATTTGGGCGGCCAGACGCTGCTGGATCGCTTGCAGGAATGCCGCTCGCAAGGGCTGCCTGCCCTGCCCCGCTGGGAGCTGCTGGCGTATTTGAAAGCAGCAGCGGAAACGCTGGATTATCTCCGCAGCGAGCATGGCCTCCAGCATCTAGGCTTGAACCCCAACAACTTATTGTGCGTTGAGGACCGTTTTCTGGTGACCGATGCCGGCCTCATGCAACTGCTTTGGATGCCGGCCGGCCATTCACCTTTCCAGCTTAATGCCTTGTACTCGGCGCCCGAACTTTTCGAGCGCAGCGTCAACCCGACATGCGATTCCTACAGCTTGGCGATGATCTATTTGGAAATGCTAACGGGCCAGCATCCTCATCTGGGCCTGACGCTCAGGCATTTGGCCCAGATCCGGAGTGAAGGACCGCCCAATTTGAGCATGATCCCGGAGGCCGATCAAATCGTTCTCACTCGCGCGCTGGACCCGGATCCACGGCAGCGTTTCCCGTCATGCACCGAACTCCTTGCCGCGCTTAAGGAGACGGCTGGAGGAGAAAGGCCGCTGGTGCGCGGTTTGCCGTCTGTGATCAGTTCCGATTGGTCCTTTCTACCGGCGGGATTGAGTGGTCCGGTGCCGGCGCCCGAACAAGTCCTCACCAAACTCCTGTCCGCGGCAACGCCTTTGGATAACGAGACTGACTTGCAGACCAACCCCGCCGTCGGAGACGCGTTGCATAGCCGGTTCAGCGCGGATTTAAAGCCCGAAGAAACGCGCCAGAAGCTGGAAGCCTTTTGCAAACAATGGCACGCGCAAATCGTCTGCTTCGATCTGGACTTTTTCCTTTGCCAGGTTCGCCTGCCGCGCGGCTTTTTGCAGCGCTACTTGACCCGGCCGATGGGGCTGGAACTTCATGTCCATTTCGAGCGACCGGCAAACGCGGTCTCGCAACGCCTCGATATTAACATTCAAGTCAAGCCGCAAGGAGCCAAGCCGGCGCGTGCCGAAGAATGGCTTCGGGAAATCGGCCCCGTGCTGGTTCGCAGCCTGCGCGACTTTCTCATCAGCAGGCCCGAACAGCGCCGCCGCCAACGTCGCCCGGTTTATCGCCCGCTGCGCGTCTATCCCGTTTTGCACAATTTCCAACTGGGTCAACCGATGCCCTGCAAGGCCAAGGATGTGTCTTTCACGGGCATGGGATTCTTGTCCCCACACGAGCCCAAGACGCAACAAGTCTATATTGACACGCGGTCGGATGACGACGAGGGTTTGCTGGCGATTCTTGCCCAGGTCGTGCGAGTTTGTCCGCGCGAAGGCGGTTGGTTTGAAGTCGGGGCGGTTTTCTCCGTCTAGCGACGAACCTCAACCCCAACATACCAGGCCCGGGACAAGCGCGCTGCCGAGGTCTTCATGCTTGGGTAGAACGCGGATAGCGAAGCCATGTTGGCCGCTGGACCGGCAGGCAATCGATCCGGCGAACTGCCACGGTTCTTCGTTGGAAGGCCGGCCATTGGTGCTCATTAGAGCGGTTTGCGGCGCCGGAATTTCACCCAGCGAATCGACAAGGCCGTAAAACAATTGCACTTGCACATCATCCGGTTTGAGCGGCCCTAAGGAGACTTTGGCTTTTATTTTCACTTCCGACCCGACATGAACCGAATCACCGCCACATGATTCGACGCTCTGGACTTTGATCTGCGGCCAGCCGCGCATTAAGCCTTGCCGCCATTTGGCCAATTCCGCGGCTTTGCGCAGGCCGTCCGCCGCCAGACGAGAGAAACGCGCATTGGCCGGCCAATAGCAGGAATCCATGTACTCTTGCACCATGCGATTGGTATTGAAGACCGGCGCCAAAGTCGAAATGGATTCCTTCATCATCTTGACCCAGCCGCGCGGCAGGCCGTCCCGCGACCGATTATAGAAAAGCGGGACAATCTCCTGCTCTAGGAGGTCATAGATGGCCCGGCTCTCCACGTCGTCTTGATAGTTGAGGTCGGCATATTCCTCGCCGGCCCCGATGGCCCAGCCGTTGCTCTGGTTGTAACCTTCGATCCACCAGCCGTCGAGAATGCTCAAGTTGATGCCGCCATTGCAGGCGACCTTCATGCCGCTGGTGCCCGACGCCTCCAAGGGCCGGCGCGGGTTGTTTAGCCAAACGTCCACGCCTTGGACCAGATAACGGCAGACGTTCATGTCGTAATCTTCGAGGAAGACGACGCGTCTTCGCAGCTCGGGGCGGCGCGCATAGTGGATGATCTGGGCGACGAGTTCCTTCCCGCCTTGATCTCGCGGATGGGCCTTGCCTGCAAAGACAAATTGGATGGGACGGTCCTTGTTGTTGATAATGCTGGTCAAGCGTTCCAAATTGCGGAAGATGAGCGTGGCTCGCTTGTAAGTCGCAAATCGCCGGGCAAAGCCGATGGTGAGCGCTTCGGGATCAAGCACGTCATCGGCGCGGGCGACCTCGGCGGGGGGAGCACCTCGATTCTTGAGCTGAACCTTGAGCCGGGCCCGCGCAAAGCCGACGAGGCGCTCCCGGCGGCGCTCGTGGGTCCGCCATAGTTCGGCGTCGGGAATGTGATTGGTCCGCTGCCAGATCGCGTGGTCGGCCGGGTTTTCTTCTAATTGAGTGCCCAGGTAGCGATCGTAAAGCTGCAACATATCCGGCGAAACCCAACTGCGTGTGTGCACGCCGTTGGTTATGGAGATAATTGGAATCTCGCTCTCGGGCAATTCGGGCCAGATATTGCGCCACATCTTGCGGGACACGGTGCCATGCAGTTTACTGACGCCGTTGCTGGAGTTGGAAAGCCGAACCGCCAAGACCGTCATGCAGAAGGGTTCGCTGAAATTCTTGGGATTTTCACGCCCCAGGCCCAGGAACTCGTTCTTATCGATCTTTAGTTGGGGCAAGAAGCTCGAAAAGTAATGCTCGACCAACTGCGGCTCAAAACGATCGTTGCCGGCCGGGACAGGCGTGTGCGTAGTAAAGACCGTGCCGGCCGTAACCGCTTCGCGGGCCGTGGCAAAATCGAGGTTATGCTCCTCCATGAACGTGCGAATGCGTTCGAGGCCGCAAAACGCCGAATGGCCTTCATTCATGTGGCAAACGGTCGGCGGTTTGCCCAACTCACGGAGCGCCCGCACGCCGCCAATGCCGAGAACCATTTCCTGGCGAATGCGCATGTCGATGTCGCCGCCGTAGAGCCGGCTGGTGATTTGCCGGTCTTCCTGGCTATTTTGCGCGATGTTTGTATCGAGCAAATAGAGCGGCACACGGCCCACCTGGATGCGCCAGATGCGGGCGTGAACATCGCGGCCCGGAAACGGCACTTTAATAGTCAGCGGCGAACCGTCTTGCTTGGTCTCCGGGATCAACGGCAAGTTGAAGAAGTCATTTTCCGGGTAACGTTCCTGCTGCCAACCGTCGACATTTAGATATTGCCGAAAATACCCTTCACGGTACATGAGCCCAACGCCGACTAACGGCAAGCCAAGATCGCTGGCCGCTTTTAGGTGGTCGCCCGCCAGGACGCCCAAGCCGCCGGAATAAACGGGGATGCTCTCGTGGATGCCGAACTCGGCGCTGAAATAAGCTATGCACGTTTCCGTAGCCGTTCCCGGCCAGGGCGCGTCGCCGCCGTAGGTTTCGTGATACCACGTCGCGGTGGCCATGTAGGTGTGGAACGTCATTTCCACACGGTCCATGTGAGCCAGAAAGCCGTCATCATCCAAAAGCGCTTCGAGCTTGGAAGTGTCCAGGGCGGTTAACAGCTTCACAGGACTGTTGTCGAGCGCTTCAAAGAGATCCGAGTCGATGCGCCGAAAAAGCGCGACGGCTTCCGGGTTCCAGCACCACCAGGTGTTGTACGCCAGCTTTTGCAACCCTTGCAGGCGCTCCGGCAAATGAGGCAGGACCGTGAAGGTGCGATACGAACGGGCCGGCATGGGTACCTCGTCGGCTAACCGGGGCGGGACAACCCCTTGGCAACTGTCCTTCCCATTTGCAAATTAAGGGAGAGGTCGTATGGATAGGATAACCGGGGTAGCCCGTTTTTCAATGCGACCCCAAGCCCTCTCCCAGGGGGCTCCGTTTGGGTTAAGCGGATTGTTCACGTTTGAACGATAAGGACACAGCCGTGCGAACAGTCATAACAGGCGGCGCAGGTTTCGTCGGCTCCCACTTGTGTGAGCGTTTTCTCGAAAACGGCCACAATGTCCTCTGCGTGGACAATCTCATCACCGGCACGCTGGGCAACGTCGAGCATCTTCGGGGCCAATCCGGTTTTACGTTTATCCGCCACGATATTTCGCATCCGCTGGAGATCGACCAACCGGTCGACAACATCCTTCACTTCGCCTCGCCCGCCAGCCCGGTGGACTACCTTCGCCACCCGATTCAGACGCTCAAGGTCGGCTCGCTGGGCACCCATAACACCCTCGGTCTGGCCAAATTACACAAGGCTCGCTACCTGCTCGCGAGCACCAGCGAAGTGTACGGCGATCCCGAGGTCCATCCGCAGCGCGAGGACTACTGGGGCCATGTCAATCCGATTGGCATTCGCGGCGTCTACGATGAAGCCAAGCGCTTCGCCGAAGCGATGGTCATGGCCTATCATCGCTTTCACGGCGTTGACACGCACATCGTTCGCATCTTCAACACCTACGGCGAACGCATGCGCCTTGACGATGGCCGCGTCCTCCCCAACTTCATGGGCCAGGCTCTGCGCGGCGAACCGCTCACCGTCTACGGCGACGGCTCGCAGACGCGCAGCTTCTGCTATGTCACCGACCTGGTCAATGGCATCGAAAAGCTGCTGTTCACCAACTTCCACGATCCCGTCAACCTCGGCAATCCCGACGAAGTGACTATCCTCGAATTCGCCAAGGAAACCCTGCACCTCTCCGGCAGCAAGAGCACCATCGAATACAAACCGCTGCCCCAAGACGATCCCCGCGTCCGCAAACCCGACATCTCCCGAGCCCGTCAACTCCTCGGTTGGGAACCCAAGGTCAATCGCCATGACGGCATGAAACGGACGCTCGAGTATTTCAAAGGCAAGATGCAGGCGAAGAAAGCGGAAGAGAAGAAGTAAGCTAAGACCCCATCAAGGTCCGTGTTTCTCCAGCTCTTTCGTTTCATTTCATTTCACCGACACACCCGGTTTGACGTAAGTCCTTGGTGCTAAACAAGTGAAGGAAATGAAACGAAATGACTTGGTGAAACCGTGAAATGAAACGGCTTGCCGATCCGGACCTCTGGCCCGTCTCAAGGCTTTTCTCTTGCCCCGTATCGCAGTTGTCCGATAAGCTCTAATTAGTGAGTTCCCATCCATTGGGGTTGACAGCTCAAATCCCCCTTCAACGCAGGTCACATCATGTCAACGCAAGCAACGATGGTCGAATCCGGGAAAAAGGCACAATCGCCGCGAACCTTGCCCAGGCCGCCGGCCGAGCAGTTTTGGCGGCGCTATTCGCCACATCATGAAATCCCTTTGTCGGGATTAAGCTCGGTCGCCATGCACGCTCTTGTTGGCGGGCTGATCGTTATCGGCGCCATCTGGTGGAGCAGGGCTAAGGCGGAGGAGGACAAGCCGCTGCCCTTCGGCACGCTGGAAGTGGCAGCCGACGGCGATACGCCAAAGGGCCAAACCAAAGAACCGGGCAATCAAGGAGACGCCCAAACAGCGGAGTTGCCGCCCTCCTCCTCTACAAAACGTCCACCCGCAATACCCCCGTTGCCGAATGAGCCGATGCCTTCCCTGGAACTCGGAATAAAAGATTCGCCCGATTATGGGGCAATTATCGAGGACAATAAGCTCCTGGGGGAAAAAATTCGCAATATGCCTCCCTTCGAAAAGACGTTGTTAGACAACTTGAACGGCAAAGGCAGTCCCAATCGCGATCGGGGTCCTGTAGAAAGACAGGGTCCCAATAAGAATCCTCCTCCGGGGGATCCCAAGGGCCCACCGGCCATTAAGAACATTCACGTCGAGCGCCAACTGCGCTGGACTATGAATTTCAACACGACCGACGGCAGCGATTACGCCAAGCAATTGCGCGATCTGGGTGCCAAGATTGCCGTCCCGCTCCAAGGGGATAAGGCGAAATTTTTGTTGATCAAGGACCTGGCCAAGCCCAAAAAAACGGAAACCGTGGACGACTTGAGCGAACTAAAGCTGATTTGGTGGACCGATGACACCGAGCGATCCATCAAGGAACTGGCGAAGGCGTTGGGGATTAAGCCGGCGCCTTCCCGAATCATTGCCTTCTTCCCCAGAGATCTCGAAGAACGGCTCGCAGAAATGGAGCTTGCCTTCGCTAAGAAGCACGAGCACCAAACGGTAACAGAGATCGGGGAAACGACCTTTCAGGTCAAGCGCAGCAACGACAAATACGAGCCTGTGGTCATTGACCAGCGCTACAAGAAATAAACTGCCGGAATGCTAGGCGAATAGGTTGCGTAAGCGCTGAGAACTCCCGGCGCTTACGCGACCGGGCTCGCTTCGGCTGCTTTTTCTATTGCTGACCCGTCCGTTTGTCAGATACTGTTTAATAGAAGCAGTCGAATGCCGTATTGAACGCTTTCAAAGAATGCCAGGTCCCATCATGGCTACCCAATCACCTGCCGCTGGTCCACCCAAGACGGGCAAGCAACCCCGGGAACTGCCCAATCAGCCGGAGGAGCAATTCTGGCAGCGCTATTCGGCCAACCACGAGTTTCCGCTGTCCACGGTGACCTCGGTTGCGACCCACTTCTTGATCGGCGGGCTGGTGATCATCATCGCGTTTTACTGGAGCCAGGTGCGCGATGAGCGCGACAAGCCTCTGGCCATGGACACGATTTCCGCCGGCGGCGGCGGCGATCCGCTGGGCGCCGAGGACTCCAGCGGCACCGGGCCAAGCGGCGAATCGGCCGATGTGCCGCCCGTGGATACTTCCAAAAACCAAGCCAAGGTAGACATCCCGCCGCTGCCGGAGGAAAAAAGGCAACCCGACGATATACCTATCCAAACATCGGTCAACTTTGACGATTACATAAAAACCAACAAGGCGGCCAAAGAAAAGATCGATAAGATGGCCCCCCTAGACAAGCAGCTTTTGCAGGGTCTGGCCAAAGGAACCGGGCCCAGGCCCAAGGGCGAAGGCGGCTCAGGGACCGGCGGCGGCCGCGGCTCCGGAGTGGGACCGGGCAAGGGCTCCGGGGTTGGGCCTGGCAATGAAAATATCAGGAACAAGCGCATCGAAAGGAAAATGCGCTGGACCATGAACTTCAATACTTTCGATGGCCGTGATTACGCCAAACAACTCGAAGACATGGGCGCCATTATCGCCGCTCCGTTGCCTGGGGAAACGCGCAAGTACACGCTCATTCGCAACATTGGCAAGCCCAGCAAAAAAGAAGTGACCGAGGACCTCAACGCTTTAGATCGCATTTGGTGGACCGACGACAATCCTCGCTCCGTTCACGAACTGGCGGTCGCTCTGGAAATCCGGCAGATTCCTCCGGTGCTCATCGCCTTCTTCCCCCACGAACTGGAAGAGCGGCTGGCGAACTTGGAATTGGATTACGCCAAGAAACACAACAAATCTCTGGACCATGTCGCCGAGACGATCTTCCAGGTCCGGCGCAAGGGATCGAAATACGAACCGGAAATCATGGAAGAAAGGTTCAAATAAGCGGCCAGTTTAAAAGTTCTTACGCCGGAGGCGTTACAGCGATTAGCCGGTGGTTGAGCGCAGCGACACCACCGGAAACCGATCGCACGAACCCAACGACCCCGGACGGGGTCGCAGCGCCAGCGCCTCCCGCCGTTCGATTGCCGGGCGCTTCTACTTCTTCCCTTTGCGCTCGTCTTTCATCAGAAGTGATATGTGCGCAATGCCGGCGCCCTTGGCGGCGTCTTGAATTTCGACCTCGTCTTGAATCGGCACATCGTCGGCACAATCCAAAAGCAACTCAGTCTTCTTGGTTTTGACTACATATTGGTTCAGCGTGTTTACGAGGTCGCTCTTATTGACCTCCTTGTCCTCCACTTTGAAAACTGTTGCCCCATCGGGCCCTTTGCGAAGAACCGCCCTAATCATCAACCTTTCAATATCCGCGTCCTTTACCTTTATTGTCCGGTTTACATTCTCGGGCGACAAACCAGGCAGTTCCAAAAACTTTTGCATCGCGGCATAGGTGGTCGTCATGATAAAGAAGATAAGCAAAACCATCGTCACATCGATTAGAGCGGTCATGTCGAGATGCGTCTCGTCGCCATGTCCGGCCTTTTCAATCGGCTGCATTTCGAGAACGACTTCCGCCAATTGGGGGTGATTTTCCATTGCCGACCAATTGGTATCCTCCGGGCCCATGACCTCATCGGTCGGTTCCCACAGGCCGTCTTGCAAACCTTCAACGATTTGTTCCAGAGTCAATCCCTCGATGGCACGGGGAGAACCCTCATGGCGAAGTTTCCAGCTCATGGTATGGCCTTCTCCGATACGCCTAGGAATTTTTGAACAATTTTCGGCCGCCCTCCCACCTGCCTTCGCCCCTCCAACTCTATGGCCAATTTGCGGACGGTGCCGACATCTAGCGTCTTGTCCGCCTTAATTTGCACCTCCACCGCGTCGGTCATCCTAGCTAAGTGGGTATCCAAGTGTTGAAGGAGAACCGCCTGACTGCCTAGGTCTTGGTCTTCCGGGTCAGGGCCTTTATCTCCATAGCCGAGCGAGTAAACCAGCTCCCCATTAGGATCCTTGTTGATTCCAATCCACATAAGTTGGGGGTTCGCGGTGGTAAATCCGAATAGGGCCTCCGGGGTGAAGATTCCTGAAGTGAAGGCGCTCGTCGTCGTCATGATGAAGAAAATCAACAGCACCAAGGTGATGTCGATCAGAGGAATCATGTCCGGGTCATCTTCTTCTTGCTCGGCTTTGTGCTTAATGGTGATTTCGCCGGCAACCGGTTCCATCGCCTCGACTTCATCGTTGGCCCGCAAAGGTTCGTCTTTGGGCAAATAGGCAGCGAAGATAGGTTTGCTATTGAGCCGGAACCAATCATTCTGCCCCGACCAGCGCAGCATATCATCGTCAAGCAACCGGCCTTGCTGAATCCAGTCGGCGACGACGGTGAAAGGCACTTCCTTGTAGACGGTGTTGCCTTCCAGGATCCAAACATCGACCAGTCGCGCGTTATCGGCCATGGAGTCGCTCCATTTTGGTGGAGCAGACATTCTGTCTGCACTTGCCTGAGCAGAAAGATCTGTCTGCTCCACCTATCTGCCATATTTGGCAATTCTGTTTATAAGACGGGAACTTTCGCCTGCGCGGCACTCGGACTGGCAGCCGGCTTGGCCGCAGCGCCGGCCCCTGACTTGGCATTTTGCATGAGCAGCAACAATTTCTGCGCCGCTGCTTTCATGCGCAGCTCAGATCGAGCGACCCACGCTTTCAGCAGGACATGGGAAAAGACGAGGGGAATGGCTGTCACTAGGCCTAGCGCTGTGGCAAACAAGGCCAAGCCGATGTTACCGGCCTGTTCCGCTGGATGCGTAGTGGTTGAGATTTTCGAAAATGTTCCGATCATGGAAATAACCGTGCCGAGAAGGCCGACCATGGTGGCGATCTTGGCGATGGCCAGAATGGGCGGCAGCAGGAAGTTCAAGTCAGGCACAATTTCCAGCTCGATGACGTTGGCCATGGCGCGGCGCATGGCGGCCATGCCCTGCTTGGACGTCTCCAGCCCGGCGGCATAAAGCCGTCGCGGGATGATGTCGTCGCGCGACTTGCAATAACGCAGCGCGCCCTCGGGGCCTTCCTTTTCCAGGCGATTCTGGAACACCGGCAAGAATTCATCCATGGTCGTCTTGCCGTTGATGTTCAAGAGGATTCGCCAAACGACTAGCGCCAGGCCTGTCAACGACATGCAAACCATTGGGATGGAAATGTACCAGTCGTTAACCAGGAACCGCAGGAAGGGATTCTTGTCCATAAGTTATTTTTCCACTGCAAAGGAGACATGCGGATGACGGGCACAGTGCCAACAAAGCGATAGGACGGACCAAAAGGCCCTACATCGTTTCTACCGGGCCGGCGGGGGGACCGCTAGGGGAAAAATTGAGGATTGAGGATGGAGGATTGAGGATGGAGGATTGAGGATGGAGGATTGAGGATTGAGGATGGAGGATCGAGGATGGAGGATCGAGGATGGAGATCTAGCATTCTTTTGCCTTTATTTGGTTTGAGAGGGTCTGCAAAAGCTATCCGACATTTCGATCATACGGTTTAGCATTGCGCCTACCTTTTGCCAGCCATCGTTGATGTCACGATAAGCCGAAGGGTCGATGTATTCGCAATCCAAGGCATGATCCAGCCAGGACTGCGTTTCCATAGCCTGACTCATGGCTTCACTGATTTTGTTCACGAATGCCGCGGGGTATCGGCGTCGTGGCCAGGCTTCGGCAACCATTGCGTTAACAGCCCGAGACGCCCGCCGCATTTGATCGGTCAACGAATATCTCTCTTCTTTAGGAAACAGCTTAGTGAGGATGAAGATCCTTTTCGATTGAGCTCGCGCGATCTGATAAACCTCCAGATCCCGAAAACTCGCAATAAGAGCCATTGATCATTCCCTCACCAAGCTCTTGCGTTTCAGAACTCGATCCTCGATCCTCGATCCTCGATCCTCGATCCTCGATCCTCGATCCTCGATCCTCGATCCTCGATCCTCGATCCTCGATCCTCGATCCTCGATCCT
>JBJMQT010000119.1:0-68891 GCA_045802525.1 Gemmataceae bacterium
ATGCCCACGCTCACCGGTTCGCCGGCTTTATCCGCCGTCAACCGCGCTACCTCCACATCCTTGACACGCGTCGCTCGGTAGGCTTTTCTTCTCATGGGGATGACCTCCTACATCGCGGCTTCGGCAAATACCACATTTGCCCCTAATCCGCCTATTGAGGCATCCCCCTCTACACTCGTCTATAGCCAACTGTGGTGCACCGCCCGCGCGCCAGAGGGTCAGAGGGTAAGAGGGACCTGGTCCTTGGGACCTAAAACCTTGAACGCGGTCCCGTCCGCTGAAGAGCTATAGGAGTCGGTTCGGTTGAAGAACATGGCGTCGTCCACCGCCCCGTCTATGCCGAGGCGCCGCCCAAGGTCGAATACTGCGTTAGACGCCCTCCACACGGCAAGGCCATTTTTCCGCTTGTCCTGCCACGCGGATTGCCACTATGCTCGGTGTTATGCGTTCGCAGCGGAAAGCCCCGTTTGTGCAAATTGCAGCAACCATTTGGGCTTGCGGGGCGCTGCCATGCCATTATTCGGAGGGGCTCATGAGTGTTAATTACCGCGCCAGGTTTGGGACCCACTGTTTACCAGGCGCTTTAGTCCTCCAAATTCTCTTTGCTGTTTCCAACCTCGGTTTCGCGGCGAACCGGCAAACCGTTCCGCCTGCGAAGGACGAAGGCGATAAAGAAACAATGAAAAAGGAGGTCGAGCCGGGGGCCGTGGAGGTTCGTTTCAGCGATGGGCGCAAGCGCAAGATCACGTTGGCCGATGAGCCGCTTGAATTAATCACTCCCTATGGGAAGCTTAAGATCCCGGTAGCCGCAATCCACCGCATCCATTTTGCGTCACGTATGCCCAAAGACGTGATCAAGCGCATCGATGACGCTATCGCGGACTTGGCGAGCGACGAGTTTCGGCGTCGCGAAGAGGCCTCGGCGACCTTGCTCAAGTTACGGGAGAGGGCCTACCCTGCGCTTTTGGCTGCCGCTCAGGACAAAGATCCCGAGGTCGTGCGCCGTGCTGAAGAGGTGCTAAGAAAGCTGCGCGACACGGTGCCCGAGGAGGATCTGGCGTTTCACAAGCAGGATATCGTACAAACGGAGGATTCGAAAATCGCCGGCCGGATCGAGGTGCAAGAACTTAAAGTTCGCGGGGGAGCTCCGGGCGAGAAAGCGCTCAAGATCGCCGATGTACGCAGCCTACGCTCCATGGCGGTTGAGGATGAAGACAACATCGCCGTCGCCCCCGATCCCGGCACTCTGAAAACGCTGGAAAATCAGGTCGGCAAATCCTTCAAGTTCAAGGTGACCGGGGCCGTGAACGGTTCGGTCTGGGGCACTGACGTCTACACAACAGACTCCACCCTGGCCACCGTCGCCGTGCACGCCGGCGTGCTCAAGGTAGGCCAGACGGGAGTGGTAAAGGTGAAGATCGTCACTCCGCCGGCCCAGTTTCAAGGGTCCACAAAGAACGGCGTCACCACAGGGCCATGGAACGCATATCCGGGCGCTTATCAAGTGAGCAAATGACGGCGCGTCCAACGAAAGGCGACTCTCCCTCTCAGAGAGTCGCGCTTCAGGCGCAGTCTTCTCAGAAGGTTCCCGTATACACCGAGCAAGATTGGCAAATGGCGGGCGCCACATCTGAGGCCAATTGTCGCCGGAAACCTTGGTAGCCTTCGCCATTCCAGATTGATTGAAAATTATCCGGCTCAATTTGGCCGAAGTTCAGCCGATCCGGCGTGGCAATCATGCAGCAAGGCATCGCCAGGCCTTGATAGCTAAAATACGGGCCATTCCAAGGCCAATCGCAGCGCTTTGGGCCCGGCGTGCCGGGAGCATGAAGACGTTTGTGGGTGCGCGGCAGCCGGAGTTCTAACCCGAGTTTTTCCGCCACCTGCTTGGCCTCGGTGAAATATTGCTCGACGCACGCAGGGTCGGCTTCCAGGAGCGTCTCGGCTTGAACGAAATCCCGCATCGGCTGGTAATGGGCCGGCAAACTGGATTCACCAAAATCGTGGCAGAGATGTTGCACGAAGACCGAATCCATCGCATAGCGGTGTGCCAGCCTCACCACTTCCGGCAACTCGGACAGGTTTTGCCGCATGACAACCATGACAAGCTTCAAGCGCGGATGCTCGCTTCCCAGACGCTTCCGCGCTGCCAATAAGAGTTCAACATTGCGCAGCACCCGGTCCAGTCGAGCGCGAACACGAATGCGCTCGTAGATCTCAGCGCTGGCCGCGTCAATCGACACATGAATGCAGTCAAGCCCGCTCGTTATGCAACGCTCGGCGCGATCGGGGTTTAGCAAGGTAAGATTGGAGTTGGTCGAAACCTTTACGCCCTTACGGACGGCGTAGGCGACCATGTCGGCGAAGCGCGGGTGCATCATCGGCTCGCCGAGGCCTTGCAAATGCAACTCGTTCAATTCGTGGAGCTGGTCGATAATGCTGGTAAAGACCTCGAATTTCATAAAGGCGGGCGGTCCGTGAGGCGGTCCATCTTGGCGAAATTGGATCGGGCACATTTGGCAGCGCAAGTTGCATTGGCCAACAGGCTCGATCTGCACATAGCGCGGCGACGGTTGGTGGGTTGACATAGTCTCTCGCTCATTCCTTTTTTGGCAAGCGGCAAGTCATCCGTTAGAGGAATAAGACACGATAGCGCAAGGCACCGCGCAGGCGCCAATAGACCGACAGCAACGGCACTAAAGACGATGTGACAATCATTTCCAAGACATGGCCCGGCCGCCGCGTGGTTTGCCGCAAGCGCTGAACACAGAAGCGTGCCGTCAAGAATAGCCAAAGACTTCCGGCCGCGCCTGCGACCGCAGGTTGTCGAACTGCCGCAGCCACAAAAGCCGTTAGCACCGATGCCGCAATCCCGTAGTAAAGCCAAGGCGGATGGGGCTGAACGCGCTGCCGGTATAACCCGGCGTGCTTGCGATAAAGCAAAGCGTTAAACATACTTTTGCGCTGCAGTTTTAGACTGATGCCCCAATGGCCCGGCCGAACAGGATGTAGGACGACTGCTGCCGGGGCCGGAATGACCTGGTAGCCCCTTTCAAGCAACGAAAAAAAGAGGTCGCTATCCTCACGCCAGGCCATGGTGAATCTTTCATCGAAGCCGCCGATAGCGTTAAAGGCAGCGCGGCGACAAAAGCAGTTAGCCGTTACGAACTCCGCCCGTTCTAGCCCGGCCTCATTGCGCTCATAATCGGTCGGCGCTTCGGGTAACGGCACGCGGACTGACCCGGCGGCAGCCGCGGCGCCCATGGATAAGGCTGCCTCACCGGCACGGAGCCAGCCGAGCTCCGGAACGCAATCGTCGTCGGTAAAGGCGAAGATCTTGCCGCGTGCTTCCCGGGCTGCCGCATTGCGAGCTGCCGCCGGCCCGGGAGTCTGGGCAGCCGGTAGATAGCGAACGCACAAATTGACCTGCGCCGCCCATTGGTCAATTACGCTGCGGGTTTCGGGGTCGGCTGCATTATCCGCGATAATTACCTCATAGTTTGACGGTTCATAATTCTGGCGGGCGAGTGCGGCGAGGCACCGGGACAACAGCGCAGGCCGCTTGTAAGTTGGCACAATTACGGAAATAGACACGGCCATCGCGGAACCTTGTATCTTTGAACAAGTCATCTATTCTGCTTTTTGCCTTCTATTCCACTTTGGTTTTCCAAATGCTCAACAGAGAGCGATTCGGTTGGACTTTTTTCGCTCTTGGCAAGCTCGGCTAGTTCCTGATAACGCTTATGCAGTTCTTTAATGTCATGTTCATCAAGGTCTTCTATGTCAATAACCCGATTGCTGGCTCCTTTAAGGCCCGCGACGATCTCATTGAGCTTGATCTGCATGGCGAGGGAGTCTTTGTTTTGGGATCGCTGGATCAGGAACACCATCAAGAAGGTGACAATACTGCTGATCGTGTTCATCACCAACTGCCAGGTGTCCGAGAACTGGAATAGGGGCCCGGTGATTATCCACGCTATCACCAACGTCGAGGCTACGATAAAGGCCCACGAGCTTCCCGCCCATTGCGTCGTTTTTTGAGCGAATTGCTCGAGCCATCGGCTTACCTCTTTCAGTTTTGCCCCGATCATCTGTATTTCCTAATTCGCGACCGACAGCGGTTACATGGGCGCCATCAAGCAAGTCGGCGCTAAACAGGTTTTTCAAGGAGGTAAGAGCCGATCACCAGGACGTCTAAAGGCGAGGTCCAAAAACACTCGATGGCGTCGCGAGGCGAGCAGACGATGGGTTCGCCCCGTGTATTGAACGAGGTATTAACCAGCACCGGGACGCCTGTGCGCGCTTGGAAAGCTTTGATCAGATCGTAATAGGCCGGGTTTTGCGATCGATTAATCGTTTGAATGCGAGCCGTGCCGTCCACATGTCGCACGGCGGGAATGCGGTCCGCTTTATCCGGTAAAACGTCATAGATAAAAAGCATGAAAGGAGAGACGTCGGCGTTCGCAAACCAGTGCGACGCTTCTTCTTCCAAGACAACCGGCGCAACGGGGCGGAAATCCTCACGATCCTTGATCTCATTCAATTTGGCTTGCATGGAAGCGTGGATTGGCGAAGCCAATATGGAACGGGCGCCGAGAGCACGGGGTCCAAATTCCATGCGTCCTTGAAACCAGCCAATAACCTTATCTTGAACCAAAATATCAGCCGTTTCTTCCGCAATATTGGCCAGGCGCCGGTAAGGCACTTTCGTCCACCGCAGAAATTCCTCGATCTCGCGATCCCCGTACGCCGGCCCGAGAAACGCGTGATTCATGCAGTAAGAGCGTTCTTCGGTTCGGCGTTCCTGGATATCGACTAATAGGGCAGCGCCGAGAGCCGTGCCGGCGTCGCCGGCCGCCGGCTGAACCCAGATGCGTTTAAAGGGCCCGCGGTCGCGCAAGCGCGCGTTCATCACGCAGTTTAGAGCCACTCCCCCAGCCAGGCAGAGATCCTCGGCGCCGGTTGCCTTTCGCAACCAGTGGGCTATTTGAAGCACTGTTTCTCCGAGCACGACTTGCAAGGAATGGGCGATATCATAATGGCGCTGTTTGATTTCCGCTCCCCGGCGACGGCTGGGGCCGAACGCTTCCTTGAAGCGGACCGGCCGAATCGTGTACTGCCCATCCTTGCCGACCTGCACAATGTCCCGAAACTGGGACACAAAACGCGGCTTACCGAATGATGCCAGCGCCATCACCTTGTATTCGTCCGAGGAATTGAGGAAGCCCAGATAGCTCGTGACTTGCTCATAGAGTATTCCCAACGAGTGGGGCATGTTGACCTGTCCGAGCATTTCCAGCCGGTTGCCGTGGCCAATGTTGTAGCTCGTAGTGGCTTTTTCTCCACGCCCATCGAGGGTCAGAATGGCCGCCCGCTGAAACGGCGAGGCATGAAAAGCGCTGGCGGCATGGGCTTCGTGATGCTTGACGAAGTGCCATTGGTAGGGACCATCCGGCCGAGCGCCGCTAAACCGTTCTTGCAAATGATGAGGCGCCCCGCTCGCCAAATGCCGGGGGGCGTTTACGATCGAAGACAAGAAAAGCGGGTCCCAGGCCGCTTGCCATTCGGCCGGCGTCGGCTGAGCGCTTGGTTCCAGGGGAAGCGTGATCGCGGCTTGATTATTCCAGCGGCCCAGGAGCAGCCCGGGGTCGAAGGAATAGGCGACATGGTTAACATCCGTCAGCGTAATGCCCGCCTCGCGTAAGCAGTATTCGATGGCATGAAACGGCAGCTCGTAGGTCGAAAAAGGGATTGGGCGCTTGCCATGCTTGATATGCGTAAAGCGTTCATCCTCTGCTGCCGCAAGAACCCGGCCGTCCCTGACTAGGCAGGCCGCCGGGTCGTGAAAAGTTGCATTGATGCCCAGCGTGTACATGAAAGAGTTCCTCGATTAATTCACGGTTGCCAAAGTCCTCGCCTTGCCGGCTCGGCCATCTTGGAATCCAGTGCTTAAAAGGTCGGCGGCCGCATCAAAAACGGCCGCTGGCGGAATAAGACGCAGGCAATCGTGGTGCCCTTCGGGACAAAAGCTCTTGTAACAATATTTGCAAGGGACATCGTGCGATAAGACGCGGTTGGGGACGCCCCAAGGGGTGTGCTGGGGGTTAGTCAGGGCGTAAATATCGACAACGGGCGTGCCCACGGCAGCGGCAATATGGACGGGACCGGTGTTGTTGGCGATTAACAACGGCGCTTGCTGCAGTAATGCCGCCAAGTCAACGAGTGTCAGCATCCCGACAACCGAATGGGAAGGCACAGCCATTAGGTCTTGGATATGCCCGATCAGGGGTCGCTCGTCGGCATTTCCGGTAAAAATGATTTGGCAGCCAAGCTCCAGGTAAAGGCGCTGAGCGGCTTCAGCAAACCCTTCCGGCGAATAACGACGCGACGGCGCTGATGCGCCGGGATGAACGACTACCCAACGTTCGCTTTGATCCACGCCTAGGCTGCGAATCAATTGTGAAACCCGGGAACCAGCGCCCTCAGGCAACCGGATGGACAGCCGCTCGTCTTGCGTGCGGCACCCAACAGAGGCGACCAGGTCGATCTGACGGCGCACTTCATGGCGGACAACGCTGGTTGGCTCTGGGTCGCACACCCAGTGGCTAAGAAGCTGATAGGGATTTTCACGGCAATGAGCCAGCCGGAGTGGAATTTCCGCTAAATGACACAAGAACGCGGCGGGAAGGGGATTCTGGCTGTAAACGGTGAAAATGATGGCCGCATCGAACTCGGCCTTACGCAGTTGTTCGGCGATCGCATATTCCGCCTTGCTGCTCGGCGTCTCGGCGGTCGCTTTCATCCAAGGCGCTTCATACGTGATGACAGCGTCGATTTCGGGAACCAGGGCGGCTCCTTGGGCTCCAGCCGGCGACGTTAAGATGGTAATCCGGCGTTCGCCGAGTGATTCTTTGACTGCGCGTATGGCGGGCGTGGTCATGAGCACATCGCCTAGAGAATCCAGGCGTATGCAGAGGATCTTTTTAGCGTCGTTCCATGGCTCCGCGACGAGCATTCTAAATCCTCTGAAGACTTTGCACAGCCTCCGGCCAGGCGTTCTTTTCTCGGATCCGTGCGATGATTCCTGAGGTCGAGCGCTCCTGCAGATACGGCAAAATCTGCACGACTCCGCCCAGTTCCTCGACCAGCGGCGCTTCTACCAGGCGGTCCCGCGTGTAGTCTCCTCCTTTGACAAAAACGTCCGGCCGGACAACCCGGATAACGTTGCAAGGCGTGTCTTCGTCAAAGGAAATGAGATAATCGACACAGCTAAGAGCGGCCAGGACCTGCACACGGTCCTCAAGCGAATTAATGGGGCGGTCCGGCCCTTTCAGCCGGTGTATGCTATCGTCGGAATTCACGCCAACGATTAGCACATCGCCCAAAGCTTTGGCGCGGTTGAGAAAGGTGATATGGCCTCGGTGGAGAATGTCATAACAACCGTTGGTGAACACTATCCGGCGGCCCTGCTGCCGATAATAATCGACTCGATCGGCTAACCGCGCCAGATTAGATAGGGACTTCCCTTCAGCCGAGACATATTCGCGGAGTTCCCGGGCCTCGCAAATGGCTGTGCGATCCTTCCCGACCACGACCGCTGCCGCCGACGACGCTAATTCGGCTGCAGTGCAGGTGGGAGCGCCTGCCGCGAGAGCCAACGCCAGAGCGCTGACAAAGGTGTCGCCCGCTCCGGCAACGCAGGCATGGCGAGACGCTTCTGCAAAAGTCCGATAGACCGGACAGCCGCGCTCGAAGATCAAGGCGCCTTCGCTATCGAGCGTGACGGCGGCAATCTGAGCGCCGGTTAATTCGAGAATGCGATCGCCGTACTGAGCAATGCCTTCGGCACGAACGCGATAAGCATCGAGCACGCCCGCTTCTAAAAGTTCTACTGCCTCCTTGTAGTTGGGTTTTACCGCCGTCAAACCCACTTCGCGAAATATCGCCAGCCGGCGGGAATCTGCAACCAGGACACGAGACCAGCGCGCTTGCAAATCGGCCAACGCGCGAATGATTCGCGGCGTGATGACGCCATACGCGTAATCCGAGACAATGACCGCCTCACATTGCGGGTAGATTTCCGCCAAACGGTCTATCAGAGCCTGTTCGGCGGCCGCACCTATCGGTTCCGTGCTGCCCTGATCCAGACGCAGTAAAATCTGGGACTTAGCGATGACGCGCCGCTTGGCCAGCGTTCGCCGTGCCGGATCGGAAAGGATGTCCTCCGTGGCTACGCCGCGTTCATTCAAGATTTGCCGCAAAAGATTGCCGTCTTCGTCCTGGCCAACCACGGAGACGAACGTGGCACGGCCGCCCAGACTAGACACGTTGACTGCCGTATTGGCCGCGCCGCCGGGCATGTCCCGCCGTTCCGATAACATGACCACCGGAACCGGAGCTTCTTGGCAGAGCCGCCCGGTAGATCCCTCCAGATAGCTGTCCAGCATGGCCTCGCCCAAGACGAGCACACGAAGCCCAGCAAGGGCGTCAATAAGAGGTGGGAGACTGGCATTCATGACCCGACTCCCTCATTCGAAATGCCGTGCCGTGAGCATTCTGACAAGGACCCGGACCGGCGTCGTTCCCCATCGCGCTCCTGGTTCGCATCATTCCTGAAAAAAGAATAGCCGTTATAGCGGAGCAGGAGATCAGCCCATTGAAGGGGCTGGTCGGTGAGCAAGACCATGTCGGCGGCTTCCGATAAGTCGACCGCCACATGAAATGGTCGGCGCTGGCGCGAGAATAACCACTCGGTCTCGTGGCCGTTGTTGATCAGCACGGTTTTGCAGCCCGCGCCATTTCCCGCTTGAATATCGTCAAGGATGTCGCCGATAAGCCAGGACCGGGTCAAATCGACGGCATGCTCGTCGGCCGCCTGCAGAATTAATCCCGACTCAGGTTTGCGGCAGAAACAGCTAACTGAGTAGTCGGCCACGACGCCGTCAGGGTGGTGCGGACAAAAATAAACGCCGGTCAAGGGAACGCTCGCCTCTGCCAACAGTTCCCGCAACCGATCTTCAACTGGGATCAAAGCGTCTATCGGGAAATGGCCGCGCGCCACGCCGGACTGATTCGAAATCACAATGAGTTGATAGCTCGCCGCATCCAGCTTGCGCAAGCCGTCGATAGCGCCCGGCAACAGTCGCATGTGTCGCGGATCTACGTTGTATGGGACGTCTTCGATAAGGGTGCCGTCCTTGTCGAGAAATACAGCTCGGTTGCGCATTAGACGCCTGACCTCATTCAAGTATTGGTAGATACGTGATTCGTTTGCACGAATATTCGGGATTTATGGCCACGATGTTTCGCGCATTGGCAGCACCATCACTTCAGGAATGACCGTCTCGTCGGGCTGGCTAAGTACGAACCGGATAGTCTCCGCGACGTTCTTAGGATCTTGTAAGACGTTAGGATCCGTGTCGGGGAAACGGTCGAGAATAAAGGGCGTTCGCATGCCGCCGCTGATAACCGCCGTGACCTTGACGTGATAGGCGCGAGCTTCAACATGCAAGGCATGGCTCAATCCCAGTAAGCCCCACTTGCTGGCATGATAAGCCGAGGCGTTGGCCCATGTCCGTTTGGCCGCAGTCGAAACAATGTTGACGATGTGTCCGCTGCCCTGATTTCTCATGACAGCCAATGCGTATTTCGATAGGACGAAGGGACCGCGCAGATTGGTTCGGATCACGCGATCCCAATCATCGACAGACAACTCTTCTATAGGCAGCGTGACATCGGTTCCGGCATTATTGACGAGCACGTCTAAGCGGCCATAATTTCCTACGACTTGGTCTACAACTTCTTTGGCTTGCTTCTCATTGCCGACATCAAGTCGGAGGGCGGTGGCCCGGTTACCGCTGTTCCGAATTTCTCTGGCCACTTTATCTGCCGAATCGTAACCGAGGTCGGCAACGGCGACAACGGCGCCCCATGCACTCAAATTGCGACAGACGGCTTCGCCGAGCCCGCGCCCGCCGCCTGTAACCAGGACAACCTTGTCTTTGATTTCCGCCATTTCGCTTGGTCCTCCTAATTACTCGCCTGCTTCCCGGTAAAGCGCGGGTCGGTCGGCGGTGCGGCGGCTCGTCCGGTGATTGCGACGCGGCGCCCGTTCGCTCGATCGCTCCGTTTGCGGCTTTGTTGCCGATTGGAGGGTCGGAGTCGCGGCAAGACGTTCCTCGATCAAGTTGCAGAGCAGGTGAATAAGCACCAATTGGACTTCCTGAACATGCCGCGTTTTGGAAGAGGGCACGACCAAGGCGACATCTGCCAGGTCTCGAATATCGCCGTCTTCTTCACCCAGAATGGCAATGCAACGCAGGCCTCGAGTGCGAGCGGCTTCAAAGGCGGCTACCAAATTGCGCGACCGTCCATTGACGCAAATGCCGACGAGAGCGTCTCCTTCGCGTCCGTAGGCTTCGGCCTGGCGTGCGAAGATTCGTTCGTTCCCCAAGTCATCGGACAGTGCTGCCCAGAAGGCGGTATCCGCGTTTAGTGCGAGCACCGGAAGGCTCGGCCAGTCGTTGAACTTGAATCGACCGACCAATTCGGCAGCGAATTGCTGAGCGACCGCAGCACTGACGCCGTTGCCGCAGACAAGGACCTTGCCGCCCTTGCTGAAACAAGTGCCTAAAGTCTCGGCAGCCTCCAATATGAATGGACGCAGCCTTCGTCGGGATTCTTGCAGCGCTTCGAGAACCCCCTCAAATTCGCGCTCAATGGCAAACACTTGGCCGGCATCGTCGCGGCATCCCGATTGACTGGCTGCCAGAACCTCTTCATAAACCGAGGCGACCGCCTTCGTGACCTTTTGCCAGGTAAATAAATCGTTGGCCCGCCGAATGGCCTGGCGACTCAGCAGAGTCAAGAGCTTGGGGTGCTGATAAAGATGGGCCAAGCGTTCTGCCAATTTGTCCGGATCTTTACTGGGAACCAGGTACCCCGTCTCGCCGTCGCGCACCGTGTATTTGATGCCGCCCACGTTCGACCCGACAACCGGAGTGCCGCACGCCATTGCCTCTACGGGCGTGATGCCGAACGGCTCGTACCAGGGCACCGTAACGAATATGTCCGCCGCGCTGAAGTAGTACTTCAAGGTATCCCGCCCGCGACGGCCAATGAATGTCACGAGGTCTGAAACGCCTTCTTCACCCGCAATGTTCTGAAGTCGGCCGATTTCGGGACAGGTCGCCGGATCGGGATCTTCCGATTCGCCACCGACGACCAGTAAGCGCGCCGAGACATTATGATTGCGGATGAGCCGTCCCAGGCTGCGAATCACCGTGTCTACCCCCTTGCGCGGCACCATCCGCCCAAGCTGCAGTATCACCTTTTCCTCGGGAGGAATATTGAGCGCAAAACGAGCTAAGGGCTTGCTGATCGGGGACAATTCGGTGGGATCGAACCCGCAGGGGATGATAGTGACCTTGCCAGGATCAGCATTATAGAGGCGGATAAGGTCTTCTTCATCTTGAGGGCACTCGGCAAGAATCCGGTCCGCCTCCGCGACAATGCGATCCTCCACGGCAAAGCGATCGTCGGGAAACTGGTCGGCCTCGCGCTGGTGCAGCCTGCGAACACGGCCCAGAGCGTGAAACGTGACGACAAACGGTGTGCCGAGAGACCGCTTTAGTTCCATAGCGACCAAGCCCGACATCCAGAAGTTGGCATGAAATAGATCGTAAGTCTCGCGCTGGCATTGGCAAAACCGTTGCATGTAGGCCGTGAACTCCTCCATAAACGGCAGCAATTCTTCCTTGCGAACATAAGCAGGAGGGCCGGCCGGAACATGAATAATGCGTATGCCGCTAACCCACTCGGCGATCTCCGGAAGCCGCTCGCTATCGCGGCGCGTGAAAACGTCGACATCGTAGCCCAAGGCGGCCAAGTGCTTGGCCAATTCCCCGACATAGACGTTCTGCCCTCCGCTGTCTACGCCGCCGAGAATTCCAAGCGGCGAGGCATGTTCGCTTATTAGGGCTATGCGCTTGGACATACTTTGCTTCCTATTCCGTTTGACTCTACTGGGGCAGAACTGCGAGCAACCGGGGCGCGACCTGTCACCTGACGAAACGTCTCGTCCCAGTCGCGGACAAAGCGCTTGATGGAAAAGCGTTCTCGGGCGAAGCGCCGAGCCCCTTCACCGAGCCGTCGAGCCTCATCGGGATCCGCAATCAGTTCGCGCATGCGTTCCACCAACCGGCTCACGTCGGTGTCGATGTAGCCGGAAACGCCGTTTTCAATGACCGTGGCCAACTCGGTGGTGGCCAACCCGATTATGGGCATGCCCAGCATCATCGCCTCGCATACGGCTAAGCCGAGGCTCGTGTAGCGAATGGGATGGAAAAAGAAGCGATAGCGGGCTGCGAAGGCCGGCAAATCTTTGGGAAGGACCTCGCCGAGGCCGCCCATTTCCTCGGCTTGCATGCCGACCAAATCGAGTTCGATTTCCCGACGGACACGTTCGAAAACATCGCTGCCGAGCCGGCGACCTCGTTTGCGAAGATGGTTTACCACCACGAGTCCGCGCTCAATTTCTCCGGTGTAACGGACATCTCGGGGCACTATCACGCCGTGATCGATCACGCGCGTGGGAGTCCGGCCGCTATCCCACATCAAATCATTAAATGCGGTTACATGGACTAGTAAAACGTCGGGATCATCGACTGTGTGACGCGTATCGGTGGGGTGTTGGCGCGGCGGGTCATGCTCCAAATAAATGCGCGGGAGCCGCCTCTGCGCAGGAGACAGAATGTCAAATTGATCCTTTAGATAGTTCGTAGAAGATTGAAAAAGAATGCAGTCGAATTGTTGGTTGCGTACATCCTCCGCATTCACTTCGCTAACGTTATCAGGCCACAGAAAACTGCCAGGCGGACGGCCGCCATAGCCGTGGGGCCGTTCCGGGAGAACAGGCAGGTAAAACTGGTGAGGCCCTTGAACCAGGTAATACAAATAGCTGCCGTGAACGTGCCAGGTAAGAATGCGAAGAGGGCGCATGATTATGGTTGCTCCTCTTGAGTAATTGCCACCGCCATGAGGCGACCGGCGCCATTGCCTTCCCGGACCGCCCCGAAGCGGTCGCGGGCCTTATGATTTCTTTGGAGGAGATCGTCCGCCTCGGCAAGGACCGCCTCCGGCATTATCCCGTCAATGCCACTGACAACTCGGTGCTTTTGTCGATCCTGAGGGGGCCAACCTTCGCTTTCCGCCATGTGGTTGAAAACTACAACGCTCGGCACGCGCAGGGCGGCGGCCAAATGAGAGACGCCGGTGTCGTTGCAGATAAGCAGCCGAGCGCCTTTCAGGAGAGCCGCGAGAGTTCCCAACTCCGTCCGTCCGGCAAGGTCAAGAGGTTCCGACTTCATTGCCCGGGCGACCGTTTGTGTGATGTCCGCTTCCTTGTCGGTTCCGGTCAAAACTATCTGGAAACCTTGATTCGCCAGGTGATCGGCAACCAGCGCGAAATACTGAGGACTCCAGCGCCGCGCTGCCGCTCGGGCGCCGGGATGGATCACGATGTATTCGCCCGGATCCCTGAAACTTCGATGCAGGGCGCTAAGAGCTAAACGGTCTCCCTCATGGACGGGAAACTCCAGCTCTTCACCCTGGAGAGGGATTCCGAGCGATTGGAGTAGACGCAACAACCGCCAGACTTCCGGTATCTGGGCCGGGTAAGGAATAAAGCGTTGCTCGTCCGGGCAGAATTGACCGGGCTCGAAGAAACCCGCGGTATGGCGTGCGCCAAAAAGTTGAACCAGCGGATTGGTTAGCGTCCCCCTGCCATGCGCCTGCAAAGCTAAATCGAAGCGTTCTTGTTGAACGGAATGAATAAACTGAGGAAATTTATTCAACCGCGGCGGCTGTTCCGGCAATCCCGGGTAGCCGGGAAATTCGATAAACCGATCAATATAGGTCTCAAACCGCTCAGCAAATTCGACTGCCCAAGGGAGCCCAATGAGAGAAATTTCCGCTTTCGGGAAAGCCGCTCTCAGTGCTCGAAACGCCGGTACTGCGCACAACAGATCTCCTAGCTGAAGCGCCCGAAAAAGCGCAATGCGCCTCGCTCCTGGCACGTCGAGCCGGTGTCGAGTTACTCGATTTGTTGTTTCTCTGTCGTGCACAATTCGCCTCATTGGCGCAGCAACTACGGCTGACCTTGTGCCAAATCCCTTTTTGATTGGCTTTCGGCCGATGACGTCTCAGCAGCCGGGTTCGGACAGCAGAGATCAATGCCCTTCAGAAGGGCGCTCTGCCTAAGCTTCGTAGAAAAACCCGCGAGTCAATCCGTTTTGGAGAATCTACAGCCGCCGCACCGGTGAGGCTGGCTTGTGCAAAGCAAACCGAATGCCAGAAGCGGTGAACGTCTGGTTAAGAGTCGTTCTGAGATAAGGTAAGTGGAAGAAGGGTGCAAAATGGGTACGATGGAGCGGAATTGCGCTTCGCGTTTCAATTGGCTAAGTCTAAACGGTTGGCATACCGCGACTTGGTAGCTAGGCCCGGTCAGCTGCCCGATGTTTCATCAAACTTGCCCATGCGCCAGGCCCGATTTTCGCATCGTTTGAATAGGACGTGAGCAAACACGACCAACATCAGGGTGCTGGCCGCCAAAGCAGTCGCTAAATGCAAATGCGGCCAACTACTTAGAGCAGAATGGCTGCTTCCTGAACCGAGCAAGGCTCGGCGCATCCCTTCAAGCCAGTAAGTCGGCGGCAAAGCTAAACTGAACGGCCGCATCCAACCCGGTAATACGTCGATTGGAAAGACGGCGCCGCACAACAAATACAGCAGACCTGCCACGCCTTCGCTGAGAAACATGCCGTGACGCGACATATTGAGAACCGTGCTCGCTAGGATCAGCCCCAGCGAGATTAGCATTGCAGCTCCACAAACTAGGTAAAAGAGTAGCCAATGCCACGCAATGCTTTGCACATTGAGCGAGGCCCGAAGGTCTGAAAACACCGCGAGACCCACCGCAACAGTCAGTATCGCGCCTACTAGCGCTTGTCCAGCGCGGGAAAGACCGCGGCCGATGAGGTAGAACTGCAAGTGAGCCGGACTGATCCGAATAAACTTCAGCATTCCATAGCTCTCGCGATCGGTAACCACAGCGTGGCTCATGCCGAACATCACCCCGCCGATCAACATGAAGCAAGCCGTGCTTATATAGAGAAAGGACAGATAGTCGATCGCCGGACCGCTTTCGGTTGCCGATCGCGCAGCCAGGTACATGCAGACTAGAAGAAGGGACCCTGCGAGAGGTTTGATCAAGACGTAGAGAGCAAATAACCAGGGATTGGCCCAATTGCTGTCTATTTGCCAACCTAGCCAGGTGGACCAGCGAAGCGTGCGGCAGGCGGTGTTCATGTTAAAGCCATCTCAAAGTCAGGCGGCCTTCTTGGCGGGCTCGCCGCTCTAACCGCAGTAAACTAGTACGAGCCAGGGCGATAAACGCCGCTGCCATGAGCACAAGAATCATCATCTCGGCCCAAACCGGCATCAAACCGTGTTGAGCGGCTGACTTGAAGAGGATTTGCCGCATGGCATCGACGCCGGTCGTCAAAGGCAACAAGGCGGCGGCGGAAGCTACGGCGGTACCCAAAGTTCTAACGGGGAAATTCAAACCGGAAAGCAAATAAACAGGCTCCTGCATAAGACTTACAACATGCAACGCCTGCCGTCCCCACAATAGAAATACGGAAGCGAACACCATACCTAGCCCATACAAGGCCACCATGGTTAGCGCGAAGACCGCTGCCAGCGCCCACCAGCTCGTGGGCGCGAAGGAGATTTGAAAAACGAGTGCTCCGACCGCCACAATGACGCTTGCGCGAACCACAGTCACCACCATGCCGCCCAGCGCCATCCCGGCCAGGATAGCCATCAGCGACGAGGGCGACGCAATGTACAGCTCCAAATTCCCTGACTCGCGATCCCAATAGAATTGCGCCCCCATGGACCAAATGACATTGAGCCAAAAGGCCGTCATGGCGCCGCCCAAAATGACGAAACCCGTATATTCCTCGGGCGCGTGCATCGTTCGATAAACGAAAGCGAAAGCTGAAACCGAGAGCACGGGCAAGGCCGTTTCCAAGATGAGCCATGCCGGCTGACGCCGCAGGGCAACGACGCGGGGATAAGCCCGCGCCAACATGACCCGTACAAAAGCCAGGACGGCCCCGTTCATGCATCGACCTCCGCCGGCCGTAAACCGTGGCCGACCAAATCCACAAAGACATCTTCCAACGTGGGCTCCACCTTCTTAAGCGACAAAATGCGTGAACCGCCGTTGACCACCTCCTGGACCACCGACCCGACCACCGCCTCTTCCTTCAAGGACACCTTTATGCCGACCGCAGCCGAGCTTTCGGTCAGCGTGCACTGATGCACGCCGGGCAGATTTCTCAAATCATGCCAGCCGTTGGCCCCTGGAGTTAGAGCCATTTCGAATATGGGATAGCGCTGCACGCGCCGCTTCAAGACCGACGGCTTATCGCACGCGAGCACCTTGCCCCGGTCGATCACGGCGACTCGGTCGCATAGTTCGTCGGCTTCCATCATGTAGTGCGTGGTAAGCACCAGCGTGCGCTCGGGGCGCTCCTGCATCCATTCACGCACAAACTGGCGGATGGTTCGAGCGGCAGAGACGTCGAGACCCAAAGTAGGCTCATCAAGGAAAAGAATTTTGGGGTTGGTCACGAATCCCCGGCAGAAGTTCATTTTCTGCCTCAGGCCGGTCGACAAATGGCTGACACGGGTATGGGCGCGATCGCTCATGCCTACTGCCGCCAACAGGTTGTCAATGCGGTAATTGGCGTCCTTGCGGGGCACGCCATAGATCTGGGAAAAAAGCCAAAGGTTTTCCCGGACGGTAAGCACCCCGTAACCTGACGTCTCCCCGCCGGAAACCATGTTGATTCGTTCCCGAATTCCTTGGGCCTGGCTGATGACGTCCAGGCCGTCCACCGAGGCGGAGCCGCTGGTCGGCGCTAATAAGGTGGTGAGGATTTTGATGAGGGTCGTCTTGCCGGCCCCGTTGGAGCCCAGCAAACCGAAGAGTTCACCGGCCCGCACTTCCAGCGAGACGTTATCCAGCGCTAAAAATTCCGCCGGAGCACTGGTCCCGGATTGATTTCGGCGCTCGCGGGGAAGCTTATAAGTGCGTCGGAGATCGGCCGTACGAATTGCCAAAGCATCCATGAGTTGTGTCCTTGCGCGTCATCGAGCAGGGAACCGCGGGAAGTAACTCCTTACTTCCCGGAAAACCAAGTTTGCGAAGGGCGGTGCGAGCAGGCTCCTTGGAAATAGCTGCTCGGCGGAGGCTAGTGCTCTCTAAATCGTGGTCACGCGATAGGTGACGATGCACCAGCGGTAAGTTCTTTGCCGGTGGAGGAAAACCATTACGGTCGGCTTCGCCTGGCTAAGAAAGTCTTCTCCGTTCCTTCCGTGATGCAGAGACGAATAACCATATTCACAATAAGCGATAAATAGGAAAAATCAAATGCCAGAAGTAAATTGCTCCCGGCATTAAAGCGACAATAAAACCCGCTTTCCCGGACGTTCAGACCCATTTCGCGGTCGCTTCGCCGCTTGATCGGGAAGGATCGTAACAGCATCGAGGGATGCGGATCAAGAGAAAGCTCTCGTTCGAGAAGAAACTGCTACGGGAGGCGCGGGACGCATTGGACCGTGCCAGCGAAAAGCGCGTGGCATGGAAAGTGCTTAGGGGACTGGTAGTAAGCGCAAGAGAACCGCTTGGCGGTCCTCACCAACCCGGTTGGTTTCGGTGTGACCGGCGGTCCAACTTTGTTTAAACGATACGAGTCAATCTAATAATGTCCGAATCGGTATTGCCCATCGCTTCCATCCAGTCTGCCCAATCAGCCGGCCTCCAATACGCGACGGACGATTCACCCGGAATTCGCCGCCAGAGAGCCGGCAAAGGGTTTCGCTACTTGGACGCGGCGGGAAGGCAGGTTCGCGATCCGCGTGAGCTTAGACGAATCCTCTCTCTAGTTATTCCACCGGCCTGGCGCGATGTCTGGATTTGTCCGCTTGCCAACGGGCACATTCAGGCCACCGGACGCGATGAGCGCGGACGGAAACAATACAAGTACCATCCGCGCTGGCAGGAAATACGGGACCAAACCAAATATGAGCGCATGCTGGATTTTGGAAAGACTCTGCCGCGTCTGAGGAGGCAGGTCCATGGCGATTTGGCGAAGCCCGCCCTTTCCCAGGATAAAGTATTGGCGACGATTATCCGCCTGCTGGAGACGACGCTCGTTCGGGTCGGCAATGAAGAATACGCCAAACAGAATCACTCCTTCGGTCTGACGACGCTGCGCACCCGACACGTCAAAGTTGTAGGCTCGACCCTGCGTTTCCAATTTCGAGGCAAGAGCGGTATCCAGCACGAAGTGGACGTTCAGGATCGCCGGCTTGCCAAGATCGTCCGCGATTGCATGGATCTACCTGGTCAAGAGTTGTTTCAGTACCTGGATGAAGAGGGCAAGCGCCACGCCATTGGATCGACCGACGTAAACGAGTATCTTCGCCAAATCAGCCAACAGGATTTCACCGCCAAGGACTTTCGCACCTGGGCGGGAACTGTCCTGGCCGCCCGAGCGCTGCGCGAATGTGAGCCGTTCACTTCACAGACGCAGGCCAAGCGCAATGTCGTCGGCGCCGTCAAGTCGGTCGCCGTGCGCCTGGGCAATACGGTCGCGGTCTGTCGCAAGTGCTATATTCATCCGGCTATTATTGAGGCCTATCTCAATAACACGCTTCCGCCTCTGCCAAGCCAACAGGTCATTGAGCCGCGCCGCCGTTCCCGGTTCGGCCTGAGCCAAGATGAGCTCTTCGTCCTCGCTCTTCTCAAGCAGTTAATGAAATCCAAACAGACGCGCAGGATTGCGAGGAAACTCGTCTCCTAGAGGCCAAGAGCCCGATGGTTTCGGCGAAGGCCGAGATATTTATACTTCGGTCTCCAAGGGCCCTTAGTTACTCAATTGCATGAGATGCAAAAGGATCACCAGCTTTAGTTCGCCCGGAGTATGTGCAAACGATGAAGGCCAGAAATTCAGAAGCTTAACCTGCCGCTGGGCGCGCGTGACTCCTATCTAATTGTTCCCGAATTTGACTAGTGGGCTTCTTTCGCTTGAGTGGTTCCTTTGCAATAATGCATTATCGAAAGCGCTTTGCAAGAGCGCTCACGCATCGACCGGAGGACCCAATGGAAGGTAGAATTCGAATTTACCAACTTGCTTGCAAGCTGAACGTTGACACAAAACAGATATTGTCCTTGTGCGAGAGCTCTGGATTTTATGCAAAAAACAGTGTGAGCACTTTGAATCCAGAGGAGTCTCGATTGATCGAAACCCTAATTCGCCGCAACAATCCGGGCGACGACACAAGCCCTGCGTTTGTACCTGTTTGGAAACCTCCGCCAACAGACCGATGGTCCATCGGATTGAAACCAGATTCGGACAAATACTAGTGCTCCGTTAGGTGGGACAGACATTTCGGTCTGCCCCAACCTGGGCAGACCGAAATCGAAATGTCTGCCCCACCAATTAGCTGCAATGAACCCACATTTTAGCTGTGACACAGCTCTAGTCTATCAACACAATGATGGTCCACTACCCAAGGTTTGACAATGCAAGCTTCTTATCTTGCCGAGAAATTCGCCGCGGCCTTGCCTTATGAGCGGTATGTTGCAACCGGCAAGGAAGATCAGCAAAAGCGCTGGCAGCAAGTCTATGCCGCGGCGCAATTGACACCGGCGCAGAAGGACCTTGTCGCCGGCTTTCCGCGTGACATGAAAGTGCTCATCGTCAGCGGCGTTTGGTGCGGCGACTGCGTGCAACAATGCCCGCTCTTGCAGAAGATTGCCGAGGGCAATCCGGCTCATATTGATTTGCGTTTACTGGACCGCGATGAGCATCGCGATCTCATTGAGCGACTGCGTATCAATGCGGGAGATCGCGTCCCGGTCGTTTTGTTTCTGGCGGAGGATTTTGAGCTCTGCGGCGTCTACGGCGATCGCACGTTGACCCGCTATCGCGCTTTGGCCGCCAAGCATTTGGCCGCCGCCTGTCCCCTGCCCATTGCCGTACCCGATCGGGATGAGCTTTCGGCCACATTGCAAGATTGGCTCGATGAATTTGAGCGAATTCAATTAATGCTGCTCTTGAGCACGCGGCTGCGGCAAAAGCATGGCGAGTAAAGCTGCTATTTCTTATCCACGACTTGGAGCTGGGCCGGATCGTCGATCTCGATGCGCGGCACTTTTTGGACCTCTTTGACCAAGCCTTTGGCACGGATGACTTTGTCCCGGAAATGCTCAGCCACAGACGCAATGCCAGCCTCCTTGAACTTGGCCGCGCCTTTCTTGGTAATCACGACGGCGAAGTTCATAGGATCCTTGAAATTCTCCTCGGCATCCAGGTAGATCTCGTTGTGCTTTTCCAGCCGGTCTTTGGCTGACCGGACTTTGGTTTTGCCGATTTCCTTGCGAGCCTCAACGGGACCCAGCGCCTTCGTTTCCTCTGTTCGCCCCGAAGCCAAGGCGAACGTCATGAGAATTGTCACGGCCGGTATAACGCGATGCATACTTATCTCCTCGAAGGTGATTTCTTCCAGTTTATCGAGCCGGCCACCACTTCAAAACCAGAATATTGCCCGGTCGCCCGACGTAGCAGATCATTAAGACAATTCTTTCGTATGTTGATCGTATTAGGCGGCGAGGCGATTCGTAACACGGATCCGCTTCGGGCGTTTCGTAACATTCGTCTACATGTTTACTACCAAGGAGTTACGTCAAAACAGCTAGGTGTGTGTTATGAATGTTATGAAACGAATCAAAGGGCGAAGGCGCGAAACCATCAATGGAATCAGAACACCGGCCGTTCGCGCGGTTCGACCAAGTCCCAGATTTGCCGGCATAGCGGGCCGTGAACCACATAGCTTTCGCGCGCCTGGCCAGCAGGCAGTATTTCGGTAAGGCTGATGCGGACGCGAAATTCAGTGGGACGAGGCGCGCCGGCTTCGAGAAACGCGCGCCAATGGTTGCGGCCGAGTTCGGCGCCCATCTCGTCCTCCGCGTTCCATTTTTGCATTCCGAGCCAGCATGTCGCTTGGGTCGCAGTGTCTTGAAGGCCATAGGCGGCCTGCCCGCCGGGCAGCGTTTGGTAGCTCACCCGCAACCCTCGCAAGTGCCCATAGAAAGCCAGCGCTTGAAGCAACGGTGAGACGATGTTGCGGAAGCGCTTGGGGTCGCCCCACCCGGCCCAGGGCGGCTCGATAGCGCGTAACTGGCCGGCGATCGGAATGCCGGCCTCCGGACGATCGCCGGCTTCTTGCTCACTCCGCAAGGGCATGAAATAGGCTGCCCGCGTCAATCGGCCTTCCAATGCGCCGCCACTTACCACTGCGCGAACCACGAAGGCCAGGCCGGGGGCGAAAGCAAGGGGCGCTAAAAGGATCCCGCCCTCGGCCAGTTGCTCAATCCATGCCGGCTCAAGGTCCGGCGTGGCGGCGGTGACAATGATACGATCCCAGGGAGCTTGCTCAGCCAATCCGGCCCGGCCATCGGCATGCCTAAACACTACCCCCCGTTCGGAAAAGGCCTGGAGATGTTTTTGCGCTTCGGAAAGCACCCGCCGGTCAACGTCGATTGATACGATCCGTCCTTTTCCCGCCACATGTGCTGCTAGAGCCGCGTTATAGCCCGTGCCGGCGCCGATGTCCAAAACGCGCAGACCGGGGGCCAGGTGCAGATCTTCCAGCATTTGTGCCATCAGCGACGGTTGACTGGAAGAACTGATGGGAGTCACAAACCCGTCGGCTGCGGCGCCGCTGACGCGAGTGATGAGCGCTCGGTCGGCGTAAACGAGCTTTAGGTCGCTGGTGCTGGGTTGCGGGCGTATCAAGACCTCGCGCCAACCGCGATCTTCCTGGAACACATAGACGCGATCCAAGAAGCGATGCCGGGGAGTGGCTCGAAAGGCGGCGATCAGATCGGACGACCAAAGCGCTCCTTGCCCAATCAGGCGATCCACCATGCGGGCGTTTGCCAGATCGCCGTTTGCCGAGCGCATGGCCGAGGTCTCATAAAGGGGGGATGCCAGGAATGCGAATCTATACAGCGCCGCTGCCGCGCACTTTAGCGTGCATGCCGTGCCGTTAAAGGTCCGGTAAACGCCGGACGCGGCTTCATAATTGGGATAGTGGAAATGTTCTTGACGCTAAATCCGATAACTTCTACAGATGATAAAGCGCCTTGTCCGCGCACACAATAGGCGCATGCACCAGCTGCAGACTGAGTTAGCCTGTGAGCCTTATCAGCGAATTGTGATTTGAAAACCATAAATCCGGATCCGTCTTTTCGTCGCGACCTTGAGGCACCCTCCTGATGGAACTAATCGAAAAGTGGAAGATCCAAGATGCCATTGAGACCTACGGCATCCGTCACTGGGGCAAGGGTTACTTCGGAATCAATTCGCACGGCCACGTCACGGTTCATCCCACCAAGCGCGAAGATCAAGCCATCGATCTCAAAGATCTCGTGGATCAACTTCAGGCCCGAGGCATTCAATTGCCCATCCTGCTGCGCTTTACCGACATCCTCAGGCACCGGGTTGGCGAAATCTACGAAGCGTTCAAAAGCGCCATGCAGGAGTTCGATTACAAGGGGGCTTACTGCTGCGTCTATCCGATCAAAGTCAACCAGCAACGCCATGTGGTCGAAGAAATCCTTGATTTTGGCAAGCCGTTCAACTTTGGTCTTGAAGCAGGCTCCAAACCCGAACTGTTGGCCGTCTTGGCGGTCACCGATGGCATGGAGACCCCGATCATTTGCAATGGTTTTAAGGATGATGAGTTCATCCAAATGACCATGCTCGCGCGCAAGATCGGCAAGAACGTCATTCCCGTTGTTGAAAAGTTTACCGAGCTTGAATTGATCGTTAAGTTTGCTCAGGAAGCGAAAGTGCGTCCGGTAATCGGCGTCCGCGTCAAGCTTGCTTCGCGCGGCGCGGGGCGGTGGAAATACAGTGCCGGATTTCGATCCAAATTCGGCCTGACGTTGACCGAGGTCTTAGAGGCTTACGAGTATCTCAAAGCCCGCGGCATGGAAGATTGTTTGCAACTTGTGCACTTCCACTTGGGCAGTCAGATCACGAATATCCGCAGCATCAAGAATGCACTCACCGAGATCGGCCGGGTATACGCCGAGCTGGTTCGGGTGGGCGCAGCAATGAAATATGTCGATGTGGGCGGCGGACTGGGCGTAGATTACGACGGTTCCCAGACCGATTTCGAGTCATCCGTCAACTACACCTTGCAGGAATACGCAAACGACGTCGTCTTTCGCATCAAGAGCGTTTGCGAGGAGGTCGGCATCCCGCATCCAACGATCATCTCCGAATCGGGTCGGGCCGTCGTCGCCTACCACAGCTTATTGGTCTTTGACGTATTGGGTACATCCAACTTCGACAGATACCAGGCGCCTACAGAAATTCCGGCCGACGCGCCACAGCCCATTGTCGACCTCTTTGCCATTCACCGGGATCTCTCGAAGAAGAATTGCATTGAGAGTTATCACGATGCCGTGCAGGCTGTGGATGAATCCCTGAATTTATTCAATCTTGGTTTTCTAAGCATCGAATTACGAGCCCTGGCGGAACGTCTTTTCTGGGCCGTTAGCCTGAAGCTGCAACGCATCGTAAGCGAGCTCGAATATATTCCTGAAGAACTGACGGGCTTGCAAACTATGCTTTCGGACACCTATTTCTGCAATTTTTCAATTTTCCAATCGATGCCGGATAGCTGGGCCGTCAATCAACTGTTCCCAATTATGCCTATCCACCGCCTAAACGAGCCCCCGACACGCCGGGCTGTATTGGGCGACATTACCTGCGATTCGGACGGCAAGATTGATCAGTTCATCGATCTTCGCGATGTGCGGAATACCCTTGAATTGCATCCGTTTAACGGCCAACCCTATTTCTTGGGCGGATTCCTGCTGGGCGCCTATCAGGAAATCCTCGGCGATTTGCACAACTTATTCGGCGATACCAACGCCGTCCACATCAGCCTTGACGACAGCGGCGCGGTCAATCTTGATACCGTCATCAAAGGCGATACGGTTCGTGAAGTGTTGCATTATGTGCAGTATTCCGCCGATGAAATGCTCGCCATGATGCGCAAAGACGTCGAACGCGCCGTCCGAGCGGGCATGGTGTCCCTGGAAGAGTCACGGCAATTCTTACGGTTCTATGAATCGGGTTTGGAAGGGTATACATATCTCGAAGAGCCATAACCTTCTCCATTGATCGTTTGTCTCCGCCAATTAAAAGTGCATCTGCCGCCCTCTAAAGAGCCGCGGCACAGAATATGCTCTGTCCACCGTGCAACAACGGGAGTGTTCGCCTTGGGCACGGGGTGACAAAACCAAGCTGATTAAGGGGAGGTTTTATGGCAATCCTCAGCAAGCCATCGGCGTCTGCTCACATGGCGGTCATCTATATCACCGTCGGGGCCCTCACTGACGTCTGGAGCGCCATCTGGTATGCCTATCTGTCGAACTACCCGCCCGGAAGCAACGCGACCTGGTATTGGTGTTATGGCTTCTTGTTAACTGGTCTGGTGCTGGTCGTCATTGGCTTGGCGATAGGCCGGATCGGCCGCTCAGCGCGCAATGCGGAGCTGCCGCCCGAAGAGGCTACACCGGCCGTGGAGAAAGTAGATAAAGAGGCTGCGCAGCGTGCGCCATTAATTGCACCGGTGAACCCCATGAATGCCGCAGGCGCGGCCAATGGCTCATATACGACGCCGCCGGCGCCTGTATCAAACCAGCCGGCGCAGAGATAGACCCTGATCGAAAAGAGAGAAAAGGCCGTGTCTAAGAGACACGGCCTTTTGCATTTTCGGACAAGGTTACAGGCGACCGGTTTCTCCAACAGATGTCGGCTTCATTCCCGCTTTGCACCTTCTGGAGCAAGGGCTTGCCCCAGCGTTTCACCTTGCCCGTTTTGCCCTAATATGCTTAGATCAAACGCGGTTGCGGCCCGCCAAACCGGCCTGGAAGAGGCCAACCTTTCAGCTCTTGAGGACGTGTATGATTCCCCTGGACCTGTCCAAGAAAATCGCCCTGGTTACCGGCGTTGGCGACAACGTCGGTTTTGCCTGGCATATCGCCAAGGCACTCCAAGCCGGCGGCGCCCGATTGGTCTTTGCCGTGCACCCGCGCTTAATGGGAATCGTTGAAAACATACTGCAGCGCGATGCCGACGCCGATACCCGCGTCCTTCCTTATGGCGCCGGCAACCTCAAGGTGGAAAAGGTTTTACCCTGCGACGTCAGCTTTGACACCATGGCCGATGTTGATCCCAAGACCCGCGACGATCGCCGCTATGCCAAACATGGCGACTACTCGATTCAGGGTCTCATGAATTCAGTCACTCAGCAGTTTGGCGCAATAGACATTCTCATTCACAGCATCGCCTTTAGCCCCGAGATCAAGAACTCGGCGCTCAATACAAGCCGATCTGCTTACTTGACGGCGCTGGGCGTGAGCGCTTACTCGCTTACCGCACTCTTACGGGCAGCTCAGCCGCTCATGGAGAATCGTGACGAAGGGGCTTGCGCTCTTGGGCTCACCTACATCGGCGGAGATCGCGTTGTCCCTCATTACGGCGGCGGGATGTCGACCGCCAAGGCCGCTTTGCAAATCGACGCTATGCAGTTGGCCAGCAACCTCGGTCCGAAAAATATCCGCGTCAACCTCATTTCGGCCGGTCCGTATGCCTCGCGGGCCGCCCGCGCCATTGGCGACATCGACCACATGATCGACTACGCCGCCAAGCGATCTCCGATGCAGCGCGGCATTTCCCCCGAGGAAGTCGCCAGCGCCGCTGCTTTTCTTTGCAGCCCCCTCGCCTCGGCTATCACAGGGGAAGTGCTTTACGTGGACTGCGGCTACAATGTAATGGGCGTTTAAGAGCTGCCTACCTTGTCGTTTTCCGATCCTGTGGACCAAATGGCGCAGGTCGAAAAGGTCATATCAGAAGCCAGGGTCAAAACGCCGGTCCAGAGTGCTGACGCGAACTGCCCGTTCCGTACAAAGCACGAAAGTGAACAACTCCTCAAAACTGCCTGCGGCTTGGCTGCACTTAGATTGACGGGCAAGCACCTCCATATAGAGCTGCCATTTCCGAGACCATGTGGCTACACTAAAAGTTGTACTTTTTTCGCCCAAGCGATAGGAAAAACAACTCATGCACCGGTATACACTTCATCTAGCCTTGTCGTTTTTGGCAGCGGCCCTGATTGCCGGCAGCCTTGTTGCCGTGGAAAATGAGGACAAGGCGAATGGGGAGCTCAAAGTCGTCAAGTACAACGATCTTTGCAAAGAAGTTATCGGGCTCAAGGGAAAGGTCGTGGTCGTCGATTTCTGGGCCGATACCTGACTCTCTTGCAAAAAGGAATTCCCGCATCTGGTCGAGATGCAAAAGAAGTTTAAGGACCAAGGCTTCGTGGCGATTTCGGTCAGCCTCGACGATGCCAACGAGGAAGGCGCCCAAGACAACGTGCGCAAGTTCCTCCGGGAGAGCAAGGCGGCCTTTAGAAACTTCATACTCGATGAGAAGCCGGCGTTCTGGGAGAAGAAGCTCAAGATCGATGGGCCGCCCTGTGCCTTCGTCTTCGATCGCGACGGCAAAATTGCGAAGAAGTTCGAGGGCTTTTTTGAATATTCGAATGTCGAACCGCTTGTCGCTGAATTGGTGAAGAAAAAGAACTAGATCAGGCGAGCTTGACTAGCCCCGGGCCCGTAAGGTGTCCAATGAATTTGCCGGAGCCGAGCAAGCAACTGGCTGCAGCGCTGGGCCGCATCCCGAGCGGATTGTTCATCATCACAGCCCGCCATGGCGAGATGGAAACCGGCATGTTGGCCAGCTGGGTGCAACAATGCTCCTTTGTCCCACCTTCGATAAGTTTGGCAATAAGTCTTGAACGGCCGATGTCCGCCTGGCTTGGCGAAGGCGCTCTTTTCGCGGTCAACATCTTGGACGTTAGCCAAACGGATATGATCAGCCACTTTGGGCGTGGCCTCGCTTTAGACGAGCCGGCCTTTAGCGGCCTGGAGATTTCGAGGCTTGCCAGTGGCCTGGCGATTCTCGATGAAGCGCTCGCCTACCTCGAATGCCGGGTCGTCAATCGGTTCACTTTGGGAGATCACCATTTAATTATCGGCCAAGGTGTAGCCGGCAAAGTCCTTGGCCAAGGCCAGTCGATGGTTCACATCCGCAAGAGCGGCTTGCACTATTAATTGCTCGAAATGGTCAATCCGCAGCGTTCAGCCGAAATCTTGCCGCCATTGGGCCGTCGGGCGCGCTCATGCTTAATCCTGTAGTTTTCGCCGTCCTTTTCGTTATAAACACGCTTGTTCTCTTAATTGCCTTTTACGTTTTCGCGGGCCTTATGGGAGACCTGGATTTAGGGACCTTACCAGCCCTGTTCAAATCACTGGTTCTAACCCTTGCCGTGACGGCGGTGCAGCTATTTCCTATCGGAGGTATCTGGCTGACCATCCCTATCTGGCTTTTGGGCTTCGTAGTCCTCTTTCAGATGGAAATTAGTAACTGTTGGCTGTTGGCGGTCATGGTCTGGGGTATGTCGACGGAAATTCGCTATTTTGTTCTGATCGCATTCATCAAACTGGCTTAAGTAAATGTCTACGGCAACAATCTCACCGCCCCTTGAAGATCGGCTTCGTCAAATTATCGGTCCAGAAAGTGTCTTGACTTCACCGAGCGAATTGCTCGTCTACGAATGCGACGGTTACACAATTGAAAAGAATAAGCCCCAGGTTGTGGTTTTTCCCAAATCGACTGAGCAGGTGGTTGAGATCATCAAGGCCTGCAATGAGGCCAGCGTTCCTTTCCTACCACGTGGGGCGGGGACCAGCTTGGCCGGCGGCTGTTTGGCCATTGGCGGCGGCGTCATGATCGCCTTGACGCGGATGAAACGCATTTTAGAAGTCAACATTCGCGATCGCTATGCCGTGGTCGAATCCGGCGTGGTGAACCTTTGGTTGACCAATCACTTAAAGTCCCAGGGCTACCATTTTGCCCCCGACCCTTCGAGCCAAGGGGCCTGCACAATCGGCGGCAATATCGCCACAAACTCCGGAGGGCCACACACGCTCAAATACGGCGTCACCGTCAACCATATTTTCGGCATCGAACTGGTGCTGCCCGATGGCCGCGTTGTGCAAACCGGTGGACCGGCCGAAGACAATCCCGGTTACGATTTAACGGGCATCATTGTCGGCTCGGAAGGGACCTTTGGCATCGCCACCAAGGCTTGGGTTCGAATTACCCGCAACCCGGAAGCCTATCGGACGCTTCTGGGCGTTTTCGAAACAGTTGATGATGCCACCAATACCATCAGCGACATAATCGGGGCGGGCATTGTTCCGGGCGCGCTCGAAATGCTGGATCGATTAATCATCCAGGCCGTGGAAGAGGCTTTTCATTTCGGCTTCCCACTCGATGCGGGGGCCGTGCTCATCATGGAGGTGGACGGCTTGGAAGCCGGCCTGGACGCCGATGCCGAGCGCATTGTCGCTATCGCCAAAAAGAATAAGGCGCGCGAAGTTCGTCGGGCGGTTACTAACGAAGAGCGCATGAAGCTGTGGAAATCGCGCAAGCAAGCGTTTGGCGCCATTGGCCGACTGGCTTCGAGCTTCTGCACCCAGGACGGCGTGGTGCCGCGCACCAAACTGCCGCACATCCTCCGCGTCATTCAGGGCATCGGGGAGAAATATCAACTGCGCATTGCTAATGTTTTCCACGCAGGCGATGGCAACATCCACCCGATTTTGCTCTTTGATGAACGGGATCCCGAACAGGTAAAGCGTGTCTTGGCGGCCAGCAATGAGATCTTGGACGAGTGCATTGCTGCCGGCGGCAGCGTCACCGGCGAACACGGGATAGGCGTCGAGAAAATCGACTTTATGCCCAAGCTCTTTACCCCGGAAGACCTCAGCATGATGCTGCGCCTGAGAACTGCTTTTAACCCCGATGGCAATTGCAGCCCGCAGAAAATGCTGCCAACAAGCGGCGCCTGCATCGAACAGAACAAGGCGGGAAGGAAGGCGGCGTTGTAGATCGTTTTATATTGTCTAATAATCTAGGAGACACTATCAAGTTCGCTGAACATTTCGAGTTGAAGGAGTGCTACGATGCCGCAAGCCACGCTGGAAAAGTTGAAAAAAACCACTCTGGAAAATCGCGTTGCTGTTCTGGAGCAAAAGGTCAATGAGTTATCGTCTGCCTTGGAAAAAGGTGCTCCGCCTAAAGATTGGCGAAGCACTATCGGGACTTTCGCAGGAGACGAAAGCATGAAACAAATCTTCGAGCAAGCCCGAAAAATTAGGGAGGCCGATCGCAAGAAAGCCAAGCGTAAATTGAAGACTCGCAAAAAGGCGAAGGCATGATTCTTCTGGACACGGATCATCTGTCGGTACTTTGGTTTGCTCGGGACCGGCAAAATTCCAACCTTGGCAACCGCCTTGTCGATTCTGCCGATAAACGGATCGCCACAACGGTAGTTACGCTGGAAGAAACATTGCGGGGATGGTTGGCCGAAATCAATCGATTGCGCGAATTCGATAAACAGATAACGGTGTACGAAAAACTGGTACAGGCTGTTGAGCGGTTCGGCCGGTGGGAGATCGTCGCCTTCGATAGACCTGCCGTGGAAACTCTTCTGACTTTAGTGCAACTGCGCGTTCGAATTGGAGTAATGGACTTAAAGATCGCTTCCATTGCATTAGTCCACAATGCTTTATTGCTTACCGCCAACCTCAAGGACTTCCGGCGGGTTCCGGGGTTACGCGTCGAGAATTGGCTAGAATAAGACTTGCATTAAGCGCCCTTGGACTTTATCGAATCTACAAGAGGAGACGATTCCCTGACAGAAAACCTTGCCGTAGTGTCGAGCCTAAAACCGGAGTCTATTGAGCAATTAAAGGCACTTGTTCGTAACGCAGCATCTCAAGGCCAAGCAATCTATCCGCTTGGCGGCTCCACAGCGCTCGATCAAGGCTTGCTCGCTTCACACCCGGGGGTCGGCATCGATCTTCGCCAACTTTCTCAAGTGATCGATTATCCCGCGCGCGATATGACCATAACGGTTCAGGCTGGGATAACCATTGGTCGCCTAAGCGAAATCCTAGCCTCGGAAAATCAGCGCCTTCCTATCGACGTCCCCTTTCCTGAGCTAGCGACTCTAGGCGGGGCCATTGCCACCAATGTAAGCGGCCCCCGGCGCTACGGCTTCGGGACTTTCCGCGATTACGTCATTGGCATCACCGCTATCAACGACCGCGGTGAAGAAACCAAAGCGGGCGGCCGCGTCGTTAAGAATGTGGCCGGCTATGATATGTGCAAATTGCATATCGGAGCGCTCGGCACTCTAGGCATCATTTCCCAGGTCACCTTGAAAGTAAGGCCCCGGCCAGAAAGTCATGCCATTGTCGTTTTTGGTTGCAAAGACGACGACTTTGCCGGAGTGCTAGATCGATTGCACCACACTCGTACTCAGCCGGTTTGCCTCGAATTGCTCAACGCTTTATCGGCACAGCGAATCGAGGAATACTGGAAGTTGAACCTGCCTGCTGATCCTTGGCTACTGCTAATTGGCTTTGAACACAATCAGGAAGCTGTCGATTGGCAAGTTGAGGAGATACAGAAGGAAATAACCTGTGCAAACAGCGGAGTGGAAGCCTTTAAGGGCGCGGATGCGGAGCCTCTTTGGAATGCCCTTACGGAGATTATGTACAAGCCCAAGCCTTCCTTGGTCTTCAAAGCCAACTTGCTTCCGAGCGCTACCCCCGATTTTTGCCGTTGGTTGAACCAGCGCGATATTTTTCCCTGTTTGCAAAGTCACGCGGGGAACGGCATCGTGACAGGTCGATTTGAAGCGGACCAAGAACTAGGGCCGGTTCAAAGGTTTCTCCACGAGGCCTTGGGAAGAGTTCAGGCCCATAAAGGCAACCTGATCCTGCTCCAGTGTCCTGTTGCATGGCGGAAAACCTTGCCGGTCTGGGGAGCGCCGCGGCCGGATAACTGGCTTATGCGCGCGGTCAAGAATAAACTGGACCCCAGAGGCCTGTTCAATCCCGGACGCTTCGTCGACGGCATCTAATTGGAAATGAATTTCCTCCGATGGTGATTGTGAATTTGCATCGAACCGATCTTCCCCTTGCCGGAAGCCCAAACAATGCGGGCCGGGGCATCGATTACGAGCTTTTTCTCGACTGCGTTCACTGCGGCCTGTGCACGTCGGCCTGCCCTACTTATGTCGAAACGGGAAATGAAAACGATAGCCCGCGCGGCCGTATCTATTTGATGCGCTCGGTGACGGATGGACGGCTGGAACTCAATAAGGAAGTGCGCCGCCATCTCGATTTGTGCCTGGATTGCCGAGCCTGTGAATCGGCCTGCCCTTCCGGGGTTCAATATGGCCGGCTGATCGAGCCCTTTCGCATCAACATGGCGAAGGATCAACCTGCCGGCAAGGAGCTGGGGCCGCTCCAACGGTTGGCCCTCTTCCACGTCACTCCTTATCGCCGCCGCATGCGCCTGGCGCTCGCGCCCGCACGGATCCTTCAGCGGACGGGCCTGGACTGGCTTATGCGGAAGATCGGAATCAACCGCATGCTGCCGAGATCTTTGCAGCAGATGCACAACATGCTGCCGCGATTGGATCGGCATTATGGAAATCTGCCGGAGGTCTTGCCAGCCGAGGGTAAGCGCCGCGCTCGCGTGGCCCTTTTTCTGGGATGCGCCAGCGACGCCTTTTTCCCGCAAACCAACCTAGCGACCGCCCGCATTCTTCAGCGCAATGGTTGTGAAGTTTGGATACCGCGTCAACAAGGTTGCTGTGGCGCCTTGCACTACCACGCCGCTCAGGAAGAGCCCGCCCAGAAATTCGCCAGGGCTAATCTAGCCGCCTTTAGCCAATGCCTTTTAGAGGGGCTTGAAAAAATCGACGCCCTCATTGTGAATGCGGCCGGTTGCGGGGCTCAGCTCAAAGATTATGGCCATTTGCTTCACGATTCGCCTGATGAAGAAGCGGGTAGAAAGCTAGCTGCCAAGACGCGCGACATTAGCGAGTTTCTCATGGATTTAGGCCCCGTGCGGCCAGAACATCCGCTACCCATCAGGGCGGCCTACCATGACGCCTGCCATCTCTGTCATGCCCAGCAGATTCGCAAGCAACCGCGCGACTTGCTTTCTTTGATCCCGGGTTTGGAGCTAGTTCCTCTTGGAGAGACAGAAATCTGTTGCGGCGCCGCCGGGAGCTATAACATTACCGAGCCCGAAATGGCCGACCGTCTTGGCCAGCGCAAGGCGCAACATATCCTCGACAGCCAGGCTCAAGCCGTTTTTACGGGCAACGTTGGCTGCCTCCTCCAGATTGCCCGCAGGCTTCGTCCGTTTCGACCTGATCTTTGGGTGGCTCACCCTGTTGACGCTTTGTGGGCCAGTTACTGCGGCATAAGCCCGAAGCTTGCTTCGAAGCAATCGTAAAGTTTATGCAAAGGAACAACATAACAAGCGGGACGCCTTGGGAGCCGATTGTCGGCTATTCCAGGGCCGTGCGCATGGGGTCGTTTGTCTTTGTTTCGGGGACCACGGCTACCGACAAGGCGGGCAATATTGTAGGAGTAGACGATCCTTATGCTCAGGCGGTTCAGTGTTTGAAAAACATCGAGAGCGCCTTGCATCAAGCGGGCGCCCGTCTTCAAGACGTCGTTCGCACACGCATGTATGTCACTAATATCGCGGATTGGGAAAAAGTCGGTAAAGCCCACGGCGAGTACTTTGGCGATATTCGTCCCGCAACGAGCATGGTCCAGGTAAGTCGCTTAATCAGGCCTGAAATGTTGGTTGAAATTGAAGCCGACGCCGTCATCAATGAATGACGGTTTTATTGCATCGGGGTTCTTTATGCAGATTCGCGGAATCATTCCTCCGGTCGCCACGCCCATGCAAGCCAACGAGGATCTAGACTTGCCGCGCCTACGCTCGCATCTCGATTTCTTGATCGAAGAAGGAGTTCATGGAGTTTTCGTTCTAGGCACGAACAGTGAGTTTTACGCCCTGGACGAACGGGAAAAGCAGGAAATAATCGCGACGACTATCGCGCATGTACGGAAGCGTGTCCCGGTTTACGCCGGGACGGGCGCCGAGACGACACGAGAGACGATTCGCTTAACGCGCATGGCCGAGCGGGAAGGCGCCGACGGCGTATCAATTATAACGCCCTACTTTATTCAGCCGAATCAGCAAGAGATTTACGATCATTATCGTCGCATTGCCGAGTCCACGGCGCTACCGGTGATCCTTTACAACAATCCGGCGACGTGCGGCGGCGTCAAGATCGACGTGGAAACGGTGGCTCGTCTGGCAGAGATCCCCAACATCCTTGCCGTCAAAGATTCCAGCGGCGACTTGCAGAATACGAATGAATACATCAAAGCCGTTCCCGACCGTTTCTCGGTCTTAGTGGGCCGGGACACCTTGATCTGCCAGGGACTTCTTTTTGGCGCTCGCGGCGCCGTGCCGGCTTCGGCAAACGTCGCGCCCAATCTCTGCGTGAAAATCTACGAGGAATTCGTGCGAGGCAATTTGGAGGAGTCCAAAGCTGCTCAACTGAAACTCAATCCACTCCGACTAGCTTTCACCCTTGGAACCCAGCCAGGCGGAGTAAAAGCCGCCCTAACGTTACTCGGCAAATCGATCGGCCCCAGCCGCGGGCCTATCGCCTCTCTTTCCGTTGAAAAGCAAATCAAACTGAAGAAGGTCTTACAAGATATGGGCCTTCTGCAATGCCCACCAAAAAACCAGACCTGAGTCTCTTTCCGATTTTCGCCAAGTGTTAAACTTAAACCCGGGAAAGGGATACCTCAACTCCTCGGCAATGGGAACAGGCGTTTCCAAGGCGTTGCGGTTTCGTTTCATTTCAACCCTCGGACACCCCCCCCTCGCGACAGTAATCAAATGGCAGTTGCGGGAGCCAGACAGTTGAATAGGACCGCTTTTTGATGGCTAGCATTCTAGCCACAAAAATACACGAAAAGACTGGGCAACAGACCCGTGGAAAGCATTTGTGAGATTTTGTGCTTTTTCGTGGCTTCTGAAGCTCTCGGCCCATGACCCTGTGGCCCAAGTGACCCACCCTCTGGTCCCACCAACACTGCGCCAGAGGGTGATCAATAATTGAACACCTCTGCCGACTTGCACACTTTCGTTGTCTTCGGCGTCTTTCCTTCGAAGGTGGCCAACGTCGGCTTCGGAAAGCACGCAATAACACGTGAAGGATTCTTTCCATTCGTTTTTCATCGGGGGTATAGGGGGGATGAAAAACGGAATCCGAGTGCGCATGAACTCGGTCGCACGGGCCTCCTGCCCTCGAACTATGGTCCCCTCGGGGAGAGACTGTTGTGCAAAGCTTCTTGAGTCATTGCGAGCACCAGAAAGCAAAGCGCTAACATTCCTTAACACATGTAAACCGCGCTGGAAAAGCGCGTTAATCATTTTGAACCCTGGCAAAGAACCCGTAAGGTCGCTTAGCCGCGATTTATTAGCAAGCCGTTCAATATACCTTCATTTCTAGCTTGGAGTTGCGACGAGTGTTTGTTCCCCCGGCACTTTGAATTCGTCGCCAAACCAATGCTCGGCACTGGCTTTGCTTTAACCCCTCAGCAAGAACTGGCAATATTGCTGTATTCGGAAAGAAGCCCAACAAAGTCGGGCCACGGTATGGTGTCGACTTTTTCTTTCCACCGATCTGCTTCAATTGCGGAGGTTGTCTTTTTCGGCTTGCTTCAGGTGCCCTGAGCTCCGAAGGAATCGTGAGCCGTAAGCCGGAACGACTCTCCCTGTTAGTCCGAACCAGAACTCCCCTGAAGCTTGAGCGACTCGGCAAATGCCGAGTCCTTGGGTAGTGGTGCGACGTCCGGCCACGGCAAAGGGCACCGCGCGTGTGCCGGCGTCGCACCTTTCTATTAGAATGCCCCCTACCCAAGCAACTGAAATCGAGCCCGGGCTTTTCTGGCACAAACGGATAACTGGAAAGAGTAGCTGATGCCTCTGCTTCCGCTCGAAACCTGCCTATTTCCAGAAGACGTCTTCAACGCTCCAGAGCACAAAGCTGGTGTATGGTGGGTTTTACACACCAAACCGCGTGCCGAGAAAGCTTTGACACGGGCTCTCTTAGCACGAGAAATTGGGTTTTACCTCCCTCTCCATGAGCGGCACTGGCAGAACCGGGGCCGATCGCTTTCCTCATTCCTGCCCCTCTTTCCGGGCTACGTTTTTCTGCACGGCGATCCGCATGCTCGACGCCAGGCATTGGAGACTAACCTGGTCGTCGGCGTGCTGCCTGTCACGGATCAAGCGGCTCTGGTCGCGGACCTGGTTCGCGTACAGCGCTTAATTGAAGCCGGATCGCCGCTGACTCCGGAAGAGCGCTTAGAGCCGGGCTCCAAAGTCGAAATCATTCAAGGTCCCTTAATGGGACTTCAAGGAACCGTTCTTCGTCGGGGTAAGAGGCTGAAGTTTTTGGTGGCCGTTCGGTTTTTGCAACAGGGAGTGTCGGTCGAAGTGGAAGCGGGCATGATCCAGACCCTTACGGACTAGCACAACTATTTTACGTTTGAAGATTGATATGCTTGCGGAAATGAAAACAAACGATCCGCTTGTTTTTCCAGGATGAAACGCCTCACGATTTGCATGAAGCGGGTGGCGATGAATCCCCCTTTGCGGAAGCGCGACAGGCTTGTCGCCGTTCGCATCATAGCCGTGAGATAAAGTATGTTTACAGCGAAAGAATCGCTGCTTGCCCTTGCCAACATGCTATGGAAGGCGTTGTTTGGTTGGCAGTTACAACGAAGCCGGCGTAAGGCTCGACCGGCTAACTTCCCTGTTTGGGATGGCGCTAAATGCCACCCACGGGGACGGAGTCCGCGCAGCTAAATGTTCGACGGCCTTTAAGTCTGACCTCTCCTTTGGCTTCTGATAAGAACGAGCAAGCGTAATGACTGATACAACATCAAGCCAAACCGCCGCTACGATGCCAAAAGGTCTCTGGGCGCCGTTGGCTGTTCTGACCGCGGTCCTGTTCTTCTCGTACTGGACGACCTTTCGGGCAATGGAGGAAAGGTGGAGATCGGATCCCCAATATTCACATGGCTATCTGGTTCCCCTGTTTGCCATGTTTTTGCTTTGGTCGCGCCGCGACCGGATTAATTGGTCAATGACCCAGCCCACCTGGTGGGGCGCCGGGCTAGTGGTCGCCGGCTCAGTTTTGCGATTGGTCGGTATTTTCTCCTACATCGAATGGTTTGACGATCTTTCGTTAATTCCGACCGTCGCCGGATTGGTCTTGCTGTGGGGCGGTTGGGCAGCGTTTCGCTGGTCTTGGCCGGCAATCGCGTTCTTGGTCTTCATGGTGCCCCTGCCTTATAGCCTGGAAGGCAAATTCGCCGAGCAACTGCAAATGCTTGGCACCCGCTGCAGCACCTATTCGTTGCAAACTATTGGGTATCCGGCGTTTTCCGAAGGTACGGACATTCTGATTAATGAAGAACGCATGGGAGTAGTCAAGGCCTGCAGCGGTCTTGGCATGCTGATGGTTTTCTTCGCTCTTTCAGTGGCCGTGGCTCTGGTGATACGCAGGCCGCTTGTGGATCGTCTAGTGATCGTGGCCAGTGCCGTACCTATTGCATTGATCGCAAACATGATGCGAATAACGACGACTGGAGTGCTCTACCAACTCACGAGCAACAATACGGTGCGGCAAGCCGCTCACGACGGCGCCGGCTGGTTCATGATGATTTTCGCTTTGATCTTGATGTGGCTGGAACTGAAGTTTCTCGCTTGTCTGATCGTGCCAGAAGATCCGAGAGAGCGCGCAACCGTAGACTTATTAAACAAACCGTTGGAACCAAAACCGGCCTCTGCGAATCTAAAGTCTTCCCGAAATAAAAAACGCCAGCCAATATCGGTTGCAGTAGTCATGCCGAAAGCCGAGCAGTCAAAGGCTCGTTAGCCGCGCGAAGCGGCAAAGGTCGGAAGTCGCCTGCTGATTCCACCCTGAACTGTTGGAGATTCCTTGATGTCACCCGCCGATAGTAATAGTCCGGAACCGAGCCAACCGGTCAATCACGTGCCGGTAGTGCCCGGCCCCTCGCCCCGTCATCTCAATAAGGTCGCCACGGCGCTCAGCCATACGCAAGCGGTCTACAGTGCGTCAATGCCTCCGGGATTATCCTCGGCGCCCAGCATCTTTACATTGATCCGGGCATTAAGGCGCCGGTGGACTTTGGCAATCAGCCTGGGACTGTTGGTGGGAGCGATTGCAGTGGGAGCGACCTGGTGGTTCTTGCCTCAGCCTAAGTTTGTCGCCATGCGCAGAGTGCGGGTACTGAGCAACCCCGATTGGGTGCTTGATAAAGGCGTGGATCGTTCGGCTCCCGGCGATTCGTTCCAAAGAGTTCAGATCGCGTATCTGACGGACCGTTTAACGCTTAATCAGGCGCTGAATAAAGTAGGCGAATTGGGGCTCCAAAAGCAAGAGAATTTCTCGGCTTTAGAATGGGTGGAATCTCATATAAAGGTTGAGTTTACCTCTCCTGAGATTATGCAGGTTTCTATTACTGGCGACAATCCTACGGAATTGTCGAAACTTGTAGATGCCGTCGTTGAAACATATCTCCAGGACTTTTCCGAAGAAAAAGATAAAGAACAACTTGAGCGCCTCAAACTGCTTAGGGATGTACGTACGACATATCAATCTAGCTTGGAAGGCAAAAGAAAATTCATTAGAGAGATGGCGACATCCAACCCCCTTGCACTACAAACTCAGCATGTGATGACCACGCGTGAACTGGGCAATGCTAGGACAGAGCTTTCAAAAACCAGGAATGAATTAAAGCGCATGAAGGTCGAGCTTGACCAACTACTAAAGAAAGATAGTTCCCTACAGAACGTAATACCTGCAATCACTCGAGTCGAAGAAGAAGTTCAAAAAGACCTAGTTATCAAGAACCATCAAGCAAACAAGGATAAATTGCACGAAGTGCTTGTGAATACGCTCGCTGTTGCGGTGAATCAAGACAGTAATAGAACGATAAAGAAAATAAAGGAAGACATAGAACTAGAACAAGGTCTAATAGACGACCGCCGGAAGGACTTAGCGCCTTCGGTTGTAAAGAAGCTTCAAGCTCAAATGCGCTTTGAAACAACCGCCGCAGTCGCACGCCTGCAAGAAAAAATCAGTTATTACGATGCTTTTGAGAAAGAACTTGCAGCCGATGTGACTCTTTTGCAAAAACAAGTAGACGATCTAGGGCATGCAGGCCCAGAACTCCGCGAAAAAGATTTTAACTTAACAATCGCAGAAGATACCGTGAAGAAGGTGGAGGGGGCAGTCAACGCCCTGGAAGTTGAAATGCTGAACAAGAGCTCTCGTATTCGCAAGTGGGATGACAAGGCCTACTCAAAGCGTCCCGACGATTTCCTGAAGCGCGCCTCGATATCCGGCGTCGCCGGCCTGGGCGGGTTCGCTTTCATACTTCTCGCCGTGGCATTCCTGGAATTCCGTTCGCGCAAGATCGATTCGTCTGATGAAGTTGTTTATGGCCTGGGCATGCCTCTTGTTGGAACTTTGCCGTGTATGCCTTCGGGAAGTCGCCGGCTGGTCGGTTCGACTACGACCAAGGCTATGCAGTGGAAAGGCATGCTGACCGAATCCATTGACGCCGTGCGGACCCTTTTACTCCATGCGGCCCAGACTGACAGCATGCAAATCGTCATGGTAACGAGCGCCGTGGGCGGGGAAGGCAAAACTTCACTTTCCTGTCACTTGGCCGCAAGCCTCGCGCGTTCGGGAAGAAAGACTTTGCTAGTGGACAGCGACATGCGGAATCCCTCCTGCCATCGCATGTTCGACGTTGAACTTGAGTCGGGTTTAGCGGAATTGTTGCGTGGCGAAATCGAGGTGGCCGATGCTATTCACAGCACTCCGGCGGCAACGTTAAGCGTTATTCCGGCCGGTCAATGCGACGCCATTACTATGCAGTCCCTGGCGCAAGGGGGCATTGGGCCGATTTTTAGCCAACTAAGGCAACAGTTCGATTTCATCGTGGTCGATTCCTGCCCGGTTTTGCCGGTCGCCGATTCTTTGCTGATCGGCCAGCAGGCGGACGCGGTGGTTTTTTCGATCCTTCGCGATGTAAGCCGAATGCCCAAAATATTCGCGGCCTACCAACGCCTTGCAAAGCTGGGCGTTCGCATGTTGGGCGCCGTTGTTAACGGCACCAATGAAGCCGCGTATGGCGCCGACTATCATTATATTGTGCCGGCTAACCGCGAGCAGGCCGCAGTCTGAAGGGCTAAAGCCTAATCGGGCCTGAAGAAGCCATATCAATGAAGGACGTCGCTCAACTGTAATTGTTCTTGTATTTGGAATTGGCGCTAAGGATTACTTGCATGTTTCGATCGTTGTATTTTGTAGCGGCTGTTTCGCTCGTCTTAGGAACTGGACTGGCCCACGGTCTTTGGACTAATCGCTGGTTGAATTCCGATGAACCTGGCGCATCGGCTGCCCGGTTGAACAGTCTGCCTCTTGATATTGGCGATTGGCATGGCACAGAATCGAAGATGGATCCCGGTTCTTTAGCCATAGGGCAAATTGCCAATTATAAGAGCAGGTCTTATGTCAATTTACAAACCCGCACTGAGTTTAGCGTCTTGGTAGTTTGTGGACGGCCTGGTCCAATCTCCGCCCATACCCCCGAAATATGCTTTCCTGGAGCTGGCTACCAAATGGTAGGCGATCCGGTCGCTGTTTCCTTGCCACTAGGGGGTGATTTTGCCGATGCGGAATTTAAGATGGCCCGGTTCAAAAGGCAGAATTCGTCTGAAGCGATGGAAATGGAAGCATTTTGGGCATGGACGACCGATGGCCATTGGCAGGCTCCCAATTACCCGCGCTGGACCTATGGCAGATTCCCCGCACTTTATAAAATCTATGTGACCCGCAAGGCGATCTCGACTGAATCGCCCGAGGAAAGCTTGGACCTTGCCCGGGCTTTTATGATAGAGCTTACCAAATGCATTACGTCCAAACCGTAAACCGCATAGGTAATGCGATGATTTTCTAAAACCTGCCATGCCGGAGTGGCCCACATCGCAATAAGCAAACTGTTTGACTAAACTCGAATGCTCCAATTCTTCCCTGAGTGCTCGGGTGAGACCAACGTAAGCAAACCAGATGATAACTTCGCAGGGTTCTAAGGCAAGGGAGCATAAGCTGGCTGGCGACGCCGTCCGATCTTTCAACTTGCTGTATCTCGTTCATCGATTGCCCTATCCGCCGGACAAGGGCGATCGGATTCGCAACTTTCACATAATTCGGCATCTATCTCAGCATGCTAACATTGACCTGGCATGTCTGGCCGATGAAGAGGTTTCCGATCAAACCCGGAAAGCCCTCGAACGTTATTGCCGGCGCGTCGCCATCGTAAATCAACCCGGTTGGAAGAAATGGAGCCAGGCCTTCATCTACTTGGGCCGCGGCCGCACTGCCACCGAGGGCGCTTTTCATTCACGAAGTCTTCATTGCTTGGTGCGCACCTGGGGATCGAATACAAGATATGACGCTTGTCTGGCTTCGTCTTCCGCCATGACCCCCTACCTACAGTGCCCTGAACTTAATAGCACGCCGAGCGTCGTAGACCTCGTTGACGTCGATAGTCAGAAGTGGCTGGATTTCGCGAAACTTTCGCGTGGACTCCGAAGTCGGGTCTATCAGCTAGAAGGCAACCGGCTGCGGCGTCTGGAGCAGAACCTTCCGTCCTGGATTCGAGCAGTGACATTAATTAGTGAACCGGAAGCTGACCTATTCCGCTCGTTTGCTACGCCCGGCTCGGTAGCAACGATAACCAACGGTGTCGACCAAGACTATTTCAGGCCGGTAACAAGTAGTGCTGAAAATGGTTGTGTATTTGTCGGAGCCTTGGACTATCTTCCCAATGTCGACGCGGCCAGATGGTTTTGTCAGTATGTGTGGCCAGAAATTCATCGGCACTGTCCCGATTCCAGATTGAGGCTAGTTGGGAGGCAACCGGGCTTGGAAGTTCAGCGCCTTGGCGCTATTCCGGGCGTTGACGTGGTTGGCACCGTGCCCGATGTCCGGCCGTACCTGTCCCAAGCTGCTGTGGTTGTGGCGCCCTTACGCCTTGCTCGCGGCGTACAAAATAAGGTTCTCGAAGCCCTGGCCATGGGCAAGCCCACGGTGGCCTCGCCCGAAGCCTTGGAGGGTCTGAAAGAACCGAAGCAATTGCCGGCAATAAGAGCCTCGACCTATCAAGAGTGGATTGACGCCATCATCGACCTTCTTGACAACGCGCAGCGTCGTCAAGAAGCGGGAACAAAGGGACGGCAGTACGTCGAAGAGCACTACAACTGGGATAGAAACCTGGACCGACTTAACGATCTGCTTGGCATTCCGCGGCCGGAGATTGCTGCTTCAAAAGGAACCAACGGGAACGCCCCACGGCATAGTCCTCCAGCGCATTCCGGGCATACCGGAAAATTGCCGGCACGAGCGATCGTCGAAAAATGAGTTCGGTTCTGGAGCCATCCCTTATTCGGCGCTCGATTGTCCCTGTTCATGTTCATTTGGGAAGCTTCGTCTAAATCGGTTCTAATCGGCAGGAGAAATCGTGAGTTCAGTGGTCGAAACGCTCCGAAATGATATTCCTTCCTCCCCCGAAGTTCCTCCGGCCGTCTCCGAGCAGGATCCCACGGCGGACTGGCCGGTTACTATCATTGAGCGCAAGCCCGGCTGGCGGATTGTCGATTTTCCGGAATTATGGCGTTATCGCGAGCTGCTTTTCTTTCTGGCTTGGCGTGACGTCAAGGTCCGCTACAAGCAAACGGTTCTCGGCGCCGCCTGGGCCATTCTGCAACCCTTGGCCAACATGATTGTGTTCACCGTATTCCTTGGCCGTATGGCCGAGATTAAGGTCTCCGTCCCGTATGCGCTTTATGTCTTTGCGGGAATGCTGGCCTGGACGTATTTCTCCAACGCCATTACCAGCGCGGGGGCAAGCGTTGTGGGCAACCAAAACCTCGTTACCAAAGTGTATTTCCCGCGTTTGATCGTTCCTATGTCGGCAGTCGGAGCGGGCGTTGTGGACTTTTTGATTGGTTTTGGAATGCTGCTCATCATGCAGGGTTGGTACTTTTCACAAGGTGAGCCTGTCCTGCCCGGCTGGAACATTCTACTCGTTCCCATCATATTCTTGGCTATGACGGTGGCGGCTCTTGGCGTCGGCACTCTGCTGGCCGCGTTGACGGTTGCCTTTCGCGACTTCCGCTACGTGGTTCCCTTCACCATTCAGATTTGGATGTTCGCCACGCCAACCATTTACCTCGACGCGGACAAGATGTTCGGCCCCGTGGCCCTTTCGATCCTGCCGCTGAATCCAGCTTACGGACTGATTTACAATTTTCGAAATGCCATGCTCGGTCAGCCGCTCGACTGGGCCGGTCTCGGCATCTCCATGACAGTGAGCGTGGCTCTATTGGTGATCGGCTGCCTATACTTCCGTCGGGTCGAACGCAGTTTCGCCGACATCATTTAATAGACGATGCCTAGGGAGCATTAGGACGCATGTCCAAGGGCGCGATTCTTGTTTATCTGTTGGCTTATGGCGGATCGGCGGTCGCGCTTTTCGATCCGTTCATAGGCGTGCTGATTTACATCGGGTTCGCCATCTTGCGCCCGGAAGCGATTTGGGGCTTCGCCCTGGGCGTCGGCAACAATTTTAGCAGATTCATAGCCCTGGCGCTGCTGGCCGGGTGGATGTTTCGCGGCTTTGGGAATTGGCAATTTGGACGCGCCAAAGGGATCGTAATTGCTCTTCTTTGCTTTTTAGGCTGGATGATTATTTCGGCGGTTCCCGCGCCTCGCCAGGATGTGGCCTGGGGAATGATCGAACCGCTCGCCAAGACCGTGCTGCCTTTTATAGTCGGCATGACCGTAATCACTTCCATCAAACAACTGAAGGCTTTGGCTTGGGTGATTGCGCTCTCGCATGGCTATGTGGCCTACGAACTCAATCTAGTCTATTACCGCGACGGCCTGAACCAGGTTCAAGAGTATGGCTTCGCGGGCATGGATAACAACTGTGTCGCCATAACGATGGCGACAGGCGCCGGTTTGGCGTTCTTCTTAGGTTTGCAGGCGCCGCGCTTGTGGCAGAAGCTGTTGGCATTTGCCAGCGCGGCACTCATGGTTCACGTCGTCATGCTGGCTTTTTCACGAGGCGGCATGCTGGCTTTGGTAATTTGCGGCATCATCTCGTTTTTCTTGATTCCCAAGAGACCGGTTCATTATTTCTATTTTGCGGTGGCGGTCGCTGTCGCGCTGCGGCTGGCAGGCGAACAGGTCGTCGAGCGCTTCATGACCACCTTTGCCGAAGAGGGCGCCCGCGACGGGTCGGCCCAAAGCCGGATCGATATGTGGAAGGACTGCTTGGAAATCATGGCCCGCTTTCCGATCCTCGGAGTCGGCCCTCACCATTTCCCCATCGTCGCCCCGCAGTTCGGATGGCCGCCCGGTAAGGAAGCGCATTCCCTTTGGCTTCAAATCGGGGCTGAAGTCGGCGTGCCCGGGTTGGCGTTCTTGCTGGCTTTTTACGGAATCTGTTGCGTTAAATTGCTGCCGCTCCTTTTCCGCCGTGGACGAGACATCGATCCCTGGTACCAAGACACGGCCCGCATGGTGATCGCCTCGCTAGTTGCCTTTGCCATCTCCGCCCAATTCGTCAGCCTGGTCGGTCTGGAAGTGCCTTATTACGTAGTGCTCCTTGGAGCAGGTACGCTTAAGCTATATTCGACGGCCGCCAGTCCGGTTGGACAGTCTGTTGCCGTGCAGCCGCTCGTTTTGGCAGCGCCGCGGCTCCCTGGTTTTATTCTTCATTAGCACCCCTGCCAAATACCAAGGGGGCCAGGCCAAATGCGGGGCCGCCTTTGTCCGACGCTGGCCACCTTCGAATGAAAGAGCGCCAAAGGCGCTAAAGGAACGCATAGGTTTACAGGTGTAAACCCTGTGGCGCAGTGTTGGCGGGACTAGAGGGTGGGGCGCTTGAGCCACAGGGTCAAAATTCTTGGGCCAAGAGAGTCTAACTTAGGCGCTTCACCGAGAAGCCGCAAAAAGACTCAAAGCCATCAAACGCTCTCCAAATGAATGCTCCGCCAGTGAGGCCTTTAATTTCCTCAATGGAAGTAATAACCGACGATGAAACCAGCCATTCGTGTTAACAACCTGACCAAGGAATACCGGATCGGTCTCCGGCAAACGGATGACTATTCGACGCTCCGTGAAGCTATTACTTCCGCCGTAAAAGCGCCCTTTCGCAAATGGCGCTCGCGCGGCCGGCCCTCAACAAACGGTCACTCCCGGAAGGACACGTTTTTTGCCCTCAAGGACGTCTCCTTCGACGTCAATCCCGGCGAAGTCGTCGGCATCATAGGGCGCAATGGAGCGGGAAAATCAACGCTTCTCAAGATTCTGAGCCGAATAACAGAACCTAGCAACGGACGCGTCGAAGTTCGGGGCCGGATGGGAAGCCTTTTGGAGGTTGGAACAGGTTTCCATCCCGAGCTTTCCGGCCGCGAAAACATTTACATGAACGGCAGCATTCTGGGAATGAGCCACCGGGAGATTGACCGGAAGTTCGACGAGATCGTTGCCTTTGCGGAAATCGATCAGTTCCTCGATACGCCGGTCAAACGCTATTCCAGCGGCATGTACATCCGCCTGGCTTTTGCCGTCGCCGCTCATTTGGAGCCGGAAATACTCATCGTTGACGAGGTGCTGGCGGTCGGCGACATCGAGTTTCAGCAAAAATGCTTGGGCCGAATGAAGGAAGTCGGAAAAACGGGTCGAACGGTTTTGTTTGTCAGCCATAACATGGCGGCGCTCGAGAGCCTATGCCAAACGGCCCTGCTGTTCGATAGGGGCCGGATAGTAAATAGAGGACAAGCCTCAGAAGTGATCCAAGCCTATCAGAAGTCCGTAATGACGTCGGTGCTCAAGAAAAGCCCTTCCCACAGTTCTAACGGACATGCGCCGTCGCTTGAGCGCTTGATTCAGTCGATTGATTTGGTCGACGCTTCCAAGACGCCAACACCTTTCGTTCCGCTAGGCCAGGAGGCCCACTTTGTCATTAGGCTCTTTTGCCCTCGCCCAATTGAATATCCGAAAGTCGGCCTCGGAATCGACGACCGGTTCGGCAATCGCGTATTAACCGTCCATTCGCCCGCGTCGCGAGTTGCCATACAGAGTCTAGAAGGAGATTGTTCAATTCATTGTCGTATTCCTGTCCTTCCTCTTGTGCCAGGCGAATACTCGGTAAAAATTGCCTTAACGTCAAAGGTAGCTGAATTGGAATCGATAGAAAACGCATTTAGCTTTACGGTTGTCGATGGAGACGCTTTCGGAGAAGGACGCGGCTTCCATCGAGGAGTGTGCATTGCCCCTTCGGAATGGTCCGTTGAATAAGGGGACAAGCGGCCGGCAGTCGTCTCAACCGCGTTGCTTCGCCCCTCGACAAGCTAATTGAGAGCAATCAAGTGATTCGAACGCTTCTTTGGAAATCGCTACAACACTGCGCCAAACCGCTGCTTAGAAAGCGCGTAAATCGAGGCTGGCCTTGGATAGTTTCCCAGTCTGTTTGGACGCGGTTGACTCCTGAAAAATGGCTTACGCTGGAACATCATCTTCTGGCCCATGGCGAAGAATTCGCTCGTTCTCACATTAAAACGCACCCTCACCTGTCCCAAGTAATAAGAGATAGCGATATAAGCGCGTCAGCGATAACGCCGCTTGCAGCACTGCTTACTTGGCAACTCATACGATCTCGAAAACCTTCGGCAATCCTAGACTTGGGATCCGGAGTAAGTAGCCGGCTCTTTGCTTTGCATGCCCGACTGTGTTCCGAGGCGGGCCTTGAAGCACCGAGAATAATCTCGGTCGACCACGATCAAGGATGGCTGGAAAAGACTGCCGAAAATTTAGACCAGTATGGGCTGGCCGAAAACGTTAAACTGGTTCACGCGCCACTAATTGACCAGGAACTGGACGGGCATGCCGTTACATCGTATTCCCTGGAACCTATTGCAGACGCTCTTGAAAATAAGAGAATAGATTTTCTCTCCATTGATGGGCCTCCCAGCTCGATTGGCAGAGCTGCATGCTTGCCATTAGTCTCCCATCTCTTAAATGACAGCGCGGTTGTCCTACTCGATGATTTTTGCCGAGAGGGAGAACGGAGTGCTGTCCAACAATGGAAACAGCGTTTTAGAGAGGAAATTCGGTCCATAAAGTGTGCTTTGACGGGGAGAGGCATGGCAATCATTGAATGGTCAAGTGCGGCTCGGAAGAAGTCTGCAAATCTAGAGAGCAAACAATTCGCTGCGAGGCCCTAGTCACGAATCCTCTTCATCTGTGTTATGTATTGAGTTCTGACAAATGGGATCGCTACGCGCGCATGGGGTATGTGTCGGCCACGCTCGTAAGGCATTTTCATCCAGACTGCCGGATTACGTTGCTTGTAGACGAGGTAACCGGCAAAGCTCTCAACGCACCCGCCAGTCCGCTCTTAGACGTTGTAGACAATACGGTTGCCATTGAAACGGGCTTGGAGAATGCTGTAGCCCGTAGCCGTTTTGTTAAGACTAGTATGCGCCGCTGGATTACCGGCGACTTCGTTTTCCTTGACGTTGATGCCATCCCAATAGCTCCTTTTGGGGACATCCTCAATACCGAAGGCGCCATTGCGGCTGCCTTGGAAAACAATAAGCAAGAGAAAGACCGCTTTTTTCCTCACGGCCTGGACGAGCTATACGCGCGTTTGCAGTGGACCTGTCCAGTCCCCAAGTATTTCAACACCGGGATTGTCCTCCTGAGGGATACGCCTGCCACGCATGCCGCCTGCGACGAATGGCACCGTCGTTGGCTGCAAAGTAGCGAGGTGGGCTATCTGAGCGACCAGCCCTCTTTTAATAGCGCCATGTACGAAAGCAATATCCCCATTGGGATATTGCCAAGCGAATACAACGCTATGGTTCTTTTTTTCCCTTGGCGTTTTCGGTCTTGCCGGATTGCTCATTTTTTCGAGTCAAACAGCGTAGGTGGAACGCTTCTAAGCCATCTCGTGAAATCGGTCGAACAGGATCGGACCATTGACTGGAACGCCATCGAAAAATGTTTGGCCGAAGGCCACCCGTGGGAACCCGAATGCGAACCATGGCAGCTTTGGCGATCGAGAAACTATGTGAGGGCGATAGTCAGGAAGGTAAAGACGGCATTCGGTGCATCGAAACATAAAGCGCTGCAATCCAGTTAAGATTCGATTGCACCGCGATTCTTGAATAGTTTGGGAAAAGGCGCACGGTGGAGCAGCCAGGTGATCAACAGCGTTCTTGAAGAAGAGCATTTGAAAAGCGTCGCAACGGCCCGGCCTACCTCTTCGACCACAGTGTCGGTACGACTCGCCCTGGTCGGTTGCGGAACCGTTGCGCGCGAGTTTCACCTGCCCGTCCTTGCCGGGCATGAAAAAATCGAATTGGTCGCTCTGATTGACCGCGACCTGGCCCGGGCTCGGGAACTGGCAAAGCAATATAAGGTGGCAGCGGTCTATGACGACATTTCGGCAATCAGCCGAGCCACGATCGACGCCGTGATCATTGCCACGCCGCCCGCCTTTCATGCTTCGGCGAGCCTTGAGCTTCTTGCGAAGAGAATTCACGTTTTCGTGGAAAAACCGGTGGCTCTGAATTTAAGCGATGCCCGCGCCATGGTCCAGGGGGCTCACAGCGCGGGCGTGGCTTTATCGGTTGGCGTCTTTCGCCGCCTTCTGCCTTGCAGTCGCTTGTTGAGATCGGCTCTTGAAAAAGAAATCGTGGGCCGGCCGTTGCGTTTCGACGTCGCTGACGGCGCTATCTACGGCTGGGCGGCGGCTACGCTGGGCAACATGCGCCGAGAACTCTCCGGCGGCGGCGTCCTCATGGACATGGGTTCGCATACGCTTGATCGGCTGTTGTATCTCTTCCCAGGACCGGCTGAATTGCTCGACTATCGCGACAACGCACTGGGAGGAATCGAGTCGGATTGCTTCTTGCGCTTGCGCCTTGAGCATAAGGGCCGGCCGGTCCAAGGCACGGTCGAATTGAGCCGGACGCGCAACCTTCACAATAAACTGCGCATCGAATGCGAACGGGGCGTTTTGGAATTGCGGCCGGGAGACCGCTACAACGTTTGGGTCGTCCCCCAGGAGAACCAGCTCGTCGACACCGCGCAGCGGCGGACCCGTTCCTATGCCCTGCAAGCTCGGTGGGAGAATGAACCGGAAAGTTCGTGGTACGAGCCTTTCCGCGAGGAAATCGACGACTGGCTCGACGCCATCCGGTCGGGCCGCGAGCCGGAACTAAGCGGTAAATCGGTTTTGCCGACGGTTGAGTTGATCGAGCAATGCTACCGGGCGCCGATGGCCATGAATGAGCCCTGGGTTCAGGAAGGGCTTGGAAACGACCTCAATACTTCGCCGGTGCACGATTCCGCACATCACCCGAACACACCCCCTCTCCCCCCGCCGGTACAAGGCGAGACACGCGCAATTGCAGCGTCGGCGGGGGGAGAGGGCCGGGGTGAGGGGGGCGACTCCCCCGCGTGTGGTTCCCCCCTCACCCCCGACCCCTCTCCCCCCGCCCACCGGGAATTAGATGGGCAGGCCGTCCCTCAAGGCGGGGGGAGAGGGGAGCACGGGCGGCCGCATGACGGTCTACAAACGCAAACCGGGTCAAGCAGCCACACTTTAGAAAATGGCTGGAGTTCCGCTGATACCGCGATTAGCGACCATTTTGCGAACTCAATCAGTCCGGTGGCCTCGAATTCACTTCCCAAGCGCATCTTGTTGACGGGTGCGACCGGTTTTATTGGCTGCCGAGTGGCGGAGATTTTGCGGCTGCGCGAGGGGTGCGAAGTTCGGGCCCTGGTCCATAATCCCGGCAATGCCAGCCGCTTGGCCCGGCTGCCGGTCGACATGCGCTTGGCGGATTTCGGTTCACAGCAAGACTTGCGGAAGGCCGTGGAGGGTTGCGACGCAGTGGTTCACTGCGCCATCGGCACGTCGTGGGGCCAGCGGCGCGAGATCTTCGCTGTCACGGTCGATGGCACGCGCCGGCTTGCCCAGGCGGCGCTGGCGGCAGGCGTCAAACGGTTTGTGCACTTAAGCAGCATCGCGGTTCACGGCAACGATGTTCAAGGCACGCTCGACGAGTCCACGCCTATTCGGCCGCCGCGCGGAGACGACTATTCCGAAAGCAAGGCCAAAGCCGAAAAAGTCATTTCCCAGGCCGTTCGTTCCGGACTACCGGCTGTGGTGTTGCGCCCGACCAACGTCTTTGGCGCTTTTTCGAGCACGTTTATCACCCGACCCATCCAGGCTCTCGCTGAAGGCCGCTTGGTGTTAGTCGATTCGGCGGATTGCCCTTCCAACACGGTTTACGTCGATAACTTAGTCGAAGCAATTATCTGTTGCTTAAAAGGGCCGGACCGTGTGGTAGGCGAGACGTTCACCATCGGTCAGGGCGACGATCTGACGTGGGGCGAGTTCTATGGATTCTTCGCTCGGGAATTGAACGCCGCAATTAAGGCGCGCGAAGGAAGCAACGGACTCGCGGGGCCGGCCAACGCACGAAACTGGCGTTTGCTGGGTTGGCCGCGTTCCTGGTATCGGGGCATGGCCGGCTTGGCAACCTCGGAGGAATTCAAGGCGTTTGGCAAAAAGTTGCTCGAGACCGACCCGCTGGGCTGGCTCCCGCGCAAGTGCTTGGACGGCTCCCCAAGGCTTCGTCGAGGTGTGCAGCGTCTACTTAGAATGGATCAGCCGGCCGTCTACCGCCGGCCCGAGGCAGCAAAGGCCGAGTTGGTCGAGATCCGGCCCCGGCGTGTGCACGTCAACATTGAAAAAGCCCGCAAACTACTGGATTATGCTCCAGTAGTGTCTAGGGAACGAGCCATGCAATTGACCCTGGAATGGGTTCGGCATGCTCGCTTGGCGGCTGGGAAGTGATCGCAGGCTTACGGCTCCGAACAATTCCCGGAACAGCAACAGAGCTAGCTCTCCGACTTTCGCTTGAAAAGACTTGCCGTTCATCACATTGAGAATCACTTGTCGATCCTTGATTTAGATACCAGCACCGAAGCGCCTGAAATTGCCGGCTCCCTTCCGAGCGCGCCGGCCGCCAAGCCCAGGCGCGCCTTTGCCGTGCCGGTCCTTGGGCTATTTACCGGCCTCATCGTTCTGGGCGCCTTTGTGTTTCGACTGGACTTATTGAAAAGCCGTGAGTTTGATCCGGACGAGTTTGAGCACCTCCACAGCGCGTGGAGTCTTTCCAAAGGTCAAATCCCTTTTCGGGACTATTTCGAACACCACACGCCTGGGCTTTATTTCCTGCTGGCGCCGACGTTTTCTTTTTTCGATGTTGACCATTCGCCGGATGATGCAGTCGCTTTTCTGTTCTTTGCCCGGCGGATCATGTGGTGTTTCACGGGGGTGATTCTGGGTCTGACATTTTATCTGGGCATCCTCATTTGGAAGGACGTCCGGGTCGCCTGCATCGGGACCGCGCTCCTCGCATTGAATGTGGTATTTTTGGGCAAAACGCTGGAGATCCGCCCCGACGTGTTGGCGACGGCCTTCTGGCTGGGCTCGCTGACTTTGTCCGCGCGGGCCATGAGCGTTGCAAACCGAAACCGAATGGCCACCTGGTCCTTTTTCGGGAGCGGCCTTTGTCTGGGAGTGGGGTTGGTTTGTTCCCAAAAACTGCTTCTGGCCGGCCCGGGCATGGTGGTTAGCGTTGTCTGGTACTGTATTGATCGGCGATTGCCGGGCAGCCTTGGCTGGCGCGTGCGGAACATAGTCTGGCAGGCCTCGGGAACGCTAGCGCCAGTTCTAATGGTACTCGGCTTTTTCGCCTGGCAGAGCAGCCTCTATGGCTTCATCCGGTGCAACTTCTTGCTGAATCTAGGTTGGCAGCAGGAAACGACCGTCGGGGATACGCTTCGCTGGTTAGTCCTGCGCGATCCATTCTTCATCGCCTTAGCCGTGCCTGGCGCCCTTTTAGGTCTTTTCAGTCTGGTGAGAGATCGGTGCCTCGCCGCGGCAGGCGTTCTAATCTTTGCCAATACGCTAGGTCTATTTGCTGGGCTGTTTATAATCCCCGTCCCGTATCCGCAATATTGCCTCCTTTTCCTGCCCATTGTCGCGCTCTATGCCGGGGCGTTTATCGTTTGGCTGGTGAAATACCTTCAAGGGATTCTTTCGAATACGGCGTATTTCACGGAGAGAGGGGTTGCCAGGCCGGCAATTCTAATCGGCGTATTGAGCCTTATGCTCTGCCTGTGCATGTACATTGCGGCGCCGCAAGCAATGGGTCCTTGGTTTTACCCGCTTATTGGAGCACTAACCGTATTAGCCGCGTGTTTGTTTTCAAAGATGAAACGGACAGATTTTGCTCTTGCGACACTGCTGATTCCCGGGCTGGTCTGTTCTCTGCAACAAATGAGCTGGATGAAAGGCCTGTCAAACAAGGAAGCGGTTTCCAATCTTCGCTTTGTTATGGAGAGGACGAGGCCGGGCGATGTTGTCATGGACGGCTGGTCCGGCCTGGGCGTTTTTCGTCCGCATGCTTGGTACTATGGCTTCACACATGGCGGCGTGCGCAGCAGCTTGGACAAACAAAAACTTGGCCAGTTTGAGGACGATTTGAAGAACGGGACAATTGCCCCCAAGTTAGTAATCCTGGATAACCATTTAGCCCAACTTTCGCCGGGAGTTACCAGCTATATCAGGAGCCATTACCAACCTGGCAGCAAAGCGGATTTTTGGGAACGAGCAGACGAAAATGGGAAGCGATAGAAGGTTTCAGTCCATTGGCCGCTATTGCTTAGAGCTTCGCGGCGGCATTTTCAGAACAACCGAATTGCTATGACAAACAAACTCCACGTGTGCTACGTTTTGGTCGCCAAGGGCTGGGACCGGTATTCCCAGATGGCCTGGATTTCGGCCAAAGCAGTTCGCTTGCTCCATCCCGATGCGCAGATATCGCTGGTTCTCGATACGTCGACTAAGGATATTCTCAAGAACTCGGGAAATTCTCTCCTTGAGTTGATGAATGACGTCATTGCGGTTGACTGCGACATTGCCGATCTAACGGTTCGTAGCCGGCATTTGAAACTACAGATACGGAACCTGCTCCGTGGCGATTTTCTTCACCTGGATGTCGACACGGTCCCGATAAGGCCATTCGCCGACGTCATGGAAGCGGAAGGCTCCTTGGCGGCAGCAATCGATTTTAATGCCAATGTCAACGAGGTATGGCAGCCGGATCCGGATACGTGCAAAGTCTTTCAGGACCTGCATTGGCCTATTCCGCGTGTCTGTTATAACGCCGGGATTTTCCTCCTGCGAGACAACGACGACAGCCGCGGCTTCATGGACTTATGGCGGCGCCGCTGGGAAGAGACGAAAGGCTTGAGCAAACGTGCCGATCACCTGGGCGACCAGTTCGCATTCAATAGGGCAATTGTCGAGAGCGGCATCCGCACGGCGGTCCTTTCTAATAAGTACAATGCCATGGTAGCCGTGCGGCCCTGGTTGTCACGCCGCGCCAGTGTGCTCCACTTTTTCAGCTCCCCAGAGCAGATCCAAGGGACATTGCTAGATCATTTACTCAAGCGCGTGAAAGAGACAGGGGAATTCGACGAGACTGCCATTAAGCGCTGCATCGACGAACGACACCCGTGGGGTCCCAATAGCGAGCCGTGGCAGTTTTGGCGATCGCGCAACTACATCCGGGCAATTGCCGGAAAAGTGCGGCGTGCCGCCGCCAGGTAATGCAGCCGTCGCTAACAGTGCAGAGTGCGTGACGCGTTCAAAGGTATTGGGAATGATGAAAGTCAGCATCGTTCTACCCACATATAACCGGGCCGTCTTTCTCAGCCAGGCCTTTGAATCGATTCGCGCCCAAACCTGGACCGACTGGGAGTTAATTGTCGTCGACGACGGAAGCACGGATGACACCCGGGCTGTGGTTTCAAAAGTATCGGCCGATATTCCCCAGGCCATCCACTACGTCTACCAAGAAAACCAAGGGGCTTACGGCGCTCGCAATACCGGCCTGGATCACGCGAGCGGGGCCTACATCGCCTTCTTCGATAGTGACGACGTATGGCTGCCGCATCACCTCGACGACTGCGTTAGAGCCTTGGAGGCGAACCCGCATGTCGATTGGGTATACGGCGCCTGCCGGATTGCTGATTTCGCAACGGGCAAGGTTCAGCGGCCAAACACCTTCTACTTGGGCAATGAACCGCAGCCGTTTATGAAGCTCCGAAGCTTCAAATCGGGCTCTCTACAAGTATTCGAGGACCCCGATCTGGTGCGGTTTACAATTGAGTATGGTCTCTATTGCGGCTTGCAGAACTCAGTCATTCGCCGCTGTGTTTTCGATAAACGCCGTTTTCAGACCGCCTACCGCAATGAGGCGGAAGACCAACTTCTCGTCATTCGAGCCCTGGCTTCCGGCCATCGGATCGCTCTTATCGACAATGTTCACGTTGTCTATAACGAACACGATCAAAACTCATCTGCCGCCGGATCCGACCGTCGCCTGGATAAGCATCTGCAAATCTACCAGGCGGTGGCTCAAGGCTTTGCAGACCTGGAAGGCCAAATTAAATTAAGTGCATCGGAGCACCGAGCCTTGCGGCGGAGGTTGAACCGCGAGTTTTTTTGGCACCTGGGTTATAATCTGTTCTGGAAGCATGATTGCCGCCACGAGGCCCTTGATATGTTTCGACGGGGATTGCATTACTGGCCTTGGAGCTGGCGCTGCTGGAAGACCTATGTGCTGTCCCTTATTCGGTCGAGGAGGCGCGCAGGCAGACAACCCGAATCTTGTGCGGCGCCGATAGAATCGCCGCGCAAAGAACACGACTTCATAAACTCATAAGCCATGCGCGTACTTTATCTCACTATGAATCCCAACCGCGCCAGCACGACCGTTCCGACGGAAGGCTGGTTCCGGGTGCTGCGTCCCTTGGGGCTCGAGCCGGTCCTGGCAAGCAATACCAAGGGGACTTTCCATAATTGGGCAGTGGACCAAGGAATACCCGCCTATCAAATTCCTATTCCTGTCCCGGATGAATTTAACGCTTGGTCCCTCATACGGTCTTTGTGGAGATTGCGCAAGCTTGTCAAAAGGCATCGCATACAAATCATCCACTGTAACGAACATGACGTCTATCCGGTCGGACAATATCTGGCACGGTTATGCAAGCTTCCGGTGGCGGTGAGCGTCCATTTTACGATGGACCGAGGTTTCTGCGAATGGGCGTTCACCGGTTCCAGAAGACCCGACCGCCTGTTTTTCATAAGCGGGGGAAGCCGCGAAGCATGCCGGGACGCTATCGAAGGAATTGTCCCAAAGGACCATTGGCGCCTACTTCCGAACGGGCTTGATTTGGAGCATTTTCGTCCCGACAACCGTCTTCGCGAATCGTTTCGCAATCAACATGGATTACGTTCGGCCTTAGTCATGGGGGTTGCCTGCGCGCTGCGGCCAAGAAAGCAATTAGAGCATCTTTTCAAGGCAGTCGAGAATATTGACGTGCCTGGCGTCCGCCTACTTCTCGCGGGAAGCGCCGTAAAAGGAGATGAAACCTACGCGGATGATCTCCTCAAGAAGGGAAAAGCGAAACTAGGAGAAAAGCTTGTATATGTGGGCCATTTGAACGAATTACGCGGCTTTTATAATACTCTTGATCTGTTTGTGAATACTAGTCAAGAAGAGGCCTGTAGCATTAGCGTTATCGAAGCCCTTGCTTGCGGCTGCCCGGTTATCGGCTACGCGAGTAAGTCCGTTGATGAGCAAGTGCTTCCAAATGGCGGCGAAATCGTTGAGCAAGACGGCATCGAGCAGCTTACTGTAGCCTTGCGAAAATGGCTAAATGATCCGGTTCGCTTGCACGAAGGTCGAACACTCGCTCGCCAAACGGCGGAGGACCGATTTGACATCAAACATCTGTCCATGCAATTGTGGAAAGAGTATTTAAGCCTTTTGGGAAGAAAAGACTATTCCCGCCTGACTCCACTTCCTGCCAGTACGGCTAGCCTTTCTTAGAGGTTTCATTGCCCGACTGCGAAAAACTCAAGGTTGTCATCGCCAGCATGGCCCCGTTCGTCGGCGGCGCCGAGATTGCGGCGGAGCGGCTTGCGCTCGGGCTGGCCGAAGCGGGCCATGAGGTTACGGTCCTCTTAGGTACGCACGGCGCAGTTTTAGCCAGGATGCAAAGCGCCGGGTTGACATGTTTACACGCCGACATGTTTTTGACCGACAAATGGCACTGGTGGCGCTACACCAAAGCACGCAATCGCCTTCGCCGCATCCTTCGCGACTTGCAACCCGATCTCGTTCACAGTAACGATCTCCCCACGCATCAAGTAATTTCGGATGCCGTTCGCGGAACGGGGATTTTGGAAATCTGCCATCATCGCTGGATCTTTCCGGGTGCCGCGATCGACTGGCTCAACAAGTACGGGAGCGCGCATCACCTGTTTGTTTCGAAGGCCTTGATGAAGGAGCTCTGTGCGAACTCGCCAAGCTTGCAGGCCAGCAGTCGATCGGTTGTATATGATGGGTTGCCGTTGCCGGGCAAGCCGAGCGCTGAAGATCGCGCCGACGCTCGTGAACGGCTGAGGTTGCCGGCCGCTAAGACGATAGTCGCCTTTGCCGGCCAGATGATCGAACGCAAAGGAGTCGCCGATCTCCTCCAGGCGTGGGCAGTGCTTGAAAACGAAGTTCGCGAGGACGCCGAGTTGCTGCTCATTGGCGATGATCTGACCGGAGAAGGCAACTATCGGCTGGAGATGGAAAAGCTCGGGGGGAACCTAGGAATCACGGCGCGGTTCGTGGGGTTTCAGAAGAATGTCGGTGATTGGTTACAGGCCTCGGATATCGCTGTCGTCCCCTCTCATGTGGAGCCCCTGGGCAATGCAACCTTGGAAGCCATGGCATATTGCTTGCCGGTTATTGGATCGACGGCCGGGGGCATTCCTGAAATGATCGTAAACGAGGAGACCGGTCTGCTTATTCCGCCGCGGTCGCCGCGGGCATTGAAAGAGGCCTTAAAGCGATTGATTGCCGATAAGGGGACACGCGTTCGCTTGGGAAACCAGGGCCGGCAACGCTGCGAAGAGCATTTTAGCTTGGCCGCTCATGTGCGGTCGGTTGTCGCCGAATACCATCGCGTTCTATCTATGAAAACAGCCAGAGAAATCCCGGTCGCCGTTTCGTAGAGGAATGGAATAAGGCAGCGACACAAGGGTTGATATTGGCAAGCTGAGTCCCGATGAACGATAAGAGTGAAAGCCGATCGAATTCTTTGCCCAGACCTAAGGTCCTGCTGATTACCGAGGTCTTCCCTCCTAAAACAGGAGGAAGTGGGCGCTGGTTTTGGGAAATCTATCGCCGGTTGCCTCGTGAAGACTTCGTCATTGCGGCGGGACAGGATCCTCGCCAGGGCGAGTTTGATGCCACACACGACCTGCATTTGATGCGGCTGCCCCTAAGCTTTACGACTTGGGGAATCGCTAGCATCTCAGGGCTACGCCAATATATTCGGACGGCGTGGAGTATTCGCCGCATAGTCACTTCAAACCGCACAACAATGTTGCATTGCGGCAAGTGTCTTCCGGAAGGATTGCTGGCGTGGATCCTTCATAGGTTCACGGGCCTTCCATACTTGTGTTATGTGCACGGCGAAGAATTGAACCTGGCCTCTGGAAGCCGCGAACTGGCTTGGCTGACCCGGCGGGTTCTCAGAGGAGCCCACATTGTCATCGCCAACAGTCGCAATACGATAGGAATCCTCAAGGAAAACTGGGGTCTTTCCGAAGAGAGCGTTCGATTGCTTCACCCCGGAGTAGATACGGACTGGTTCGTACCCGCCGAGCCAAGCGAACAAGCTCGCAAGGCGCTCGGATGGAGCAATAGAACCGTATTGTTGACCGTCGGCAGACTGCAAAAAAGAAAAGGCCACGACCACCTAATCATGGCATTGAAATGCATCAAAGAATCGATCTCGGATGTTCTTTATGGGATCGTCGGCGACGGCGCGGAAATGGACTACCTGAAAGATCTAACTCAACGGCATAATGTCGATAACTACGTTCAATTCTTAGGAGAATTGAATGATGAGGCACTAAAGCGCTGCTATCAACAGTGCGACTTGTTTGTGTTGCCCAATCGGCAAGTTGGCCAAGACATAGAAGGATTTGGCATGGTCCTGCTTGAGGCTCAGGCTTGTGGCAAGCCTGTTGTTGCAGGAACTTCAGGTGGCACAGTGGAGACGATGGATATCCCTAATACCGGACTCGTAGTCGACTGCGAAGATCCGGAAACCTTAGCCAAAGCGATTATTTCGCTTTTGCAAGACGGCAACCGCCTCCACGAGATGGCCATGGCGGCCAGGCCCTGGACGGTCAAACGCTTTGATTGGAAAACCCTTGCCATACGGGCGTCCGAGCTGTTCTCAGGACAGGCATCGACCGATGGCATGGAGACGCAAAACAAACGAGAGGCGTTCGCGATTGCGGCTCCGATAGCGAGCGACCGTTGAATCCGTGGCTGTTGCCCAAGTGGGAAGAATTGATTTTTACTTTCGAAAGCAGAATCTTTCGGTAACGTAATGCGGCTATCGATTTATACGTTTGTCAAAGATGGCTTGTATTATGACTTTCATGTCGTCGCCATGCTTCGCCACCACTTGCCGTTGGCTGATGAAATCATTGTGAATGAAGGTTATTCTTCTGACGGAACGTATGAGGCCATTCGCGATATTAACCCGAAGATCAAAATCCACCGTTTTGAATGGGATCGCTCCGATCCAAACACATGGCATATTAAATTCAAGGAACAAGCCCGAAGGCTGTGCACGGGGGACTGGTGCATCCTGCTTGATTGCGATGAGTTCATTCCCGAGTGGGAATTCGACCGGATTCGGAAGGAAGTGTGTTCAACCAGCAAGTCGATTCTGCCTTTGCGCTTTGTACATTTCTACGGAAACTACAAAGTCTATGCGGCTACAGCGGCGAAACATAAGTGGCCGCGTTTCGGCCATCGTATTCATCGCAATCTGGAAAACATAGAGGTGTGGGGAGACGGCGCCAATGTCTGTGTCCGTGGCGAGGATAAAGCCATAGATCCGGAGGGAGCATTTGAATGCCATCATTTTGGAGAAGTGCGCGATCCGGCTCGCTTGCGCCAAAAATGGCGAATGCAGGCCAAGCTCCACGACAGCAAGCATCCTAAATGGGACAAGATGCCCGGCGTGCTCTTCGATTTGTTTCCCCATAAATGGGAAGACGATGAATTCTTCTCTGACTTAGGAATTTATCCGGGACCCTATGTGCAAGCCGTCCGCGAGAATCCTGAAGAGTTTGTCCGCGATGGCTGGTCATTGATCGAGAGCCTAAAGAAAAGAGACCAGGGCAACAAAAATGGCACGTAATGCCGGGCCCATCAAGTCCGTCCTGAAAGGCGCCGTCAATGGAATGGCCCTCGTATTTGTCCTTCCAGCGGTTTTTCTGTATTGGGCGTCTTGCTTGGTCTTGGGAAAAGAAAAGGCTTTTCCGGGGTGGTCGCAGGCGTTCAGTCTCTTACCGGGCCTGATCGGGGCCTATATTCGCCGCGCATTCTACCGCTATGTTCTGAACGAGTCGGGCCGGGATTCTTGGTTGTCCTTTGGAACTATTATTTCTCATCCGACAGCCCGCATTGGAAAGAAAGCCTATGCCGGGCCCTTCTGTTCTTTGGGCGATGTGACGCTCGAAGAGGATGTGCTCTTAGGATCACACGTCTCCATCATGAACGGAAGTGGTCAGCATGGGATTGACCGGCTGGATCTTCCGATTCGTGAACAGCCCGGCGAGTGGCCTCATATAACCATCGGTCGAAACACTTGGATCGGCGACCGTGCGATCATTATGGCCGACGTTGGCAAGCATTGTGTCATTGGCGCGGGTTCGCTCGTATCCAAACCGATCCCGGATTATGCCATAGCAGTTGGCGTACCGGCTAAAGTTATTCGCTTTCGTCGAAACACCGAGGAGTTCGGTTCAGCAAATGGACCGTCGCTAGTCTCCGAAGAAGTAGGCTAGCAATTAGGCTGTTGCCCCAAGCAAAGCCGCCCATCAAAGAAATCTAACCCATTATGTGTGGAATTGCCGGAGTCTTGTACGCGGACCCCGATCGGCCGCCAGAACGCAGTGTTCTGCAAGCCATGGGCAAGCAGATTGCTCATCGAGGGCCGGACGCCGACGGTTTCTGGATTGAGCCGGGCATTGGTCTGGTCCACCGACGGCTGTCCATCATTGATTTGGCGGGCGGTAATCAACCCATTGCCAACGAAGATGGCTCCATCCAATTGGTTTACAACGGGGAAGTCTATAACTTCGAAACGCTCTGCAAGGAACTCGAAAACAAAGGCCATCGTTTTCGGACGCGCAGCGACACGGAAGTGCTCGTTCACTTGTATGAGGAATTGGGCGATCGATTGGTTGAGCGATTGCGCGGCATGTTCGCCTTTTCGCTTTGGGACCGCAAGCGCAAGCAGCTCGTCTTAGCAAGAGATCGGTTGGGAATTAAGCCGCTTTATATTTATCAGGACCCGGAGAAGGTCCTCTTTGCCTCGGAGCTGAAGGCGATCTTTCCCCATCCCGGCGTCGACCGGGAACTCGACTCATCGGCCGTTGAGGACTATCTGGCGTTCGGGATGGTGCCCGGTCCGCGGACAATTTTCCGGCATATCAAAAAGCTTCAACCTGCCCATGTTGTAACTCTTTCCAGCCGGGATTTGCAAGCGAAGCCCAGGCGCTATTGGCGCCTTAAGTTTGAGCCGGACCCCAAACCCACCGCCGAGGAATGGCAAGAGCTGGTCCGCGAAAAGGTGGCAGAGTCCGTCCGATTACACCTCATCGCCGACGTGCCCGTCGGCGCGTTTCTAAGTGGAGGCATGGATTCTAGCGTCATGGTTGCTTTAGCTGCGGGAGCGACCCAAGGTCCGCTGCAAACTTTTTCCATTGGATTCAAGGAGGAGTCGTTCAGCGAGTTGCCCTATGCACGGCAGATCGCGCGGCAATTCGGCACACGGCATGTGGAAGAGATTGTTACTCCGGATGCCGTGAATCTCATTGACGAATTAACCCATTATTACGATGAACCATTTGCGGACTCTTCGGCCATCCCAACATACTTGGTCTCACGCTTAGCCGCGCGAAGCGTCAAGGTGGTGCTTTCGGGGGATGGGGGCGATGAGGCGTTCGGCGGCTATGTACGCTATGCCCACGATCTAAACGAAGCGGCCATTAGACGAAGGCTTCCGTCTTGGTTCAGAAGAAAGATTCTCGGTCCCTTGGGTCGCGGCTGGCCCAAAGCGGACTGGCTGCCGAGGCCGCTGCGCGCCAAGACGCGGGTCACCAATTTGGCTTTAAACGCGGATGAGGCTTACGCCAATACATTGAGCATCTGCCGTCGTCCCTTGCGCCGCCAATTGCTCGGCCCTACAATAGCGGCTGGTCTAAACGGCTATGACCCTGAGGGAGCTATTAAAGAAGGCCACGCCAATGGCTTGGCTGGTGATGCACTAACCGGCATGATCGCCGCGGACATGGCGACAATTCTTCCTGATGATTTTCTAGTTAAGGTGGATCGAGCCAGTATGGCCCACGGTCTGGAGGTCCGGCCTCCCCTGCTCGACCACGAGCTTCTGGAATTAGCAGGCAGAATTCCGTCGAAATTAAAAATCCATAAAGGCACGACGAAGTGGATATTCAAGGAAGCTTTCCGCACTCGGCTTCCTTCGGAAATTGTTGACCGCAAAAAGCACGGTTTTGAGATGCCGGTCGATTCATGGCTACGCGGCCCCTTACGCGACATGGTCGAAGCAAGCGTGTTCGACCGAAACTCCGCCGCTCGCGATTTGATCGATCAAAGTGTTGCCCGCAAGATTTATCAGTCCCACCTTGCAGGCGCCAGCCGTCAGGGACAGGTCTTATGGTCGCTCCTGATTCTATCTCGCTGGGCCGAGCGTTATCTGTAAGGCTAACTTCGAAGGCGGCCAACGAGTTGGCAGCCTTGGTCCGACGCTGGCAGCCTTCAAATGAATGACAACCAAAGAGAACGAATGGGCGCAAGTCGGCAGAAGTGTTCAATTATTGATCAGCCTCTGGCGCGCGGGCGGTGCACCAGAGGGTCCTCACTTGGGCCACAGGGTAAAGGGGGCCAGGCCAACTGCGGGGCCACCTTTGTCCGACGCTGGCCACCTTCGAGCCCGACGTTGGCCACCTTGGAGCCCGACGCTGGCCGCCTTCGAATTCGCCGAGAGCTTCAAAACCCACGAAAAGGCACAAAAAGCCACAAATGCTTTCCACGGGTCTGTTTTCAAATGTTTAGCGATAATTCGCAGCCTCCGGCTCAAAAGTATTGCAGACTTGCACCAAGCGTCAAAATTCGATCCGAATGCCTCCCTCCTTATTAAGAAACGATCTGCATTAGAGAGATCCAAATGATGCCGTCCCACGACCTTGAAACGACTGCGGAATCGGGCACCCCTTCTTCGGCTTCCCGACATTCGAAGGACCGATTAGACGACCTGGGCAACCGGCCAGGAAACGGTTTGCCGTCGTTGTTTGATAAGGTCAAAGCCTACGCCGCGATTGCCCGTCCGGACCATTGGTTCAAGAACATCTTCATGGTTTTGGGTGTCTTGCTGGCTTATTTTTACCAGCCGGAAGTTTTCCACCATGGCGGAATTCTTGTGCACCTGTTCGTGGCGCTCGTGGCAACTTGTTTGATAGCTTCCAGCAACTACGTCTTGAACGAGATTCTCGATGCCCCGACGGACCGCAGTCATCCGGTCAAATGCAATCGTCCTATTCCTTCAGGACAGATCTCTTTGCCTGTGGCCTATGCGGAGTGGATCCTTTTGGGAGTCGCCGGTTTAGCGCTCGCGGCTTGGCTCAACGCGGCTTTCTTCTATTCCGGGCTTTTCCTGCTCGTCATGGGAATCATTTATAACGTCCCTCCCATCCGATCCAAGGAACTGCCCTACTTGGATGTTTTATCCGAGTCGGTCAACAACCCCATTCGTTTGATGCTGGGTTGGTTTGCCGTCGCCAGCAGCGAATTTCCGCCTCTCTCGCTGCTCGTCTCCTATTGGATGATCGGGGCCTTTTTCATGGCCACCAAACGGCTGGCCGAGTACCGCTACATCGGCGACCCCGTCGCGGCCGGGGCGTATCGCAGCTCCTTCAAGCATTATGACGAACAGAAGCTGCTCATCAGCATGTTTTTTTACACCACAAGCTTTGCTCTTTTTCTGGGTGTATTCATCATTCGCTATCGGCTGGAACTAATCCTTCTCTTCCCCTTGGTGGCAGGATTCGTTTGTTATTATTTGTATGTCGCCTTCAAGAAAGACAGCGCCGCCCAGAATCCCGAACGACTATACAAGGAAAAGGGCTTAATGATTTATCTGGTGGTATGCGTCCTGGCTTTCTTCGTCCTGATGTTGGTCGGGATCGAACCTCTTTACCAATGGTTCAATGTTCAACCCTCCAACGTAGCTCCGCTGTGGAAGTTTTGAAAAGCCTTCAGGCACAAATTGCTTGCCGTTGATGAATAAACCGCTTGTGATCATTTTTCTGGCCGGCGCACTAGTGCGCCTCGGCCTCTGGTTTCTATTCCATGACTTGAATACTCTGCATGACGACGAGCGCGAATATAACGCGATCGCGCTAAACCTGGTGCAGCATGGCGAATTCGCCACGAGCCCGGGCAACCCAACTTCGATTCGGCCCCCCCTCTATCCGGCGTTTGTGGCGGCTGTCTATAAGGCGGCTGGAGTGGAGAATTACCAGGCGGTTCGCTTTCTTCAGGGTCTTATCAGTCTGCTTAACATTGGATTACTTTATCGGCTCGGCACAAACGTTTATAGCCAGCGCGTAGGGGCCTGGTTGGCGGGTCTGTTTGCTTTCTACCCTTCTCTCTTGGGTAGCAACAACCTGATCATGACTGAGGCGCTGTTTACGTTTCTGTTGTCTTTGACATGCTTTTGCATTGTTCGTTCGTTGCAACTTGGTTCGATTTCCTGGCTGGCCGCGGGGGCGATAGCCATGGCGCTTTCAGCCCTTACTCGAAGCGTCCTCTGGGTATTTCCGCCGGTCCTCGGTCTGTTTCTGATCATAGCTTGGAAGGGGCCGCTTTCGCGGCGCCTCGTGGCAGTAGTTTGCCTTGTCGTCCCCTTCGCGCTTACGTTGACGCCTTGGGCGGTTCGCAACACTCGGTTGCACAAGACGCTCGTAGTCATCGACGTGATGGGCGGACGCAATTTCATGATGGGCAATTACGAATTCACGCCTCTTTTCCGTTCTTGGGACGCCGTTTCGGAAAAGGGCGATCGTTTCTGGCTCGATGAGGTCAGTCAGACTTACACTTCCGAAGAAATGGAAACGCAGGGAAAAATTGATAAGCTGGCGCTTCGCCAAGGCCTGAAGTTTGTATTTGCACATCCGAGCCTTACGCTCCAGCGCGACGTAGTAAAGTTCTGTGATTTTTGGGGGCTGGAGCGCGAGCTTATCGCCGGCGCTGCCCAGGGCTACTACGGTTCAATGGCGAAACCGATGTTAATTGCTTTAGGCGCCGTTATTTTGGCCTCGTATGCCTTCGCATTGTTTTCGGGCATTATCGGCATGTGCGTAGTTCCGCCTGGGGATTGGCGCATACACGCATTCTTGCTCTTGCTTATCGTTTTTATCACCGGGATGCACACGCTGGTCTTTGGCCATTCGCGTTATCATTTGCCGATTATTCCAATCGTCCTTCTCTATTCCGCCAGCGCCTGCGCCCAGGCTTCTTTGGTTTGGCAGAAGCGACTGGAGCGACCCTTTGTCTTGGCTTGCGGAATTTGCCTTCTGTTCGCCGCCGGCTGGACATGTCGAACATTGTTGGCGGATATAAACGTATTGTCCGGAATTTAGGACATCACACCCATCCGAAGCGCAAGCAAGGTATAGCATGAATCCTTGCACACGCTTCGGGTTGGTATCCCGGTAAAGGAGATTCGATTAATGCCCGGATTAGCCGGTTTGATAAGCATGACGGCGCCTGCGAATTTGGCCGCCGTATGTGCGGCTATGGCCGGGCGGATGAAGCTTTATCCCTGGTATCAACAACAGAATTATGCGGACGAGGCCGGCGGAATCGCGTTGGCTCGAGTCACGCTTGGGTTTATCAATAAGGCGCCGCAACCCGCTTATAACGAAAAGCGCACCTGGCTGGCCATGATGGATGGCGAGCTCTATGACTACGAACTTCATCGGAAAACGCTGGAATCTTTGGGTCACGAGTTTTGCGGCACTAGCCATGCGGAACTTCTGCTCCATGGCTTTGAGCAATCAGGCTTAAAGTTCTTCGAAGGTCTAGAAGGAACCTTCGCCGCCGCAATCTGGGAAAGCGACGCACGCCGTCTCCATCTTGTAAACGATCGCTGGGGCATGAAGCCGTTTTACTATGTTCACCTTCCGGGCAAACTACTATTTGCCTCCGAGATCAAAGCGCTTCTTGAGGACCCGGCGGTCTCTCGAAAGATTGATCCGCGCGGTCTGGCCCAGTTTTTCACGTTTGGCCAACTGTTGGCGGAAGACACCTTATACGAAGGACTCCGGCTGCTGCCCGCCGCAGCGTCATTAACCTACGACGCGGGCAAAGACGAAATCTCCCTGGAGCGCTATTGGCGTCTGCAATCACATGCGGGATCCAACGGCGTGACCTCGTCGCAAATTCTTGATCGCCTGGACGAGTCCTTTAAGAGAGCGGTTGATCGCCGGGTCGGGGGTACGGAAAACCTGGGAATTTCTCTCTCGGGCGGTTTAGATTCCCGCACCATTCTCGCCAACATAGATTCCAACCGCGCCCTTACCTCCGTTTGCTTGGGCATGGAAGGAAGCATCGATCACGATAGCGCCTTGGAAATGGCACGCCTTACAGGACGGCCGCACCATCGGTATATCTTGAACACCGAATTTCTGACCCACTTTGAAGAGCACATGCGGCACATGGTGCATTTGACGGACGGGCATTACCTCAGCCAATGCATCGTCATCCCAACTTTGCCGCTGTACCGCGAATTAGGCATCGAAGTCCTTCTCCGCGGCCATGCCGGCGAATTGATGCACATGGAAAAGGCCTATAATTTTTCCCTCAACAAGGAGGCTCTAGCCTTCACTAGCGCTGCCGAGCTGGAAGGCTGGCTGTTTGGGCGGCTGCGCACCTATATGCTCGATGCCGTTGATGGCTCGTTGTTCGCCCCGGCATTTCAAGATTCCATAGACGAGCTGGCTCGGGATTCGTTCCAGGGGTGTTTCCGTGAATCCGACGGCATGCAGCCGCTTATCCATCGCGTCTGGCACATGTTCATTAGCCAGCGGCTTCGTCGTGAAACCGCCATGTCGATGATGGAATTCGGCTCCGTTGTCGAAACGCGCTTGCCGTTCTTGGACAATGAGTTGGTTGATGCGCTGTTGGCGGCGCCGCCGGGAATGAAACTTTCGGATACCATCCAAAGGCACATTCTAACGCGGCGCTTGCCCGCCTTTCTCAACGTCGTGAATGCCAACACCGGGGCCCGATTGGGCGCCAACCGGCTGGAGCGTTTTTTGGCGAAGGTCCGGCTCAAGGTATTTGCCAAACTTGGAGTGAAAGGGTACCAGCCCTACGAAAGGCTCGGCCTTTGGCTGCGCCAAGACCTTCGCTCAGTGGTGGAGCGCGTGCTCTTAAGTTCACGCTGCCTGGATCGAGGCATCTTTAATCCGGACACCGTCCGAAGCGTGGTCCGCCAACATTTCGACAATCAACGCAATCACACTTTCCTCCTGATGGCAATGATGATTTTTGAAGCAGGCCAGGAGGAGTTTGTTGACGGAATGGGAATCAAGGAAGTAACCAGAGGCCCAATGAAATCGCCGCTACCCACAATTTCGCCATAGCCCAGCCAGCACCCTCAGACCCGATTCGGGGGAGTCCCGCTCAGAGCCGAGCGGCCTATCGTATGCCCTTTCCATCCCTCTAAGCGATTTGAAGCGGTCGAGTATCAAGAACCGATGACAGACCCTAAAGAAAGTAAGTCCCTACAGACGCCGGGTCCGACAGGTCTTCTAATAATGATCCCGGTGTTCAATGACTGGGACTCGGTAAGGCTTCTTTTGCCAAGGGTAGGCGCGGTTCTTAAACGCTTACCCGTCTGCTCGCAAATCCTCCTGGTCGATGATGCATCTACGCACCGCTGTCCGGCCGATATGTGGGAAAACAGCTTGGAAGCGATTAGCCAAGTTCGGATCCTAAGTCTACGTCGCAACCTTGGCCATCAAAGAGCCTTGGCCATTGGCCTTGCCTACGCCGAGCAACATGTTTCCTGCCAAGCCGTGCTAATTATGGATGGCGACGGCGAGGACAACCCTGATGATATACCTCGCCTGTATGAGCGCATGAAGAGCGAAGGGAACGCCAAAGTCGTTTTCGCAGAGCGGACGAAACGTTCCGAAAACTGGGTCTTTCGGACTTTTTATCGTATCTTCCGCATCGTGCATTATCTACTTACCGGGTTTCATGTTCGCGTTGGCAATTTCAGCATAGTGCCCTATCCCTTATTGCGCCGAATTGTCGTCCTATCGGAATTATGGAACCATTATGCGGCTGCGGTATTTAAGTCTCGTATGCCTTACGACACCGTCCCAACTCAGCGAGCTAAACGGTTGATGGGAACGTCTCAGATGAATTTTGTGGGTTTGGTCGTTCATGGTCTTAGCGCGTTGTCCGTCTACAGCGAAATTGTCGGAGTCCGGCTGCTCTTGGCTAGCGTATTCCTCGTCGTATTAGTAACCGGTCTTCTGGCCGGAATCATCGGCATTCGCTTAGCGTCGAGCCTGGCCAATCCCGGATGGGCTTCAACAGTCGGCGGCTTAATCGTTGTCATCCTGATCCAGGTATTGGGCTTAGCTTCATCTTTTGTGTTTTTGATTTTGCAAGGGCGCGGCAATACTAGTTTCCTTCCGGTACGGGATTATGCATTCTTTGTAGATCAAGCCCACGATGTCTATCCAAAGCAATTGGTTTGCAAATCGCTGTGATTGCGCGGTGAGCTTTTCATGACGTGGTGAGTTTATGGTCCAGGACTATCAATACGTAGGCGAGGAACTGGAATTGTTCCAGCATGCCGTTCGCTGGAAGTCCTATTTTCGCTCCAAAATCAGTCCTTATATCCGGGGCAACGTACTCGAGGTTGGAAGCGGCATAGGAGCGACCACTCGGCTTTTGTGCGATGGCAACCAAAAGCATTGGACTTGCTTGGAGCCTGACGCGCGTCTCGCGGACAAAATGAATGAGTGGAATGTGCGCGACCCGCTCCCTATCCCAAACAACTTAATAATTGGATCGCTTATCAACCTTCCTGAGTCGGATACATTTGACAGCATTATCTACATAGACGTGCTCGAGCACATCGAAACAGATCGGCAGGAAATAGAACGGGCCGCTTCCCATCTTAATCCCGGCGGCGCGCTCATCGTCTTGGCCCCTGCCCATCAATGGCTGTATACCGAGTTTGACCGGGCCATCGGCCATTTTCGGCGCTATACGGCTAGATCGTTGGCGGCGTCCGCACCGGAGAGTCTAAAGCCTGAACGAATTTTCTACCTGGACTCGGTGGGAATGATTGCGTCCATGGCTAATCGATTCTTGTTGAAATCGAGAATGCCGACTCTCCGCCAAATTCGTCTGTGGGATTCAGTCTTTGTCCGAGCATCTGCCATCGTCGATCCGTTGTTTGGCTTCCGGCTTGGCAAGACGGTCGTCGGCGTTTGGCGCCATGCATGACCTCGTCTAAGGATTATTGATGCCGTCTTTACAAGAACATAAAACGGATCCAGTTTGTGAGCCAGGTCCGACGGCAGCATTGTCGGTCAGCGCCAAGGTACTCATTGCCGTTTTGATTGTCGTTATACCGACTCTAGCGGTTTTCGGAATCCGAGTTTCAGCTCTGGTTTCCAAAGGTCGGTATGTCGACGGTGATTGCGAAGCGTCCCCGATTTACTGCATTTGGAAGGTGCAAGAAGGATACCCACTATACGAATTTCCCAATGCAGGCACCTATAGTGTTACTTTCTATAACTGCGGATTCTATTACTTCTACGCCGCAGTCTTAGATTGGGCAGGTCATCGGGGGGAAGATATAGTTTTCTATGGACGAATGCTTACTTTGTTCTTGGCTTTTGTTGGAGGCTGCCTGACCTATTCCTTGGTCAATTCGCTTTCCGGTCCTATGAAAATGAGCCCTATGGAGAACCTCTTAATCGGGTTATTCTCGAATGCCATTAAGTTAGCGATAAGTCTCTGTGGTCGTGCCGTTTGTGTCTGTAAGTGATCTCGGAAAAACAATGACCTCCTGTCAGAATGAGGGATCTCTACAACCTCTCCAACAGGAGGCCAAGGATGGCCCTCACTATCGCTCAAGTCCTGCGTCAGTTCAAGTCCGATGTGGCCCAGGCGATTGCGGCGGAGACGATTGTCAAGATCTGCGGCTACTTGAACTACGTCTGCCGCGACCGCGTGCTCGGTCCG